>DAOUQC010000114.1 GCA_030625775.1 Verrucomicrobiota bacterium
GATGGATGCTTATCGTGAGCGGGTGGTGGAATATATGCTCAAGGGGTATCGCGAAGGAGTGACTCCCAACCCGGATGTGATGTGCAATCGGGAAATGAAATTCGGGGTGTTTCGTGACTTTGCCCTGGCTCAAGGTTTTGATGCGATTGCAACGGGACACTACGCGCGCTTGCGAAATTATAATGATGCGGGCGGCGTGGACGTATTACGGGGGGTGGATGGCAACAAGGATCAGACCTATTTTCTAGCTTTGCTGCAACAAGAGCAGCTTAGGAATGTTTTGTTTCCGGTAGGGGATTTGCCGAAGAGCGAGGTGCGCACTGAGGCCGAGCGTTTCGATATTCCTGTAGCCAAAAAGAAAGACAGTCAGGGGATTTGTTTCATGGGGCAAATCAAGATGGCGGATTTTCTAAAACATTACATTCCTGATCAACCCGGAGACATTGTGACTTCCGATGGCAAAAAAGTCGGAGAGCACCAGGGATTGCATTTGTACACTTTTGGACAACGCAAAGGCTTGCGGGTCTCTTCTCCAGTGTATGGCAAAGCATATGTGCTGGTAGAAAAACGACCGGAGCGCAATGAGTTGGTGGTGGCATTTGATGATCCAGAAACACCTCACTTGTATGCATCACATTGCCGGGTGACGTCTGTCAGCCTGACCAACCGTCCTTTATCGCAGGCATCCAATTTGAGCGCCCAGCCTCGTTATCGTTGTCCGTCTTGTTCAATCCGGATCCTGGAGGAAGACCCTGACGGCAAGGAGATGACGATCGAATTTTCAGAGCCTCAAAGAGCATTGACTCCAGGTCAGATTTGTGCCTTTTATGACGGGGATGTTCTGATGGGGGGTGGGATTTTCCAGCAAATCGATTACGATGCTTGATGGTTTTGCAGAGAGGATTTGCCTCTGGCCAATTCCGGTGAAGGCAGCTTTTGATTCTGTCACTTGAGAGAGGGAAAACGGCACTGAATTCCCACGGTAATCTTGTCTTAATCGAGGATTTTTTTCCTATCCTTGATTACCAAAGGCAAGCGGACTGCTTTGATTTCTCCGTTTGTGTGCTGCACTCCGCTGGTGACATGCCCTTTCATATCCAGGGCGATTTCAAGTCCGGTTTCCAAGGAGTAGATAGCACTTCCCGTCAAGTCGATATCGGCTTTCGAGATAGAGCCTTTTTCATCTACCTGCGTCCCACCGCCTTTGATTTTGACAGAAATAGCGGCATTGCCATCTTCAACCGCGAGCAGCGTCAAGGTTCCGATCGCTTCAACATTTTCCAGATCTTTATGGATGATGTGACTGATGAATTTGGGTTCGAATGTCCAGGAGTCACCGATTTTAACTGGCCCCCGGGGGTGCCAGCCCCGGTTGGCGTGAGCTTCGAATGTTTTGATTTCCTCCATCTGTTTAGGACTCGCATTGCCTTCTGTGAGTTGCAAAACCCACTGACCATCTTTTTTAACAGCGGTGATGGGTCGTCCAATTAGAGTTGATTTGGTTTCCGAGGGGATATCCTGTTTTTTCCACATCAGGCTGGCCACTGAGTCATTTTTTTGAATGTCATAGACAAAATGATCTTTGTTTTTAGTCATGTCGAATACGCGTACCCGTTGGATAAACATTTCACCATTCCCTGCTTGAGCGCTGCCTAAAATCTGCATAGTGCCTCCTTCAGAGAGCGTTTCTATAATGGTGCGTATAGTTTGACCATTCTTGAGTTTCAGTTCAGGGATTTCTATGCTGGCATTGGGATTGGTAGCTTTTTTACAAGAGGTCGACAGCGTGACTGTCAGGCATGTAAAAATGAGACCAACAATGGACGCAAAGCGGATGGATTTCATCTTGGGAACATATCATGGCATGGGGTAAAATCATGCAAATACACTTGACCGGGCTCCAGCAAATTCTTGGTGAATATACAGGCAAGCGTGTAGGGTGTTGTGATGAATGAAGCAGAAGTGTTTGCAGAAATAGGTGAGGAAGGCATTGGTCGGATGGTGCACGCCTTTTACCAACGTGTAAAAGTAGATGATTTGATAGGCCCGATGTATCCAGAGGGCCAATGGGAGCAGTCGGAGTGGCGGCTACGGGAATTTTTGAATTTTCGCCTTGGTGGAGTTACGAGGTACACCGAGAAACGTGGCCATCCACGTCTGAAGATGCGTCATCTGCCGTTTTCAATAGGTATTGCTGAGCGGGATCGTTGGATCAAGCTAATGAGCGAAGCAATGGAAGATGCCGAAGTATCGGAATCAGTTCAAAATCAGCTAAAACCTTTTCTTGCGGGTATCGCCGACAACATGCGCAATCGTGATGAAAGTGCTGGTAGCGGAGCTGGCTTGGATTTTTTGAATAGAACTCCTGAATGAGCTTACAAGGCGGAAAAAAGCCCTGTGCCACTTTTCAGTAGGACAGGGCAGTAGTGATCGGGTTTATCCGAAAGGAATTATTTGCTGGTAGAGGGTGCCACGAACAGTTGGTTTTCTATAAGAAGCGCATTCAATGCTTCCATATCCTCCATCTGAATCGCACGTCGGAGTTGGTAAACCGTTTCAGGTGCAGGCACGCGACCTGGAAAAGCCAAGGACCCATTAGCACCGATTGTCATCGCTGCGGGTTTATTAACTGGAGCAGATCCCTGCAAGCCAATTTTACCCACGATTCCCATGGAAATTATTGTTGTTACTGCTACTATAGCAAATAATATCTTAAACATAATATGGAATGCGCTTACAGTACTACCGCAGACGTTATTTAAGCTTTTTCTGAATGAGAATCAATTAAAAAATAAGATTTCTTAATAAAAAAGTGATTTTCGACTTGTTTTTAGAGATTTGTCAGTCTGTTGGCACTTTTTTGGTCTGGTTTTTACTCAAGATCAGCTCTTTGCGGTAAATATCTCTGTTGCTCGCTTGAAACTCAGGTTTCAAGCGGATTTTGAGCAATGAGAGGTCTACCAGGTTCCAACCAGTGAACTTCCAGCTTCCGTTATGGCCGTCATGTTCGATGCCTAGCAGTAGATGATGGGAATCTTCCTGGATTTTTCCAGTTTTGTTTTTGGGAGTGAAATAGAAGCTGCGCAGTGAGCTGTTGATTGTGTCTGAAGCGACTAATTTGGGGTCGAGATAACTGACTCTTCCGGTTTCCTGATGAACAATGCGCAGGTCGGGGTATCCGCTGTGCTGGGTTTTGCCTGCACGGGTAAGGGGGGGCGCGCAAACAAAACCGTCGGTGGAATCGATCTCGAGCCGCAAGGCTGCTTCGAAATGTTTGCTCACCTCGTTGATACGCTTTTCAGTAGAAGTGGGGCTGTCTGGGCGATTGAAGCGGAGCAGCGTGTTATTGATAGCGTTCTCCAGGGCTGCGATGAGTTCGGCATCAGCTGGCAGATTAGGGTCGAGCGGGATAATTTCTTTTCCACTGCTGGCTCGAACCACATCTGAGAAGAGGATATTTCGCAGGGATTCGGGATCGCTCAGAGCAGTTTTAATGATGGGGTAAATAGGTGAGACGGGTGGGCTTTGTTTTGGCGGTGGCGGTGATCCTTGAGGGAGGCGGCGATCACAGGCTTGCAGAGAGAGTGCAATTAAAGGCAGCAATGTTGTTGCAAGCAATTTCATTTTCTTGTGTATGTCTTCCTGTGCATATGAAATGCAGATTTAACCGTAAAGGCTCAGCAGAGGGAGGTAAAGGGAATAGGATTTTTTTGCGCAATCTCTGCATAAAAGGGCATCGACAAATGGGGTGGGCCGTGCAGATTGCCCCTGATCATGTCAAAACCCATATTGGCCAGTTATTGTACGACTTTTTTAAAACCGGAAATGTTACACATTTACCGGCAGGTCTCGGGTTTGCGCAAATTTGATACCTTTGTCATTGCCAAGGAACGGCGCAGTGAAGACCGTTTTCCTTTTGATGCGGTGGAGATCCACAGCAAGGTGCGCAGCAATTTTATTCGGCGATTCTGGTTGAAGTATATCAAGAAAGAACCAGCGATTGTTTACCGCGGGGAATACAGGGTTCTGGAGAGGGCCTTGCAAAAGAGGAAGGCGGACATGATGCATGTGTATTTTGGGCACACCGGGGTGCATTTGCTGCCTTTTATCAAACGCTGGGATCGCCCGGTGGTGGTTTCTTTCCATGGCATGGATGTGCAACCAAGGGAAGATCAACCCGGCTATGTGGACCGCTTGCGCGATTTGCTGAGGACCTTGCCGATGGTGATGGCGCGTTCGGAGAGTTTGAAGCAACGCTTGATTGAGCTGGGCTGCGACGAAAGCAAAATCAGGCTGAATCGCACCGGGATTCCAATGGAAGGTTTTCCGGTGATTGAGCGCCCTGCGCCACAAGACGGGCAGTGGCGATTGATCCAGGCTTGCCGCATGGTGGAGAAAAAGGGGCTCGACGATACCTTGAATGTTTTTGCAGAGCTGTTGAAGTCTTATCCCAATGCCCGACTGACTTTGGCAGGTGACGGGCCGCTGATGGAGGAGACGCAAAAGCTGGCTGAAGAACTGGGCCTCACCGGTCAGGTGGATTTCCCTGGGTTTTTGAGCTCGGAGGAATTGCGTGACTTGTATCATCAGTCACACATTTTCATTCATCCCAGCCGGATCACGGCGGATCAGAATCAGGAAGGCATACCTAATGCGATGCTGGAAGCGATGGCAACGGCTTTGCCTGTAGTGGCGACGCTGCACGGTGGGATTCCGGAAGCGGTGAAGCAGGGAGAGACAGGTTTGTTGGTTGAGGAGCGTGATCGCGAAGGTTTGCTCGAACAAGTGAAATGCTTGCTTGAGGATAATGATTACCGTCAACGGATGGGCCGGGCAGCAGGGGAGAGCATGAGGGCGGATTTTGAACAGTCGGCGCAAGTGGCCCGGCTCGAGGGCTATTATCAGGAATTGTTAGACCGTTGGAAGGTGGATCATGGCAGCGAGTGATCAACAATCAGGGACAGACGGGGAAGAACGACCTCTTGTAGTGAGTCTTTGCGGGACTTACCTGAAGCCTGAGATGCAGAGTCTCTATCGCCAGATCACCGGCCTGAAAAAATTCCGTAATGTGGTCTTTGCAGAGAACGTGGCCAATCTGGAACGTTTCCCTTTTGATCCGATGGTAGCGATGAAAAAAATGCAGCGTCCGCGTTTCCGAGGGAATTTTTTGCTGCGTTTCTGGTATAAACATCTTGTCAAACAATGGCCGCCACCACGTCCGGTGGGTTATGTTGGCCACGAGGGGGAGTATTATCACCCTTACGATTTGGTTGATTTACTGAAACAATGGAAACCTGACCTGGTGCATGTGTACTATGGGCACAAAGCGGTGAAATACCGACGTATGCTGCAAGCAAGCGGTGTTCCCTGGTTGGTTTCTTTTCACGGGGTCGATGTGGTAAAATTCATGGATGACCCGGAGTATGTGAAGGGATTGCAGCAGGTTTTTCAAGAGTCCAGGGTGGTGCTGGCACGCAGTGAGTCACTACTGGATCGATTGCGGGAGCTGGGCTGCCCGGAGGGCAAGTTGCGTATGAATCGCACGCCCGTACCGCTGCAATCGATTGAGTTTGAGGAGAGAAGGTCGCCCGAGGATGGTAAGTGGCGTTTGCTGCAGGCCTGTCGATTGATCCCGAAAAAAGGTTTGTTCACCGTATTGAAGGCTTTGCCAAAAGTGGTCGAACGCTGGCCGGATTTAAAATACGTCTTGTGCGGCAGTGGGCCGGATGAAGATCATTTTCGCGAAGAAGTGAAAAAAGCAGGTCTTGAGAACAATGTTGAAATCCAGGGTTGGGTGAGTCAGGAGAAATTGAAAGCGGAGTTTGCCAAAGCCCACTTGTTTCTGCATCCCAGCGAGCTAACCGAAAATGAAGATCAGGAGGGTGTTCCCAATGCAATGCTGGAAGCGATGGCAGCTGGTTTGCCGGTCGTGGCAACTCAACATGGGGGAATACCGGAAGCGGTAACCAGTGGTAAGGATGGGATCCTAGTGGAGGAGAAGGATTTTGAAGCTTTGGCAGCAGCATTGTTGCAGCTCACCGGTGATGAAACATTGTTAGCTCAATATTCTCGTCAGGCTAAGGATTCGGTTGCCGAGAAGTTTGGTTTTGACCAACAGATTGCCGCGATGGAGGCTTGTTACCGGGAGACGATGGAGAAGTAAATAGACTCGAAGTATTATAATATTATAAAATATGTTAGATTTAGCAACACCTCTGGAAAGTATTTTATCTAACACTGATGCACATTCTGTTACCAATGTATTTTTAACCATTATCATTGTAACATTCGGAGCCTCGTTGCTGTTAGCATTTGTTCAAAGGGCAAGATTATTTACCGCGATTACGCCGAGCTTACTCACTTCCCTAGGAATATTGGGAACGTTTATTGGAATTGTAATAGGACTCCTTGATTTTAATCCTCAGGACATCGATGGGAGCATCGAATCACTACTTAATGGACTCAAAACAGCCTTCATTACGAGTTTGGTAGGAATGGCCAGTGCAATTGGTTATAAAATAATTGGAGCAACGCCACTTTTTGGAGGAAATCGCGCTACTGACGAAATTATAGATGTAGAGCCAAAAGATGTTTTGAGGGCGATTGTTAGTCAAGAGGATCATCTTATAGGATTAAAAAAGGCAATATCCGGAGATGAGGAAGCTAGTCTGGTGGGGCAAATCAAACTTCTACGAAGTGATATTAGTGATGGTCAGCGGGCCCGAGAAAAATCATTCGGAGATTTTTCAAAGGAACTCTGGAAAAGCCTTGAGGATTTCTCTGAAATGCTATCAAAATCAGCTACCGAGCAAGTAATCCAAGCATTAAACGACGTAATTAAGGAGTTCAACGATAACCTCATTGAGCAGTTTGGCGATAATTTCAAAGCATTAGATGCGTCTGTGAAAAAGTTGGTGGACTGGCAAGTGAACTACAGCACCCAATTGGAGGATATGATAAAACAATATTCGGAGGGAGTAAAAGCCATAACTGATATCGAGAAGTCAGTCACTAGTATCAATAGTGAGACAAAAGCTATCCCCGAAAGCATGTCTAGGTTGGAATCAATTATTACCGTAAACCAACATCAAATCACTGAGCTTTCGAGTCACTTGGAAGCATTTGTAGAAATGCGGGATCAGGCAGTCAAAGCGGTTCCTGAGATGCAATTGCATGTTGAAAAAACCGTGGAATCCATCACGTCTTCTGCTGAGGCTGCTAATCAAAGCTATCAAGCACTTCTCTCTAATACCGAAGGCATACAAAAATCATTTATAGACAGCATAGCGAACGTCAACACACAATTGGAAGCTTCAATATCTGAACTTTTAGAAAAACAGGTCAATGAAATGAACCGAACGTTCGACGCAATGGAAAGTGAAGTCACGAAGTCTGTTGACCTGACCGGTAAAGCTGTAAACAAACAATTGGAAATGATAGACAGTTCAATGACCCAGGAGGTAGAGCGAGTTATGACCCAAATGGGACAAGCGTTAGCCCGAATAAGTGGGCAGTTCACAGAGGATTATAGCAAGCTTACTGAGGCTATGCGGGTAATTACCAAATCCTAATAAATCATGTCTGAGTCATTATTCGGAAAGAGTGCGAGTCATCACAAATCGGAAGACGATCATTGGTTATCGGTTTCAGATTTAATGGCAGGGTTAATGATGGTTTTTTTATTTATATCAATTGTGCTTATGCGTAACGCATTACTCGAAAGAGATGAGGCAAAGGACTTGGCAACTGTTTATCAAGACGACAGGGATAAGGTGAAGGAACTAGCAAGTCGCTTTCAAGCTGAAAGAGACAAGGTGAAAGCGCTGGCCGATCGTTATCAAATTGAGAGAGACAAAATCAAAGAAATTGCAGCTGCATATCAAAATAATAAAGTAGATATCTATAATGCCCTTATAGATGAATTTAAATCAGACCTGCCATTGTGGGATGCCGAAATTCATAAAGATGACTTGTCCTTCAATTTCAAATCTCCTGATGTTTTGTTTGGCGTGGGGAAAATTACTCTAAATCCTAAATTTGAAGAAATTCTTGATGATTTCTTTCCTAGGTATCTTGAAGTGATCGAGCAGTTTGAAGGATCGATACAGGAAATACGTATCGAAGGACACACCAGCTCAAGATGGAATTCAAACACCTCAAAAGATGATGCTTATTTTAATAACATGAACCTTTCTCAAGGTCGCACGAGGTCTGTCCTCTCTTACATTTACAATCTTAAAAACATTGCTTCCAAGAGGTCTTGGATAAAATCCAACATTGCCGCTGTAGGTTATTCATCATCAAAATTGATCTTCACTGATGGTGAGGAAAATGGGGGGCGCTCACGAAGGGTAACGTTTAAATTGGTAACAAATTCTGAAACTCAGATTCTAAAAATTATAAGCAAGTAAGATGAAATTGAATGTAAATTTTCGAGCCTTGCATGACTGCGTTAGAATGATGAGTGCCGCCGAACGTAAGTTTGATGTAACGGTAACTTTACCAGTATTAGCTGACGTAGACACGCTACTTACTGGAGATGGGATTGTCGTTGAACTTGATGATATTGAAATCAAATCTAACGGACTTCTGTCTTATAAAGGTAGGCAGGTTCTGCTATATATTCAGGATCATGGGTGGAAAATAACGGATTCGATAGAGAATGGCGCTTTAGGAAACAAATACCATGTAGCATACTGCGAAACATTAGACAAAATGCACTCAAGAGGACGATATGATAGATATGTAGCTAAGCACGACATAAGCGGATATTTTTATATTGATGGAAACAACAAGGACACGGATGAATATGAGGACGGAGAAACTCAATTAAAAGTGTGTAAAAACTGCTTAAAACATCTGAGTTATAATGGTTATACACATCATGGCCAAAATAAGGAAATATTTTCTAGTTTTGCATTAGAAGAATTTTTTAGTAACTACCAAAAATATTTTAAGTTTAAGCCAAAATACCAGGCTGGTAAAAATAGAAGTAAATATGCTGATAATTGGAGAGAAACTAGTAGCAAATACAGAAGTTGCGTTAACTGGGTATGCGAGAAATGTAAGGTCAATTGCATAGCTAATAAATCTTTATTGCATTCACACCATAGAAACGGCGTCAAGAGTGATGATTCAATCCGGAATTTGCAAGCTCTCTGTGCTGAATGCCATACGAAACAACCCAGTCATAGTCATATGGGCTTAAAACATGAACATAAGCAGCAATTACAAGAGCTGCGTCTAACTCAAGGTGCTGTCGAGTAGAAGCTTAGTCGAGTTTGTCAAAGGAGTAGGATGACGTCATTCAATTCACTATTATGCTTGAAATGATTTATTTTGTTTCTCAATCCCGCGACCCCGGGGTGATTTTCAACTTTAGGCGTTTGCCGTCACGCAGCACTTCGATTTCGATCTCCTCGTCGATTTTGACGTCGCCGATGACGTAAGTGTAGTCGTAAATGTTTTTCACATCCTTACCTCCCAGTTTGACGATGATATCACCGCTCTTGATGCCTGCTTTGGCGGCGGGGCCGGTTTGCGCCACGCCGGAAAGTTTCACCCCTACAATATCGCCCTGGGCGTAGTCGGGAACCGTGCCGAGGTAGGCGCGCAGGCCGCCGCGACCACCCTTGTTTTTCGGCGGATCAACTTTGACGTAATCAGGCGCTGCGGATTTGGTGATCAAGCCACGGGCGATGAGTGCCATCAGGCGGCTGATTTTCTGAGTGCCTTCGAAATTGATTTTGTCCACCGTGTCGCGAGGGGAGTGGTAGTCCTCATGGGCTCCGGTGAAGGCGCTGAGGATGGGCACGCCGCGCAGATAAAATGACGTCGCGTCGGTGGCGAGGTAGGTGTCTTTTTGGGTGACGATAGGTAAGCCTACGGGAACATTGCGGCGTTCGATTTCACCCGTCCAGACGGAACTGGAACCGACTCCCTGAAGTACCAGGTTTTTTTGTAAGCGTCCAACCATGTCGAGATTCAGGCAGGCGGCGAGTTTGGTGCTTAAAGATTCACCTTTGCTGTGTGCGTGAGGGTTTTTAGATGCTGTGGCTTGGTTCACGTAATAAGTCGAACCGATCAGCCCGAGTTCCTCACCTGACCAGGCGGCAAAAATGATATCGCGTTTCATTTTCAGCTTACCGGCTTTTTGCTGAGCGACCAGATACTGGGCGATTTCCAGCATCGCTGCGGTTCCGGATGCGTTGTCGTCGGCACCATAGTGAATGGCATTTTTTTCGTCATCGTGGGCGAGTGATCCCTGGCTTTCTCCATGACCGAGATGATCGACGTGAGCG
>DAOUQC010000052.1 GCA_030625775.1 Verrucomicrobiota bacterium
ACTTACAAAGGGAAAAACGGCAGCAAGGGCCGCACTTTCACCACTACCTACGGTGCCTCCGACGACATCCTCAATCCCGGCTATCGTCGCCTCCTCATCAACGCTTGTTTCTGGGCAATCAGCTTGGATGATGAGATCAAACCTGATGCCGATATCACTTTTGTCGGCCCCTACCACCCAACCTGGCTGAACGGTGCGGATCCTGGTTTTGGGAAACCTGAAGCGCTCAGCTCCTGGGACTCGAGAATCGGTGTGATTAAATAAAACACCTCCCATGCCCTCACTTCCCAGGATAGATTGCTACTTGAATATTTTTAAAAATAGTAAATAAATATTCACTGGAATACAGCTATACTATGAGCAGGGCCTTGAACATTTTTTTTGTCCTGGGCTTGATTTTATTAATCGGCTTGGAGATTCACCCACAATGGCGCAAGACCCGGCATCAGGAGAATTTGCAACTCCCATTGAACAGTCGATATTCTGACAAAACAGTCGATACTTTTCTGAACCACAGTTTTGGCACAGCCAATGGCGAAAGCGGGCGAGTGGTTCGCAAATGGAATCAGGATATCCGGATCAAAATTCATGGAGAACCTGACGCTGATGACAAGAAATTTCTGCAAGCCAACATCAGACAGCTTACTCCACTGCTCAATTCCACAAAAATTTCCATTATTGATGAGGGGCAAGAGGGTGCAAACATGCATATCCATTTCATTCCCCGTTCACAGTTCTCCGCAGTGGCCCCCCAATACAAACCCTACCGCCGCAGCCCTTCGGGTTTTTGGTGGGGCTTTTGGAACAATGACAGTGAGCTAACCCAAGCCACTCTCTTACTCGATCTCAACACCAATACGATTAATCGTCACAACCAACTCTTGCGACTGCTTATGGGAGCGGTCGGGCTAATGAGCAATTTTATCGGAGACAAAGAAAGCGTATATGCAAGTGCAACACTCACTGCTTTTTCGTCACTAGACCTTGACCGAATCCAGCTTTTGTACGAAACATCTGTTTTGTGTGGAATGACAAAAGAACAAGCCCAGAACCAAATACAGCAGGCAAGCACACTCACTCCGGCCAATACAATTGAAGGAGGAATACATGAAAAAATCCGCTAATACCGGGCTTAACATAAGCGTTTTTGTTTGTGGTTCTGGAACGCTGGCTCTGGAAATCCTTGCCAGCCGATACATGGTGCCAAGCTTTGGCACCAGCATTTTCATCTGGGGAGCGGTGCTTTCGGTGACCTTATTTTATTTAGCTCTCGGTTATCGCTGGGGCGGAAAACTCACCAACCGCATTAACCTGCTCTCAAGACGATTATCACTGCACATCCTCTATGCAAGTGCCTGGATTGGCCTTATTCCTGCCTTTGGGCCATCCCTCTTATTATTGGGCTTGGAATTGGGGGCTGTGGCGGGCCCCATATTTGTCGCCCTGTTTTTACTTGGACCACCACTAGTATTATTGTCAACTGCGGTGCCCTTGGCCATCGGCATCATCGATGCCAGGAAAAACGGGAAAGTGCGAGCATCACTGATCGCTGGCAACCTTTTTGCGCTCAGTACCGTGGGCTCTATTTTTGGAGCTTTACTCACAGCCTACTACTTGCTTCCTTCTTTTGGAGTTGGCAGATCATTCTTCATCATATGCCTTGGCCTGATAGCTTTAGCTTTGCCGGGTTTTGCCAACATGACTGTTCGGAAAACAGCCGTCTGTGTAGTTTTTTTTCTAAGCCTCACAAAACTCACTATCGAGCCACCTGAATTAAAAATGGGCCTGCAGTTTCTGGATCGGCGCGCGACTCCCTATGGCCAAATTGATGTGCTGGCGGATCATCGCGACAATTCCCGCATCCTCTTGCTTGACGGAGCCAGTCAGAACCATGTAGGTGGCGTGCATTGGGATAAAAGCCGCTTCGAATACATTAATATTATTAACCGCAAGGCTGCCCTCCTGCTTCCCTCGAAACCGTCTAAAGAAACCTCTCTGCTGGGTTTTACTATCGAGAGTTCAGCGGATCAAGCCTCTTCCCGGGAACCCGCTAAAAGCGCCTTGATCCTCGGCCTGGGTGCAGGCACAATGGCCAAGAACCTGAACAGGATAGGTTACCAAGTAGACTGTGTCGAAATTGACCAGAACGTATTGAGCATTGCCGAACAATTTTTTGCCTTTAATAAAAACAGCGATGCAAAGGTCCATATAAGCGATGCAAGGGCATTTCTGGTGAAAGCCCTACAGGAAGAAAAAAATCACTGGGATCTCATCATCCTTGATCTGGCTGGAGGAGGCATACATCCCGAACACGTTTACACACTGGAAGCCTATCAAGCAATACAGGCCCTGCTCAAACCTAAAGGTTTACTGATAGTGAATTTTGTCAGCTATGTAACCCCGCCTCATGACCAGGTTATCAAACATTCGGCAGCCACTCTGGCCAGAGTTTTCAGCGATATTCAAATCTACACCCTCTATCCTGATAAGGATGACCGTGGAGCAATGGGGCAAGCCCTTGTTTTTGCTTCATCATTTCCAATGGAGAAAAAATTCTTTAGTGCTGATGAATCCAAACACCACCTTGTTAATTTTGACCGCAATCTCCGCCCACTCAGTGATGACTGGAATCCAATGGGAAATTGGTCGGTGCATGCCAACGCCGAGTGGCACCAGAACATCGCCCAATGGTTAGGTTCCGGCGTATTAGTTCCTCACTAATTTTCCCCTATTTCTTCAACCACCACCATCCAGGTCATTTTATTAACCGGGGGCAACTGGGCAGGGCTGACGATTTGTGCCAGGTTTGCATTAATCTGGTTTCCACTAACCGCCCCCGCTCCATCTGCAGTACCGGTTCTCAAATCCAAGGGATTGACGGTCGACCCATCATCTGCCAAGCTGGTCAGCTGCCCATCAAGTCTGATGTTACCGCCGGTAATCGATCCTGCTCCCGTACCAAAACGTTTATCAGAGGCAAAAATCGACAGCGGCGGGTAATAAGGGGTACCCGCAGGTATACCGCTGCCATTGGGTATCGGGCCTGTCGTCTGGTTCAGATTACCCACGAGATACACCCGGTGATCCGTCACCACTGAAAAACCCCGCTCAAACCCCCTCAGTCCCACCAAACCTGTGTTGAAAGGATTGGCTGTCACCAGATCCTCTCCATCCCTGATCACCACACCCAACTCAATTGCCCTGCTGGGTATGCTGGGCAAGCTCACCCCGTTGCCAGCTGGATTCGACCAGATCGACAGGGAATGATTGGTGCGTAAGTCTGCCGCAGCAGTCGCTCCTGTAGTCACAAGATTAGCAAGAAAAGCGGGGAATCTATCCAACTTGACACTTAAAGAAGGATTTCCATTCAAGGTCAAATTTTCCCAATAAAATGGAATAATGCTTGTTGCTCCGGTAGCTGTATCCACCCAGAAATCCCGATTGTAATTCTCCCAGTTTGCACCCGGCACAAAAGTAACCGAGGCATCACCTCCTGCCGGAGTTTTATAATGAAAAATAACCTCGATAGGTCGGTGTTCTTCACCAACAACGGCCGATGCCTTGCTAATCTCTATCTGCATGGCGCACTGACGGGCCCCCATGGCATAATCATCCCAACCCGTGGATGAAAGCGCATTGGTTGATGGTGCAGTTCCCGCTCTACGGATAAATTGTGCTCCTTGACTGAGTGGCAAAATAGCCACCTTGCCAGATTCCCCGGCGGTAGAAGCCCCATAAAAATCAGAACCTGCTGTTTTCCAACGTGTTTCGCGTACCCCGAGAGCATCAAATCCATCAGCGATCGATACGCCTCCCAAACTGGTAGTGCCACCGATGTTAATTTTACGCCTGGCAGTAATCCCTTCCATATTCAGGTTGCCTCCGGTAACCACCTCCGAACCGAATGCCCGTCCCGTAATCGTAGTGTTTTGCCAGGCACCTCCATTCGCATAGGTTCCCAGTTGCAACTTAGCTCCGGCAGACAATGCCAACTGAGCAGGAACCTCATAGATCGACAGGATGTAGTCTTTTGTTACCGTTGGAACCGCAGAAGAAGACGTTCCCGTATTGTTGGTCAAATTAACCCCCCTTCCAAAAGTTAATGAAAAAGCCCACCAATTACGTTTAGCGATGAAATTCTGCCCCTGTGCTGCATAGCCAAAGCGAATATTTGGATAAGGAATCAGGTTGTATAGAGGATAGTTTGTAGCCGAAGCCCCCAGACCTGTAGTTGTTGAAGGGTAGATTTTGTCCTTGGAAATAATAGGGAACCCCTGATCTGTGGTATAGCTACCTGTATAGGCCAGGGCCTGAGGTAATTTGCTACCCACGTCAGAGTCAGTCAACAGAGCAGTGTTCGCCGTAGTTCCCGGGCCGACAAAAGTCCCCCCTCCCGCAATCACATTAACAAAATCCGATGGAACCAATCCACTGATATCACCAGTATTGGCATTAATAATACCACTGATGCCAAAGCTGGTGACAACTGCAGAATTGAGAGCCGTCCCGGCATTGGCATCTGCTATCGCCCGGGCAAAAATTTCCTCCCACCCATACTGCGAACTGCCATTGATTCCCGAGGCATCTCCAACCGAATTCGATTTCATCGCTCCGATCGCCTTGTTAGGCGTAATCGCAACCAGAGCGCGCAATATAGCATCCTCTTTTTGTCGATAGTCCACTTTCAGCTGGTTACGAACCTGGGATTCATGAGAGCGCACCGCTCCACGAAAGACATACATCAAACTAAGCAGAGCCGAAACTCCGAGCACCGCCACCATCGCGAGTGCCGCATAACCCCTGCTATGCTGTTTAAAAAATGCTGGCCTGACTTGTATTCTCATTCTCCTGTCCCTCCGTAAGTAACCTGCTCGCCATTCGGCCCGGTCATCGTTACCAGTAATATTCCGGTACTATCGGCAAAAGTCACAGCCGTCGGCTGTTGGGTGATCGTCCAATTCGGCGTTCCCGACCACGAACCATCATAATTGTAAAAATTAAGCCTAGCTACTCCACTGACCGTTTCAAAAGCTACGATCCCCTCATCAAAAGTGCCATTCGGATTACGGAAACGCAAGCGCACCGCTGTACCCCCGGTATTGACCGCCCCCGTATCCGCTTTTGCGCTACTGGTCGAACTGTAGATCCTATAGGAATCCGCTTTACCGAAAATTCCCGTCAGCATATTATTCACCTGGGGCGCATCATCGCGTAAAAATGCATAGGAACCCAATACCCGCATGAAAATCACATGCGACTGCAACATCATCATCAAAGCTGCTGACAATACCATCAACATTGCCAGCACCATCGTCATCTCCACTAGAGTGAATCCTTTCTGTCTCCGCTTCACCCCGACAGTTCCCCTCTTTCCACCACGACTATTCATCGTTTGATCTTGATTTTCTCTTTGTTTCCACAACTTCATCTCACTCGTAGAACGGTTCTCGATTTAACATAATTTCTACCCGAAATTTTATAAGTCAGGTAGGACTGTAATTGCCAAGCTTGTGCTGCCGTTGGATTTGTCGCTGCAGTGCCCGTTCCACCCGATGCTGGCAAGTTATTAGCCGACGGAACCCGGGTTCGGCGCAAAGAGCCTGTGATCGCTTTGCCTCCGGGCAATCGCCCTACGGTGACAGCGGTTGTTGCCACAGTTGGGAAGGCAGGAAAAGACGAACCTCCCATCATAAAACCACCTACTCCTTCAAAGGGGAGCCGTTTTCCCAAAGCTACTTCACGGCTCATGTAGGAATCGGTCAAACCCTGGGTTACTGTCCACCGCTGCACACTGGTCACAGTCAAGGCCGCTTTCAGCAACAGCAGGCTGACAATCAACATCGCCCCAAAACCTGCCGCAACCTCTATCAGCAGTGCACCCCGGTTCCGGGTTTTTTGCTTGCTGCTAGAGATATTCATAAGGTGGTGTTTTTTAAGGGTTCATTTTATTGGTCTGAGAGAGGTGGGGAGAAAAACACTGTATTCATTTCCTTAGCAGCCAAACCAATGAGATTATTGCTGAGTTCCAATCTGTGCCCGGGTATTCACGCTTTGAGTCACGCTAAAGCTGATCGTTCCCAGGCTTTCATAAGCTCCACTATTGAGCCAAGCCAAGCCTCCACTGAGAATTTCCAGGGTATATGTTCCGTTCCCCATGTAATTGATATGTTGCTGCAAGTCGATATCCCTGATCACAATCCCCTCAACAACAGTATTTTGGGCGATCCCATCAATATCAATCGGAAGTGTCAGCGAAGGCACTTTGGTGACCGCTAAAATAGGCAGACCTACCTGACCAAGGACCGGAGCTCCTTTATAAATCTGAACAAAGGTTTTCGCCCCGGGATACAAGTTTCTGTAGTTCACATAAATATTCCTAACCTTGTCAGTGAATGTCTGACCATTTACCCATGCTCTCCATCCGCCCTGTCCATCCAGTTGAGTGAAAAACCCGTTCGCTACAGGCCAAACAACGATCGACGCTTTGCCTATGGTGCTTATGGGAGACATCGTATCGGGGAAGGTCAACGCCTCGAAGCGCTCAATTCCCAACCTCTCCGCCTGTGACGAAAATCCAGTCAAAGCAGATAACCCTGTCCAGGAATAAGAGGCTGCCCCAAAACCCGGAGCCGTGGTATCACCTACATCCGCACCCAACACAGCGCTGCCACTGGCTATGAGGTAGGTGTCTCCTAGTGGATAGGTGTATGTGTCCAAGTCGAAATGAGCACTGGCCCCAGCCCTTTGAACTGATACTTCACGAGCAGCACGCGGTGTCAATGGATCCAATGACAGGTGGCCGATAGCTGCCTGCACTGAATAGGCAATATCTGCACGGGTACGATAAAGAGGACTGGTAACGACTTGCCCAGCAACTGTTGCTGTTTGAGATCCTATCCAGGGATCTTGCGAAGTCACTGAAAATCCAGAATTAGGCATATAAGGACCGATCACTGTGCTATCGAGAAATTCCAGAGTGCCCCCAACATTGCCCCACAATTCGAATTCAGCTCCAGATCCCTGAATTGGCAGGAGAGCTGTCGCTTCCCCCACATCCAAGGAGGATACGATGTCCATGCGAATCCCGGTATCCAAGTCTGTCTGACGAATAGTATTGTCGCCATCCGGTGCATAAACCGCCCCATCGGCCCCCCCCCTGATTTCATCATCCGCATTTGGATCCGAATCAACCGCCCCATTTGGCCCACCCCCTCCTTGACCGGGATTACTGGAGTCAACCCCATCCACATTATTGCCGTGCCCATTATTGGTATGGCCGACCGGCCGTGTGATCACCCAGCCAATCGTAGGCGTCACCCCCGGCTGATAGGCAATTTGATTCGTTGCCAACTCACCCGTGACTTCAGTAATTCCATTGCCTCCGCCATTGCCTCCGTTATTACCATTGCCATTGCCCCCCGCATACGCAGCGGAAACATTCACTAAGCCGTATCCCACTGCAAACGCCGATCCCAGTATCAGTTTTGTTGTTGATCTCATCATATCTTTTTTTCCTTTTCCTAAGTATCGTCTGTCTTCCCTGCCTCGATCAAATTTTCTTAATGTGCCCCTTACCCTCTGGTCCTATACAATCCAAAACCGCCTTGCCCAGCTTGCATGACTGAACAAAAGCGGTTGAGAGAAAAGTTTAGGGTATAAATTACAGCCATTGGGCGCATGGTTTTTTAAAAAAAAACTTTAAATTTTCTACTTGGTAGTCGTGGGAACTTATACCTTCAGTAAATCCAAGCTATCGAGCAGCTTTTTTAATAACAAGTTTTTTTTCACTTTTTCGAGAAAATTATTAAACTAAGTAAGAAAATCATCAACTATCGGCATTGATTCAATTTTAACCTCACTCAATTACTATTTTTTCTTTGTATCAGATCCCAAAGCCCCTTTTACCTCCTCTTCCTCGACCTCGTCTTCCGGCGGTGGAGGTAGAACCGTGACCGGATTTTTGTGGAACACAGCGATTATTATTTTACCCCCTTCGACAAAACTCTTTTTTTCCTCTGCTTTAATCGGGTCATCCCCTTTCACTGTCTCCCAGCTCACTTCCCGGGTTTTAAGCCATCTCGAATACTTTTTAAGAAATTCAGGCCAACGCATCAGTTCGCCGAGGGGCTGTTTCACAAGCTCGATCATTCCACCCAATTCTGCAGGCACGCTCAAAACAGCTCCCTCCGGCACAACACAGTGCACCTTGTCTCCAATCACTGCTATGATTGCCGAGCCATCGTAAAAGCTTCGATTTTTCAGCTGAATCGGCTTTTGCACTTCTTTGCTTAACCGCCGCCTGGCATCCTTCATTTTTTGAATGGCTTCAGCCGAATTACGCCTCTTTTCAATTTCCTCCTCTGTGACTCGGCCAATAATTTTGATTTTTGGAATCACCCCTTCTCTGATCTCTCCCTCTTTGAGAGGCTCCTTGGTCGAAGCCGGCATCACTGCAGGACTGGTTACAGGAGACTTCACCACCGCCGGGCTTACCACTGGGTCTGGTATTTTTTTTAAATCAGCTAATCCTGCCTTTTGTTCATCAGCCGAAATCTGACCATCCCCGTTTTTGTCCAGCTTTTTCAAAAAAGTGACCGCATGCTCTTTTTCAGCTCCAAACAACATGCCATCGCTGTTTGTATCAAATTTTTTCTGGAGCAGACTTTTGAAAGAATTTGCGTCCTGCCCTTGGGCATCCGGCACTGCTGATATACTGTAAAAAACCACAGCAGCCAGCACTGCCCCCATCGTATTTTCAAAGCTCTTCTTCATCGTATTTTCACCAACTCCTTACCGTTCATTCGAGGCTTACCTCCAAATCTAAAATAATATCCTCCTCCTGAGGGTATTAGGCCAAACCCAAAAAAACTTTTCAAGCCCTTTCTCCGATTTTTAAGGCTTACAAACAAACCCACAATTGCCACTGCCATCTCATTATTCCGGCTATTTCCGCTGGACTCAACTGCAATAACCTACGAACGATCCATTGATTCATTAGCTGCAATCCCAGACTAAACCCCACCCCCGTCCCAATTATGAAAACCCTCTGCTTATTGAGTGTCCTGTGCCTTGCCCTGTTCACAGCCCCATCCCAAACCCATGCACAAAAGGCTGCCGAAGCTAAACCTGCCCTGCTGCTGCAAGCTGCCGACTTCCCCTCCATACAAGCTGCCCTGGATGCCTTGCCCCCTTCCGGAGGCATGGTCAAACTGGCGCCGGGAACCGTTGAGATCAGTGAGCCTCTCATTATTAAAACTGCAGAAACCCGCATTGAAGGATCCGGTGCCTCCACTCATATCAAAAATCTCAATACGGAGGGTAAACCAGCCTTACTCATCCAACCGACAACCCGGGCTAGTAATAAAAAAGCCCGCTTATGGCGAGTTCAGCTCGGCAACTTCCGCATCAGCGGCAATGAAAAAAGCGGGGATGGCATTCATGCGGAAGCCATTCAGGAAATTTTTATTCAAGGCCTTTCAGTTGATCACAACGGCGGTCACGGTATTTCATTGATCGACTGTTTTGAAGATCCCCGGGTATCGGATTCAATTTTAACCTACAATAAAAAAGCAGGTATATTCATCGACGGCTGCCACGATATCGTGGTAAATGCCAATCACTTCGAGGAGAATCAAGATGCCCTGGTCTGTGTCGACGGTTACAATCTTTGCATGAACGGTAATAACATCGACGATCACCTCGGCAATGGAGTTGTCATTGAAAACACCTATGGCTCGGTAGTTTCTGGTAATATGATCGAAGAGTGCAACGGCACGGCTATCATTCTGGATCGAGATTGTTACGGCATCACCATTTCTTCCAACGTCATCACCCACCATTTAAAAGGCGGCATCGACCTGCGTGACGCCAACGGTTGCTCGATTTCAGCCAACAGTTTTGTCCTGACCCATGACTTCGCCGTCAAACTCAGTGGCAAAAGCGGGCGTATCACCCTGACTGGAAACAATTTCACCAATACCTACATCGGTGCAGGCAAAGACAAACGTCCAACCGATGCCAAAACACCGATGGGAATTGATATCGGAACTGGAATCGTATTGGAAGGTAGCAAACATGTCACTATCTCCGGAAACAGTTTCAATGGGCTGGCTGCGGGTGCCGTGAAAGGCTCAGACAAATGCCATGCCATCCTGATCAGCAATAATATCATCACCGATCTCAATCGTCGCAGCGACCCGCCCGCTAAGGCAATCGACCTCGGTGATGCGACAAACACCCTGGTCAAAGACAATCTGATCGACTAAGGCTGTTCTTCAACCGCCGCCACCCGGATTGCTCGGATCACTTCCACCCGGGTCATTGCCGTGGCCATTGTTGCCGTCGTCACCGTTACCGTTGCCGTGAATTTCCTCGACCATCACCAACCAGGTCATCCTGTTAATCGGAGGCAACTGGGCTGGACTGACAATCTGACTCAGGTCGGCACTGATCTTCGACGCCGCAATAGTATCCCCTGCCTGCCCCAATGTATCCACCCCGCCTCGCAGATCCAATAGATTTACATCAGTCCCATCGTCTGCACGTATGCTGGTCAATTGTCCTGACACTGTGATACTGTCAAGAGCTCCCTTCACGGTTCCAAAATGTTTAAATGCAGCGTAAACCGAAACGGGTGGATAATAAGCTCCACCCGGAAGCCCTGCATTTGAAGGAGCGCTTGTCGAAACTTGATTGAAATTCTCAGCAAAAAATACCTTGTAATCCGTCACAATCGACAAGCCTTTGGTGAAGAAAGTTAAATTTTCTGACTGCCTGAAGACAATTGACATAGCAGTGCTGTCGTAGGCAGACAGACTTGGCAACTTTACAGAGACATCGGCCGATGTGTCTGCGGAAATAGACAGCGAATTATTAAGCTGCCTATCCTGAATATTAAGCCCGAGATCATCCAGGTATTGAACCATCTCATCCAGATTTATCACCAAAGCGGGTTGTCCGGTTGAACCCAGATTCTCCCAGTAAAAAGGGAGCGATTGGGGCGCATTGGCTGGAACATCCCCATCGAAATTAATCCACCGGCCATCACCTTCGTAATAATTTTTCACCAACGTGCCCGCTCCCTGCGCACAGGTAAAGCGTATAGCAACAGGTTTGTCACCCTCCTGCTTGGTGATTTCCAGCTTCATCTTACATTGCAACGCTCCCATGGCATACTCATACCAACCGGTGTCAGAAAGAGTATTGGTTCTCGCTACCGCTCCGCTGGCACGAATGAATTGATCCCCCTGACTGAGAGGAAGAATCGATACCCGGCCGGAATCACTGGCAACCGAGGCTCCGTAAAAATCGGAACCCGATGAAGCCCAACGCGACTCACGCACCCCCAGGCGGTCAAAACCTTCGGCAATAGATACCCCGCCCCCCACAGAACCACCGCCATTCAACTTGATAGATTTTTTGGCTGAGACCCTTGATGACGCACCCAGCAAATTGAGGTTTTGTGCATCCACTTCCCCTGCAAAAATACCCCCTGTTATCGTTGTGTTTTGCCAACTGTCTCCATTTGCCATCACCCCTACTTTCATCTTTCCGGCTGCAGACAAGGCCATCTGCTCAGGCACTTCATAGATCGATAAAATATAATTCTTTTTTACCACCGGCATGGCATTCGGCCCCGTGCCGCCACCACCAAAGGTAAGTGAAAAAGCCCACCAGTTCCGCTTGGCGACAAACCTTCCGTCCTGCGCAGTCAAACCAAAACGAATATCAGGATAATCAATGATGTTATAAAGCGGCCAACCCTGTGCTGGATGGGCTGATGCCCCCAAGCCGGAGGTGGAAACGTGGTATTTTTTATTCAGAGAAATAATAGGATAATTTTTATCATTCGCATAGCTGCCCGAATAGCTCAGCGCCGGAGGCAAATTGCTCCCCACCAATAAATTATTCAGCAATCCATTATTTGCCCTGTTTCCCGGCCCGATCAGAGTGCCGTCGCCATCAATCACACTCACGATCTGGCCAGAGGAGGTTAAATTCATATCTCCCGTATTGGCATTGATGATTCCTGAAATTCCAAAACCATCCACAACCGACGTGTTCAAAGCTCCTCCAGCGTTAGCCAAAGTGATTGCATCTGTAAAAATTTGATCCCAGGAATACTGGGCAGGGCTGCTCGCCGAATTTGGCATCATCGCCCCAATAGCTTTGTTAGGAACGATGTAGACCAAGGCCCGCAGCA
The DNA here is from genome assembly GCA_030625775.1 of Verrucomicrobiota bacterium. Taxonomy (GTDB): domain Bacteria; phylum Verrucomicrobiota; class Verrucomicrobiia; order Verrucomicrobiales; family DEV007; genus JAADHD01. The sequence goes on from DAOUQC010000052.1 coordinate 12,203, forward strand.
AAGCGTCCTCTTTCTGGCGGTAATCAACCTTTACCTGATTTTTTACCTGCACTTCGTGGGAACGCATCCCCCTGCGAAATACAAACATCAAACTGAACAGAGCCGAAACCCCGAGCACAGCAACCATCGCGAGTGCGGCATAACCCTGGTTACGCTTCCTGAAAAATAATCGTCTGCCTTGTGCTTTCATTTGCTTGATTTTCCAATTATTAATTTTATTCCCCTGTTCCTCCGTAGGTAACCTGTTCACCATGCGGCCCGGTCATGGTTACCAGCAATATTCCGGTATCATCAGCAAAAGTCACAGCCGTCGGCTGTTGGGTGATCGTCCAATTCGGCGTTCCCGACCACGAACCATCATAATTGTAAAAATTCAGCTTGGTTACACCGCTGACTGTTTCAAAAGCTACGATTCCCTCATCAAAAGTGCCATTCGGATTGCGAAAACGCAGCCGCACTGCAGTGCCCCCTGTATTGACCTCCCCCGTATTCGCCTTGGCACTGCTGGTCGAACTATAGATCCGGTAGGAATCCGCTTTGCCAAAAATCCCCGTCAGCATGTTATTCACCTGGGGCGCATCATCGCGTAAAAATGAATAGGAACTCAAGACTCGCATGAAAGTCACATGCGATTGCAACATCATCATCAAAGCGGCTGCCAATACCATCAGCATTGCCAATACCATTGTCATTTCCACCAGAGTGAATCCTTGCTGTGTCCGACTCATCCCGACAGCCCCCCACTTTCTGCGACGCGCATCCGTCGCTCGCACTAGTCCATCTCTGTATTTGAACAACTTCATCTCACTCGCAGAGTTGTTCTCGATTTAACATAGTCCCTCCCAGATATCTTATAGGTCAGGTACGACTGCAGTTGCCAGGCTTGTGAACCTGTCGGATTCGTCGCTGCAGTGCCCGTGCCCCCTGCTGAGGGGAGATTATTAGACGAGGGCATCCGAGTCCGGCGTAGTGAAGCTGTAACCGCTTTGCCCCCTGGCAAACGACCAACGGTCACAGTTGTGGTGGCTACCGTTGGAAAGGATGGGAAAGAAGACCCTCCTGCCATAAAACCACCAACCCCTTCGAAAGGTAGCCGTTTCCCCAAAGCCACCTCACGACTCATATAAGAATCTGTCAGCCCCTGCGTCACAGTCCATCGCTGCACACTGGTTACGGTCAATGCCGCTTTCAGCAACAAAAGACTAACAACCAACATCGCCCCGAATCCGGCAGCCACCTCTATCATCAAGGCTGCCCGGATTCGATTTCTGCGATTATTGCGAAGAACCTTCATAGGGAGAATTAAATAAAAGGCAAATCAATTTCTGCGTGGTGAATACGTAGTAAAAACGCTTCCCCTTATTCATTTTAAAAACCTTAGCTCCAAACTCCGTGTCTCATTTAACCCCAATCTGTCCTTTGACTCTCAGGGTGCGGGTTACAGAAAAGCTGATAACTGCCAGTCTCTCCGTTTCTCCGTTGATGAAGTCCGAAGGCAAGTCGGCAGCAATAATTTCAAGGGTGTAGGTTCCACTTCCTCCCAGTTCAAAAAATGGCTGCAAATAGGAATCCTTGATCGTAATCCCATCTGCTGAATAGATCGTTTTGGTATCCTGGGGTTCCACAGCTCCCTCGGTATTCATCATGGAAACAGGAATGATGCCACCCTGAACTCCTTGGGAAGGAGATCCTTTATAAATCTGCACATACGTTTTTGAGTCCGGATACACCGAGGTGTAATGAACGTAGATGTTGCGCACTTTGTCATTAAAGGCTTGATTGGAGGCAAAGGTCTCTTGACCACCTGCATCGGCATCCTGCATAAAAATCCCGGTTCCCACTGGGAAAACCCTTACGATGGCTGAACCCACATTCCAGCGTGCCGAAACCGTCTCATCCGCGTAAGAACGCATTTCAAATTTTTCCTCGCCATTACGCAAAGTGCTATCACTAAAACCGGATAAAGTGGGGCCGGTATAAGTGAATGTGCTGGCCCCCGTGAACACCAAAGACTGCATGGTCTGCTGGTTTGCCGGGTCTACGTAATAACCTCCCCCGGTTGCCGGTGTACCCAGATGCAAAAAATTTACCTCGCGGGCGGCTCTTGGAGCTGCAGGATCCGACAACAAATCCTCACATGTTCCTGTTACCGTAAAGGGTTGGTCGGCACGCGTCCGATAAACAGGACGCTGGACGGTTTCCCCACTCACTTCATCCGTAACGGAACCAATCCAATCCTTATCTTTAACGTCTACGTCAAAAACCCCTTTAGGCATATATAGTCCGATCACCTTGCTATCGACCAGTGTTTTGGTGCCTGCATCCGCACCCTCACCGTCAGCCCACAATTCAAATAAAGCACCTGTTCCTTCAATAGGGGCCGCCACTTGCTGCGATCCAGTATCACCTAAATTGTACATGAATTGAACTGGCAAACCCGGATCCAGAGGGATCTGACGAATTTCATTAGCAATCTCAGCTCGTACCGCTGACACACTCATAGCAGCCACTGCCAAAAATCCAGTTATATGCTTTATCTTCATTTTCATTCTTTCTCTCCGTTTTGATTTAGTGTTTGTCTACTCCCTGGTTCTTGTTAAATTTTTCTCTCTGCTTTTATTGTCACGATACCTGCACAGCACCACTACTTAGCTTTTCCTCCACCCCCTCCTGCTGCATCCGAGGCCACTGCCCCACTAACCACTTCCTCCCCTTCTTCCGCTTTTGGCTCCATAACCGAAATTGGGTTTTTGTTAAAAACCGCCACCACAACTTTGCCCCCCATCGAAAATGCCTTCTGATCTTTATCAGAGATGGGATCCTCCCCCTTAGCGGTCTGCCAGCTCACCTCTTTTGTTGTCACAAATCTGGCGTGCTTCTTGATAAACAAGGGCCAAATCACCAAAGTCCCTTTTGGTTTTGTCGCCACCATTCCTGCCAGTTTGGGAGGTAAACTTATAACTGCCCTCTCTGGCACCACCGTGTGCTCACCTCCAGAGACCAGAATAGTCGTACCTGCATAATAATCCTTTTTCCCCAAAGCCTTGGCTGGCTTGCTTTCCTTTTTAAGAGCTTTCAACCCCATTTGTTGCTGCTTTAATTTGTGAGCAGAAGTCTCCTTAGCCAAACGTGCGTCCAACTCTGCCGCAGTGATTCGGTCAGCCCTGGGCGCCACACCTTTCATTTTGGTTGGATCGACAAAAACATCACCCTTCATTATGAAACCCGGGTCACCAGGCATCTTGGTGAAGGTCCGCCCCTCTTTGCTGTGGGGCATTTTTTTCATGAACTCGCCCCAGCTTGCATCCCGCTTAGCCTCATTGCGATTCTCAGGCGTCATTCTTTCCGTCGCAACCCTCTGATCCAAATCAGACATTTTGTTCAACTCGGCAATCGCCAGATTGCGTTCATCAAGAGAAATTTTCCCGTCCTTGTTTCTATCCTGTCGATTCAAAAAATCGACCGCTTTGCCTTTTTCCAGACCGGTCAAGGAACCGTCCAAACTTGAATCAAATTTACGTATCAATAATTTTTTAAATGTCCCCTCTCCTCCCGTCGTCCCACTTTCTGCGCCCCCTTGAGCAAAAAGACCTCCCGCACTCCCGACAAGACAAACAATCAAAATCAATGCAAGCACCGTGTTTTTCATGTTTTTCTTCATCGTATTTGCAGAATCCAGCCGATGTGAATCGACTGGATTTTTGAAAGTGCGGAAGTTTTTCATAATAACCAATCAGTTATACGATTGTTTATATTATTCACCCCGATCAACCACCCAGCTGATCACAGGTTGGGCACCTTCCTGGTAAGCAATCTGACCTGTCAGCAACTCACCCGTCGGTTCAGGTTTGTCTTTGATCAGTGTGCCAAGGATTTTCATGTACCCATCAATATCCCTGGAGTTGGTATCCACTTTCCATTTCAATTTCACGACTTGGTTTTCAAAAACCCTGGGCGTCCCTCTAAGTGATGTTTGCACCGATCCCTGATACCCTACCGCCGAAGTTGCAAAGTAGATAGAACCTCCACTTTTCCAACCACCGCTTTCACCTTTTGCGTAGCCCTTGAATGCCCATTCACCAACTTCGGAACATTGAAACACGCCGTAACCTCTTTCACTCGCATAGGCTTCTGAGAAAGTTTGCATGTGCCCACCCCAGGTATACCAGCCGGGAACACCGTCAGCATCGGCCAAAGCTTCGACTCCAATCAGAGTGAAGCGATACACTTCGCCAAGATCAACGCTCTTTGTATATCTATCCGTAGTGTTTTTATGGGCATCAGGGAACGCACTGCTTGGCACACTCATTGAAACGCCCGGTCCGAGCAATTGCAGCTCAGCCTGACTCACTCCAACAGACATTGCCAATGCCCCCAAACCTATTACCAGTTTTTGTGTTATTTTTATCATTTCTATCTTTTGATTATTACTTGTCTCTCCACCTCGATTAAATTTTTTTAATCATTAAAATTTCACTGGCTGCTGATTTTTGTATTTAAGCTTAGCTTGAGGAGCATTTTACTACTTAAGAATACCTTGCTTCATCACCAGCCCATTTAAATGGCTAACCTATAAATAACGAATTCTTTAAACATTTTTAGTAAGCCGTGGTTTTTTTAACAAGTTTTTTTGCACATTTTTCACCTTTTAATTTAACTTTATTCACTAAACTCAATACCCCCAATAATCTCGATGGCTGATTGATTGTTTATGTAAGTAAGTTTTAAAAATTGGAGGGTGTTTTTTATGATTATTCTACAATAATAATATAAATACTTGCCCGCAAAGGAGATGCAGAACCTCTGGGTTATTTATATAACGAAGTTCTGTATTTTTATGACCAATTTGAAAACCTCTTTACAAGCCTTTCGGTTAGCTCCACAGCCATCCGGCAAAAAAAAGCCATCCGCGCTTTTGCCATCGCGAGCAGCGAAGGCTCTGTGAAACCCGGAAAATGCCGGTGCCAGCATCTTGCCACGCTCTATAGCGCGTATTATTCCACCAGATCCATCAATGGTGATTTTTCCCGGTGTGCATCATGACAGGTTGAGCAGGATTGGGTCAATTTCTCAAAAGCCGTTCTCGCTACAACCTGGTTTTTTTCCTCCGCAGCAGAAATAATCACCTGGGCACAATACCGCAGGGTCTGAGTCGCAGCCCCCGACCACACCTCATCCGGACAACGACCGTCCGACATCAGAATATAGCTGGCCTCGCTCAAAATCTCTGCCTCTGAAATGACGGTAGCCCATTCTTCTTCCGTTTTGAGCTTACTCCTAAGCACTTTTCTCAAAGCCCCGCAATGCGGCCTGATAACGTATTTCATCACCGTACTTGTTTTTAATGGCCGACTCTTACCTTTTTTAACATTTTTAGGTGCAGATTTTTCCTTACCTACAGCAAGCTCCTTTTCCGTCGAAGCTTCAACGTTTTCACTCTTCTGTTTTGCATTACTTGTTTTTTCATCGGCCAAAACACTAACCAACAAAGCCGAACTGCCAAAAACTACTATGTATAGTATAGTAAAATAAGGTTCTATAATTTTTTTCATGCGATGCTGCTTATTGTTGGGTAGTTATAGTTATAGCAACCATCTTCTGAGCAAACTTTTTTGTCAACGATATTCAACTCCAACGTGTACTGATTGACAAAATCTCAACCAACATATTAGAATCGCTTAAAAATTCGAGCTTGATGTAGAAGAAACGGAAATCCTGTTTGTAAATCACCTGAGAAATGAACCCTAACCCACTTTCAAACCCGCTCGCCAGTTCTGGACGTTGCAAAGCTTTTGCAAGCACTCTCTCCCTCGCCCTGGCAATTTTCTTCACCCCAAAACTACTTGTTTCTGAAACAGAAGAAGTGAAAATTGGCCAGGAAATTTCAGCCAAACGCCACCTGAATGATGGCGAGGCACCTAACATGCCCCTGCCCGAACTACTCAAACACGGGCATGATTTGTTCAACTCGATGTGGACCATTCAGGAAGGTGCCGGACGACCACAGTCCAAAGGCACTGGCCTGCCCCTGTCCGACCCTGAACGCCCTCTGACCTTCCCAAGAAATTTTAACCGTATTTCTGGCCCGGATTCCAACAGCTGCGCCGGATGCCACAATGCACCCTTCGGCATATCCGGTGGCGGTGGTGATATCGTGACCAATGCCCTGGTATTGGGACAACGCTTTGATTTCATCACCTTCGATCGCCAGGACAAAAAACCTACCAGTGGTAACGTCAACGAAGAGGGTGTCGAAATCACTTTCCAATCCCTGGGCAATTTCCGCAGCACACTGGGAATGTTCGGATCTGGTTACATCGAAATGCTCGCCCGCCAGATGACCGCCGACCTGCAAAAAATTCGTGATATGGTCCAACCAGGGCAGGCACGACGCCTGAAATCCAAAGGAGTTTCATTTGGCATACTCGGCAGATACAAAGACGGTTTCTGGGACACTTCCCGTGCAGAGGGAATCCCCCCCGCCGCCCTAGCCTCCTCTGACCCGGATGATCCACCCGACTTGATCATCCGTCCGTTCCACCAGAGCGGTTCGGTAATTTCACTGCGTGAATTCACCAACAATGCCTTCAATCATCATCATGGCATCCAGTCGAGCGAACGCTTCGGACAGGACGTTGATGAAGATCAGGATGGCTTTGTCAATGAGTTGACTCAAGGAGACATCACCGCTGTCTCTGTTTATCAAGCCGTGATGTCCGTTCCAGGCCAGGTAATCCCCAACCATCCGAAAATCGAAAAAGCCATCCGGTTGGGAGAACAGACTTTCGATGCCATCGGCTGTGCGACCTGCCACCTCCCCAGCCTGCCCTTGGAAAACAAAGGCTGGATTTTCACCGAACCCAGCCCCTACAATGCCTTTGGGAATCTACAAACCGGTACCGCAAAAGAAATTCGTTTGAACCTCAACGACAAGTCCCTCCCTCCGCCTCGTTTGAAAGAAACCGGTGGCACCGTCCACGTTCCTGCCTACACCGACCTTAAACTGCACGACATCACCAGTGGAGCGGATGACCCCAATGCCGAACCGCTGGACATGAACGATACTTTTGTGCAACAAAACCGTCGTTTCCTGACTAAAAAACTCTGGGGAGCCGCCAACGAACCACCCTACTTCCACCACGGGAAGTTCACTACCCTGCGTCAAGCGGTGCTGGCTCATTCCGGAGAAGCTCTCGCCTCCCGCAAGGCCTTTGAAACAATAAGCGAATTGGAAAAAGATTCGCTGATTGAATTCCTCAAATCCCTGCAAATCCTGCCACCTGGAACAGAAAGCCTGATCGTAGACGAAAACGGACAAGCAAAAAAATGGCCCCCCGTTGACAATCAGGTGAAATATTAAAGCCTTGAAAACCTCCGCTTCCCCTCCATAGCTATTTTTTATTCATTATTCCTGGTTCTCTACCCTTGCCATTCTGCCCAATTACAGTAAAACAACGGCATGGGAAAATATGCTGATGAAAATGTTCTGGTCGTTCCGCGCTCACTCCTTGATGAAATCGGTAGTTTCCAGGGGCTCTGCCTGGAACCACAAAAATACCTGCCCGCCTTTCTCGATCCCAAGAATAATTTTTTTCTCGCACGGGATGATGCGGAAGATGATCCCTCCCACAAACAAATCATCCCCTACGCGATTTTTCATCACCAGGGCCGCTTCCTTCACTATGTGAGAGGTGGTGGATCCGGAGAAAAACGTCTGGCGGCAAAAGGCTCACTTGGCATTGGGGGGCACATCAATTCCGAAGACGCCGATCAGGCCTCTCTCGACAAAGACACCTACACCATAGGGGTCGAACGCGAAGTGAATGAAGAAATTAATCTCACTGGCACACACAGCCAACAAATCGTTGCCCTGATCAATGACGATTCCAATGAGGTAGGAGCCGTCCATCTGGGAGTCGTCCACCTCTTTGATCTGGAATCTTCAGAAGTCTCTCCCAACGAAGCTGTTATTGAGGAGCTTCAGTTCCTGACTCCAGAAGAACTACTCTCTCGCTGTGAGTCCATGGAGACCTGGTCACAGATCTGCCTCGAAGGACTGGACACCATTCTTGCAAATGCTCAATCATAGGTATTTATCGATTGAGGCAGAACTGCAAATAGCTTTAGAAAGAGGCCCCTTATTCAAAGCCCTGAAAAGCTAAACGGCTATAAGCTCCCCCGCATCACAGAGTAGTGATCTGGAAAATATAACACTTCAACCCAGAGGCCTCCTCCAACTGGCGATCCACCGCTGTGCCCAGCAGCTTTTCAAACATACTCTCTTCCATCCTCTCAGCAGTGGGGTACTGCTCGAACAACGGTTGCATCGGATTGTGATACTCCACAATTCGCAATCCCCCGTCAGGATCATAAATGCACTCGGACAAATGCGCAGCCTGGTCTCTGGCCTTGGCCAGGGAGGTAGCTTTCTCAATCACCGATTTCCCCTTAACCTTCTTGGCAAATTCCTCCGTCAAATCCTGAAAATAGCCAAACAACAAACGCTCCGGCTCGTTCGGCCCAATCTGGCGTTCAGTCACCTTGAGGATACGGATCACCATATCATGCCCCACACTAGGAAACAAAGGGTCGGCTTTAAGGGTCAAGCGATAGGCTTTTTCCGGCCGTCCCACTGTTTTCGGACGGCGCCAGGTGTCCAGATAGCCCTTTTTTTCCATTGCAACACAATGCTGTTTCACCCCCATGTAGCTCATTTTCATGGCCTTGGATAACTCGGAAACTGACATTCCCTGCGATCGCTTCAGGGCATTAATAATCTGAAACCATTGCGGTTTTGCTATATCACGAAAAACTTTAGAAAACATGGCTACGGATTTGCGAACAAATGACTTACGGAAATGATGCTCCTGTATTATTCGCTTCAGATGCGCAGTGTCAATCTATCAATAAAAAGAATAATCCCCTGTCACTGCCACTGCCTCATAAAATCCGTTCTACCCGTCCCTCCCACCCCCTGGAAATCAGACACTTAGTGCAAGGCATCGACTTACGCCGTAGGAAAGCCCCTCCTTCAATCTGAATTCCCGAATGAAGCAGATTATTGCGCTGCCCTAAATGCCGCCTCGGACAGAGCCTGCTTCAGCTCCCCACGAATTTTTTCCTGCTCCAGTGTACCGGGAGCCTCAACTGGCGCAGCAGGCGGGCGACCAATTTCAACAACCGGGCGCAGATCTCCCTTGTCGGTCAGAATCCAGTCACGTGAACGAACATAGCGAATACCCTGTTTTTGCATATGCACCCACTTCCGCTGGAATCCAGCTTGCCCAAAAAGCTTGGCAGCAAAACTGTGACCGTTGATCTTGTTGACCGGTAATTTGGCCTGTGCCAATTCCACAAAAGTTGGCAGAAAGTCGGAAAAATCGATCAAATCATTGTTGCTTGAACCTGATTCAATTTTTCCCGGCCAGCGGGCGATCAAAGGGACACGCGTTCCCGCATCAGAGGGATCCGCCTTTCCACCCGGAACAAGGCGGTTGTCCGGCCCCCAACGGGATGTCAGCGGTTTCTGAGTGCCGTTATCACCAGTAAATATAATCAAAGTATCTTCCTTCAAACCCAACTGGTCGACGGCATCAACCACCCGGCCCACCAGCTTGTCCATATAGGCGATCATATCGGGAAAATAATCCGCATTCCCCTTGGAATTAGCCATCTCCTTCAGAGGATCTTTGCTGTCGGGAGTTGGCCCCCATGGAAAATGAGGCAGCAGCATCGGATAATATACCAGAAAAGGTCTGTCCTTGTTCTGCTTCATGAAATCGATCAAAAAATCGACATTCACATCCGGCCCGTACTTTCCGTGCAGCTCCTTCTCAACCGTCTCTCCATCCCGAACAAAGACCGGATTGACGTAGCGGGGATTTTTTTCATGAGTCGGATCCATTATTTTCCAGCACTGGTAACGATCAAACCCAAAATCATGAACCGTATCCCGCTCATAGAGAAACGACACCTGCCACTTACCGGCAATTGCCGTTGCATAACCCCGGTCACGCAGCAGTTTGGCAAAACCCGTTTCTTTTTTGGGATCAAGAAACTCACGGTGTTTATCCGGAAGAAAAATCACCCGCTTGATTCCGTTGTGCAAAGGATAACGACCGGTCAGCAATTGAGCACGACTCGGCGAGCAATAGGGAGTACTGAAGGCATGGGTGAATTTCATGCCTTCGCCGGCCAATTGATCCAGCCGGGGCGTTTGATAGGATCGCCCACCATAACAGCTCAGGATCTCATAACCCAAATCATCCGCCATAATCATGACGATGTTGGGAGACCTCACCGCTGAATCTGCGGCGGTGGCAATGCTCACTGCCAACCAACAAACTGCGATAATTCCAAAAATCCTGCTCTTCATTTTTTCAACCATTGCACGGCGTCCACGGTCACATGACCATTGGTGTCCTTGTTGGAAATCACTACCTTGGTCGCTCCTTTTTCAAATTCAAAAACACCCAGTGAAATAAAACCGAATTCTTCGGAGTCATTCACCTTTTGATTCACTTTCACCGTCGTCTGCCCGCCCCGATGATGAATCGTCACCGGCACATTCGACGCACGATTAGTATTGGCCGGATAAGTGATTCTCACATCGTATTTGCCTGCTTCTTTCAGCTCAACGATGAAAGCTGCAGTTTTTTCTCCTTTACCCTCATTCCTGTCATGGCGGTATCCCGTCTCCACAAAGTTCGCGGCCGCCCGGCTGATTTTCCACCCCCCTTCATACTCGGCATTCTCATCGTCCACCACCACACCTTCCAGTTTTGAAACCGGCACCAGAGTTTCTGGTTTGATCTTCTCCGGCAAATCCAGCACTTGCCCATCCTTCAACAAGCGTTCACGCAACTTCGCATAGGGCACATCCTGTATCCTTACCCCTTTTTCGATCGCCATCACCGCCCCCGTCGCCGCACTCTGCCCGAGAATCATGAATACCGGCTCCATGCGGATCGATCCATAGGCAATATGAGAAGCAGAAATACAAACAGGAACGAGTAAATTCCCTACCTCCTCCCGCTTGGGAACAATCGCACGGTAGCTGATCAAATAAGCTCCTCCAGGGGAAACCTCAACATCCCCTTCATTCCTCACCTGCCCCCCGGCATCGACATAGCGCTGGGTGTGATGAGAATCCATGGTGTAAGAACCCAGCCCCACCGGATCGGAAGCTTTCAACTTGCGGCGACAGTCATGCTCAGTGAGCACATAATCCCCCACCATGCGGCGGGCTTCACGGATGTATAATTGATGTGGCCAGTTTCCATTGGAAACAAATTCATCTTTGGCCAATCCCCAACGCCCGATCTCGTCGCGCACCTCTTTGGGCACACGGGGATGATTTACGAGTGTCCACATCAACCCCTTCTGGTAAGTTTCATGTTCTTTAATAATTTGCTCGCGCTTGGAGTAGCCCGCCTCAGGGTAATCGTAATTCATTCCAATATTGTCGAGCGAGATAGCACGCTTGTTATTGGTGTCCGTCTTACGGTTTGGCATCGAACCAGGCAACCAGGGAATACGGTGATCTCCCGCCTCAAAATTGCGCAACAATAATTCGTAACGTAGCTCTTCATAGCCTTCCGGCTTTGGAAAAGGGCGCCTGTTCTCTTCCGCATCCGTCAAACACATGCGAAAGCAGTAGGCTTGGATCCGCTTGTCTCCCTCACCCTCTTTTCCAGCATCGGCTGCTTGCACGCCAGGCAGCAATCCGCTCGACTTGTCACCAGGCACCCTATAAGGATCTACGGCTTTGATGAATTGATGGTATTTTGCCTGGGCAGGTTGAACACCGTTGAGTGTTTCTTTGTACTTCGCGTTTGCTTCGCGTCCCAGCGTATAAGAAACCCCGGCCTTTGCCATCAAATCTCCTTCATAAGTTGCATCGATAAACATCTTTGCCTGGAAGGTTTTGCCACTCTCCATGTGAATCGAAACAATCCGTCCCTTCTCAAGAGTGACCCCATCTTTCAAATCAAGCCGTTCTTCTCTGATGACGGGAATTTTTGCCTCCTCAATCATCTGTTCAAAAACCATCTCGGCTACTTTGGGTTCAAATCTCCAGATCGCATCAGCCCCTTTGTCATAACCTGGGAAATCCTCCTTTTTCTGCTGTGTCCACGCCTGATTCTTATCGTAATGTCTTTTCAGACGCTGATAAAACTCACGGGACACACCTCCAATCACCGCTTTATTTCCCGAGTCAGTCTTACCAAGACCACCGGAACTCAATCCTCCAAGGTGTCTGTCCGGCCCAATAAGAAGCACCGTCTTGCCCATCCTGCTCACCTGCACCGCCGCCGTCACACCTGCGCTGGTGCCCCCGTAGATCACCACATCATAACTTTCCGCTGCCCATGCTTGTTGCAGAGAACCCATCACTAGAAACAAGATCAAGGTCAGTCGTTTTTTCATAAAAGCTTATTAATCGTTAATAACAAAACAGGTGTTTGCTACTTCTTCAGCCATTGCACGGCGTCCACAATCACATAACCATTGGTGTCCTTGTTGGAAATCACCACCTTGGTCGCCCCCTTTTCAAATTCAAAAATACCCAGTGAAACAAAACCGAAGTCCTTGGACTCATTCACTTTCTGATTCACTTTCACCGTAGTCACTCCAGCCTGATGATGAATCGTCACCGGCACATTCGATGCACGGTTAGTATTGGCGGGATAAGTGATTCTCACATCGTATTTACCCGCTTCTTTCAGCTCAACGGTGAAAGTTGCACTCTTTTCCCCTTTGCCCTCATTTTTATCCTGATGATATCCCTCCTCGATGAACTGGGGCGATCCCTGACTGCGAATCCACTCGCCTTCATACTTTGCCGCCGCATCATCAGCCACCACTCCCTTCATTTTTGCCAGGGGAATGTAAATTTTTGCCTTGAGCCCCTCCGGTAAATCCAAAAACTGCCCGTCTTTCAACAGCTGCTCACGCAATTTGGCATAAGGCACATCCTGCACCGCCGATCCAGCATCGATCGCAAACACTGCTCCGGTAGCTGCACTCTGCCCGAGGATCATGAACACCGGTTCCATACGGATCGATCCGTAGGCAATATGCGAACTTGATACCGCTGCCGGCACCAGCAAATTCTCACACTCATCTTTTTTTGGAATGATCGAACCGTAACTGATCACATAAGGCCCACCCGGTGACACCTGCACATCACCTTCGTCCTGCACCAGACCGTCCTCGGTCACGTAGCGCTGGGTATTGTGTGAATCCATCTGATAAGAACCAATGCCCACCGAATCCTTCGCCACCCGCACTCGCCGGCAATCCAATTCTGTCGTCACATAAGTCCCCACCATGCGCCGCGCTTCGCGCACATAGATCTGATGCGGCCAATTGCCGTTATCGACAAACTCATCCGCCGCCAACCCCCACTCCAGCATGTCCTTGCGAATTTCTTCCGGAATGCGCGGATGGTTGCCCAGCGACCACATCAGCCCTTTCTGGTAAGTCTCGTGCTCATTCAAAATTTCATCCCGTTCCGCATACGAGGCCTCGGGGTATTTGTAATTCATCCCGATATTGTCCGTCGAAAAAGCTCCGTAGTTGTTGGTATCCGTCTTGTTGTTCGGCATCAACCCCGGACTCCAGGGCATGCGCAAATCTCCGGCTTCAAAATTGCGGAACAAAAGCTCATACTGTTTTTCGTCGTAACCTTCCGGTTTTGGAAAAGGAACAAAATTGCGTTTATCCTTGGTCATACACATTCGGTAGTTGTAGGCCTGCACCCGATGATCTGCCTGGCCATCTTCGCCCGCCCCATCAGCATGCACTCGTGCCACCAGCCCACTTTTGGGATCACCCGGTTTCACATAGGGATCGATCTTTTCCACAAACAAATGCCCGTGCATCTGCGTTTTCTGCACCCCATTCAGATTCTCACCATACTGACTATTAGCTTCACGCCCCACATGATAACTCACTCCCGCTGCTGCCAGCAAATCCCCCTCATAAGTCGCATCAATAAACATTGGTGCTAAAAACTCCCGTCCCGACTCCATCCTAATTGAAGTGATCCTTCCTCCCTTTTTTTTCACCCCAGTCTCGCGATTCAAGCGCTCCTTGCGCACCACAGTGATCCCTTTTTCTTTCACAAATTCCTCAAAAATCGCCTCTGCGACCTTCGGCTCGAATACCCACATCGCATCCGCATCCGGCAAATAACGACCTGAACCCCGCTCCACATTCAAAGTCTCCCGCTTCTGCAGTGGCCACGACTTCGGATCGTCATAATGTTTTTTCACCTGCTGATAAAACTCGCGACTGATGCCACCTATCATGTCCTTGCGCCCCGAATCCGTCCATCCCAGACCACCCGAACTCAATCCCCCGAGATGCACCCCCGGCTCGATCAGCACTGCCGTTTTGCCCATCCGGCTCACCTGAACCGCCGCCGCCACCCCGGCACTGGTACCGCCATAAATCACCACATCATATTTATCTGCTGCTCCTGCTGTTTGCAGAAACGCCAGACCCAAGGTTAAAATCAGAAACAATCGTTTTTTCATAGGTAAATTAGATTTGTCACCAGCTATAAAGCAAAACCCTCTTTTTTTGGACACAATATGGGAAAAAAGTGTAATTTACTTTGCCTGTGCATCCTTCCATCACCAACATCAATATAACATCACATGATCTGGGATCTCCACTGCCACCTCACCAGCCCTGGCCAGGGCAAAACCGCCACCGAACACGCACACCGAATGATCGAAATCGGTGATCGTCACGGCATCGAACGCTACTGCGTTTACATGGGGCTGAAATTCATAGCCGATCCCAGCCCCGAAGATTTGCGCCGACAAAACGACGCCGTGCTCGAAGCGATCAAAGCCTTCCCCGACCGCCTCTTCGGCTTTGTGTATCTCAACCCCAAACATGTACAAGCCAGCCTCGACGAACTCGAACGCTGCATCGCCGACGGCCCCATGCTCGGTGTGAAACTGTGGATCGCCCAAAGCTGTGCTAACCCCGCCATCGACCCCATCATCAAACGTGCTGCCGAACTCAAGGCCGTCATCTTTCAACACACCTGGTATAAAACCGCAGGCAATAAACCCGGCGAATCCACCCCCGAAGACATCGCCATACTCGCTCGACGTTTCCCCGAGGTGCCGCTCGTCTGTGGCCACACCGGCGGCAACTGGGAACTCGGCATCCCCGCCATCCGCGCTCACAAAAATGTCAGCATCGGCATCGCTGGCTCCGACCCCACCGCCGGATTTGTCGAAATGGCCGTGCGCGAACTCGGCCCCGAACGCATCCTCTACGGTAGCGACGCTCCCGGACGCAGTTTTGCCTCCCAACTCGCCAAAGTCCTCGGAGCCGATATTTCCCAAAAAGACAAAGACCTCATCCTCGGCGGCAACCTCAAAAAAATGCTCACCCCTATCCTGAAAACCAAAGGCCTAAAGGCCTGAATCCCTACAGCCTAAAAAGCTTCCCCAATGAAACGCCGTACCTTCCTCCAATCCTCCGCCGCGCTTGCCGCCAGTACCACCCCGCTTTCCTCGCTCGCGGCTACAGCTCCAGCGGTCATCGATACCAACGTCTACATCGGCCCCAACCCTTTCCATGCCTTACCGCTGGAAGACCCCGACAAACTGGCCGCTGCCCTGCGCTCCACCGGAGTCACCTCGGCCTGGGCTGCTCCGATGGAATCGCTACTCCACCGTGACCTCGATCTCATCAATTCCCGGCATGCAAAAATCTGCCGTGATCGAGGCAACCAACTTTTCACTGCCATCGGCAGCATCAATCCCAAACTGCCCGACTGGCAGGAAAGCCTGCGCCGTTGCCACGAAGTCCATCACATGCCCGGCATCCGCCTGCACCCGGTTTACCACGGCTACCCACTCGATGACCCACAATTCATCAAAGTCCTAGAGCAAGTCAGCCGACGAAACCTACTGGTACAAATCGTCCCCCACATGGAAGACCGGCGAACCCAAAATCCTGAGGTGGTCGTACCGCCAACCGACCCCAAACCGCTACTCAAATTACTGCCAAAATTCAGAGGCCTGCGCATCCAAATCATCAACGGCCTGCGCACCATCACCAATAAAAAACTTCAGTCAGACCTGACCAATCTCGGTGTCCATTTTGATATCTCCATGCTCGAAGCCGTCGCCGGCATCGCCCGCAGCAGCATCCCTGCCAAGCGGCTTTGTTACGGTTCTTATGCGCCGGTCTTCATTCCTGAATCTGCTGCCCTCAAAGTCAAAGAATCCCAGCCGGACATCGACAGCGCTCAACTCAAAGCTCTGCTTCACGGTAATGCTCAAAAATTGATCCCAGCAGGAAAATGAAAAGAAACACCCCTACCCCTACCCCTATTATAGGCCTTGCCATTTTCACCCTCGGTGCAGCATCACTGTCAGCTCAGGCTCCAAATGCTGCCCCGGCAAAACCTTTCCCCACCATCCCCCATGTGCCCGCCGAAAAAGCCGCCGCAACTTTCAGCGTATTGGACGGGTTCACCATGGATCTGATCGCTGCCGAACCACTGGTCACAGATCCTGTCGCCATCACCTACGATGAAACCGGACGTGCCTACGTCGCGGAAATGAATGACTACCCTTACACTGACAAAAGCGCCCACAAAGCCAGTCAGGAAAATCCCAGTGACAAAAATATCGGCAAAATCCGCCTGCTCACCGATACTAACAACGACGGCATCTTCGACAAAGCCAGCATCTTCGCTGACGGCCTCTCCTGGCCCACCGGTGTCGCCTGCTGGAAGGGTGGCATTTATGTCACCGCCACTCCTGACATCTGGTATCTAAAAGATACCACAGGAGACGGTGTCGCTGATATCCGTCAAAAAATCTACAGCGGGCTACGTAAGTACAACGTTCAAGCTGTGACCAATACCCCCGTCTGGGGACTCGACAACCGCATCCACATTGCCGGCAGCTCCAACGGTGGCATTTTGCAAAAACTCAAAGACGACGGCAGCCCGGATACAAACATCAAGCCGATCCACATGCGCCGCCATGACCTCTCACTCGACCCGCGCGACAACAGCCTCATCTTGCAATCCGGCGGAGCCCGGTTTGGCGGGACTTTTGATGACTACGGTAACCGCTTTCTCTGCAACATCCGCAACCCCGCCCAACACGTCGTCCTCCCCCTGTCTGCTCTGGAGCGCAACCCCTTCATGCCGCCCGTCGCTCCACTGCACGATGCCGCCGAAGCTGGAGCCAACCTGACCGTTTACCCCACCAGCCCGGTCGAAAAATGGCGTGCAGTGCGAGCCGAACGATGGAGCGCGACTGAAGCTGACAAACACCCAGTCAGCGAATTGCGATCCGCAGGCGCCGTAACTTCCTCCTCGGGTATCACCGTCTATCGCGGCGATGCCTGGCCGGAAAAATACCGCGGCCAGATATTCGTGTCCGATGTCGCCAGCAATGTATTTTATCGCCTTGTTGTCGCAGCCGACGGCCCAACCTTCAAAGCCGTGCGTGTGGATGACAAAGTTGACTTCGTAACTTCCAGAGACAACTGGTTCCGCCCCACCAACTTCGTCAACGCCCCTGACGGCTGCCTGCATTCGCTCGACATGTATCGCGAGGGCATCGAGCACCCCTGGTCCATCCCCGATGACATCCACGCCCGCATCGACCTCGAAAACGGCCGCGACCGTGGACGTATCTTCCGCCTCACTCCATCTGGATTCAAATACCGCCCAACTCCCGATCTTGGCAAAAAATCCACCACCGAACTTGTTGCCCTGCTAGGCCATCAAAACGCCTGGCACCGCGAAACCGCACAACGCCTTCTCTTCGAACGACAGGACAAAAACGTCATCCCGTTGTTGCAAAAAATTATCACCTCGAACAAGTCCGAACTCGCCCTCATTCACGCCCTGCATAGTCTCGATGGACTGGACGCACTCAAACCCACCGATGTGCAACTGGCATTAAAAAACAACTCACCCCGTGTTCGTGAGCAAGCCGTCATCCTCGCCACAAAAGTTGAGCTGCCGCTGCCCACCACTCTTGCCGATGATCCCGATATACGAGTTCGTTTCCAGACCGCACTCTCACTCGGTGACTCAAAACAAGCTAACATTACAAATATGCTCACAACCATCGCCCGGAAAGATGGCGACAATCCCTGGATGCAGGCCGCCATTTTATCTTCTTCAAAAAATGATGCAGCCGATATCACCAAGCACCTGATACAGGAAAAATCCGCTCATCTTGAGCTGATCCAATCCCTAAGCTCCATCGTTGGCGCCCAGAATATCAAGCAGCAAACGACTTTTTTATTCAAAGCCATTGAACAATCGAATGCGCAGCCCACCATCCAGATCAGTGCCGCTGCCGGACTCGCCGACGGCTTACTGCGCAAAAAACAAAACTTCTTCAACAGTGCTGAGGCTCATCAAGTCCCTGCGGATTTTCGTAACCGCATCCTCGATCACGCCCGCAAAGTTGCTGCTGACAAAAAACTATCCCTCAAACTGCGCTCATCCGCGCTCGCTTTATATGGTTTTGCCAATTTTAAAGAAGCCGCCCCGATCTACCTTGCCCTGTTGAAACCCGGATTTCCCATTGAACTGCAAGCGGCCGCACTCAAATCCTTCGCTAGTTTCAAACAAGAGCAAATCGCCAGTGACATCCTGGCCGCCTGGCCCCAGCTTGGCCCCACCATTCGCCAGCAGGCTCTCGAAGCCCTGCTCACCCGTCCCGAACGCATCGCCCCCCTACTCGATGCCCTGGAAAGCGGCACCGTATCCACCCACCTGATTACCAAAGCCCGGCGCAATGCTCTGATAAAACACAGCAATAACGCCATCGCCACCAAAGCTAAAAAGCTCTTCGCCGCCAGCGAACGGCCACGCAATGAAATCGTCAGTCAATACAGTAAAGCGCTGAGCAAACTCAAGGGTGATAGAGCTGCTGGAAAACCCATTTTCATGCAAATCTGCATTGCCTGCCACAAAATTGGTGAAGAGGGTTTTGCCGAACTTGGCCCCAACCTCGCCAGCGTAGCCGCCTGGGATCGCGATCAACTATTAACTAATATACTAGATCCCAATCGTGAAGTCTCTCCCAACTACATCGAATACCTCGCCCAACTCAACGACGACACGACCATCTCCGGAGCCATCATCAGTGAAACTGCCCATGCCATCATCATCCGCCGTCCCGACTCCAGCCGCCAATACATCCTGCGCAGCAACATCAAAAAACTGACCAACAGCAAACTCTCCCTCATGCCCGAAGGTCTGGAAGGTGCCCTCCCCCCACAAAAAATGGCTGACTTAGTTGCTTATTTGTTGGAAAAATAAATATGAAAAAATACTACTGCTCTTTCCATTTTCTCGCCTGAAAAAGAAATACCAAGCCTGAAATACTATCAGCCTAATGCCTTTGAATCCATTTCATTTACCCTCACCCGAATCGATGCAACGCATGATATGCCGGGCTACATGCTGGCAATTCTCCTTGTTAAGAAAACTGTGATGATCTCCAGGAGTCGGTAGAACCTCGAAGCCCTCTTCTGCCAAATTCACCCAGTTGGAAGGATTCAACAAGTCCAGCCCTTCAAGCATGCGAATCAGTTTGGCCGATCTCCTCAGATTCTTTGCCGCAATCTGCTGTTTCAAGCGTGCCATGTAGATTTTTTTTCGCTCAGAAAAACTCTCAGTTAACAGCAAAGTGATTTTTCCGGGGTAAGCTTGGACTTCATATTTGGACGCCGCTTCATCCCATATAGCTCTCAGCGTATGAGCCTGTTTGTAATCAGCAGGCAAAGATGAAGACTCAATGCCAAAAAGAATCTCCCTTAATTGTGCCTCATGACTTATTGCTGATTCCCTGGGAAAGCGGGCGGGGAAAATAGTATCCAAGAG
Organism: Verrucomicrobiota bacterium; assembly: GCA_030625775.1. Taxonomy (GTDB): domain Bacteria; phylum Verrucomicrobiota; class Verrucomicrobiia; order Verrucomicrobiales; family DEV007; genus JAADHD01. The sequence continues at coordinate 32,100 of DAOUQC010000052.1, forward strand.
CACCAGATTGACTTCCTCTCCCACGCTTCTCAACTGTTGCGCCATTTCAAAGGCAATCACTCCACCGGCAGACCACCCGCCAAGATGATAGGGTCCCTGGATTTGAATTTTCCTGACTGCATCAATGTAGTAACTGGCCATTTCAGACACGCCACGCAAAGGCTCGTCACTGCCATTGAGCCCTTTCGCCTGCAATCCATAAAACGGATAGTCTTCCCCCATAGCGGATGCCAGTTCAGCATAGCCCAACACATTCCCATCACGTGCATGCACACAAAAAAAGGCTGGCTTCTCCCCTCCGGGTTTCAGCGCAACAAGCGTGTCCCATTTATCTTCCCAGTCCTGGGAAAGAAGCAGTGCGGCCTGCTGTCCAGGTGTACGGGCATCCAGGAAACTGGACAAGGGCAGCTCAACCCCAAAAACATTTTTGATTGTTGATACAATCTCCACCGCTTGCAAAGAACTACCTCCCAAGTCAAAAAAATCGGCATCTTTACTAAAATCACCAATCAGGACATATTGCCAAATGACAACCACCTGATCGACCACCTGTTCATAGTTTGCCACATCCCCCTGAGTGCGTCTCCTGGTTATTTCCAAGCCATCTTTTTCTTCATCAGGCCCACGACCCCTAACAGGATTAGGTTCGAAAGCACCTTCCCTCCGAATCCCAATATTTTGAGATGAATCCGAACATATGCGCTCAAGTTCGGAAAGGCATAAAGCCAAAATCCCGTCGACCGTGTCCCTAGCTATCAAATCTTGATTCAGAGTTGTAATACAACGCATACTGCCCTTTGAATAAAAGAAGGACAGAACCATGCTGGCATGAGGATTGATCCCGTCACGAACAGAACACTTGATCTCAAGAGCCTTATCGTCCTTGTCAATATCCGGCTCTTGAATCAACTGACAAATAACGATAGGTGACACCTCTCCAGCCCTCTCTTTGCGAATAATTTCGCTCATCAGTGATGACGGCATGTCTCCATGCCCAATGGCATCAAAAAGAGCTGCACGCTGGTCTTTCATTAATTCCTCATAAGTTTGATCCTGCCTGAAATGCGCACGAACAGGAAGCAATCGGATAAATGGCCCTGTGGCCCCATTGTCCAGGTCCCGGTCTCTGGCCGAAAAAGGGACATACACCAGGCTTTGATCCTGTCTGCTACATTTTGCCAGGGCACTCTGGACTATAGCTAATAAGCCTGCGAACAAAGTGACGCCTGTTTTTCGACAGTTTTGATCCAGACGCTGCAAGTATGACGGATCCATTTTGAAGTCTATCGAGTGCCCTCTTTGATCCTGACGACTTCCCTCCGGGGATTGATCCTGCGGCATTGGTATTTCATAGGGCAACAGTCCTGCCAGTGTTTTTGACCAATAGGCCCGTAACGATGCCAGTCGTTCAGACGAAAGCCGCACCGCTTCCCTACTTACAAAGTCAGCATAGCTGTTACATGCTACGAGAGACGGCTCTTGCCCTGCAATAATCTGCCGGTATACACCTGCCATTTCCTGCCCTAGAATCAGCGCAGAAAAACAATCGATAATGCTGTGATCAAAAACAAGCTGTAAAGTATGGAGTTCTTCATTCATACGAAACAGGGTCGCCTTGAAAAGCGGCCCCTGTTCCAAATCAAAATGAACCCAACTGCGTTCATCCATCGCGGACAACAATGCTGCCTCTGGATCAACTCCCTTGCCGATAGAAACCCGGTTTATCTCCACTTCACCCGGATCAAGAATGTATCCGCGACAAGTATTCTCACCCCGCCTGAACACCATTCTCAAAACATCATGCCTCTTGAGAATAATATTAAATGCCTTCTGGATAGCATTAGCGTTGATTTTCCCTCGCAATTGAAAACGAAGCGAAAGGGTGTAATTCCCAGCTCCGGCTCTTGAGCCTATACCTTCATTTTCTACAATCGCCTGTTGTAGAAAAGAAAGCGGAACCTCTTCCACTGGCAAGGATTTCGCTCCTTCTTGTGCCGTCTGATTTTTTTCACCCGCCTCCACGCTCTCCCCCTCCACCAAACTTGCAACGGATAAAACATAGTGGCGATCCTGAGTGCTGGTGACCTCGTAGCTCGACCCTCGAAATGTTGCCCGGAAAGGTGACTGCACATGAATGCCCTCAATTTGAACTTCTGAGAGGCCTTCTCCAATTCCAATGCCAGCAGCCTTCAAAACCGCTTCTTTCTGGGTGAAAATTAAAATTGGAAGTGCCTGCTCCAGAAAACCTCTGCCTTCTTCCGAAAATCCCCCTTCTTCAATGTACCCTCGAATATCATTAAGCAGTTTATCTCCACAGCAATCAAATACAGCCTTATCCGACAGTATACGTATTTTTTCGATATCCACACCTACCGGCGTAAGGTTTTGTGCAGCACATACCAGGCCCTCGCTGTGACTGATTGAAAAAAATGAATCCTCAAGCTGGCTCCCTTGAAAGCCAACGCTTACAGGAGAACTGTCCGACAGCACCTCTATGGTATTCAAGGAAACATCCTGCCCCGTCCCTGATGTCTCCAAAAGGTGTTTGACTAGAAGCTTGGTTGCCAGTTTACCAGCAAGTTTCTCCTTATGTCGTTTAGCTGAAGAAAGTGAATGAATTTCAACATCCTCTGTTTCTGTAATAATCGTGCTTCTATTTTCATCAGCGTATTGAGAAGCCAGCTCCAAAGGCAGCGTGACAATTTCGCTATGATTGATTTGCATGGGCACCCCCTTGGGAATGGTGTGAATACAAAGCGGCTCACGAATCGAAGTGGGTGAGGTGATGAAATCCTTTAAAATAATCAATGGCTCCTCATTCTCATTCACAACAATGATATTCAGAGTGCGCGCTTTGTTCACTTCATCAGTCTTGACGAACTGACAATAAACCTTTGCCTGACGAGCCTTCGCACAGCCTTGGTGATCAATGGTGCAACGACCCACATGTTTGGGCATGAATGATTGCCGGGTATTGATTCCAAACTGTTTCCAATGCGAAGCCGTTTGAAATGCCGCTTCAAGCAATAAAGGCACACGCTCCGTGTCACTCAAAATCGTCACCTCTTGAGCAGCCAATGTCATATCCACGGTCGCCGTGACAATGAAGCCATTGTATTGCAATTCTTCAAGGGTCGCAAAAACCCCTCTGAAGGAGGCCTCTTCACTATTCTTCAAATTCAGCTTATGAATGGGAAATGGAGTGGCACGCAGGACTGAATTTGACCGCATCCTGGCAAGCAACTCCAAATCTTCTCCACTGAAAACCCCTGCATTCATGCCCGGGCCAAGCTTCAGACTCACAATAGGGCGATCCCCGCCTCCCTCCTCCATTTCGACGAGGAAAAAATCATTCTGTCGGGAAAAACTCAACTTGTGATGAGAATTTTCTTCCACAGCGATGGGAGATAGAAACTCAATATCGAAAAATTCCACCAAATCGTCAGGATCATTTTGACAGCTAAGCACCTGCCTAACCATTTCACGAAGCATCACAGCTGCCGGAATATAAATTGTCCCATAAAAATGGTGCTCTCTCAGAGCGGGAGCCTTATCCAGATCCACCTTGAAATCTACCGAGATCTTCTGATCAGGATCAGATAAACGGTAGCAGGTGATGGGATTTGAGGAATCAATAGGAACATCCGCTTGAAAGTCCACCATATAAGGACCCGCCAATTTTCCCGATGCTACAAAACGGGTAGTTCCTCTAGGAGGAGACAACAACAGTCCAGTCAGAAGCTTCTCGAACACCACACGCCCTTCTTCGGGAGAAATAAATGTAGCCCCGCTGGTCTCAAGAATTTCTTTGATAATACCGCGGGAAGCCATGCCTACTTCACTCCACGCAGGCCACCCAATGGAAAGAGCAGGAACTCCACCTTCAAGAGTTCCGTTTAACAGGGCATTCGCCGCAGCGTAGTCAGCCTGACCATGATTCCCTCGATATGCAGCAATGGATGAAAACTGAACCACTCCACGAAGCTTTCCGGTATCCAAGCTCGATAGAATATTTTCAAGTGATAAAACTTTTGTAGCAAGAGTGATGGCAAATTCTTCTGCGCCTTTCTTAACCATGTTTGCCGGAATTTCAATTCCAGCGGCATGGATGATGAGAGTGATCCCTTCTTTGCGCAACTCGAGTGATTGGATTGCCTCCGGCTCAGTCAGATCTGCTGCCCTATAAGACACACGATTTTCAGGCAGTTTTTGAATCCAATTCTCAGTCTCTTGTTTCCGACCAATCAAAATAAACCGGGCAGAAGTCAACTCAATCAAATGCCTGGCTATACCAGAGGCAATGCCTCTGGCACCACCCGTGATCAACACC
>DAOUQC010000149.1 GCA_030625775.1 Verrucomicrobiota bacterium
GATGATGCCCTCATGATAAGGGCGATGCGGATCGAGGGCGGCGAGCCAGAGGAAGAAGGGTTTGTTTTTGTCGCGTGCCTGCATCAAGGGGATCCAGTCAGCGCATCCGCTTTGTGCTTCGCCTTGCAGGGTTTCCTTGAACTTCCCGGCTTTGGCCGCTTCACCGGTGGGCAGTTGGAATCCTGAAGTATCGACTTCGCGAATGTCATCGAAGCGTTCGCGAAGGGCGTCACCGAGATGCCATTTTCCTGCTGCACCGGTCCAGTAACCGGCCTCGCGCAATTTTTCGACAAAGGTGATCTGCTCGGCCGGGACCGGCCAGTGCAATTCTTCGGCGTCGGTTTGATGCGGATAACGACCGGTGATGATGGAGGCCCGGCTGGGACTGCAGGAACTGATGGTGAGAAAGGCGTTGTCAAAGCGCATTCCGCCATCGGCGAGCTTCTGGATGTTGGGGGTGTTGATTGCAGGGTGTCCGTAGGGTGTGCTGTCGTTCCAGGCCATGTCATCAGCGATGATGAGCATGATATTGGGAGGGGAATCAGTGCGAGTGTTCTCGCTACAGGCGACCGCGAGGAAAGAGAGAATAAGGACATGGAGTAGGGATAGCAGTTTCGACATAATTAGCAGGTAATGAAGCAGGGATTGGCAGGCCTGCCAAATACGGGATAAAGGAGGACAAATTGAAAGCCCGTCCTCCTGTCAATTGTTTTGACGAATCGACCTTCGCTTGGTCTAGTAAACAGCAACTCCCCAAAAAACCTCCCTTATGACCTGGATCGACATCTCTGTATTAGTTCTGTATTTTGTGGTGATGGTGGCTATTGGCATTTGGTCGATGCGTCGGGTCAAGGGGCAGGAGGATTATTTCATGGGCGGGCGCGGTTTTGGCAAACTGTTACAAACCTTTGCGGCCTTTGGTGCGGGAACCGGTGCACACGAACCGGTCACGGTGGGGAGGACGGGTTGGACCAGCGGACTCAGTGGGGTTTGGTCGGCGCTGATGTGGTTGTTCGTGACGCCGATCTATTGGATCGTTGCCGTTTGGTATCGGCGCATGCGTCATTTGACTCTCGGCGATTGGTTTGTGGAGCGTTACAATTCGCGTGCACTGGGAGCAGCTTACACGGCTTTTGCCATCGTTTTTTACATGTTCTTTCTCTCGACGATGTTTTCAGCAGTGGCCAAGTTTTCAGTTCCGCTGTTAGGATTCGAGGAGTTGGCTGGGATTGACATCAAATTTTATCTCATTCCTTTGATCGCATTGATCGTGATCCTTTATGGAGTGCTGGGTGGCTTGACTGCGGCATACTACACCGACCTGATTCAGGGAGTGTTCATCATTGTGCTTTCGATTTTGTTGATCCCATTTGGTCTCAAAGCTCTGGTAATGGAATTCGGTGACCCGGCAACCCAGGGCATCATGGATGGATTTGCTATTATGCATGAACGGGTTCCGTCGGACTACTTCAGTCTCTTTGACGGCCCGAGCGCGGGAGAGTTTCCGATGCAGTATATTGTGTCACTGACCTTGTTGGCCCTGGTGGGCATTGTGGTTCAGCCGCACTTTATCGCCACTGGTGGTGGATCAGCGAAGAGTGAAGATGAAGCGCGCATTGGCTTGGTGGTAGGGAATTTTTTGAAACGTCTCTGCACCGTGGGCTGGGCGTTGACCGCGCTGATTTCTCTGGCTCTACTTGCAGGGAACCCGGAAATCGCTGCGGATCCCGATCGTGTGTGGGGAGTGGCGGCGCGTGAAATTCTCGGGCCGTTGAATATGGGATTGGTCGGATTGATGTTGGCCTGCCTGCTGGCGGCGATGATGAGTTCCGCTGACACTTACATGATCGTGACCTCCGCTCTGGTGACGCGAAATGTGTTTGCCGCTTATATTAATCCCGATGCGGATGAAAAGACCTGTCTGCGGGTTGCGCGGACAACCGGCCTGTTGATCATCGTAGGGGCTTCCGTCGTCGCCTTGACCATGGCCGATGTGTTTGGGCAGTTCAAGCTGGCCATCGAATTGCCCATCCTGTTTGCCGCGCCATTCTGGGTCGGCATGTTCTGGCGGCGGGCCAATCGCCGCGCAGTGTGGGCTACGATTGCTTTTTCCATCGTGTTCTTTTTTGTAATCCCGAATATTTTGCCAAAGGTGATGCCGTCACTGCGTTCAAATTCTGATCTGACTCAAAGCACCCTGCTGGTAACAACGACCACCAAGCGTTCTGCCACCGCTGCGGATGTAGCCAAACACGATGCCTGGGTGAAGGCGACCGAATTGGCGAAGGAAAACAACGACGAGGCTCTGATGGAAAAAATGGGAGACGAACCACCGCTTGCTGAAGTGGGAGAAGAAATTGAGGTGATAATAAAAAGCGGAGGCAAGTCGGTTTTCTGGAGAGGAGGTCTTGAACCGGTGGGAGATATTATTTTGGAGACAGTGGGCGAAAGTAAGGAGGGCAATGTGAGTGTCCTGACTCAACGGCACACCACAGCCCACACTGGAGCTGGGGCGTTTAATGTGGACTTCCTTTTGTATCACTGGATGGGTTTTGATCTTTCCCAGGCTTCGAAGGCGACCATTGAGTCCCTGCGCCTGCCACCGCGCTTGTTCTTGCCATTCATGGTGTTGATGCTGGTCAGTTTGGTGACGAAGAGAGATCGGAAAGAGGTGTTGGATCGTTATTATGCCAAGATGCGCACCGAAGTGGATCCTGACCCTGAAGCGGATAAAAAGAAGCTTGAGGCGGCTTATGCCGATCCTGAAAAGGTCCTGAACAGTGTGAGGTTGTTTCCTGGAACCGATTGGGAATTCGCCAAACCACGGCCTAAGGACATCATCGGCTTCCTGATATCGGTTGCCGTGTGTGGTCTGATAGTAGGCTTGATGGTGTGGTTGGCGGGAATTGGGGGGTAGAGGTTTTCTTCTCCTATCCAATTACGATCCGTAAGGCCCAAGGGGTCGTCAATATGATAGCCCAGGGCATCGCCCTGGGTAAATTGGGAACAATAGATGTAGCCCTGAAAGGGCGGCGCTATTTTAGAGGAACTTTAGGGCCGCCCTTTCAGGGCTAAATAATCTTTACACTCAGACCCAGGGCGTTGCCCTGGGCTGATATAGGGTTACCCTTTCAGGGCTTGCATACTTGACGTTAAAATCCAGAGCGGTGCCCTAGGCTGACATTGGGAGGGCCCTTTGTGCCTAAATTATTATGCGGCAAGTTACGTGATTATTTCAACGAACTCAGCCACGCCAAAACATCGGCGGCTTCCTGTTGGGTGAGGGTTTGCAACAAACCTTCTGGCATCAGACTGGCGGACAGGGGGCTTTGTTTTTTGATTTCCTTTTTGGTCAGGGTGCGAGTCGTTCCATCGACGAGTCGGAGAGTCATGTTCGCTTTGTCTTGTTTCACGATGAAACCTGTTTCGGTTTTTCCATCCTTGGTTTCAAATGACCAGGCCTGGAATTCCGGTGCGATGGTAAGTGAAGGTGAAGCCAGGCTTTCGAAAATTTGTGATTTGTTCAGGCGGCTGGCGACTTTACTCAGATCCGGACCGATCTTCCCCCCGTTTCCGTTGATGGTGTGGCAGGCGTAACACGCGGCCCATTTCCCGGTCGGTGACAATACTTGGGCACCGTGTTTGGCATTGCCGGTGAGCTTGAGCAATTTGTCGGTATTGATATCCGGTCCGAGAGTGCGCGGTCGTTTGTCAGCAGGAAGGAAACGAAGGAAGAGTGCGTTGATATTGGCATTGGAGGAAGCCAGCCCGGCATCAATGGTGGACTTGCGTTGGGTTGCGGTTAAATCATCGATGGTGGAAACGGTTTTCATCGCGTCGGAAACCGTGGTCAGATTGGCTTCGATATCTTTGTCGTCTTGCTTGTTTTCATGGGGCAATTCAGTGATCCATTTTCTGAGCAGGCCTTCGGCATTTTCATCCACTTCTTTAGCGCCGATAAGCGGCATGTGGGCACTGCCGGTGGAGGTGACTCGATAGAGCAGGGTGGATTTCCATGGCTCACCCGGAACGATCACCTTTGCGTCGTCGAGGCCGAAATCACCACGGGTCGGATTTTCGTATAACATCGCGGTGTCCATCAATGGGACTTCGAAATTCACTTCAAGCGGCGCACTGCCTCCGCCATGTCTGCGATGACAGGCAGAGCAGTTGGCATGCAACCAGGAGCGAGCC
>DAOUQC010000091.1 GCA_030625775.1 Verrucomicrobiota bacterium
TCAGAGCCGCCGCCTCCTCTTCAGGAATCCCATCCTCCATCAAAATCAAATCGGTGAACCCTCTGATCGAAGCCAGAATATTGCGAAAATCATGCCTGACTTCACGGTCCCGCAAACGACTCGCCTGTTGATCCGGTTCATGCGCAGCGATTCTGACGAGACATTGGTGCATCTGATTCGACGATTTTTCCACAAATTCAAACATCTCAGGTCCATCCGGACCAAAGCTGGTGACCGAAGCTTTCAAGTTCTCTGCCAGCCCCAGAATCTGCTCACTTAATTGCAAAAGCAGGGATACAGGATTTTCACCCAGGTCTTTGGCTGAAATCTTAACATATGAAGCTTCCAATTTCACTGCCGCTTGCTGGCATCCAGCCAGCCCCTCCTCCCTTCGTAAATATTTTTGCAATTCCTGCGCTAATTCCATCCTCAGTATGCTGCCATCCAATACTTTGCACAAACCGTTCTCTGTAATCCCCCCCCCATCGGCCAAGATCCCCATGATCGGAATCCTTGCAGTCATTTCATTTTCCCCGAGCAAACGCACCGCATCACGCGCATCTCCCATTTCAAGATCAAGCAGAACCAAATCAAGATCATACTCCCGACAAAACGCCACCGCCATCTCCCCGCTCACCACGGAAATCGCCTTGATGCCCAAATCCTCCAAGTCTGCCTCCAAATGGCAAGCCCGCAGTGGATCGGCATCCGCTATCAATACTCGATGCATCTTAAAATATTATGATATAATACTATAAATATCATAATTTTAAGATATTTCCATATTTTTATAGTGCTTCTCTGTATATTTTAGAAAAGCTGATTGGGATTTTTCTCTTCATGCCCTTCAAGTGCTTCATGGTGAATATTCCCACCACCACCGCCTCTCCCCTTTTGTTGCACCCGCTCTCTCAGCCCTGCAATGTTTGGCCGACAATACCCATCGTTTTTTTCTGGTGCTGCTTCACAAATGCCATGGCCTTTTCGACCTTTTTCAAGGCTCCTGGCAAATCCTGATGGATGCCGAGCAAAGCTTTGCCCATATCTGCCGAGCTGTTTTTATCGATATCAAATAACCACTCACCCAATCCAATATCTCTCACCATCTGAGCCTTCCTCCCAGCTTCTACGAAGGGAGGATGTATCGAAGGACTGCCCGCTGCGAGAGCCAGGATGACAGAATGCATTTCCATACTCACCACACACTTTGCGCGCTTGAATACAGAAAAGGCTTCATCGGGTGACCAAAAGGTATCTTTGAAAGCCACATTCTTTTTGATTTTTTCGGGCAACGGATCATAAATCAAAGATTTGGTCTCTTCGATGTCCTGTTTCACTTCAGCACAGACTAAAACCCGTTCACCCGTTTTCTCGATATATTCAATAATCAGCTGACGCATTTTTGATGCATGGTCTGTTCCGCGTTCCTCGGAAACAAAACCCTGTTTGGGAGAGCGGATGGTCATGGTAATGAATTTACGATCTTCCAGTTGAAATTTTTTCATGATTGCATCCCCACCCGCACGATCATCCAGATCAAAACCAAAGGTTGCATCGGGACCAAATTCCATATTTGGTGCATCGATTCCCAGCGACTTTAAATAGGCCAATGAATTGGTATCACGGGTAAACAGGAATTTTGCATCGTTCAGCAGAGGTCGGAAAAGGGCATCGCTGGGTGGAGCAAACTGCTCAAACGATTGACAGTAAATGCCATACGGTTTACCCGCATCACGAGCAAGAAAAAGAGGCAAGGCCAAAGGCATGGTACGATGCCAGTTGCGTTCCCAACGCCCATAGGAAAGCGTAGTGCCTGAATTATACATCACCAGATCCGCTTCATCGAAAGCCCTCCGGTATTTTTTGAGATGTTCAGCACTGTGCTTGCCTTTGTAGGGAGCTTTCACCAAATCTACATCCGGGAAGCGGCTTGAGAGATACTCTTCATATTTTTCAACCGAGGAATTCCCTAGAATGGTCACATGCGCACCAGGCAAATAGGTGTCGATCAAGTGCAGAATCCCCGGTGTGATCCCGATATCTCCGATATTACGAAAGCTCCATGAAAAGGGCACCAGGATATTTTTTCCAGCAAAGGGCAAGAGTGCTGATTTTTTCTCTGCTGCTGCCGCCAGCCCTCTCATCCCCGTGAAGGAAGTAAGAGTGGAGGCCAGCCCCCCCGCAATTGATCGATTGACAAAATTCCGACGACTGATGGAGGATACTTGTTTGTTTTCAGATAATGGGTCTTGTTTCATAATAATGGTTGATGCAAGTACACCAATTTATAAGTCAATCCCATTTTTAGTGATAGGAGAGAGCGGACAAAACCCGTAACCTGAAAATATAAAATCCCCTAATAGCCTTAATTTCAATAAGTTACAAATACTACTTAAATAAAATAGTGGCCATTTTTTACAAAAATGTCCGTTTTTTCACAAACCTTACCGACCCTTCACTCCTCCACAATTTGTAGCCCGGTATTCCGATGGTGACATCTCAAACCTCTTCTTAAACAAACGTGAAAAATAAGACTGCTCTCCAAAACCCACCTCTAAAGCCACTTCAGAAATCGACCGATCACTCTGCACTAACATTTGGCAGGCTTTTTTCAATCGGATCTCCTGCAGCAGCTTGCTGAAATTCTGTCCCTCCACCCCTTTGAGAGCCCGGCGCATGTGCCGCTCAGAAACTCTCAAACGTCCGGCAACCGAACTTGCGCTGAGATCCCCCGCATAATCCTGCTCCAGGATCTGTTTCACCCGCCGAGCCAAAACTTGCAACCCTTCACTGACCTCATCGAACGAAGACTCTCTCCTTTCATTTTTTAACTCTGCAGATGAAGCGTCATTTCCTCGCCGGGCTTCACTAGCCACATGATTGTTACGGTTATGCTCTTTCCAATAAGCCATCCAGCCCAGCACAATCACAAGCCCAAAAAGTATCAAGCCTATCACTCGGCCTACCCATCCCTGCTCTCCAGATAGATCTTTCCCCATCGACAGCCCTGACTTTTCTCCACCAACCAATTCACTGCTCCCCGACACAGGGGCTCTTCGCAAGATGAGCCGGTTCCATCGGGTCGGATTGCCAAATTTTTCCAAACCCGCCCAGTCGTAATAAAGAAGATCCTCAGTTGTCGTTTCCGCTTTTTCCCGGTTGGTCACTGCAAAATCAACCAACAGTTCAACATTGGATCGGGCCTCAAGCCCCAAAGCCTGCCAGGGAATTGCTATCTCGACCGTGTATTCCTGATCAGCCTCCCCCGCTGAATCATTCAAACTTCCTTTCCAGCGTACCCCGCTAAGAATATCAGCATCCCAACTGTGATCACGAGTGCCCAGCGAAGTGCCTCGGCAAGATCCCACGGCTCCATTCAGATTCACAATGAACTGGTACTCGTTGGGTGACAATTTCCCTTCCGACACTTCTTCCGGAGCAACACTCAAATAAACTTCAACCGCATCATCTCTCCATGGCGTTCCGGCATCACTCGTTTCGTGGGCAAAAAGATTTCCATCCTTCACCCGGAAAGCCAGATACAATTTTTCCTCATCCCAAGCCGTTCTCACAAAAGCCCTGGATGGGCTTTCATCATCACCCGTCCGGGCAGACAAACTAACTCCCCGGTACTCAACCCATTCATCGAGAATGCCATTGACCGAAATACGCCCATGCACAAACGGCACCTCCAGAACCTTCTTTAGTTCCGGCTCCGACTGGCAAAACCCAACTCCATTCCCAGCCCAGACAAACCATGCTGCAGCAAACACATGCACAAAGCAATTGCCCTTTTTCTGCTCTGTTGTTCTCCTGTCCATTCGCAGGTTCACTAAATCACATCCCCCCCTTGCGGCAAGGGGATCAGATAAAAATAAGAATTTAGCATCCCGCATATTTTGACTCAAACCGAACCCATTCCCCTAAAATGACTTGCAGAGGGACTGCTCCCGCATAATCTGATACGATTCGATGACGAACGATTGTTTCGTTCATCACTTTTGAAAAGAAACCAACCAAACTGATCATGTCAAAATCCATCACTACTCTCAAGCTTCTCGGCATTGCTACACTGGCTCTCGTCGGACTCTCTACTTCCAAGGTGCAAGCTCAGGAAGTCGTAGAAATCACTCTCACTGCTGACAAAGTTCAGTTCATCTTCGACATTAAAGAGTTCACCGTTAAAGCAGGGCAAAAAGTCAAACTTACTCTAGTCAACCCAGCCGAGAGCATCACCAAACAGCCACATAATATTTTGATTGTGAAAAAAGGCAAAAAAGAAGCTGTGGGCTCATTGGCCAATGCCGGGCTCGCCGATCCGGATTTCATCACCAAGAAAAACTGCGTTCCAGAATCTGATGACGTCCTGTTCAGTTCCAAGCTGGTGCTTCCCGGGAAAAGTGAAACCATCGAGTTCACTGCCCCGTCCGAGCCTGGTGACTACCCTTACCTTTGCACCTATCCTGGACATTGGATCCTGATGAACGGTGTGATGAAGGTCAAATAAGGATCTGCTTCACAACTTTACACTTACAACGCCGCTGTGAAAACAGCGGCGTTTTTTGTGGGCCAAGATCACCCGTAAAACGATATTTCAACATCGTTTATCCTTGTTAAAATTTACTGTGCACAACCTTTTGGGAAGAAACGAAGTTGGAACTTCGTTTTACATATCCCCTCAAGCACCTCACTTCACCCGTCTTCGATTCTCATACTGAATCTGTGTCAGCCCCTCCGGTTTCCTGCCTGCCTCTGCAATCCTCTTTCGCAATTGCTTTGATAGCACCCCTACCACTCCTGCCTGCTCCACCTTGCCTGCGAGATTTTTCATCTCAGCCGGATCACTCTCGTGGTCGTATAGCTCATTACCCCCCTTTCCATCCTTTCCCCACTCCGTATAACGATAGCGGTCAGTGCGCAGACTGTAACCATCTGCATACTGGGTGAAAGCTCCGCTGCGGGGCGGCTTGTCTGTCGCAGGGTTTTTTAATACCGGCATCAGGCTCACCCCGGATACATAAGTCGGTGCCTTCAAACCACACCACTCCGCCAAGGTCGGATAAAAATCGACCATCTCCGCCAGCGCCTTGGTACTTTTCCCAACAGATCCAGCCGGGATTCCCGGGCCAGCCATGATCAAAGGCACTCTAGCGGCATTTTCAAACAGAGTGGTTTTCTGCCAATGCCCGTGCTCGCCCATGTGATAACCATGATCGGAAGTGAACAATACCACCGTATTCTCAGCCAGACCGGTTTCGTCCAGCGCATCGAGCACACGCCCAACCTGGGCATCGGCAAACGTAATCGAAGCGTGATAGGCCTGGATGGCTTTCCTGGCCACTTCGTCCGGCAAATCAATTTGATCCTTCTTTCGCCGAATCGATTTCCGTGCTGCTGCCGGCAAAGTATCCAGATACCCCTCCGGCTCGGTCGGCACAGTGATCTTATCCACGGGGTAAATATCAAAATACTTTTTCGGGGCGACATAAGGGGTGTGCGGGCGATAAAGTCCGACAGCGAGATAAAAAGGTTTTTCAGTCTTGGCAAAAGCCTTCAATTGCCTCACCGCCTCGCTGGCAGCAATGCCATCTGTTTGCTCTTCATCCTTTCCTTCGGCAGCCAGCCAGCTCATGGTTCCGCCAAAACTACCCGGCCTCAGACTGAAGATCAGATCTTCGTCATCCACATCACGACCGCGGGGATTAAAAGTCTGGTTCCACGAGTAGGGGTCATCGTGTCCACCCGTGCCAATGTGTTTCGGCACATTGTAGTGATAAATTTTTCCTATTCTTGAGGCGAACCACCCACCAGCACGAAACATCTCTGACATGGTCTGCACAGTTGGTACATGTTCACGGATGTGAATCGCATTGCGTCGAATCAAATTCTGATCGGGATAGAGCCCGGTCATGAATGAAGCACGACTGGGCCCGCACAGGGAATATTGACAATAAGCACGCTCAAAAAGCACCCCGCGTTTTGCCAGACGATCAATATTCGGCGACTTCACCTGAGGATCCCCGTAACAGGCGAGATCGTTGTTCAGATCATCGCAAATGAGAAACAGCACATTGAGTTTTTTGTCAGTTGCACCGGTAAGCCCTGTTGCAAAAGTGACAAAAACAAGGCTAAGGATAAATGGGTTTAATCGGTTTTTCATAATAACTACACTCTGAAAAACTATTGTGCCGCCGAAGCCTGGAACTACAAGCTCGAGGCAGGGACGTATTCACGCCACCATCTCCCCCCAATGTTTGAGGCCGATTCACCGACCTCACCCTTTCCACAGCCTGCAGCCCAAACCGCCACAGCCTTATTCTTTCATTGCCACACTCCTCTCCCCCCGCTACATTCCCCGCCATGGCCACAACCAAGATTACCCCCTCGGAATCTGCTAAAACGCAATCCCTCCCCCCGCAACCTACATCACCGGGTAAATCACCTGGGAAAAAAATCCCTGCCAAGAAAAAACGGCTCAAAGAAAAACACCCACGGCTCTATTCTCTAGACGCCTATCGTGGTTTGATCATGATTTCACTGGCCTTTGGTGGTTTCGGACTCGCTGGCACAGCAAAAAAACATCTCGCTGAAAACCCTGATTCCAGTCTGTGGGAAAATGTTCTTTATAACTTTACCCATGTGCAATGGACCGGCTGCGGTTTCTGGGATCTCATCCAGCCCTCTTTCATGTTCATGGTAGGGGTCTCGATGGCCTACTCCTATACCAAACGCGCCTCCATGGGCCACAGCTGGTTCCGCATGTTCGGCCATGTACTCTGGCGCTCCCTTGTTCTCATCCTGCTAGGGGTTTTTCTCAGTTCCAATGGCAAAGACCAAACCAACTGGTGGTTCATGAATGTACTCAGCCAGATCGGACTGGGTTACAGTTTTCTATTCATCTTCTGGAGATTCCCCTGGAAGGCGCAAGCTCTGGGCATCCTTCTCATTCTGGCAGGCACCTGGGGCCTCTACACTTTTGAGCCCAATACCGGTATCGACGTTGGAAACGGTGCCCCCGAAGTGGGAGTGAGTGCCGAATGGGCACAGGAAAACCTCAAAGACATCGCCCCGGCCTGGCAAAAAAATGCCAATGTCGGGCATCATATTGACCTTGTCGTGATCAACGAATTCCAAAGAAAAGAGCCTTTCAAATTCAGCGCAGGGGGTTACCAGACCGTCAACTTCCTGCCCTCGCTCGCCACCATGCTAATCGGACTGATGTGTGGAGAATTACTGCGCTCCGACCACAGCAATAAACGCAAATTCTGGACTCTAATCATCGCAGGTGCCCTCGGTCTGATCGTCGGCCACTACCTGCACCTCTCCGGATTCATCCCGATGGTCAAACGCATCTGGACCCCGTCCTGGGCACTTTTTTCAGCCGGTTGGTGCTGCCTCATCCTCGCTACCCTCTACGGCATCATGGACATCCTGAAATGGCGGTGGGCCTTTTTCCCCCTCATCGTTGTTGGTATGAATTCCCTGCTCATGTATTTCATGGCAATGTTACTGAAACCGTGGACTACCGGTTTGTTGAAAACCCATCTCGGACCGGACGCATTCAACTTACTCGGCGAACTGAACTCCCCCTTCGTTCAATCCACCGCCATCGGCCTCTTTTTCTGGCTTATCTGCTGGTATCTGTATGAGCAAAAGATTTTTGTGCGGATTTGAGGATCTCAAGCATCCTCGCATTGGTCTCACCGTCCTTGACTGCGATCCGGATCAAAGACCTGGTCGGCGCACCACCCATGCTGCCGGGGTTACGAAGATACAATCCCTGTTCACGACACCGTGCAAGCAAATTGCCGTAGACCCGCTTTCCCCCAGACTTACGAGACCCTGTGAAAAAAGCTCCTTATAACATATTCAAAAAAGTGCCGACGGCGGGAATCGAACCCGCACTCCCATATATGAGAAGCAGATTTTAAGTCTGCTGCGTCTACCAATTCCGCCACATCGGCTCGGCAGTCCTTTCTTACTTCATCTCAAGCCGCCCCGCCACTCTTTTTCTTTTTCTGTTTTAAAGCCGCTGCCTTTTTAGAAATTTCTCTCAAAGCCCGCATCACCTCCATCTGCCCGGCAGGCAGGGGCAAATCAAAATCGATTACGGATCCCGGCGCATAGGCAAAAATAGCTTCCTTCAAGGCTTCACGCAGTGCTGCTGCCATGGTTAGCGGTGCTTCAGCACACGAAATCCGTTGCTGTCCCTTATCCCGCCCACACTCCAGGTCAATCAATTCAATCCGGAAATCCAACGGAGCCTCATCCAGTCCAGGCACCGCATAACAGTGAGAATTCACATCTTCATTGAGCACCCACCCCTGCCCCATCATGTAAGCTCTGGAAATTTGTGCCCGATCCAAATCAGCATTCTCCGTTTCACCTCCTTGACAAAATAAATCAGCCCGAAGCACCCGGACATCCCCCGTGAATGCATCCAGTTCTACTTCTATCACCCCTGTTCCATAAAAATACCCGCTAAAAGGTGATCCCTTGAAACTCTCACCATCCCAGCCTAAACCTGTTTGTTTAGAATACCCGAGTGCCACCAAACTCTCTCCCTGCTGACAGGCTCTGGCTGCCTGCTCGGCGAATGATTTATTCTCACCCTCATCTGAATCAGAGCAGCTCTCCAAGCGGTGCTTCAATTCTATGCAGGCATTTTGCACCGCTGCTTGAATCAATGCTTCTGCATCGACAAGGTAAGCCTGCAAAGATGAACCCAAACTTCCGTCCATACTAGAATCCACTGCAATCCTCTGCTCCTGCACTCCGAATAAATCACTGACTTGCTTCCTGACTCGAGTCAGCAAACCATCAGCCACATCCACTTTGGAAATCGACACCTTCACACTGCCATCCTTGTGTAATTGCACACAGGCCGCAGCCTGATTGTTCGTGGCTACCGGATCGCCCACTCCCATCTTGATCGGCACAGCTGCAATCCCTCGTTTGCATGCGGAGTTTTTTTGATTCCATTTCCCTATCGCTTCCCTGCGCTCATGCAGTTTTGAAGCCGACAAGCTGGCAATCCACAAACGGCTCAAAAGATCGGCATCGACTTTTTGCCCATAAGGAGTTTCCGCAAGCGTCTTGCCCGATCGATAAAAATTCAATTCCCTAATGGTGTCTGCCGTCTTGCCCAATCGTCGAGCGATACGAGCGATAACATCTTCCATCACAAAAATCCCCTGTGCAGCCCCTTCAGCCAGAATCGAAGCTCCAGTCAATCCGTTTGTCCGGCACAGCCTTCCATTCACTCTGAAATCAGCAATTCCATAAGCCCCGTCGACATTCAATATTGCTTGCTCAAGCACAGCCCGTGCATGCCCTCCCTCAGCCCCCGCATCCATCACAAGATCAACATCCAAGGCCGAGATCACTCCGCTTTTATCACAAGCAACTCGAAATCCTGCTTCCACAGCATGACGTCTCCCGGTCAGGGCGGCTTCTTGACTCGCATCAAGTTCCAATCGCACAGGGCTCCCCAATTTCATCGCTGCTACGGCCGCCAGACTCGCCACACGAACACTCTCCCTCCCGCGCCCACCCGAAGAACCAGCCATCGACATTCCCTCCACTCTCACCAGGCTTTCCGGCAGGCCCGTCACTTCGGCTACTGAAATACGAACATCCGACGGTCGCTCGGCAGGCACGCTCACTCTGATACCCTGCCCCTCCGGCAAAGGCTCAGCTTCTGCCATAAGAATTCCGCAAGCCATTGGATACTGGCCCGAGATGGAAATACTCCCCTCTATCAGAATTTCAGCCTCGTCCAAGCCTCGCTCCGGATTCCCACGTTTAAGACAACACTGCTCATCCAGTAGATTCCGAACAGCCTTGGCATGCGCCACATCCAGAATTCCCGGGGCGGCATGATACTTGATATCAATCTTCTCAAGCCCCTCACAACAGCTCATTCGATCCCTGCCTACAACCAGGGCCACAGGCTGACCAAAATACTCGACTTTTTTTCCAGCAAAATAACTCCCCTGACTTCCCTCGTTTAAATCTTCATCGAAAAATACCGCCACAAGACCATCCACACCGATAGCAGCAAGTGATGATTTACTTACAATTGCCGCCGATGCATGAGGTGAAACCAGCAACACGGCTTCCAGATAACCATCAGCATCCATCGTTTTGCTCAGCCTCTTCATAATCTCAATTTTCGCCAATCTGCTTGGCCCCGCCCTCTCCGCTCTTCTCCAATTGCTTCGTTCTAATCATCTTCAAGCCGGGGTGTTGGTGATGAAACTTTTGAAATAAAGTGGTCACCCATAGCCGCTTGTCATCCTTCGCTCCCAGTTTCCCAAGCTCGGCCACTTCTTTGTCCAGTTCTTTCAGAACCCCAATTACTGTTTCCTGATTCCAAATCTTCCCTTTCAACGCAGCCGCCGATTTCACTGCAAGCACGGGACGCGAAAGCAAACTTCCATAGACCAGGATGGCTCGAACAAGCTCTCCTGCACTATTTATTTCAAGGGCAAAGGCAGCAGTGATCATTCCCCGGCAAGCCGATCGGCGGCTGGCTATTTTGTAAGCCTCACACAAGCGAAATTTGCAGTCTTTTACCCGCAACATCTCTGCTGTATTGCGGGGCAAACTCACACTCTTGATGATTTCATTGCTTCTCAAAACCTCTTCCTCATTCCTGCCATAAAAACTATCCAAAGTCAGATCACGAGCGCCCCCCTCGGATAACAGTCTAACTCGAATATCCAGCGCCAATAAAACCGGCCCTAATTCGGCACGACCCGCCGCTGTATTCAATTGCCCGCCCAAGGTCGCACGATTCCGGATCGGCCCTGATTCAAAACGCTTTAAAACTTCGCCCAACTCCGGATACTCCCCCCCAAGCACCCCGGCAATCTCACTCAGAGGAACTGCTGAGCCAATTTCCCAGTGACTGCCTTCATCCACCAGGGACCGCAACTCACCAATGCCCTCAGCTGATAAAAACACTCCTACCGGGGATTTACTTTCTTCACCAAGTCCTTGCCTGCCAGTGGCTCCCGCAATCACTTGTGAATTTGAAGCCTGACGTTTCAATGCTAACAACTCAACAATCGTCTGCGGCCGATAAAAGCGGTTCTTCGTTCCATCCACATATTGTAGCTCTTCCCATTCTTCCACTTTTTCTCCATCCACCCGATCCGCCCCATAAACATCTATCTCCATCAGATCTTTAAACATTTTTTTTACTCCCACATAGTCCGCAGTACGGGAAATGAAACCTTCAGGCTGCTGCACCTCCCTTTGTTCACGGCACAAGCCGCACCACTCGAACAACATAAACAACAAGTTCGCCCGCCTCAGCGGATGCGTCTCGACGACCGGGTATCGTTTTTCAATCGCCCAAAGCGGATGATCAGCAAAAGCCTGCTGCAGTCCATCAAGTGTCCATATTTTCCTGCCCGCCATCATTACCAGAGGAACACGCCCACAGTCGATCGTTCGAAAAACCGGGCACCTCTCGCGATCTCCATCGAGCATCATTACCAACACCCCATTCTGATCACTGTCTGCACTGCATAAGGGATCGATTTCCCCACGCGATTTCAAAGCCTCCAGTAAGGACACCCTTACCGAAACGCCTTCCAGATGCCAGGGCCTCCCATTCAACTCAATTGTGTACCAGCTTTGCATTCGATGTATTCAGCTCCAGAGATCCTGCTGATTTGTATGGCAGAAAAACCCCCGTCGGATATCTACCAAAACTCAGGCCTCCCTACAAGTGCTCAGTGAAGCGGAAGAGCAATGAAAATACTGGCATACTGAACTTCCATGTTTCCAAGCTACAGCTGTTGGGCCATCTTAAGCCCTGATAAACTATGCCTGCCATCTGCCACCATCTCGAAAACATCCATCAACAGATCGCTGAAGCTACTAGTAAATCAGAGCGTGCCTCTGATTCGGTTCACTTGCTGGCAGTTTCCAAGACCTATCCCCCCGATGTCATCCAACAGGCCTTTGAGGCAGGACAAATCCGCTTTGGAGAAAATCGCGTACAAGAGCTGCTGGAAAAAGTTCCACAACTGTCCGAGAAAATCGAGTGGCACCTGATCGGCCATCTGCAGAAAAACAAAGTGCGCAAGGTGCTGCCGAACGTTACCGCCATCCACAGCGTTGACTCCCTGGGCATCGCCGGGGCAATCAATCGTATTGCAGGCGAGCTGAATCTGACTGTAAAAATTTACCTGCAAATCAATATTGCTCACGATGATGCCAAATTCGGCTTTTCTCCTGCGGAGATCCGTCAATCACTCGATCCCTTACTGGCAATGGTGCATCTGCAAATCGAAGGCCTGATGACCATTCCTGAATTCAATCCTGATCCCGAAAAAACACGCCCCCATTTTTCCGACTTGCGGGACTTGCGCGATGAACTTGAACAAAGTGCCCAGCTCACCCTGCCGGGACTCTCAATGGGAATGAGTCATGATTTCACCGTTGCGATCGAAGAAGGTGCCACCATCGTCAGAGTAGGCTCCGCGATATTTGGCAAACGTTGAAAGAAAATCAAACAAGGAAATTTTACCACGAGCCGAGACGAAGTCGAGACAGCCGGAGGATATACTACGTAGGCAACAGATTGCAGAACATGAAGCGGGAGTTGAAATCTCTTATTTTTATTCTTCATGAACT
Organism: Verrucomicrobiota bacterium; assembly: GCA_030625775.1. Taxonomy (GTDB): domain Bacteria; phylum Verrucomicrobiota; class Verrucomicrobiia; order Verrucomicrobiales; family DEV007; genus JAADHD01. The sequence goes on from DAOUQC010000091.1 coordinate 12,652, forward strand.
TCATGTGCTGCCTCAAGCAGTGAAATTCGGCGGTCTCGTCTTCACCTCGGCTCATGGTGAAAAAGAGCTCCCCCCAAATGCTTACAGCCTTCCCTAAAAAAGCACTATCGGCGGCGGTACTATTTTGACCGGCCCCGATACGTTGTCACCTTCGCTTTCTTCAATACTGCTGACCAGTTCATCTTCAAATTCGATCGTCAACTTACCCACCGGAACCTTCACATAAACAGTCGATTGAAAAAGCCGACCAAAGCGATCAGGTCTCGTGACAGTCTGGGGCACCCTTTCGTAGGTGATGTACTCCACCTTGTCCTTTCGCCCTTCCTTATCTACTTTCGAAGTCCGATTATCCGGCCGCCCCAAAGATCTTTCCACCTCCCCCAGGGTCATCCCCATGGCTATTTGTTTTTTTGAAACCAAATCCTGTACCAGCAACTCACGCTCGTAGAGCTTCTTCAAATTCTGCACCATCTTATCGTCAATCCCCTGCACCGCTTTCGGGCTCACCCACCCAGCGACCTGCCCCTGTTGAGCTCTTGCTCTTATCCGGTAAGCCCTGTCACTGATCGCCAGTAAAGTCGCCGGACCTCCTGGAACCAGGTTTCCCAACCAGCGCTTGCCTTTCAGTGAACTATACACCGGCAAGGATTTCACCACCTTCAGTTGAATAGGCTTCTCCAACAGGTCTTCGAGGTAGACGGCCCCCTCTTCCTGCCTAAGGTTACTTTTTCCCAGCTGGGCTACCAGCACTTCAGGGGAGCCAAAAACCAATAACACAGCCAAAGCAGTCAGTAATACTGACAACCGGTCTCTCACAAAATATTTTATTACGATCACAGGATTCCCTCTTCACATTGCCTTTATAGACGACAAAAAGATCCTACTATTCAATCAATCGAATAAAAAGCCTAAAAACCTTCACACTCCACCAATTAACCATGCCAGACCGTAGCCTTTCCGAATCTCTTTTTGCCCGTGCCAAACGCCACATCCCCGGAGGGGTGAATTCCCCTGTTCGCGCTTTTCGCAATGTGGATGGTGATCCTTTTTTCATCAATCATGCCAAAGGGTGTCGCATCCGCGATGTCGATGGCAATGAAATGATCGATTACGTAGGCACCTGGGGCCCCGCCATTCTAGGGCATGCTCCGGCACCAGTGGTAGAAGCCGTGCGCGAAGCCGCTCTCGAAGGGCTCAGTTTTGGAACCCCCAATCCACTCGAAGTCGAGATGGCTGATCTTATCTGCGAATGGGTCCCCTCGGTTGAGAAAGTCCGTATGGTCAACAGCGGTACGGAAGCCACTATGTCAGCATTGCGTCTGGCACGAGGATTCACTAGTCGTGACCGGGTGATCAAGTTTGAAGGCTGTTACCACGGCCACGTTGACTCCATGCTGGTCGCCGCTGGCAGCGGAGCCCTGACTCACGGCAAGCCGGACAGTGCGGGAGTCCCCAAGGCATTTGCCGATACCACCATCTGCCTGCCATTCAATGATCAAGAAGCGGTTGAGAAAGTTTTTACGGAAGAAGGAGAAAAAATAGCCGCCATCATCTTGGAGCCTATTCCCGCCAATGCCGGGCTGATTTTTCCACAGCAGGGTTTTCTGCAGTTCCTCCGTGACATCACCAAAAAATATGGAGCCCTGTTGATTTTCGACGAAGTCATGACCGGCTTCCGCGTTGCCAAAGGAGGTGTGCAGGAGCATGTTGGAATCACCCCCGATCTGACTGCACTGGGAAAAGTCATCGGCGGTGGATTGCCGGTGGGCGCTTTTGGCGGACGCGCCGACATCATGGATCAACTCGCCCCGGATGGCCCGGTTTATCAGGCCGGAACTCTTTCAGGCAACCCGCTGGCAATGGCCGCCGGACTGGCGCAGTTACGTGAACTCGAAAGAACTGACGCCTGGAACAAACTCGAACAACTCGGCACTGTATTTGAAGCAGGCGTGCATGAAACCCTGGCCAAGACGGGGAAAAATTACACATTCAATCGCATCGGCTCGATGTTCTGCCTCTTTTTTACTGATAAGGAAATCAAGAACCTGGATGACGCCAAAACAGCCGATTTCGAAGCTTTCAAAAAATATTTCTCATCTTGTCTGGAAAACGGCGTCTATTTTGCTCCCTCCCAATTCGAGACAGGCTTTATTTCTACGGCACACAGCGAAGCTGACATCGCAAAAACTGCAGAAGTGGCTACCAAAGCCTTGGCAGGTTTGTAAGGGGAAGGGAGAATCGAAAATGACAAATATGGAAATTTGTCCCACTCAGCTCAGATAACCCTTAGCCGATTTTATCCCATGTCGTGGAATTTAGCGTGTAGGACAAAACTCCGATTTTGTCATTGCGAGGTGTAGATAGCCCTACCCGCTTCCTCCAAGTTCCCTCTTCAGATTGGCCAGCTTCTCCACCGCTCCTTTTCCAGCGTCAGAAGTGATTTTTGAATTCCCTCCCACCAAAGCACGCAAAGCTTTGCCCTTATCCTTCAGTAAGTCGTTTCTCAACTTGGCTAATTCCTGAGTGGCTCGCAGCTCAGTTTTCAGCTCATTTCGCTCCCGCTTCAAAACTTCGAATTTTTCTGCCAGAGCCGCTCCATGAAATACCGGGGATTTTTCATCCCAGGTATTCACCAACGCTTTGTTCGGATAATCGTTCAGCTCGTCTATCTTGGTCTCGTCCAATGACTCGATAAGATCCTCCAGAGTCGCCTCGTCTGATTTGGCTGTCAGTTTGGCCAGCAACAACTGAAACAAACCCGGATGAAAACTTGAGATGCTGCTCTGCGCTGCGGCCATGTATTCGTAAAAACGTTGCCGTGCCGTTGGATCTGATTCCAATTCGCTAGCATAGTCATGGTAGAGATCGATGTGCATGCGCAGCATCTCCTTCAACAAGGGGGCCGGTGCGCTGTTAATATTGTTTTCAGGGTGAACGCGGTAGTTCAATAGAGATTCGTTCACCAACTGAATCTCTCCCCGGATCGCCGCACCACTGAGAAAAAAGTAATCGTGATTGAATCGATAAGGACGGAAGGGATTGGCGCAAAGGTAGTCTGCACGGGAGATGATGTTACTGCTGGTCACCGGAAAATTAGCCATGCCCATCCACTCCCAAATGGAAAGATCCGGATCATTACCCATCGACCATACCGCCCGCAGCCATTTCGCCCGTGACTCATCAGCCGCCAAGGGCTCGTTGTCAGGATCGATCATAGTTAATCCTGTGACCATCACCGAGGGCTTCGTATCGCTCCCACTTTCAAAAAGGGGTAAACATTTTTCGAATCGCTGTGGCTCGTAATAGTCATCTGAATTCAGAATGCTGATCAGATCACAATCCTCGCTGACAGTTTTTGCCAATCGGTTAAGAGTGTTGTGAGCGCCCGCATTTTCCTGGACAATCAGTTCCACCCCCCGGTCTTCATACGCACGAATCACTTCAACCGAATTATCTTTCGAGCCGTCATCAATAATCAGAAAACGGTCCGGTGGACGTGTTTGATCCAGCACCGACTCAATCGCCTTCTCCACATAAGAAGCGTGATTGTAACAGGGGATGATGACAGCTAGGCGGGGTTCACTCATTTTGAAGTAATTTCCAGAAGTTGTTCCACCCACCTTTTGTAAACCGGCTCCCTGTCCGGAAGCTCCAGTTGACCTGGCAATTTTGCCTTCAACGGCCCCACTTTCAAACGGCGTGTTCTGTCTATCGGTCGTAATTCCAGTATATCGTCCCCCGCTTCAAAATCCGCACGGCTGACCAAAATCGCATCGGCAGCTATCTTGTCGAGTGCAGCCCGGCCAATGTCGGATTTATCTTCTATAGCCATGGAAAAATCCACGCCCGATAATCGATGCGCCATCCACGCACACAGCACCATATTTGATCGGGCCGCATGCAGGTGAGAAACACCCTGCTTCTTAATCAATCGATACAAATACAAGGCCCGACGAGCTTGGATCAAATAGTCCTCTGTGGATATTCCATTTCCCAATTCTTTACACCATTCCATCACCTGCTCCACAGCTTGTGGAGAAAATTGCCACTCCGCTTCCAGAACAATACCGTCAGGAAAAAAATCAAATACCTCCACTCCCCAATCATCGTCGGAAAATTTAGTCGTGGGAGATACTTTGGTGACGAGAACCCTAATTCCGCCCCCATGATTCTCCCCTACGTATTCCAACTCTGAACGCAATAATTCATCTTCCGTCGGCCATGAATCCACCAAATAAAGCATTGCAGCCTGACGCTTTTTTTTCACCTCCCTATCCTCTTTCTCGATTGCTCTTTTAAATTTTTCTGCCAGCTCCCCCGAAGTGATCTCCAACTCAAACACCTTCAGCGCTTTTTCTCTGCCCGCTTTCCCCATCTTCCTCGCCAGATTACGATCCCCCGCCAGACGTTTCAAAGCCTCCGCAAAAGCATCTACATCTCCCGACTCAACCAATATTCCCGTCTCCCCATCATCCACCATCTCCGGCACTCCCACCAACTGTGTCGAGACAATCGGCAGGGAACAGGCCATCGACTCGGTAATCACTGTCGGCAGAATATCGGATGCCCCCTTGCTATCTACGATGCAGGGCAAGGCAAACACATCACTCTCCTTCAAACGACGTTTCACCTCCTCCTGGGTCTGCACCCCGGCAAACTCAATGTAATCACTCACCCCTAGGTCCTTCGCCAAATTCCCCAACTGTTCCCCCCACGGGCCATCGCCAATGATACAACATTCATAATCAATACCCGCCTTTCCCAACTTTTCACAAGCTTCGATCAAATGATGGAAGCCTTTAAACTCAATCAAACGGCCAATGGTAATGATCTTCAAAGGCCCCTCTGACGAAATCGCTGCCTGGGGAAAATCCACCATGGTGATTCCATTATAAACCCGCTCGATTTTATCCGCAGACTCAGGGCAGGTCTTACGCAGGATATCTCGACTGAAATCACTCACCGCCACGACGAACTCTGCTTCACGACACAATTCACGCAGCAGATCATCACTGCCGAGATCGATCATAAAATCCTGAGCGTGCGGAGTAAAACTAAACGGGATGCCCGCCCACTGTTTGATAAACAAAGCAGTGTGGGTTGCCCGGTTGGCAAAATGCACATGAAAATGTTCCACCCCTCGTCGCTCAAACAGCTCGGCAAAATACAAAGCATTGCGTGCACGTATTGCTGATTTGAAACTCACTCCATAATCCGCATCGTGACGTGCTATCATTTCCCCAAAACGTTCAGCCCAACTTCCATCCCTCTCTCGCCGTTTCTGAAGCGCTTGCATCACCTTCGCCGGAGCTGGATAAAAAACCTCTGCTTTCAGATTTTCAAAACGCTCGTGCCGAATGGTGCTCGGTGGCGGATTGATCGATGCGATATCAATCTCAAAGCCCCGCGCCTCCAAAGCCAGCATCTCCGAGTCGCAAAAGGTCTGCGAAACGACAGGGTAGCGGGAATAAAGATAAGCAAGACGGCTCGACGGCTCGGGTTTCGTCATGATAGCAGCGATCCTACTCGTTCAAATGGCAAATACCAACTGGAATTCTGTTGCCCAAGCCGTTGCACACCCTTCAAATTTAATTCGCAAAACCTCACTGCTCGGATGCTCTGCCCGTTTGATTGGCTATCTTATCCTTCAGCCTCCTGAATTCTTCATTGAAATAAACGAGCGCCTCTTCGACCGCTTCCCGTTTTTGCATCCCGCTTGAAGTGGTCTTGTTTTTCAATCGCAAAAACCTAACCGCCTCTTCCACAACATCCTCACTCATATTAAGCAACTCCTTGCTTTCATCATCCACCTTATTCCTCAGTTTTTTCAGGTGATCCATCACAGCATCTCCCAATTTTTCCTCTTCACCCACCACTTCACCCCCACCATCCATGGCCGTATCATAACGTTTCCTCAAAGGAGCGAGTGCATCATGAATAGCCGCCACCGACCCTCCCAGCGATGCCTTCATTTGATCCACCCCCTTGCCGTAAGCCAATAGCATCTTTGCCGACAAATGCTGTGGCAATTGCGCTTCAATCGCCTGAAGGCGCTGTTGAACCACTGCGTTTTTTGCCGCTTCCTGCAAAGTCATCTTACTCGTCAAATCCTCAATTTCCGAGAAAAGCTGTAAGGCTTCTTCTACTTCAGCGCTTCTGTCACTACGGATCACTCCCATCAATTCATCCATATTGGAACTTGCCACAATCTGAGGGCGGATCAGACGATCAAGCTCCCCCAGCGCAACCCAGTCGTGCATCTGCTGCTCCACTTCCGGGGAAACCGCGATCACTCGATAGCCTCCTTTGCGTGCGCTTTCCATCGCCTGAGAAAGATC
>DAOUQC010000134.1 GCA_030625775.1 Verrucomicrobiota bacterium
CGTGTGGAAGCTGGATCACTTCGCTTGTTTGGATCAAACGAATCGCAGAGCTTGATTCGCAGGAATGGGCAATTTGTTCGAGCAAATGATCTGTCAGGGAAATCGTAATCACATCGAAACAGGATTTAGATACCGAGGCCAGTTCCCCGCCTTCAGGAAATATCATCAAATCGTTTCCAGTGATTTGGTGTCTTCGCCAGCTCAGCTGCAGGTCAGGGTTGGCGGGTATGACAAAAGTTTTTAAGCCTGGCGGGGAAGCTCCGAATTGATCCAGTTTGCGACTGAATTTTGCCCTGCCGATTTGTGCGTCTTCGATGCCACATTGCAATAGTTCTGCATCGAACTTACCTCGCTCGAGTTGGTGAAAGCTCAAATCCCAGGCCCGTGTGCTTTCAGTGAAAGCGTCAAAATCATCAAATCGACTATCGATAAAAAAATGCTGACCGGATATTTGGGTATTTATCGCCATTTTTGCGGTTTTTTGATGCTCCCCGGGGGTAGCTTATCATAGGGTTACCCTTAATGACACGCAATATAGCGGGGTTATTTTACTCTACCTGAATCAATAATCATTCCTCAATGAAAAACAAAAAAGTAAGTGAAAAGGAAAATTGCCACCAAAGCCAACTGGTGAAAATAATGTCCATCAGCCTGATGCTCGGACTAGTCGCAATGATCACAGGATGTGTGACTGCCGTCCCGGTTGCGTACACCACTCCTGCTGCCGGCGTGCATCATTATCCAACAACGGCTCATACCAGTCATGTTGTGCATAGGAATCATGTCGTACATCCTGGCCCGGTTGCCGTAAGGCCAGTGGCACCCGTTGCTCGCGCGGCGAGTCCGGTCGGCGTGCATGGAACAGCGCGACGCACCTCCAGAAGAGTTACGCGTCGTCGTTAAACACGATTGGAAAAAATCGGTGAAAGAAATTCTGCGCATTTCGGCTCTCTGTAGCGTGCACTCTGGATATGCGTGCCTGCAACCAGCGTTTTCCGCTACAGTTGATGAAGTGGAAACCCGGTCACCTTCTCCCTTTGCGCGTTAAATTTAGGTCTTGAAAAATGCAGGCAATTCAATTATCTATATAATCCACCAGATATACATAAAATAAAAACATGAAACTTAATACCAAACACAAGCTTCGAGCAGGAGCCTCACTGCTCACATTGATGGCAATAACTCTGGTCGGTAGTGCCTTTGCCGACACCTCCGCCAAACTCATTCACGACGCCGAGCAGGCTATCCTTGAAGAGCAATTCGGTGAGAAATGGGCAGCCCAGGACATAGTCGTACAGAAAAAACTGGATGCGCTTTATAAAAAACACGGCAAGCGTCCCAACATCATCCACATCATGTGGGATGATAACAGTTTCGGAGAAGTGGGCATTCCATCATTGAATAAGGTTCGCGGTTTCGACACTCCACGTCTGAATCAAATGGGCAGGGATGGCATTACTTTCACTCGGATGTACACCGAGCCAAGTTGCACACCAACTCGTGCGGCGGCTCTCACTGGCCGTTTGGCGGTTCGCAGTGGCATGCACACGGTTTCTTTTCCACCCGAAGGTGGTGGTTTGCCCGGTGAGGAAGTGACGATTGCCGAGGTTTTGTCTAAAGCGGGTTATAACACCGCCTTTTATGCCAAAGCCCATCAGGGAGATATTGAAGAATCATACATGCACAATCAGGGTTTTGATGAAGCCCAGCATTCACTCTACAACCAGTTCCCCCCAATGTTCTGGCACAAGGAAGGTGAGAGCACAGGTACGACGATTGGCTACACCAAGGACCGCTTTGATAAAAAATATCTAGTTGATAAAACGTGGCGTCCATACGGATACATCATGGATATCGAAGGGAAAAAAGGAGGAAAAGCAAAAGAGACCCTTCCGCCAACTCTGGAAAACTATCGTAAAATCAATGAAATCCATCAGGAAAAGGCGCTCGACTTCATCAAGCGCAAAGCGGACGACAAAACCCCGTTTTACCTCGCCTATTGGCCCAATGTATATGATTTGATCGTCGATGATGAATCGGAGCCTCTCACCACGAGTAACAGCACAGCTTTTGCTCAGAACATCGAACGTCTTGACCGGCATATTGGCCAGATTCTCGACGAATTGAAGAAGCAGGGCATCTCGGAAAACACCCTGGTGATCGCCATGGCTGACAACGGGCCGATGATCGAGGTTCCGAACGCCATGTATCAGGTTGTTTTTAATGGAGGCAAGGGGGATTACCGTGAGGGGGGCATTCGTGTTGCGGCCTTTGCAGAGTGGCCAGGCATGATCGAGAAGGGGCAGCATATAGGCGATATGATCACCGTTCATGATCTGTTCACCACCTTTGCTCGACTTGGTGATGCGATGGAGAATATCCCTACCGACCGCGTCATTGACGGCATCGACCAGACAGCTGTTTTTCTGGAAGGAGATGGCAACAGCCGCAGGGATTATTACCATGTTTACACCGGGCCAGCTCATGCAGCGACCATCAAACAACAGTTCAAACGAGTTTGGATTGGAGGACGTCCAGGATTGGTAAAAAATGATTTTTACGACCTGTATGCCGACCCACGTGAGATGCGCGGGATGATGGCGCAGATGCTCTGGGCATGGGGACCCTTTGACATGATGAAAAGGCGTCACGACAACGTGAATGCGAAGTACCCGTTCACGCCAACCCGGCATGGAACTCCTTTTGAGGGAATCGAAAACCTGCGACCTGAAACAGTAACCTATCAGAAAACGGTGAAGCGCTCTTTTGCTCCGGTGAAGTAACGCTTACAACTTACAATATGGTATGTCGGAAGTGGCCGGGATGTTTCATCCTGGCAACTATTCAGACCTATAGAGGGGCCGCATTATCAAAGTTAAACAATCATATTATCACCACAGAGTGCACTGAGAAATACAGAGGCCGGAAAGGAATAGAGGTAAAGTTAGTAGATAATGCCGATTTATAAAAAGTCTTTCTTCCTTTGACTCCGTCTATCTCCACTACGTTACGGTTGTGTAACTCCGTGGACTTTGTGGTTCAATCCATCTCCTCATCCAATATGATTAGTTACAAAAATTCGCCATACTCCCGCAGAAAGTTCATCAGAAATTCGGCACTGATGCTTGGCGGGGCAGGAGTCTTGGGCTCATGCAAACCGGCAGCGCATCGCTCAGAAGGCAATCAAGTAGAGGTGCCTGATGATTTACTGCCAATCAGTGCAGCTGGTTATCAATTCCCCCGCCTTCAGGCATTGTTTGATGGCCGCATCAAAATCGAAGGATGTGATACCCACTTTGAAAAGATGGGCATTGGCGACATGAACACACACGTGTTCAGTGGCCCGCAAACCCTCGACGTGGCCGAAATCGGCTTGCATCCTTTTATGCTGGCTTACGGCAAGAGTAAGTTCAGGGACTACACCCTGCTGCCCATTTTTCCGTTGCGCCTGTTCCGTCACAAGAGTGTTTTCATTCGCACAGATCATGGGATCAAAGAGCCCAAAGACCTGATTGGTAAAACGATCGCGACGCCGGGTTATTCGTCGACTTCGCTGACCTGGATACGGGGAATCTTTCAAGACGAATACGGCATCAATCCGAATGAGATTCAGTGGATCACGGCGGCGAAGGATTCGGCGGCTGATATCTCAGGTCAAGTTTCAGAATTTGAAACTTTCATCCCCGAGGGAGTTACGATTCAAGCGGGTCCGGCGGGAAAAGATGAATCCGACTTGCTCGAATCGGGTGAGGCGGATGCCTTGTTTCACGCTGCCGAACCCAGGGCCTATGTCGAAGGGCATGCCAAAGTGGCCCGGCTATTCCCTGATTATCGCAAGGTTGAGCAGGACTATTTTTCCAAGACGGGAATCTTTCCGATCATGCATGCCGTCGCTATCAAAAAGAGTTTGTTGGAGAAGGAGCCGTGGTTGGCGGAGGCCGTTTTTAATGCTTATTCCCAAGCCAAAGGGCTGGCTTATGATCAAATGACGAAGATGGGCTGGGTCAGTGACATGCTGCCTTGGTATGGGCAGGAGTTGGAAAACACTCGCAAGTTGATGGGAGATAATTTTTATTCCTACGGCATCGAAGGCAATCGCAAGACGCTGGAAGCTCTGTTCCGCTACTCATACGAGCAGGGTTTCAATGAGCGCGAACTGAAGATCGAGGATCTGTTTGATGCGCGCGGGCTGAAGCTGGGGGAGGCTGGGTAGGGACGTGCGGCTCGCACGTCCGCGATTTTTCCTCCAGTCGAACTATTCCCAAAGTTCTAACGGACGACCGAGCCGGTCGCCCCTACCATTCCGGGAGCGTTAGTTATTTTGGCCCGCTTACTCCTGATCTCAGGTGCTGGTTTTGCTCCTGCGTTTACACATCCCGACAAGCTAGGCGTGATACGCAAAAAGCTGTATAAAATTAGTCCGATCAGATGAAACTATTGCGAACTAACAGGGTTTGACTACTGACCCAAGTCTGTTGGAGTTCTATAATAATCAAATGAGACTCAAATTACCTCTCCTCCTTTCTTTCCTGTTTATTCCCCTGTTCGGGTTTGCCAAGGATAACGACCGTTTTGCCCGTATCATTCTATTCACTCCTTCGGAAGCTGAACCGCCGGAGGATTTTAAGGTCAGACTCGGATCTCTCGCTATCAAAACGGAGGCTATATTTTCCAAAAGCTTTGTGCAATGGGAGCGTTCTGTTGAGCGTAAGGAGATTTTTGCAAGGAGCGACGATGGGACCGTGAAGGTAACTTTGGTGAAAGGGAATTTGCTTAAGGCAAAGGGGATGGCGGCCCTTCCTGAATTGAGAAAAAAAGCCATTGCCGGAGCAACAAAACAACTCGGTTTGAAAGCAGGTGATGCATCCGTTATTTGGTGGATTTTTTACAATTACCCGGAGGTTAAAGGGTTTCAAGGAGGTGCGCGTGGCAGCAGTGGGGTCGCCATAAATGCCTATCCCAAGGGCGATGATCCGATCGGTATTGAAACTGAGCTGGCTGAGGGAAGTCTTGCAGATATGTCAATCAAAGGCACGATTCATGAGTTTGGTCACGCCTTGGGCTTGCCTCATATTGGCCCACGTCCCGGCTTGAAGCTGGGCAATTCTCTCATGGGGCCTATCAACAAAGTATTCTGGAGAAGATCGGGCACGAGTGACGTTCGGGTGTATATCAACGAAGCTTCCATTGCCGCACTGTGGAAACATCCGATCTTTAGAAAAGAGGTGACTCCAAGTCCTAAGGCACCAGCTAAAATTGCAGTCGTCAATTTGGATGTCACTGAAGCCAAAGATGGCAAGTCGATTGTGATCAAAGGAAAATTGTTAGCTCGAAATCCCGCCCATTCCGTGATTGCCCTTGATTCGGAGCCAGGCAGGTATGGAGACTACTGGGCACGATCCTATGTTGCGGGAATTGATTCCAATACAGGAACATTTGAAATTTCGGTCACCGAGCCTTTTAAAAAAGGAACACTATTCCTGGCGTTCGCTTTTGACAATGGCCTGACCACCAGTGATGGGAAGCGGTCTTTCCAACAGGGAAGTTCTATCGAGATCCCTTATACCACTATAAAAGGTCGGCGTGAGTTTCAACGATAGGGCGAGGCCAATTAACTTGCTCTAGCCCTGATCCCAAGCGTCGCGGATATACTGGTATCCAAACTCGTAAACCTCTTCCGTGTTCGGAAAGAAGTCGCGCCACACTCTCGTCGCAGCGGCCAGATCCGGTAGCGCACGGCCAAAAGCTTCGATGACAAACCATTCATCGTATCCGCCCTTTTTGAAAAGCTGGATGGTTTCGATGATTGGTGTGTGGTCCTTGCCCGGCGTTCCGCGGTCGTTGGCCGAGATGTGCACGTGATTGATCACATCCAGATTGGGAGTGATGATGCCGAGCGGATCTTTCTCTTCGATGTTCGCGTGGAAGGTATCATACATCGTTGAGAAGTTCGGATGATTGACCTGCTTCACATACGCGGAGGCTTGCTCCATGGTATTGAGAAAATGACACTCAAAGCGGTTGAGGTATTCAATCGTCAAACGCACACCGGCTTGCTGCGCGACTTCGGCGATCACACGGTGCCCTTCGGCAGCGTGTTCACGTTCGGTATCCGTCGGAGATTCTCCGGTGAAATTCCCCAGCTCCTGATAATAAGGGCCGCAAAGGTTCTGCACGCCGGCTTCATGGGCGCATTCGATCACTCGTTTGAGATGATCCACGCCACCCTGACGATCGGATGCTTCGGGGCTGATCAGACTGTGGGCCTGATCCGGGCAGACCGTGACCGCAGTGCATTCGAGGCCATTGTCCTTGATCACCTGGCCGACGGTTTTGAAGTGAGCGGGATCGCTGACATCAAAGAGAGGGATCTCAACACCGTCGTAGCCGGTAGATTTGAGAGCTTCCAAAAGAGGGAAATTTTCTTCGACCACGTGGCCGGTCCAGAGAAGGAGATTAAAACCAATTTTCATGATTGGATTTAATACAGAGTGGAAGCCTCTGTTGCAAGGGGAACTT
>DAOUQC010000131.1 GCA_030625775.1 Verrucomicrobiota bacterium
CATTCGGATCAATAGATTCTTCTCTCCACGATTCTGATTTTTGCTCCATCTCAACAAACCACTTGAGGGCAAGGTCACGTTGTTCCGATTTCGAGAGTTCGGAAAGCGATCGTGATACATTTGGTTTTCCCGCATTTGCACGACCGTGCAAATCGTCTTCAAAGGAAGATTGATTGTTCAGGGTTCTGCGAAGTTTCTCAACCTCGGATTCAAGCAGCGCAACTTCTCTGATTGCTTTGGCTTTTGCCTCAGCTCGGTTGTTGGTTTTCAAGGAACGCCGTTCATGCGTTTTTTTAATAAGCCCCGCTTTTATGAGATCTTGCGGAAAACGATAATTGAGGTGAAAAACTCCATGCCTCAAAATCGTATAAGGTGGATTTCGCATTTGTTTTGAATGGGTATGTGTGACGTTATTGTGACCCATATCAAAATCGTATTGCCCTAATTTATAGGGAGTTGTGTTATATTCAAGGAGTTATGATAAATTTGGAGGCGAGGGCGGGAATCGAACCCGCGATAATGGTTTTGCAAACCATGGCCTTACCACTTGGCGACCTCGCCGTTCCGCTCGTGGCTGCGGAGATGCAGTACGAGTGAACGCGGCTATTATCGCGGATTACTCCCCGCTGTCAACGAGGGAATGGGGGGAAGGAGTTGGATTTGTTTATCGTCGGTAAGAGATGCGCAGGCCTTCTTCTCTCCAGGCCCGGACGACATCTTTTTGTAATTGCTCATAGGAGCGGCCATCGAGCAAATACATTTCCATGGCATTGTTTGCGCTGCCTCCTTTTAACCGGGCATTGATAAAGCTCATCAGACGTTTTCCCTGGCCTTCCCCGTCGAGGCGCAAAAAATAATAAGTCAGGATGCTGGCAGAGCGATAGTTTTGCTGCCCTTCTCCTGCAGATACGGCAGCTCCCCATGTTTGAGCCGAGATGTTCATCAGCTCCTGAAGGGGAATCATCTCGAATGATCGTCCCGCGCCCGGCCCGTGTCCGGTGCTCTCGCGTATGGATTTGGACATTCGTGAAAGATTGAAAAGGCCGGTTTCATAGGGCAGCGCTGAAGTGATCTCGGCGAAACCTTCTCCCATCCACATGGGAATGAGCGGCAGCCAGCGCATCATCACCTGGTGAGTGACCTCGTGGATGAGTGTGTTCCCGGAGGCCCCGCGGATTACTTTGATGTTGTTTTGAGTTCGGACGACTCCCAAACTGGGCAAAGGTACCAGGATTTTTCCAGAATTCGGGAAAAAGGCCCCGGCACTACCGGGAGGGCCGCCGGCCTCGAGGTAGTCTTCCTCTTTTTCGTAAAGTTCGGTGATGTAATAGCCATTGCCGCCAGGCTGGGGCTGCAGCCCGATGGGCATGGCCTTGGCGAGATCGTAGGTGGATTCAAATACCAGGGAGAACTCTCTGATTGAGCGATGGGGCAGGCGGATCGGGCTGTGAAATTCAAAGTGGGGGCTGCGGTAGATGTAACCTTCGCGTTTGGTTTCACTGACAGTTTTAATGTCTGCTGGTGAAAAAGTGGTTTTGACTTTGACCGGCCATTTTGCCGGGGGCTGGATTGAAGGGGGCTGGGGTGAAGTATTTGCTGGAGTGGGCGATTTGGGCAGAGCCTTTGACAAGGGCGTGGATCTTCCACTTCGGCTGAATCCGGGCGGCAGATTGCTCATGGGGATGCCGGGATTCTGGATTCCTTTGGTTGTGGCTTTGATCTGGCTGATATAGACCAGGTCTTCGTCACTGAGTTTGGCAAGGGGGAGGGAGATCATTCCGGCGGGGCCTTTGAGGGTGACGCTTTGCTTGGACATAAACATGATGCTGCCACGGTGCTTGATGCCATCTTTGGTTGTCCAGTAGCGAACTTCCTGCGCGAAGGAGCTCAGGATGAATGTGAGCAGCAGTCCGCAGGTAAGAGGAATCGTTTGCAGCCGGAGGGTGTTCATAATGGGTGGAGGTTTGTTTGAAATATATAGGGGGGATTATGTCAGCTTGAGTAGGAAGAGTGCAATTTATTTTTCAACCGGTGGCTATAGGCGGTGATGGTTTTATAAGAAGGTTTTGTATTATTATAAAGACGTTTTGTATTGACCACTGTTTAGCTGGTATGATAAGCCAACTATTATGGCTTCAAAAACAATGGTATTGGCGGAACTCGGAAATGTAGTGGTTCAGGCGGCACAGGTTGTCAAAAAACCAGGCACCCCGACTCAGGAGCGGGGCCGATGGATGAAGGTGTTGGTGGAATCGTCGAAAGCTTATGCTTCGATCAGTGATGCCGGGCCGTCGAAGGGGGGCAAATAAGGATGATCGAAATGGGGGGTGTAGATTGTGGTATCGTGTCACCGGTTTGGCAGGATTGCTGAGTTGGGGTGTCTTGTGGCTTGCGGGGAGGTTTTTTTTCGGGAATGATGGGGTGTGGCAATTGATGAACAGTCCGACACCGGATTAAAAACGGTGACCCATGATGCTCGCGAGGCTCTGGAAAAGCATTTTGGCTTCCGGGAGTTTCTTGACGGGCAGGAGCAGGTGGTATCAGCGATCCTCAGTGGTCAGGATTCCCTGGTGGTGATGCCAACTGGTGGTGGCAAGTCTTTGTGTTATCAACTGCCGGCGCTGGTGATGGAGGGCATCACGATCGTGGTGAGTCCTTTGATTGCCCTGATGAAGGATCAGGTGGATGGCTTGGAAAAAAAGGGGGTGGCGGTGACGATGATCAATAGCACCTTGTCGCCTGACGAACAGCGGAATCGTATTCGCCGGATGCGGGAGGGGGAGTTTAAATTGGTCTATGTGGCACCGGAACGATTTCGCAGTGAAAATTTTGTCAGTGCCTTGCAGCAGGTGCCGATCGCCCTGTTCGCGGTGGATGAGGCGCATTGTCTGTCTGCCTGGGGGCATGATTTTCGTCCGGACTATTTGCGGCTGAAATACGCACTGGAAAAACTCGGTCACCCGCAGACCGCAGCGTTTACGGCAACGGCGACTCCGGAGGTGCGCAAGGATATTCTTGAGCATCTCAAGTTGAAGGATCCCGCAGTATCGATCAGCGGTTTTGAACGACCTAATTTGAGCCTGCGCGTCACGCAGTGTTCAGGGAATAAGGAGAAATATGCCCGGCTGAAATCTGTAGTGGGCGAACAGGGGACGGGGATCGTGTATTGCGCGACACGAAAAAAAGTCGAGGAAGTTTGTGAATCATTAGCATCGATGGGGGTCAATGTAGTGGCTTATCATGGAGGGATGGAGGACAAGGCCCGCGAGCATGCGCAGAATGTGTTTCTCGATGGATCGTGTGATGTGGTGGTGGCCACCAATGCCTTCGGCATGGGTATTGACCGGTCGGATGTGCGGTTTGTGGTTCATTTTGAATTGCCGGGAAGTATCGAGGCCTATTATCAGGAAGCTGGCCGTGCCGGGCGTGATGGTGAGCGGGCGGTGTGTGAACTTTTATTCAACTATGCCGATACCCGGACACAGGAATTTTTTATCGAGGGCAATAATCCCGGTTACACTCTGATTCACGATTTGTATCTGCTGCTACAGCGGTTTGCGGGAGAGCAGGGTGAACTGACCATGCCGATCAAAGAGCTGGCACAAGCTCTGGGGGCCAAAAATGACATGGGAGTGGGCTCGGCATTGTCTACTTTGGTGAGAGCGGGTTATATCGAGCGTTATGATGTGTCCGGGAGCCGTGCCAAAGGTACCCGATTATTGCGTTCGGATGTCTCCGCAGACGATCTCGATGTTGATCGCAAGGCGCTGGAGGAAAAGGAGCGTCGCGACCGCGCCAAGCTGGATGGCATGGTATCGTTTTCATATGCCAACGAATGTCGGCAGCAGTGGATTTTAAAATATTTTGGGGAGCAGGAATCGGAGTCCTGCGGGACTTGTGATCAGTGTGGAGGGTTTGCCGATGAGGGCGGAGATGATCGGCGGGAAGGGGATGAAGAGGAGACCCTGAATGTGCGCAAGTTATTGAGTGGAGTGGCCCGAAGCTCCAATGGTGGGCAGGGTGGGGTTTGGCAGGCAAGGTTTGGTAAGGGGAAGATTGTGGCAATGTTGACCGGCAGTCGCTCTCAGGCGGTGATGAGCTCTCGACTCGACCAGTTGACGACTTATGGTATTCTGAAAGCGGAGGGGACGGCTTATGTGAATGCTTTGATGAAAGAGTTGGAGCGGGTGGGTTTTATCAAGACCGAACGTCGTGACCAGTACCCATTGACGACGCTGACACGTCGGGGGGACGATTTTATGCGGGCAAAAGACAAGGCAGCTTTGCACTTGGCCTGGCCAGAACGGGCGGGTTTGTCTTCACCCCGGGGGGGGCGGCATAGAGAGTCAGGAAAGACAAGTTCTGCGGGGGTGAGCTTGGATGAAATGGATTTTGACGAGGCTTTGTTTAAGAGACTGCAAAAAAAACGCGCCCAGCTGGCGGTTGATGCAGGAAATGTCCCGGCTTACGTGATTTTTTCCAATCAGACTCTGGAATTTTTTACCCGCCTGCGACCGAAAACCATGGAACAGGGTTTGAATATTCGCGGGGTGGGAGAAGTGAAAGCCGAGCGTTATCTGGATGATTTTCTCGCAGTGATTTGCGAGTGGGAGGAGAAGTAGTGGCTCTTTCCAGTAATTGAAGAGTGTGACTCATTCCTAAAAGGAGTCTGTAAAACTAGTGCTTCGACCACCTTAAAATGATGGGGACCGTAGGATAAATTTCCATATTTGTCGGGAGTGGTTTACGCAGGCCTTAAATGACAGAATCGGAGTTCTGTCAACACGGTGAATCCACCATCTTAAGTCTGTCAAGGCACTAGAGCAGAGCATATAAATTTTTTATTGTGTGAAGTGGCATGTGATAATAGCAGTCTAGGATAGCCGTGTTATGAAACGATTTTTTTGCCTGATTACAGTTTTTCTCTTGCTTGCTTTCCAGTCCTCTGAGGCAGAGCCCAAGACAGTTAGCATTTTAACGATTGGCAATAGTTTTGCTGATAATGCACTGAGCTATCTGCCAAGCTTAGCTAAAGAAGCCGGACATACCTTGACTGTAGGTCGTGCTAATCTTGGTGGATGTTTTCGATTACGAAATGGATGTTCGCGCAGTGGCGACGGAGCGGATCATTTGACCGCAACCAAAACATGGCGTCCAATCCGGACTACCGTCTGCTCCGCAGGGTCCTGTCGAGCATGTTCTCGTAAATTTTCTGCCGCTCCGGCATCCCGAGTCCACGGTTGCGATACTCGAACATTTTGACGTTAATCGCTTCACGCTGTTGGGTCGATAATTTTGAGAGCTTGGCGAGGGTAGACGCCGGCACCTTTGTATTGTTGGGATAACCATCGGCCTGGAAGCCATCACGATAGTTTCGCGCTGCATTTTTAGCGTCGGCCATCTGATCCGGGGTCAACATCCGGGGGTCAGGTCCACCGTGAGGACCGGTGCCTCCACCGCGGCCTTTTCCACCCCGGTATAAGGGGCCACTCTTATTGAAAGCTTTGGCTGAAAGTTTTTCGTAACGGATGGAAACGACTTCGCTGCCTGCGATTTTGACCCGTGCTGTGAGGGTTTCGAGATTGGATTGATCGCCGTTGATGCCTACCAATTGCCAGCCTTCAGGGTTGGCTTTTTTTCCGACGAGATAGGACTCTCGAGTCTCAATATCGAACAGGGTCGCAAAAACACCTTCTTCCATCTGGGCAATCCCGGTCAGGACAATCGATTTGGAAAGACCTATGGAACGCAGAAACGGGGATTGGTTTTTGAGAGCAGCGAAATTTTCTTTTGTGACCGGTTTAGGTAGCACGGAGGTGGCAGTGGTTTCAGCAGGAGCTTCCCCACGCAAAAAGGGGAGTGTAAAGAACAGCGCTATTGCCCCGAAAGTTGCGACGACGATTCCGGAGATTCGATTTTTCGACCCTGAATCGGCATAAGGACAACTGCAATGGCTGATCACGGCTAGGAATGGAAAATTCGGCAAGGGTTGAGCTTGGGGGATGGCGGGGGCAATTTGGCATCGCTTGTCACGCGATACGAAATCTATCAACTGATTTAGAAAGACGCAATGCCACAATGTGCGATTTGTCACTCCGTGCTTCTACCTTCCCGCACATATTTTTTGAGCAAGACATGCATCTCCTTCACTATCCCCGGATGGTCGCCGGATACATTGGTGGTCTCTTCGATGTCTTTGCCCAGGTCATGAAGCACAAAGGACACCGGAAAGGCGTCATCCACGACCTGTGCGATGGTTTTTGGTCCGTTGACCGTCAGCTTGAAAGCACCCCTGCGGATGGCAAAGGTGCCATTGCTGTGATTGTGAACAATCGCTTCGTGAAATGACTCGGGTCTCGCTTCACCCGTCAGTGCCTTGAAGAAACTTTGGCCGTCCTCGGCGGTGTGATCGTCCAATTTGATATTCAACATCTCCGCCAGGGTCGGGATGACATCATTGAAAACGATTGTAGTTGGACAACTCCCGCCCGGGTTGATTTTTTCAGGCCAGCGAACGAAGAAAGGCACCCGGTGCCCGCCTTCCCGCAGTCCAGCCTTCCACCCTTGGAAGGGGCCGGTGCTGTCGTGCCCGTAAATGGCAGTGTCGCCCCTGACCCACCTTTCCCGATACCCCTTGGTGCGATTGACCGGCCCGTTATCGCTGGTGAAGATGACGACCGTATTTTTTTTAATTCCGAGCTCAGCAATTTTGTGCAGAATTTCACCGACATGGTGGTCGAGTTCGACGACGAAATCTCCGTACGCCCCGGCGCGGCTGGTCCCGACAAATTCCCGGTTGGGGACAATCGGGTTATGTGGTGTTGTCATCGCATAATAGAGGAAGAACGGCTGATCGGGCCGCGTGCGGGTTGCCATCTCGACAAAATCGCAGGCCTTTTTCGACAGGGTCGGGATGAGGCGGTCCATGGTGTAGCCTTCGGCAATGATGTTGTCATCCCGTCCATACCATTCGCCGTTCTTTTCCTTTGCTTGCTGGGAGGAGAGGGTGGGGATGACCGTGGCCCGGTTGTTCTCGATGAAGGTAGAAGGGTTCATCTCCGCCGATCCTGCGGTGGCGAAGGAGTAGTCGAACCCGTAATCATTGAGCCCTTTCAGGACGGGTGAGGCAAAGTCGATGTTTCGAAAATCCTGGTAGTTTGGATCCACCCGGATGACATCCCGTGCACTTTCATCGTGCAGCTTCCAATCGATTCCCTGATGCCACTTGCCGACCAAACCGGTGAAGTATCCATCGTCCTGAAGAAGAGCTGCAATTGTTTTTCGGCCCGGTTCAATCAGCGTGCCGCCAAAATTGGCCAGGTTGCCGCCCGATCCCAGTCGGGTGCGCCACATATACCGGCCGGTCAACAGGCCGTAGCGAGAGGGGACGCAGTAGGATCCCGAGGAATGGGCATCAGTGAAAACCAGACCTTCTTTTGCCAGCCGGTCCAGGTTGGGCGTGGGGATTCTGCTGTCGCGGTTGAGGGTGGTGACATCGCCATAACCCATGTCATCGGTGAGGATGATCAGGATGTTAGGCCGGAGCGAATCTCCTGCCGCCGCAGGAACGTCTTTCTGTGAGATGAGCAG
>DAOUQC010000105.1 GCA_030625775.1 Verrucomicrobiota bacterium
GAGAAATATTTCCAAATCTGCTTAGGTCGATGGTTGATCGTTTGAATTGAATTGATACCCCACGCTGCGGATGGTTTCAATCTGGCTGCCGTGGCTTCCCAGCTTTTCACGCAGGCGTTTGATATGGGTGTCGAGGGTACGTGTCTGGATCAGGTCATTGTAGCCCCAAACCCGACGCAGTAGGTCTCCTCTTTCTTGTGGAGCGTTGGGGGATTCGATTAAAAAAAGCAGCAACTTGAACTCGGTGGAGGTGAGGTCGATTTCCTCTCCACAGAGGTAGAATTTTAGTTGGTTTTTATCAAACTTAAAATCACCGTTTTCGCTAAGGGCTCCGGCCGGATAGTCTTGTACCCGGCGCAATACATTTTTGATGCGCAGCATGAGTTCCTTAGGGCTGAAAGGTTTGGAGACATAATCATCTGCGCCCAGTGCCAGTCCGGTGATTCGCTCGTCAAGCTTTCCACGTGCTGTCAACATGATGACGGGTATATCCCGGGTGCGGCTGTCGGATTTGAGATCCTGAAAAACTCCGTAACCGTCTTTCTCAGGCAACATCAGGTCGAGTAGAATGAGGTCGGGAACTTTTTTACGGGCTATTTTCACCGCCTGAAGGCCGTCGGCCGCTTCGAGGATGTCATAAGCTTCACGCTGGAGATTCATCGCGATCAGATCCCGGATGTCTTCTTCATCATCGACTATGAGAATGGTTGCCATGGGTGAGGGATGCTGAATTTTATAGAATAGCCAGAGTCTATATAATGGTGTCGGGTGGAGCCAGTCCCAAACAGAGACTTGTCACAATTGCGTCACATTGACCGAGCTCTAATTGTCATTTTTTTCATATCGATGTCTTTTTTGTTGCGGGATGGCTGAAGATTCTATAGACGAATGAACCGCTTTGAGGCTAGAATGAAAATGAAGCTGGTGTTCCCTGGGGAAAATCGACAATTTTGTATGCATCAAGCGAGAAGAGCTTAATACCAATTTTTTATTATCATGTCAGACCTAGTTACCGAGAGCGATTTGCCAAAAAATTTAAAGGATCTTTATCTGAAAGGAATGAGTGCCCATGAATTGCGTAATTATGGTTATGCGATCACTTTGTTCCAGGCGGTTTTGAAGGATTCACCCAACTTTCTGGATGGGCGTAAAAAATTGCGCATGGCTGCGATCAAGCAGAAAGAGGGGGCTAAAAAAACAATGAATCTGGGTGCGGAGGCACTGAAAGTTTTTAAAATGCAGGGGCAGGTTAAAAAGGATCCGCTGGGGGTGATTGTGGCGGTGGAAAAGGAGGTGCTGGCACTCGACCCTTTTAATGCGCAGGCCGGCATGCTGTTGTTTGAGGCCGCCCAGGCGGGAGAGATGCCTGAAACAGCGGGCTTTGCTTTGGAGATGGTGACCCAGGGGAATCCAGGCAATACCAAATTCAAACATCAGCTCGGGCAGTTTTATTTTGATCAGGAGATGTATGTAGAGGCAGCGGAAATTTATGGCAAGCTGAGGCAGGAGGATCCAGCGGATCTAGTGGCAACCAAGATGGAGAAGGATGCTTCGGCCAAGCAGTCGATGAAAAGCCAGAACTGGGAAGGCAGCATGCAGGATAATTTCCGCGACAATGAGCAGGTCAAGAGCCTGGATGCGGGTGGGCGGGCGGCAATGACGCCGGAAATGCTGCTGGAACGGGTGCAGGAGTTATCGGCTACCTATGCGGTGAATCAGAATGATTTGAATGTTACCAAGCAACTGGCGGACTGTTTTGAGCAGTTGGAAGATTGGCCTCAGGCGCTGACTTATTATGATTGGGCGTTTTCGCTCAGCCGCAACGACCCGGCTCTGGAGCGCAAGGTATTGGAAATACGTGAAAAAGTGGGTAAAGCCCAGTTGGCTGAGTTGCAGAAATTTGTCGATGAAAATCCTGAGCACCCTGAAGCGGAAAGGGTGAGGGCGCAGATCGCCGAATTGCAAGGTTCGCAAGGTCAGCAACTGCTGGAAGAGGCCCGGCTTCAAGTCGAGAAAAATCCGACGGATGCTCAATTGCGGTTTGACTATGGCAAGCAATTGTTTGCGGCTGAGAATTTCACCGAAGCTATCCCGGAGCTGCAGCAGGCCAAACGCAGTCCGAGTTTGAGAATCAAGGCGATGCTGATGCTGGGCAAGTGTTATGAAGGCAAAAGCATGTTCGATTTGGCTGTGCAGCAGTTTGAAGAAGCGGTGAAAGAAATCCCCGGCATGGACGAGACCAAGAAGGAGTTGCTCTACAATGTGGGATTGCTTTACGGCAAGATGAACAATCAGGAAGCTTCGCTTGAGGCGCTGAAACAAATTTATGCCGCCGATTATGGCTACAAGGACGTGGCACAGCGAGTGGAGCAATCTTACCAGCAGCCGTCTGGCTCGGATGGGGCTGGTACTGAGTGATCAGGGCTTTCAGGTGAATTGCCGGTTGTGATGGGAGTCTCTCCGGGGTGAATCAGGAATTTATTGTGCTTAGGATTCATCGTTGACTTGTTTCGTTTGTTTGCGAAATTTCACTTGTGGATAAAGCAGAGATTCCGAGAAAAACAGTTTACCGGCTTTCGGTGTACCAGCGTTGCCTCCAGCGGCTTGGGGAAAACGGGGTAGAGACCGTGTCGTCCGAAGCTTTGGCCAAGGCGGCCGGGGTCAAGTCGACCCAGTTGCGCAAGGATCTGGGTTTTGTGGGGCAGTTTGGAACCCGCGGCCTTGGTTATAAAGTAGGTATCTTGTCAGAGGCAATTACGGTGGCACTGGGTATGACCAGTTTGCAGCCGGTGATTCTGGTAGGGGTGGGAAATCTGGGGGCTGCCCTGCTTCGTTACGGAGGCTTTCATCGTGAGGGGTTTGAGATTGTCGCAGCTTTTGATTTGTATCCGGAGAGTGTGCGTTTGAAAGCCGACAGCAAAGTGGCGCTGAAGGGGATGGATGAGATGCGGGATTTTGTCCGGCTCAAACATGTGAAAATGGCCATCATGGCGGTGCCGGCGAGTTCGGCGCAATCAGTAGCCAACGATTTGGTCGAGGAAGGGGTGCAGGCAATTCTGAATTTTTCCCCCACGGTTTTGCAGGTTCCCGAGCAGGTGGTGGTGAACAATGTCGATCTGGCTCTGGAACTTGAAAGCCTGAGTTATTTTGTGCGCTGATCTGAGCGGGAGGAGACCGCTGGCAGGCCCCTCATTATCGCTTTCATTCAGGGGGTATGGCGTTATCCTGTAAGGTTTTGTAACCTTTTTTGCGAAGCCTGAACGCTTGGCTTGAGTTTGGAATTTGAATGATTGGTGGTGGATGTCTGAGAACCAGAAAGTTTTGGTATCGGTGGTGGGGGCAGTGGCAGCACATTTGCTGCTGCTACTCGGCATGGCTGCGTTCCTGGCTCTGGCCAGCGTGTATGGGCCACAACAGGCCGAAGCAGCGGCTGTTCCCGAAGAGGTCACGATCATGCTTGAGGATTTGATTCCAGAAGAGCTGACTGAAAAAGAAAACAAGCAGCAGTATTTGCGTACATCCCCGGATCAGCAGGCAGAGGAAAAACCGGAGAATGCCAAGTTTCATTCAGATCGTGATACTTTGGAGGCGACTGAACTGGCTGCCCGGCCGGATGATCCCAAGGCGATGGCTGTGCCGACGCTGGATGGGGAACGGGAGAAGGCATGGCTGGAAATGAAAAAGCGTAAATTTGTCGATGGGGAATTTGACGAAAAATCGCTTAGCAGCAGGCCGGTGGTGCCGGTGAATGCCCGGGGGGCTATGCGAAAATTCGAGCCTACACCGCAGCCGATTAGCCCGGAGGCGATGGAGAAACAACAGGTGGATTCAAAAGAAAAGCTGAAGCCGGACAAGCCGGAAAAACTGATCCGTCGACCGGAGGGTGAATTGGCAGACCAGTCGCAAATGCAAAAAAGCCAGGAGAGTTTTGTCGATCCGGAATTGAGTGATCAGGGTATGCAGGTCGCGCAAAAAAAGGATGAACCTGACCAGCTCGCGAAACGGGATCGGGAGGCGGAAAAAACAGGGGAAACGGCGGACAAACCCAAGGTCATGATTGCCAAACCGATATCAGCGAGAGCTTCAGAGGCCCAGGAGCAGGCCCAGGCAGCCAGTGCGGATATTCCTCCTACGCCCAAACCGCCATCAGACAAAGCTTCATTCACTCCGGAGACTGACATGAATAAAGTGTCGGGAACGATTTCCAACCGTGGAAAAGCCGCGATGGATGTTGAAGCCTCTGAATTGGGCCGCTACAAAAAAAAGGTCACCCAGGCAATTGAACGCAAGTGGCACCGCTATCGGCAGAATCACGCAGACTTTGCGACTTTTGGCAGTTTGCGGATCAAATTCAAAGTCAATGAAAGTGGTAAGCCGATTAATCTCAAAATAGCCCGCAACAACTCCAATACCGTCATGACCGAGTTCACCCTGAAGTCGATTATGGATGCCGAGATTCCTCCGATGCCGAGAAACATCAAAGAACTATTGCGTGGACGGGGACTGGAGATTACCTACGACGTGATTATTTATTAGCTCGTTTCAAGTGGATCGCATGCAGACCGGATCTTTTTTATCATCACCCTTTATTTTGCAAATCGATTCTTCGATGAATGACCAGGTTTGGCAATTCCTGCTGTCGGGAGGGGTATTCATGCTCCTGATAGTTATTTGCTCGTTCATTGCTGTGTCGGTGGTGATTCATCGTCTGCTGTCGTTGCGCAGAGAAGCTGTGTTGCCTCGTGGGGTGGTGAAGGCGATTGAGCAGGCGGATGCGCGTTTCAGCAAGGGCGACTTTACCAGTGTGACGTCAGTGATCAACAAGGATAATTCGGTATTGGCCCGGGTGGCCCGGGTGGCTTTATCCCCGGAACACGATAACCGGGATGAAGCGAGCGAGGCTGTGGAAGCCGTGGCCAGGGAAGAAGTGTTGAAGCTTCAAAGTGGCCTGGCGGTGCTTGAGGTGGTTATTACTATCGCTCCCTTGCTGGGATTGTTGGGAACGGTGAGCGGGCTGGTCAGTGTATTTGCTACGTTTGGTGATGCGGGGGCGGAGATTCCGGATCCGAGTATTTTGGCAGCCGGTATTGCCAAGGCTTTGAATACGACAATTGGCGGCTTGGCGGTGGCAGTGCCCACTGTGGTGGCTCACAGTTATCTGTCCAAGCGCATCGAGGGCATGGCGGTGCGAATGGAGGTGTTGATGGCCGGCTTGTTACACGCTTATTATCGTTATGGCGGAGGAAGTTTTAAGGAGGCAGCCGTAACGCCGGCCCAGTCAAAAAAGCAGGTGGTGAAACAGAAGCCGGATGCGGAGTAGACGGATGAAATTTATCACTAACAAGAGAGCTCAGCCAACGGTTCCGATTATTTCGCTGATCGACATTCTTGCAATCTTGCTGATTTTTTTCATCGCTACCACCACTTTCAAGCAAAAAGAAGCCCTGGTGAATGTGGCCCTGCCAAAGTCGACGGAAATGGCCTCATCGAGTGAGAGGCTTACGCGCATTACTCTGGCTGTTACTAAGGATGAGCAGATCACCTTGGGTGAGAATACCGTGACTATTGAAACATTGGCCCAGGCTCTGAGAGATTTGAAAAAGGCACAGCCTGAGTTGAAATTGCAGTTGAAGGTGGATAAGGGGGTTGAGCTGGGGATGGTGGTGAAAGTCTGGGATGAGGCCAGGAAAGCAAAAATTGAAATATCGGACATTCCCCTGAGGATTTTGACAGGGAAAAAAAATTAAGAGTTTGGGATTAGAAGTTAAAAACCCTGGTATAGGATAATGGTTAGAAATATTGTATTATGGGGAGATCCGGTGTTGCGCGAGAAGGGCAAGCTTGTGACCGAGGTGACGGCTGAGATCAGGAGTCTGGCAGAGGATATGATCGAAACCATGCGGGAAGCCCAAGGCGTGGGTCTGGCGGCCCAGCAGGTGGGTGAAGCGGTTCAATTGGCGGTGATCGATGTTTCTCACGACGAGGAGTGTGTGTCTTATGTCAGAGTGAACGGGGAAGCGTGTGAGCTGGCGGACATCATGCCACTGATTTTTGTGAACCCAAAACTTGAGATGGGATCTTCCAAGGAAGTGGACAGCGAGGGTTGTTTGTCTTTTCCGGAGTTGCGTATCGACATCCGCAGGCCCTTGGATGTGACGGCTCATCTGCAAACTCTGGATGGAGAAGAACTGGTGATAGAGACCGATGGTTTGCTTGCACGGGCGATCCAGCACGAGGTGGATCATCTCTTTGGTATTCTGTTTATCGATCGGCTCAGTACGGCTCGAAAGATGTCGATGAAGCGTCGCTTGAAGGAACTGCGCCATTTATACAATGAATAATGATCAAAAAAGGGGGCTTTCTCCTTTTTTATGATCAATAACATTGTTTCACTGAGGGCTTGTCGGGTGGGCTCCTTGGGGATAGTGTTTTACAGTTTTCCTGTGAATTGAAACCACCCCGCTCCTGATTGATTATGAAAATGCAATCCCTTTGCCGTGTTTTTTTCCCTTCTGTGTTGATTTACGTATTCTGTCTGGCCTTTCCGGCCGTGGAAAGTGGACAAGCCCAGCAACTCACCCCGGATCAGATTGAGGAAATCAGTGCGCAGCTCGAAGTGATTCGGAAAGTTCTAACTGAAAAAAAAAGCAGCAGGAATCAAAGCGCAGCGGATATTTTTCTTGCCGCTGCGGGAAGTGATAAAGCCGCTTTGGCACTTTACGTCGAATGTTACAAGGAGGTTAATTTTGTCAGGGAAGGACGGGAGGATTCGGATTTTCGGGATTGGCGGGACAGGCAGGCAGACCGTTTTCGCGATGACGCCTTCATCGAGGGGATTCGCTTGCAGCTCCGCTATCTGGGACTCAGTTGCAAAGCTGCGGAAGCCGAAAAATTATCGGCAGTATTTGCTAGCCTGATGTCTTATGTGAACAGTCTTACCCAGTTGGATGAAATGCCGAGCAATGAAGCGATGCAATCAATCAATGGGACGGTGTTTGCCAAAGCGTATGAATTGGACCGGCAATTGGCAAAAAACAAATCATGGGAATCGGTGCCATATAATATCGCCGGTATATATGAAAAAACGATTCTGCCCTACCTGCGTGAGGAGAACCCCAGTCAATTGGCAAGCGCCTGGGACAAGCGGATCGAACAACAGATGCGGGTAGTCCAGTTCCTGGAAAAAGAAAAAGAAAAACAACTAAAGGGAAGTCGCGATGACAAGAGGGCGACCAGAAACAGGCAGAACAAACGTCGACAGGGCGATGACGGTGGGGGAGGGGTCTTGAGGGCCCATGATAAGGAATATTTCATACGTGAGACCCTGCCGGCGCTCAAATGGGGTAAGTTGGTTGATTTGTTCAGATACGGAAACCGGGCCAATGCGGCGATGGAGATGTTGAACTTCATCAAGGAGAATATTAAAAATCCAAAAGCGGAAGTGTGGATGAATCAGCTCATGAATTTGCTGTCAGAAAACAATGTTTCTGCTGCTTCGGGTGCTGGCTCACAAGTGCCGGCCGCCACGGCTCCCGCGGTAAATAGTTCCGAGCCTCCCTCGGTCACACCACGCTCTACAGGAAGCACAAAGGCGGGGTCTGTTCCTCCCGGGCTTGAGCCGAAGTAGTGATGACTGCTCGATTTTAATAGAGTGTGTTGTAGATGGGTGCATACTAAGCCATGAAACCCTGTTGCCTGGCCATTTTATTTTTCATGCTTGTGCCGGCTTCGGCGGAAGTGATCCGGATACAGATCGATGTGCGCAAGCCCTTTGCAGACGGTGCGCGCTTTGGTAACACGGGAGCTTATGAAACTGTTTCAGGGCGGCTCTTTTTTGTGATTGACCCTGAAAACCCGGCTAACGAGCGCATCACTGATTTGAATCTGGCTGACCAGAATGAGAATGGGCAGGTTGAGTTCTGGTCTGATTTTTTCCTTATCCAACCGGTCGACCCGGCGAAGGGAAGTGGCAGCTTGCTCTATGATGTGCATAATCGGGGTAACAAGCTGGCGCTATGGACTTTTAATGAAGGCGAGCGAAGCAATGAACCTTCGTCGATGGAGCATGCGGGCAACGGGTTCCTGTTCCGGCAAGGATATTCGCTGTTATGGACCGGATGGAATGGCGATGTGGCAGAGGATGGCAGTGGACGGCTGTTGGCAGGATTGCCTGTGGCACGAATGAAAGATGGCAAGCCTGTCACGGGGCGGAGCTACGTTGAGTTTTCCGTGGATGAAAGGGTTTACAGTCGGTTCTTTTTCAGCAGTCCCTGGGGCACGCCTAAAGCCTACCCTTCGGTTTCACTCGATAACAAGGATGCACTTTTAACGATGCGAGCGAATCGTGACGAAGCAGCGGTGGAAGTGTCACGAGAAGATTGGGCTTTTGCAGAATTGAAGGATGGCAAGCTGATTCCCAATCGCACCAGTTTGTATGTGAAAGAGGGCTTCAAACCAGGCTGGCTTTACGAGCTGGTTTACACTGCGCGTGATCCCCGGGTTTCGGGTTTGGGCTTGGCCGGTTTGCGCGATGCAGTTTCATTTTTTCGCCATGGGGGATCGGGTAATCCTGCCATGGGCACATTGGATCGTGCCTATATTTTCGGGATATCCCAGTCAGGACGGCTTATTCATCACTTTTTTTATGAAGGACTGAATCTGAATGAGAAAGACCAGGCGGTATTTGATGGAGCCATCATTCACGTTCCGGGCTCGGGTAAAGGTTTGTTCAACTATCGCTTCGCCATGGCGACGGTTTATGGAACCTATCGCCGGGGCAATCTTTCACCGGCTGATTTTTTTCCTTTTGCTCCGATGCCGCAGACGGATCCGGTTACAGGTCGGAAGGGGGATTCACTGGCCCGCTTACGCAAACGCAATGCTATGCCGAAAATTTTCTTTGTGCAGACAGCGACCGAATACTGGTCGCGGGCCGCGTCTCTTTTGCACACCGATGTGGAGGGCAAGAAGGATAGCAAAATTGATCCGAATGTGCGGATCTATTCAATCGCCGGGGCCCAGCATCTGGGTGGGGGCAAAAGCGATAAGGGGATCTGTCAGTTTCCACGCAGTCCGCTGAAACACCGCGGGCCGGTTCTACGCGCACTGCTCGTGGCGATGGATGATTGGGTGCGCGAGGGCAGCGAACCGCCGGATAGTCGTTATCCTCGCATTGATGATGGGACCTTGGTGGATCTGGAAACTTTTCATAAGCAGTTTCCCGAAATCCCGAATGTGACGCCGCCGGAGGCGCACTACCAGCCCTTGCGGCTTGACCCGGGAGCGCGGTGGTTCAGTGAAGGCATTGCTGATCAGGTTCCTCCAAAAGCGGGCAAGTCGTATCGCACCCTGGTTCCGGCGGTGGATGCTGACGGCAATGAACGGGTGGGGATCCGTCTACCCGAAGTGGAGGTGCCGTTGGCGACTTACACGGGTTGGAACCTGAGGGATGAAAAATATGGTGCGGGGGGAATGTTGGCAGGGCTGCATGGAGGCTACCTCGAATTTTCCAAGGATAAAAATGCCGATGATCCACGCCAGTCGATTCTCGAGCGTTATGCGAGTCGTGATGTCTATCTGGCGCAATTTACAGACGCGGTGTTGGATTTACAGCGACAGGGTTATCTGCTCGATGAGGATGCTGTGCGGATGCTCAACGAAGCAGCTGAGCGGAATTTGTGGGAGAAATAAGGAGGGAAGGGCTTTCAACCCTCAAACTTTCCCAGTGGGTGAATCAATCTTCCCGGTAGGGGCCTGACCCGGTCGAGCACATTGGGGGCCAGGGTGGCAGCGGTTTCGTAACCTTTTGCGAACATCTCCATTTTGGCGTCGAGGTTGTCGACGTAGTGAAGGGCGATGGCTTCCGGAGTTTTGGGGACGACGGGTGATCCAAAGGCCATCTCGCCGTGATGGGCTCCGATCAGGTGCAGTAGATGAAGCCGGACTTGTTCATTGGGAGGATCCAGGGTCAGCCACCCATTGCTGAGTTCGCTATCCAACAGATCCCGCCACAACTTATTCACCAGTTCCATGCCCATGGGGATGTGACCGATCAGTTCGCCGGTTTCGCTGTAGGGCATGGTGAATCCTTTTTCAGAGTAGTTGTTTTCCCATAACTTGCCACTGTCATGAAACAGCACACCTGCGACCATGAGGTCAGGATTGAGAGCAGGGTAGGCCTCACAAATTTTCAGAGCAGAGCGCATCATCTGGGCGACGTGTTCGACAAGACCACCGCGGCGGGCATGATGATAATCCCTCGCAGCGCCGGTACGGCGAAAGCGTTCGCCAAAACGGTCGAGAAAACTTTGGCACAAGGCTTGCAGCCGTGGATCCTTGATGGCTGCAACCGAACTTTCGATGAAGGCGTAGTCCTCCTGCTGTTGTTTGTTCAGTGCGGCTGATCCTGCCAGAACGATGTCAGCCTGCTCTGGACTTAAAGGACGCAGGTTCCAGTTTTTTGCTTCGATGCTCTTGAATTCCTTGTTGTAGAACCATTCGGCAGCAATTTCAAAAAAATCCCCGTTTTTCAATTGGCTGGATTGCTCAAAAGCGGCGGTGTCATTCCAGGCACGTAAAGTCACGGAGCCCTCGGCGTCGACAAATTTTAGTTCGTAGTAGGGACTGCCACTGCGGGCTGTTTTGGGAAGAGCTAGTTCAAGTTGAGCCCACAACTGCCATTTTTCTGCTACTGGTCCGACCCGATTTTTTAGTTCTTTGATCGAATCAATTTTTTCCTCGTCTGACATTTCTTTTAGGTATCAGTTGCGGTGGAAAAAACCAAGTAATTTTACAAGTAGAATTTTGTAACGCTGTATGTTGGAAGCTTACTACTAAGTTAGCCATTGTTAATTGTGAGTGAATTGAATTCCCTTGCCATCATGATAAAAAATTGCTAAAAAACCTTCTCATGCCAAGTAAGATCGAGTTCGGCAGGCACTAACTCCAGTGAATCCCAAACGCTCCATCCACCGTCACGTCACTACAGGGTATTTCGACCTACTGCACCTGTTGGTGATTGCCATTCACCGGTTTCAACCTCCACCGCCCCTCTCGACCCACAACTACGACGTCCCATCCATCACCTTCACATGGATACGGGATATTATACTGTGGATAGCGCAAAGATGGGAGCCCTGCCGCTTCGGCGGCCATCGACAAGCAGCTCCCACTTCTGCGCATCACGTTGCCTGTCACCTTGTTGCAATCAGGCTTGGCGAACACCTGTTGCTACAAGGGGGAAGCGAAACTTATATAAGTTTTCGCCTAATCTGTGCTTATGACTCTCACAGCCGAACAGTTTGTTTGGTGACCTCATGTCTTGCAATGCACGTCTACGATACGAACGCATGCAATCGCCGACAACATGCAACCAAATATCAGGATGAAACAGGGCTGTTGTATTATGGGTTTAGGTATTACTCGGCGGAGACGGGGAGGTGGTTGAGTCGTGATCCGATTGGGGAGAGGGGTGGGGTGAATTTGTATGGGTTCGTTGGGAATGATGGGGTGAATAAGGTGGATGTGTTGGGGATGGCTTTTTACAATGGCAAAAAACCTAAAAACGGAGTAGACGCTGGAATTTCGTTTCCAAATGGATACGGGCGAACTGCTAAGCAACAAAATGAGCATTTTGCGAGAGTTGCAAGAATGCATGCTGATAAAGGAGCCTACAAGGCGCTTGCTAGTGGGCAAGAGATGTTGGAATTTCTAAAAAAACTTAACACCAAATATTGTTGCATTTATAAGCTGACGATTGCAGGTCACGGGTGGAGGTCTTACGATCCTAAAACTAAAACAGTTATCCCTGAACAGGGCGGGATTCCCGGTGTAGACCCAGGGAGTGGATTTTATTCTAATGGGTCATCATGGGCTACTGCCCCAGCGTCTCGGCAGATTAGGGATCTGAAGAAACTAACAGGGAGTAAGGTAAGGTTTTGTCCTAATTGTGAGATAAGGATTCATTCCTGTAATATTTCAACAGCTTTCGCCGAAGCTTTAGGTAAGGTTACTGGGTGCAATGTTGTTTATGCAAAGGGGTCGTGTGCTGGTATTTCTCCGTGGACTAGCGGTGTTGGCGAGGAGCCGGGATACAATAACGATAGTAATGGATTTTGGAACACGAAAGGAGGTCAACCCTCTACTAGTGGTGGAAATTCTTACCAACCTAGATAGGTATTGAAATAATCTCTCAATGTTGAATTAAGGAAGGTGAAATATGAACAGAAACGTTAAATTTGTAATATTATTAATTTCTATATTTTGTGTAGCAGTAAATGTTTGTACGGAAGAGGAAGAAAATCTATCAATTGTTCAACAATGCAAAGATCTTTCCACTTTTGATATACCGATGGAATCAAATGGCCAGCTTTCGGAAGAGAGCCGAGGGAAATTTCTTTGGGATTTAGACCTATATGGGAACCCTGGAGCATCAAATCGCGAAAGGCAATGTGCATTGATCGCATTATGGTTTGATGGACGTGAATATGACTCAATTACTCTTACCTGGTGGATTTCGAAAAAGGATCAGAAGTTACTGAGAATTCTGGCAATGTCCGTATATAACTTAAGATGGGAGCCTATTGCTGTAATGCGCCCTTACGGTAAATGGGTGGATCGCTTTGAGAAATCCGAGCGGGAAATGCGAACTCAAGAGGGCCTCTACTTCGATAACCATGCTTCCGAACTTGCTTCGGTGTTGTTGATTATTTTAGAAAGAGAGCTGAATGAGAATCCGTCAACCATTATGAAACGCCTAGAGTCTGAACTAAAAGGTATTATAGAAAACGGAGGTTTGTGGAAACCTGAATAAACGTAAACGGGGTCAAGATTAGGAAACGGGGTCAGTGCGCCTTCAGTAAAAGGGGACAGACCTCTAAGAAATATTATTATTGTGCTTTGGATACGGGGATGTTACAAACTTATACATGAGAAAGACGCGTGAGTTTTTACTAGGGCCGGAGGGGGAGACTAATTATTATCATGTGGTGAGTCGGG
>DAOUQC010000070.1 GCA_030625775.1 Verrucomicrobiota bacterium
CACTTCATTGAAATCAATACGCAAACAACAATTTTCCGCGGCCTTAGCCAGACATTTCCTTGCGCTTTCTTTGGTGCTGCCCAGATCCGCATCCCCCTTCAACTTGATCCGGGAAAACGGTTCCAAATCCTGCTTCCGCAAGTCCATTCCCGGCACCACGGTCAAATGACTATCCGGAATAACCAGCCCCTCAAACAAACTCACCCCCTTGGCACGGGCATCACCATCCAGGCGAGCACACTGCAAAGCCCGCTCTCCCAGTCTACAGGGCTCCGAATCCCTCAACGCATCCAACTGCGCATCCAGAGGCTCATCCCCCAATTCCACCCAGGGATGAATACAGCCCACACCTGATCCCACACGAATCAAGCCGCCTTCGATTTTGCTTCTCTGGCTGCGGGCATTAAGCCCCATAGCGCTATTTAAAAAATAACGACAATAATAAACGGGATCATTCATCACGGCATCAACCCTATGGTCAACAAGATGGCAAATACCAGTAACTGCATCGCGGCAAGAGCGAGGAATTTATTATACTCTGGCCCGGGGGTGGCACGAAACACCTTCCATGCGAGATAAAGGCTCATGGGGGTCAATATCAGGGGTATGGCATACAACCGAGTATAACCCAAAGCCAGCCAGCCTGTGCCGATCAGCATTGGCCCCAGACAAAACAGAGCTATTTCCATTTTTGCAAAAGCGATGCCCTTCCTCACAGCCAGAGTCCTTTTCCCCGATATACGGTCTTCATCAATATCCCGCAGATTATTAATAGCTATCAAGGCAGCGGAAAATAATCCAATCTGCAACCCTGCCAGCAAAGCTTCCGGCCCGGGAGCCCGGCCAGTTTGCACGAACCAGGAACCACCTACAGCGATCAATCCGAAAAAAACCACCACAAATAATTCGCCCAGCCCGAGATAAGCCAGGGGAAAGGGGCCACCGGTATATCCGTAGGCCAAAAAAAGCGAAATCAGCCCAATCAAAACAATCGGCCACCCTCGCTCCACAATTAGAGGAAAAGCAGCCACAGCGGCCAGCACCGAAGTCACCACCCCCGCTATCATCACCCCTTTCTGACTCACCATTCCGGAAGCGGTTACTCGCCGTGGACCATGCCGCTTGTCCGTATCCGCCCCTTTTTTAAAATCGATCGCATCGTTAAAAAAATTCGTCGCAATTTGTATCAGTAAACAACTGAGCAAAGTATAAAAAAACAAGCGCCCGGAAAACTGATATTGCCCTGAATGATCCAAAGAGACCAAGGCACTGCCCACCCAGACCGGAACCACCGCAGCGGGCAAAGTTTTTGGCCTTGCGGCCATCACCCATGTTTTCAGAGACGACATGTTTATTGCTACTTAGGGCAAACGAGGAAACTTGGAAAAATCAGGATCTCTTTTTTCAATAAATGCCTGTTTGCCTTCCTTAGCCTCCTCCGACATATAATAGAGCAAAGTCGCATTGCCAGCCAGATCCTGCAATCCCATTTGGCCGTCACAATCCGCATTCAAAGCTGATTTCAGGCAACGCAAGGCCATCGGCGAGTGAGCCAATATCTCCCGCGCCCACTTCACGGTTTCACTTTCGAGCTCTTCCAGTGGCACCACGGTATTCACCAGCCCCATATCCAAGGCCGCCTGTGCATCGTACTGACGGCACAAATACCAAATCTCACGCGCTTTTTTCTGTCCTACGATTCGTGCCAGATAACTGGCCCCTAGCCCCCCGTCAAACGAACCCACCTTAGGCCCGGTTTGACCAAAACGCGCATTGTCTGCGGCAATCGTCAGATCACAGACGATGTGCAAGACATGCCCTCCGCCAATCGCATAACCTGCTACCATGGCGATCACCGGCTTTGGAATCTGACGGATTTTTTTCTGCAACTCGAGCACATTCAAACGCGGCACCCCCGCACCATCGATATAGCCCCCGTCTCCACGCACTTTTTGATCTCCTCCCGAGCAAAAGGCCTTCTCTCCTTCCCCTGTCAATACGATCACCCCCACCGAGGCATCTTCATGCGCCAGATCAAAAGCCTCGAGCATCTCTTTCACCGTTTGCGGGCGAAAGGCATTACGCACTTCGGGGCGATTGATGGTTATCTTGGCAATGCCATCATCCGTTTTTTCAAAACGGATATCTTCAAATTTTTTGATCGTGGACCACATACCCGCTATTCAATCACAAAATTCGCTTTTGGAAATCCCCAATCAACATTTTTAGCCTTTTCAATGAAGCTTCACTTTCGAACAAAAGACGGTGTCCGGCATCGGGGATGATGCTGTGCTCAAAACCATCATTAGCTGCTACCACCTCAGCTGCCAGGCAGGTAAACTTCTTATCCCGCTCTCCGGTGATCCACAAAACCGGTGTCTGGCACTGCTCCAAAGCAGGGCCTAAATCCTGCTGCTGCCCAAGTGACCAGCATTCAAAAGCACATGCGACACTTTCCCTGTCATACTCCAAGCCCAACTGAAACTGTGACCCTACCCCCTTTTGCAAGGTCGCCTGTTGATTCCACATTTTGAGAAAATCCGACCACGACATTTCACGGGCATGTGATGCCCACTGTAGATCATTCTCCCAACGGGATTTTCTCTCTTCTTCACTCTGAAGCCCGGGGTGTGCAGAAATTACCACCACTCCACACCAGATATTCGGCTGATCCAACATTGCGTGCATAGCCAGACGTCCTCCCATTGAGTAGCCGATTAACATCTTCTCACCCTCACTTTTTACTTTGCTGTTGAAGGTCTGCGCCCAGTTTTCAAGATCCGGACTATCACCCTCTCGAAAAGCTTGCCACAAGTCCACCGCCTGCACACCTAGATCAAGATGATCCCAATCCTTCCGACACCCCAACATTCCATGCAGTGCGTAGGTGGTCATGATGTCAGGATAGAATAGCTAAAAGGGGGCTTCACAATCTGTTCACCGTGTTTTGTTGATACTAAACTGGCAGACAAAATGGCACTGTATAACGAAGTTGGAACTTCATTATACGAACCCGCCTGCATCACACATCCCCATTCAAATTTCTCCAAAAAGCTTCTGTTTGATCAAGATCCGGACACAATTCAATCACAAGTGATTCCTGTTTTGCAATATCACCCGGCACAAATTCATCCACCTCTTCCACCTGTTGATACCCCAATCCCCACATCGCCGCCCAATGCTGGAAATTCATCTGGTGGCGATTCTCCGTCACTCGTTTTTCATCTTCAGCCAAGTTTGCCAGATACGGCAAATGGGAAAAAATACGCCCGCCCCCATTATTAATCACCACATAACGCCGTTTTCCAGATTTCATCTGATCCATCACCCAGGGAGCACTCATATCATAAAGGGTCGTCAAATCGCCAAACAAACCCCAACTCTCATCCTCATTTACAGACAAACCCAGGAAGGAAGAAAGCTGACCATCAATCCCGTTAGCACCACGGCTGGCAAAACAACGTAGTTGACGATCTTCATAGGATGCCGCCAAATTCCATTCCCTGATCGGCATACTGTTGCCAAGAAACACCAGGCTGCCCGCAGGAATCCGCAACGACAAACGACACAGCCACGCAGGTTCGCTGAGAGGATATTTTTTCAGCAAGGCCAGCAAATCATTCCAACTCTCACGATCATCAAGCAAATCAATGTTTCCTTTCAGTTTCTTGAGAGGCAAGGCTTCAATGACAGCAAAAATTTTGCTGTTTGCAACTGCTGCGCTCCTTCCCAAGCCCGGGTATCCTCCCGGAGGATCAATGGAAAGCACCTCAATTCCATCAAGACTTTCAAGGTCGCGCCAGAAACGCAAACTCGGCACATCACCGATTCGCAAAATTTTCGACGGCTTGTTTTTCGAAAAATACTTCTCACCTGAACGGATGATCAAATCCGACAACAAATCATTCTCACGCAGCCCACTACTCGCCTCTGCCCAAATGGGACAAGCGAGTTGCTTCAACCACTTGAGCAAATCCTGATTTTGCTCACCCGGAGGCAAACCGCCGGACAAAACCACCAGACCGCGCCGGTCTGCAATGAACGTTTTCACTAAATCAAGTTCCTCGCCCGCAACGGTGACATCCGGAATACCAAGTGCTGGAGTCTCGCATAATTCCATGCCCTTGCGATCATGCCCACTGACAAGAGGTTCATCAAAACAAACATTGATATGCCAACGGCAATGGACTTCTCCACTAGGGAGCAATCCCTCCAGAGCACTCGAATCATTGGCACAGACATCGACAAAAATTTCTGCGTAGGGCTTTAGTAAACGCACCTGATCAATGGTTTGCGGGGCACCGCTGTAACGAAATTGATCAGGCCGGTCGGCAGTGACTAGGATCAAAGAAACATCCGCGTAGTGCGCCTCGACCACCGCAGGCAGCAACTCCGCCACCGCCGTCCCCGAAGTTGTCACTACCGCAGTCGGGATGCCGCTGATCTTGGATCGTCCCAAGGCAAAAAAAGCTGCTGATCGTTCTTCGAAAAAATTCCAGATCTTCAACTCGGCATACTTTTGCTGCAAGCTCAACAAAACCAGAACCAGGGGACTGTTTCTCGACCCCGAACAAACGACAAACTCACGGCACCCTGCTCCCCAGCAAGTCTGAATGACCTCGAAAGCCAATCCTTCATTTACCACTTCAACTGGCTCCTCAGAATTCATAAACCCAACAACGCTTTGACCGAATTCC
Organism: Verrucomicrobiota bacterium; assembly: GCA_030625775.1. GTDB lineage: Bacteria > Verrucomicrobiota > Verrucomicrobiia > Verrucomicrobiales > DEV007 > JAADHD01. The sequence continues at coordinate 4,698 of DAOUQC010000070.1, forward strand.
TCTTCAAGGACAACTCCCGCCATTCATTCTCAAAACGACTGCCTCGTATCAAACCACAACCTGAGGGCAGATAGACATCCGACCCCCTCCACGAAAGATTGCGAATCGAAACCACCGATTCAAATCCACTGCTGGATTTTACTCCAAAAGGCGCCCCAAAATGTTGGGGGGTTTCCAAAGCTTCCCGGTATTCCATCAACTGGCTCAAGGCTCCCTCCCCCCGAGGATAAGCGCCCAAGGCCGGAGTGGGATGCAGCAGCACAATCATATCATCCAAAGCCGGAGAGGCATCGCTCAACTCCACTTGCAAGCGCGTAACAAAATGCACGATCGAGCCCAGATCCAGGACATGGCGTTCACTGCGCTTCACCTGACCGAGCGTGCACAGACGTTTCGCCAGATAGTCTGCCACAAATTCATGCTCACGGATTTCCTTGTCATCCAATAAAAACTCGCGCTCTTCATGTTTGGACGCCGTCCCCGCAAGCGCCATGGTTTCCAACACTCCCTGGTGCAGGGAAAAAAGCCGCTCGGGTGTCGCCCCCACCGCACCGCTTTCGCCGAATCGATAACCATAAGCCCAGAACGGTTCCGGCAAGGCCCCCACGGCCCGCAACAAAGCCGCCGGATCTCCCGATCGAACCCGGCCCCGCTCGGTCAATACCGGTACCGATTTTTCCAACTCGTGACACGAGATGCGCGACTGCACATCTTCGTAAATTCGCCGGAATGCCCGATCCGTCAGCCCTTCCCATTCTACTGCTGGAAAGGGAGTAGCCCCGTTGCTCATCAGCAATTCCCGTGGATCCGAGGTCAAAAACCACTCTGCAGGCTGTTTCCAGGGCTTGGAATCACTCAACGAAAAATCATTGTGATAAAAAACCACCTCGGCATCCGTCGCTGACGCCAGCGAACGAAATGGTCCCTTACCACACAGAAACTGCCCCGAATCCAATCTGAGAAATGCAAAATCAATCATGTCTGAAAAACGGCAAGCCTTGCTCCCCGATAGCTGAAAGTAGGACAAATTGTCCATCTGTCCATTGCCGCGTTCAGCTGAATCCAAAAAGGTGGACAAGCGCTCATGGCATCATGCCCCCCCAAACACAATGCCATTGTCTTCTGCAAAAAAATTCAAATCCCCGCGCAACGTTTTCCCTTCTGCGTGGTTTACTTTGCAAAGAGGGCCTGATACCCTCCCCCTGTGCATTCGATGCTGAGCCCCAAACAACCATCATTTCCAACCAGCCAGAACGTGGCGGGCATTGCCCGGCCTTAGTTTCAGCCTGCACCGCCATGGATCTGTCCGATGAAGTGTCAGCTCAAGATGGGTCCGAAGATGACAGACAGACAAACGAATACCATGTGCGTTTGATGATGCGGGTGAAGCAGGGCGATATCGCAGCTTTTGAAGAAATTGTCGAGATTCATCAAGGTGCGGTCATTGGCACCGTCGCCAAAATGCTCGGCAATACGAGTGATGCCGAAGACATCGCCCAACAGGTTTTCATCCGGGTCTGGAAATCCGCCGGACGATACAAGGCTTCCGCCAAATTCACCACCTGGATGTTCACCATCACCCGAAATCTGGTATTCAACGAAATGCGCCGCCGCAAACGCAAACCAGCTGTCTCGATGGACGAGCGCGAGGAAGAATACAATCTCACCGTGCCTGATGAAAACACCACCCGGCCCGATCAACAGGTTTTGGAAAATGAATTGATCAAAGCCATCGATGCCGCCATCCAGGCCCTACCGGAAAAACAACGCATGGCCGTCATCCTGCGCCGTTACGAAGACCGCCCCTATGAAGAAATTGCCGAGATCCTGAATCTCTCCCTGTCTGCTGTGAAGAGCCTGCTGTTTCGCGCAAGGGCCCAATTGAAGGAAAACCTGCAACCGTATCTGAAATCGGAGAAGCGGTAAACATCACTTATTCAAGGTCATCCCCCCTTGAAACAGGTCATATGCCAACTCTCCCAAAACAGGAATGAGGCCAAAGCCAGTGCTTCGACCACCTTAAAATGATGGGGATCGTAGGACAAATTTCCATATTTGTCGGGGGTGATTTACGCTGGCCTTAAATGACAGAATCGGAGTTCTGTCCTACGGTGAATCTACCATCTTAAGCCTGTCTAAACACTAGTGTTCCGTGAATATTTTAACAGCAGCCGCGACCTTTTGAACATCTGCCGGATTCCAGCTGTCCAAGCCTTGAATCACGCGATCACGTGCCCTTGGTCGTTTGACAAATCTTAATTATTCCTTATTGGTTATATAGGATCACTGCCTGATGATTTCCCCGCACTACAGCCTTCTGCCCTTTTTTGTCACGACTGCATTCAGCTCTCTCTGCCGAGTGACTGTCATGTCAGCCTTGCTGATTGCCTCTATCACCATCACTCTTCCCTCCCTATTAGCTGACTCCGAGCATTGGGCTTACCAGCCTCTGGCTAAATCGTTTCCCCCTGCCAGCGGCAACTCTTCCTGGGTCATCACCTCCATTGACCACTTTATCGAAGCTCAATGGAAAGCCCGCGAACTCAAACCGGTGGAAGATGCGGACAAGCGCACTTTGCTGCGCCGTGCCACTTACGACCTGACCGGGCTGCCTCCCTCTCCCAAAGAAACCCAGGCTTTTCTCGCCGACCCATCCCCCACTGCTTTTGCCAAAGTGGTGGATCGTTTGCTGGCCTCTTCGGCCTACGGCGAACGCTGGGGGCGCCACTGGCTGGATGTCGTTCGTTACGCCGATACCGCAGGCTGCGCCTCGGACTACCCTGTGCCTTCCGCCTATCGTTACCGCAACTACATCATCAAAGCGTTTAATGACGACAAACCTTACGATCAGCTGATCCGGGAACAAATTGCCGGAGACCTGTTACCCTCGGACAGCGAAGCGGATCACATTGAAAACATCATCGCTACCGGATACCTCGCCGAATCCTTGCGTTTCGGAGTCGGTGGTAAAGAGGAAAATCTCACCATCGAAGACACCATCGATAACCTCGGCAAAACCTTTCTGGCTTTGACCATCAGCTGCGCTCGTTGTCACGATCACAAACACGACGCCATCACGGCCGCAGATTATTACGCCCTTTACGGTTTTTTTAAAAGCACCGTGTATGCCTTCCCCGGCAGCGAAAATTCAAAAGGAGTAAGCTCTGATTTCACTCCCATTGGCACCCCTTCAGAAGTGTCCAATTTCAAAAAAATCCAGGCGGAGATCGATGCCCTCGAAAAAGAACGCGCCCAGCTCAAAAGGGAGGATCGCAAACTGGCCTCCCAAGTTGCTGGCGGGGATGCAAAAATTATCGCCGAGCAAAAGGCCCTGCGAAAACGCCAGGGAGAAATCAGCAAAAAAATCAAAGTGAAAATGGCTCTCAACGCCAGTGCGAACGTAGCCTATGCTGTTTACGACGGAAAACCCAGTGATGCCCGGCTTCAGGAACAAGGTGAGCGATCCAAAAAACGTGCATCTATTCCGCGCCGCTTTCTGGAAGTGCTCGGCGGTGCCGAACTGCCTAAAAAGGTTGCCGCAAAAGGCAGTGGCCGCGATCATCTCGCCAGTTGGATCGCCGACCCGGCGAATCCTCTTACCGCCCGGGTCATGGTTAACCGTATCTGGCAGCACCACTTCGGCCAGGGAATCGTCACCACTCCCAATGATTTCGGCAAATATGGGGAGCATCCCACTCATCCGGATTTACTCGATTATCTGGCACAAAGCTTTATCGATTCAGGGTGGTCAATCAAGAGCCTTCACAAAGACATCATGCTTTCCCGAGTCTACCAACTCGCCGGATCGGATGATCCTGCAGTAATCGAGACCGACCCGGAAAATTCCTGGCTGACTTACGCCAAGCGTCGCCGCTTATCTTCAGAAGAAATCGTCGACTCCATGTTACTCGTTAGCCAGACTCTGGATCCGAGCCAGGGTCAAGCCCACCCCTTCCCGCCCCGCAGCAAAAAAACCTACAGTCAACATCACCCCTTCGTCGATGCCTATGATTCCAATCAACGGGCTGTTTACTGGATGAGACAACGCTTGCGCAAACACCCCACCCTCTCCATTTTTGATGCGGCTGATACCAAACAAAGTACGGGTGAGCGTGCACTGTCCACCACCGCCATCCAATCCCTGTTCATGATGAATGCCCCTTTTGTGCATGAGAAGTCCTCTGCTTTGGGTGCACGGCTCATGTCCGAGGCGAAGGATGACAAACAACGCATCAAACTCACCCACGAATTGCTTTTCAATCGTCCTGCCACGGCAGAGGACATCAAAACCGGCCTAAGCTATCTGCAAGGCAACCGGAAATCCCTGATCTCCTCCAATAGCGATAAACACACCATCCCCCAGGAAGCTATGGCCAGCTACGTTCGTGCCCTGATGGGCAGCAACGAATTCCTCTATCTTGAATAAAACCCTGATTCCCCTTCCCCATGCTCTCTAGAATTTCAGACTCAAGCTCAATGCCCCGCCGTCAGGCGATTCGCTCGCTTGTCGGCGGATCGATGATCATGCCCGGCATCCTATCTGAAATGCTGGCGGCAAAAAAAAGCCCCGATCGCTCGCCACTCGCTGCGCGCACCCCGCACCTTCCCGCCCAAGCCGAGCAGATCATCTGGATCTACCTCTCCGGTGGTTTCTCCCATCTTGATACCTTTGATCCAAAACCCGGATTATTCAAAGCGGCCAATGCCCCGGGTGGCCAGTCGAAAAAAAACAAAACCCGCTACATGCCCTCCCCCTGGGAGTTCCAGAAATGCGGCCAATCCGGCATCGAAATTTCCGATCTCTTCCCTCATTTGCGCGACTGTGCCGACGACCTCTGCATGATCCGTTCACTGCACACTGACCACGGCAACCATCAGCGCGCCGCCTTGGGCATCCACACCGGCTCCTTTGCCATGACACGTCCGAGTGCCGGCTCCTGGGTCAGCTACGGACTTGGAACACTGAATCAAAACCTACCTTCTTTTGTCGTCCTCGCTCCCAAGATCCCATACAGCGGAGCCCAACTCTGGGGCTCCTCCTTCCTGCCAGGTGAACACCAGGGAACCCGGGTAATGCCCTCTGCAAATCCGGTTCCCAATTTACAAAGCCTCAGTGCTTCCAGCGAACAACAGAACCTTGAACTCGGCCTACTCAAACAATACAACGCCCGCCATCTCAAAAACCACCCTGGCGACCCGAATCTAAAAGCACGGATCCAGTCTTACGAAACGGCATTCGGCATGCAGATGGAAATGCCACAAGTCCTCGACTTCAGTAAAGAATCCGATGCCACCCACAAGCTATACGGACTCGAACGCGGCAGCACCAAGGGTTTTGCCTGGCAGTGCCTCGCTGCCCGCCGCATGGTCGAATCCGGCGTTCGTTTTATCGAATTGATTGATACCGGTGCCAGTAACAACTGGGACGCCCACGGCAACATCCACAGCCACACCCCCCTGGCAAAAAACATCGACCAGCCCATCGCCGGCCTGCTCAAGGATTTGAAATCACGCGGCATGCTTGAAAAAACCCTGGTGGTCTGCACCACGGAATTTGGCCGAACACCTACTTTTGATGGCACCAAAGGCCGCGGACATCATAAGAACGTCTTTACATCATGGTTAGCTGGAGGTGGATCCAAAGCCGGAAGCATCGTCGGCTCTTCAGATGAACTGGGCAGCAAACCACTTGAAAACCCGGTGCACGTCAATGACTTTCACGCCACTATCCTTCACCTCTTAGGAATGGATCACGAACGTCTCACCTGGTATTACGGTGGCCGCGACCATCGCCTAACCGACCTCGCAGGGCGGCTTGTACCGGATATTTTAGCCTGAACCGCCTGCGTTTCACGCACATCTTGCCAATTTTAACGCGCAAATTGGCAAGTCGTTGACGAAGATCGAAATAGCCTCCTATAGTGCCAACGACAACGGATTTCATATCCGTTTTCAGCAGCAGCAGGCAGGCCGCGAATTCAGACGCGCGGCAGAAGGCACAACCCGGGTTTCCCGGGTTGTGTTTTTGCTTTCAGGGTTTCAAGCTTGGCTGACTAACGAACTCACGGACCCGCTAAAGGAACAAAAGTCGCCCCCAGTAAAATCACTGCCAATCCAGTCAAAGCCATCACGATCAACATGATGGTTACGGTTTTCAAAGTTTCCGATTCCGTCATTCCGGTCAGGCGGCCAACCACCCAGAATCCGCTGTCGTTCATCCACGTGATCGGTTTTGATCCACAACCAATTGCAAGCGCAACATAAACCGGATGAAAAGCCAGATCGATCCCCTGGAGCAACGGCGCTACGATTCCCACTGCTGTAATCATCGCCACTGTTGCCGAGCCCTGGGCTGTCCTCACGACCGTCGTGATTCCAAACGCCATCAGCAGCAGCAGTAAATGAGATTCCGGCAACACCCCTCGCAGTTCCTCTGTAATCCCTGTCTGTCGGAGTGTAAGCCCGAAGGCGCTTCCCGCAGATGTGATCAAAATAATAATTCCCCCACTCGACAAAGCCTCCTGCACAGGATCCACCAATTCCTTTAAAGATTTTCGCTTCACCCACCCCAACATGATCAAACTGATGATTGCTGAGATGATCAGAGCGATATTCTTGTCACCCAAAATACGCAAGGCAGGCAAATCAAATTCGTTTACCTTGGCCAAAGTCTGACCAGCGATCAACAACACCGGCAGAATGATCGGAGCCAGTGCAAGCCACAGTGGTGGCAGTTCAGCCTGAACCTCCCGATCATCGGAGACCGGTTCCGGTATATCATCAGTGTCGCGCAAAGGAATTACCCAACGTTTGTTCGCCCAGGTAGCGTAGGCGTATCCAGCGCTAACCGCAAAAACACCAACCACCATACCTCCAAGCATCATCGCCCCAATATCAATACCCAATTCAACCGCAACATAAATCGGTCCCGGTGTCGGCGGCACAAGGGAATGTGCCATGGTGCCACCGGCAACAATGGCCAGGATGTAGAGCAAATAATTCTTGCCGGTGCGAATTCTCATGGCTTTACCAAGAGGCATCAGCAAATAAAACACGGTGTCGAAAAATACCGGGATTGCCAGAATAAAAGAGCTCACTGAAAAGGCAATAGGCGTACGTTTTTCACCAAAAACCACACGAATCCAGTTCACGATGCGTTCAGCAGCGCCACTATCGAGCAGACATTTGCCGATAATCGAGGCCATGGCGATCAGTATCCCTATTTTGGCCGCCCCCGCTCCAAAACCTTCGGTCACTCGAAAGACAAAGAGCTTAGCTGCCAACTTATGCGCTTCTTCAGCCCCCATTCCTTGAGCTAGATAAAACTGCTCTACCACATCCGCCGGAGTCATGGCAGCCACCGCCAAAGCAGCAAAAATCAATGCCAGAAAAGCATGCAGCCGCAGAAATAGAATACCCCCGACCACAATTGCCATGCCTATGGCCAGAATGAGAAAGGGGTTCATGGGGAAGAATTCAGATTCGGGACAAAGTGGATGAAGCCGGAGTTTACTTCCCGAAGGTAATTCAGTAGGCAGAGCCGTAACGAAGTGGAAGACAGACGGAGTCAATGCTTTGATAAACGGTTACGTAGTGAACAGCGAGAACATTTTCACTGGATATTGGCATCTGATGCTCCAAGCTTAATCCCCTATGGCCAACAGCAATCGAGATCCAAATCAATTACGCAGTGCACGCTGGTTTGCTCCAGATGACCTGCGCAGCTTCGGGCACCGGTCCCGAATCAAACAAATGGGTTACGATACGCCTGAATATCAAGGCAAACCAGTGATCGGCATTCTCAATACCTGGTCGGACATGAACACCTGCCATACCCACTTCCGCGAGCGGGCGGAAGATGTAAAACGCGGTGTCTGGCAGGCCGGCGGTTTTCCCATGGAAGTTCCGGTGATGTCTATATCGGAAACGTTCATGAAACCCACGTCGATGTACTATCGCAATTTGCTGGCGATGGAAGTGGAGGAATTACTGCGCTGTTATCCTATTGACGGCGCCGTGCTGATGGGAGGTTGCGACAAAACCACCCCTTCCCTCATCATGGGAGCGACCTCTGCCAACGTGCCCAGTATTTTCCTACCTGCGGGCCCGATGCTCAAAGGATGCTGGAAAGGTGAAACCCTGGGCTCGGGATCTGACGTATGGAAATACTGGGCCGAGCGCCGTGCCGGAAATCTTTGTGATGATTCCTGGAACGAACTTGAAGACGGCATTGCTCGTTCACCAGGCACTTGCATGACCATGGGCACGGCCTCCACGATGATGGCCATGGCCGAGGTGTTAGGTTTAAGTCTGCCTGGAGCATCTTCAATTCCCGCCGTGCATTCCGCTCACAATCGCATGGCAAGCGCCTGCGGACGCCGGATCGTCGATCTCGCCTGGGATGAAATCAAACCGTGCGACCTGCTGACTCCTGACGCCTTCGACAACGCCATCACGACTGACATGGCACTCGGCGGATCGACCAATGCCATCATTCACCTGATCGCCATGGCTGGACGCGCCGGACACCAACTGGATCTCGAACGCTTTGACGAAATCTCACAAAAGACTCCTGTCATCGCCAACCTGCGACCCTCTGGTGAATATCTGATGCCTGATTTTCATGATGCAGGCGGACTCCCGGCAACGCTGAACCAAATCAAGGAGCTGCTGAACCTGGATTGCCAAACGGTCACTGGTTCGACGCTGGGAGAAAATATCGCCAATGCAGAAGTGATCGATGACAAAATCATCCGACCGCTTGATAATCTCGTATCGGAAACCGGCGGCACTTTTGTCCTGCGCGGCAACCTTGCTCCCGATGGCTGTGTGATCAAACCCACTGCGGCTGAACCGCGCTTACTGAATCATCGAGGTCCCGCCATCGTTTTTAAAGATTACAAAGATCTCAAAGCCCGCCTCAATGATGAGTCCCTCGGACTGACGCAAGACCACGTCATCGTCTTGCAAAATGCCGGTCCCATTGGCGGGCCGGGCATTCCAGAATGGGGCATGTTGCCCATCCCGGACAAACTATTGAAAGAAGGAGTTCGTGACATGGTGCGCATTTCCGATTCACGCATGTCCGGCACCAGTTATGGAACCTGTGTGCTTCATGTTGCTCCGGAATCAGCCATCGGCGGCCCACTGGCGCTGGTTCAAAGCGGTGATTTCATCGAACTCAACGTCGAAGCCCGGCGTATTCATCTCGATGTGTCCGATGAGGAACTGGCTGACAGACGCTCAAAGTGGGCCCCGTCAGAACCTCGTTTCCAACGCGGTTACGGCAAACTCTTCGCCGACCAAATCACCCAGGCCAACGAAGGCTGTGATTTCCAAATCCTCCACCACGGCCCCGAAAGCCCCGACCCGGAGATTCACTAACGTCATCGCGCCTGTTGCTTTCTGGTCACCTCCATACAAATTCTTTCCCAAAGCAAAGAACGAATCTCAGCCCTTAACAAATTATCCTGACTACAAAACCTACAGCCTTCCCCATGAAATCCTTACTCCTCTCCCTGCTGCTCCTCAGCTGCTCCTTCTCCTCACTCAAGGCCCAGAACAAACCCAACATCGTGCTCATCCTCTCCGATGACCAGTCCTGGACCGATTACAGCTTCATGGGGCATGACAGCATCAAAACCCCACACCTCGACCGTCTGGCCGACCGCTCTGCCGTTTTCAAACGCGGTTACGTGCCTGTCGCCCTCTGTCGCCCCTCCCTGATGACCTTGGTCTCCGGTCTCTACCCGCATGTGCATCATGTCACCGGCAACGACCCCTCTCCCCTGAAAGATAAAAACCCCGACAAATACAATCAACTACGCGCGGACCTGATCGCCAATATCGACAAACACCCTGTGCTGCCCAAACTTCTCGCCGAGCAGGGATACCTCAGTCACCAGAGCGGCAAGTGGTGGGAAGGCGATCCCAAACGCGCAGGTTTCACCGAGGGCATGACCCGCGGTTTTCCCAAACCCGGCGGACGTCACGGTGATGACGGTCTCAAAATTGGTCGTGACGGCATGGACCCTGTCCTGAGCTTCATTGATCAGGCTGCAGAAAAAGAAAAACCTTTTTTCCTCTGGTATGCGCCCTTCCTGCCTCACTCACCTCACAACCCCCCGGCCCGTATCCTCATGAAATATGAAAAAGAAGGACGCCCGGAATCAATTGCCAAATATTATGCCATGTGTGAATGGTTCGACGAAACCTGCGGTCAACTGATCGATCACATCGACAAAAAGGGACTCACCAAAAACACCCTCTTTGTTTATGTCTGTGACAACGGTTGGGTGCAGAATCCCAAAGGGAAAGGTTTTATGATCGGTTCCAAACAAGCTCCCCAGGAAGCTGGTGTGCGCACCCCTATCATGTTTTCCTGGCCGGACAAAATCAAAGCCGGTGACTACCCGGAAGTTGTCAGCAGCATCGACTTCATGCCAACCGTATTGGCTGCTGCGGGTTCCAGTATTCCCGACAGCCTGCCCGGACTCAACCTTATGCCGTTGCTGCAGGATGGCAAAAAACTGGACCGCGAAGCTATCTTCGGGGAAAGTTTTGCCCACGACGTCGCCGACATCAACGAACCCGAAGCATCCCTGCTCTACCGCTGGTGCATCGAAGGCAAATGGAAACTGCTACTGACTTACGACGGCAAAACCGGCCGTTATGGTTCCCGCCATAAACGTGAACACCCCGAACCCTTCCTGACCGATCTATTAGCGGATCCCAGTGAAACCACCAACCTGGCTGAGAAAAATCCCGATGTGGTCAACCGCCTGGCCAAACGCATCGATCAAAACTGGCATCTGAAAAAAGCGAAGCTGATGGGAAAACTGCCTGAGTGAATGCTTAGTTTGTTTTGCTTATTGGCAACAATTGGAAACAGGCAGCTTCTAGAACGATGCCCTGCCGCTTTTAAAAATGCTCATGGCGAAACCCACGCCAACAGATAAGAGAACTCAAATTGGGGAAGAAAACCTGACTCTGCCTAGTACGCTTTAGCGTTCATTTATACCTCAACAGTTTAATTTCACAGTTCTACTGATTTTCCAACAAGCACGTCAAACCAATTACTGCTTCTCCCGCCACTGCTCCACGCTCGGCAGGTGGTACATCGAGAACGAAGTCTGGATCGGGTAATTGCACACACAGCTGGATGAAAAACACGGCACATTGAGCAATCCATCGGCAGGCACAAAACTGTTGGAGCAACCACTCCTCAAATTGCGAATCGCATAACGCTTGCCACTGTCCTTGTCAAAATAAGCGGCGGTGCGATCACGCACAAAGATCAAACTGGCGCTGCCCACGGCATAATTGCAGCCCCCCGACTTCTTGAACGCGGGGGCTTTGCCAATCTGTTTGCCGGTCAGCAAATCAAAAGTCTGCCCCGACTGGTTGATGAAAGTTTTATCCGGCTCACTGACAATCAGCGGCTGGCGGCCACACTTCTCATTTCTCCAAAGCACTTCCCCGCTGTCCAGCTTCAAGGCCACGGTATCCAGTGCCCGCCCAACCAGCACCAATCCCTGCTTGGGTGCACAGCTCACCCAATCATCTTTTTCCCTCAATTCAAAAACCCCCAGCGAGTTGAAAGCATGCGGAGCTTGCTGCAATTGATATTTCCACAGCTCTTTGCCACTTTTTCCGTCGAGGCAAAAAAGTGTGCCGACAAGTTTGGTGGTGTCCTCACCACGACGACTCATTGCTTTCACCTCCATCGGCGCATGTGAGTCGATACACAGCACTCGTCCATCAGCCATCGCTATCGAAGCGGTGCTGTAGCGCTGTTTTGCCAGACGACTCCACAACTGTTTGCCGGTCTTGCGATCAAGCGCAATGAGCAGGCGGCTGTCCCAGCGGCCCTCGGTTAGCTTGAATTCGGTATTGTCGCGCAGCCCCACAACGATCACCTCCCCATCCACCCGGATGTCGGATGCCCCGACTGGCTGGTCTTTTGGAAAGTCCATTTGCAAGGGCCAGCTTTCACGAGTCTTGCCCGTCACCGGGTCCAACACATCCAGACGACGCCCTTGAGCCAGGTAAATCGCATCGGGAAAAGTGGCATAACGAGAAGACTTCTCCACTTCTCTCACCCACAAATTGCGTCCGGTATAAATATCCAGCGCATAAAGTTTTTTCTGCTGTTGCTGTAAGGCGATCAATCTCCCCCCAGCCACTTGCGGTTTGACGCTGGCACCGTAGAATTTCGGTTTACGAAAACCATAACCTTCTCCATCGCCGTACCATAAAACAGAGAGCGGCGCTTTCACCAAACGGTCATTGGAAAAATAGTCGCGGGCGGCATTGGCCGTCTCGTGGGTCCATTGATCCGTTCCCTGCAAGGCTCCCTCACGCCGGGCTACCAGAAATCCTTCACGATTCAAAAACTTACTCGTCGAAGCAAGCCCACGTTGCCCCGGCAATACCGCCACACCACCGTAGGGGCGTAGGCTTGCATATACTTTGTTTAATAACAATTTTTCCGCTGCCTTGGCATCCTCACTGGTAATCAGATTGGCCAGGTAAGGCGGAAAGTCCACTTTCGCCGGATCGCCGACGATGGCCTGAAAACGATTATCGTAGATCCCCTCGCTGGCCAAGTCCCGGCGCAGTTGGTCAATCAATCCTTTATCTGAATCAACCGCCACCACCAGCAAGTCGGTGTTCTTTAACAAATGATGAATCATCTGTCCCTTATCGAGCCCCAATACCAAGGCGTAACCTTCAGTGACTTTGCTTTTTCCCAACACCTTGCGGGCGAGTTCACTCACGGCTCCATCATCCGTCAATTCCCGTTTCTTCTGGGAGTGAACCTTCGCCTCCCCCTTAGCCGTGCCAAAACAGAGCAGCCCACCTTCTTCGGTCACCACAAACAGTTTGTCGTCAGCGGCGAGGAACTCGCGCGGCATTTGCAGGATGGTTTTTTCCCAAACCAGAGTGGCCTTCCCCCCACTTTTCTTGGGTAAGTCATAAGCTATTAAATTTTTATTAAAATGAGTGTAGAGACGATCCCCCGCCTTGATCACAGCTTGGGAATTACTTTTATCACTGAACTTTGTCTGCACCCTCCACAATTCCGGCACCTTCCATTCCGTCGGATTAAAAGCCTTGCCCATGCGCTCGGCTTCATAAGTCGTCGTTGCTGCTTTTGTCAGATCATGGGAAAAAACAGCGCCCTTGTTGACCGAGTAGGCAGTCCCCCCATCGAGCACCGAGCGGTAGTCACAGCCTTCAAAACGTTTGTATCCCCAATAGGGCCCTTCAAACTTATCGAGCTTGGGACCACTCCAGGATTTAGGGGCATCCTTGCCCGCCATCAAATACGACTGGGCACCCACTTCCCGCCCGTCAGTCAGGTCAATCGCCCCGGCTTCCCCGACCAGGGCATACTTGTCATTGGCGATGACACGACAATCCCCATTGCGATAGCCTTGCACAAAATGCTGCAGCTTACCGGTTTTCAAATCGATACGGGCCGGCATCGAGCGCCCGTTGGGAATGATGAGGAAGTTATTTGCAATCAGCATGTGCCCCTGGGGAGAAAGGGCTGATTCTTCGAGGTAGTTGTGATCGATTCGGGTTTCCGGCAGGAAATGACTATTGTCATTGGTCCAGTTCACCTCACCCGATTCTGCATTGAGTGAGTGAATAAAAATGCCCAGTGAAGGCCAGACGCCGGAGGCGAGGTAGAGGGTCTTGCCATCCTTGCTCAGCACCGGACCACCACGAACCGGCCAATAAGAAATGAGACGATTGTTGCCCATGTGCAACTTCTCAGGTCGATCAGCGGGAGCAGCCCGGAACTTCCATAACAGCTCACCGCTGGAAGCGTCGAGGCAATAGAGATGACCATCGTCCGATCCAAGATAGATTTTACCATTTGCCACCACCGGTGCCAGACGAACCGGGCCGTTGGTATAGTGTTTCCAAAGTTCCTGCCCCGTCTCTGTATCATAGGCGGTCAAAGACGAATCATTGGGAGATCCCAGATAGAGAATCTTATTGAGCACCACCGGATGGTACTCGGTATCAAAGTGCAGGCGTTTTTCGTTGGGCCAGGCCGAGCGTGCTGCAGGCAGTTCCATGCTCCATTGCAAGTGCAAGTCATCGGGCAAGGCGTGGGGACTGGCTCCTGAACGGTGCACATCGTAGCGCCACATTGGCCAGTCCTGGGCTTGCAGCCTGTCGGCAGTAGAAACCCAGGTGCAGAGCACAAGCATAACAAAGGGAAGTTTTTTCATAATAATGGAATCAATAAGGCAGAGGTCGCCACTACACACAAGTTTCTCCCGATCACACCTTGCGGCCGAACTTTTTCTCCAGCTCACTGTAGGAAATCTGGATCAAGGTGGGGCGACCGTGAGGGCAACAATAGGGCATCTCACAGTCCAGCAGGTCTTTGAGCAACTTGTCCAACTCAGGTCCCTGCAGTTTGTCATTGGCCTTCACCGCATGGCGACAAACCGTGGTAGCCACCAGGTCTTCCCCCAGGCGCAAGCTCGACATTTTGGCACTGGATACCCGCAGCTCCTCGATGACCGCATAAATAAAATCCAAAGGTTCATCGTTCTTAAAAAAGGACGGCAAGCTGTCTATTTTCAAAGTATTGCCTCCAAAAGGCTCGGCAATAATTCCCAGGCGCGCCAATACTTCCAGATTCTGATTCACCATATCAAAGTCTTTGGGTGGCAACTCAAGTGTTGCTGGAATGAGCAGGCGCTGGGTCGGCACCCCGTCTTCCTCCATGCGACGTTTCATTTCTTCAAACAATACGCGCTCGTGGGCTGCGTGCTGGTCCATCAGAGCCAGGCCATCCTTGCCCTCCATCAAGACGTACAACTTGCCCAATACCCCCAGAATTCTGAAATCCTCCGGCACCGGCCCGGAAGTCCGCTCGACTTTTTCCGCATCCTCCCCGAATTTGTTCTCGGAAGACTCTGCTACTCTGGAATTGTCAGCTACTCCCTCCTGACTTGCTTGCTGATTGGCCGACTGATCATTTTCCGCCCAATCCGTGCGCAGCGAATGCTGTTCTCTTTTGGGAATCAACTCGGTCTGGCTTTCCTGCGCTTCCGCGGCAAGGGAGTCAATTGATTGGGCCTGGTCAGAGATGAACGAAGACCTCGCTGCTGTCGCCGATCGCAGTATTTCCCCTGAAACCGGACGCCTCAGTTCACTTTGCAAGGTCCTCTGCACCGCCCCGATCACTGCATCCCGCACTGAATTGCCGTCATGAAAACGCACTTCTTTTTTTGCCGGATGAACGTTCACATCCACTTTTGACGGATCCACTTCAATGAATAAAAAAGTTACCGGATGCTGACCTTTCATCAGCGCAGTATGATAGCCCTCTCGCAAACCATAGTGAATCACCGCCGCTTCTACTGGTCGGTCATTCAGGAATACCAACTGCTGGGCCCGATTCGGACGCCCCATTCCCGGAGGCCCTATGTATCCATGAACCTTCACACCGTTTCTCTCATAGGCATGCACCTCCAGCAACTCACTCGCCAGGGCGTTGCCTGCCAATCCGCGAATCCGCTCCAGCAGATTTTTCGTTGCTGGAAGCTGGAACACCGTGCGTTCACCTCGCACCAAAGCGAAGCGACATTCCGGATGGGCGATCGCCTGCAAGCGAACCTGTTGTTCCACATGGCTGTATTCTGTGTTCTCAGTGCGCAAAAATTTTCGCCGCGCAGGCACATTATAAAACAAAGAGCGGATTTCGATCTGCGTCCCAGGCGGCTCTCCACTATCTTTCACCGCCGCCATCTTACCGCCATTGATCGTCACCTCGGTTCCCTGCAAAGCCTTCGTTTCCCTCGTGGTCAGGCGAAATTTTGATACACTGGCAATACTGGGCAAGGCCTCACCACGAAAACCCAGGGTTCCAATTGCTCCCAGATCTTCCTTGGTCCTCAATTTGCTCGTCGCGTGACGTTCGACAGACATCAAGGCATCATCACGATTCATTCCACAGCCATCATCCAATACCCGAATCAAGGCAATGCCACCCCGCTGTACCCTCACCTCGATACTTTTTGCTTCCGCATCGATACTGTTCTCTACCAACTCCTTCACCACCGAAGCAGGCCGTTCAACCACCTCTCCAGCAGCCACCTGCGAAGCCAACGCATCTGAAAGCAAATGTATTTTACCCATCTTTGTCGATACTTTAGATCATGCCGCCCAGCTGTCACCAATCAATATCTCTCCCCACTGTTTATTTTCAAAGTCCAGTGCCCGATCACCCCCCTCCATTCCTCATTCTCCATTCCCCATTGTTAATTATCAATTATCAATTATCAATTATCAACTAGCGCCCGTCTCAATGAATTCCGAACAAACTGCCACATCCGATAAATCCGCACCTGCCATCGTTCTCAGTATCGCCGGATCGGACTGTTCCGGTGGTGCGGGGATCCAAGCCGATCTCAAAACTTTTGCTTATTTCCAAACCTACGGCCTCACTGCGGTGACTTCGGTAGTCGCCGAAGCTCCCGGCAGCGTTGTCTCCGTGCAGGCAGTCTCCCCTGAAATCCTGGAAGCCCAACTAAGCATTCTCAATGACTCTTTCCAGATCCAGGCCATCAAAACCGGCATGCTGGCCAATGCAGGACTGTGTAAAATTGTCGCCAACTTCCTGGAAGATCTCGCCTCCACTGAAACAGTAGCCCCCATCATCATCGACCCAGTGCTGATCTCATCCTCCGGCAAAGCACTTATCGATCCGGAAGCACTGAATCTCTACCGCCAGCGCCTCTTACCTCTCGCTACACTGGCCACCCCGAATCTCGATGAAGCGGCGACTTTACTCGACCTGCCCCCCATCACTTCACACGAAGAAATGGATCAAGCTGCGCGCAAATTTACCGGAAAATACCAATGCATGACCCTGCTCAAAGGTGGCCACCTCGAAGGCTCAGACGCCACCGACATCTTATGGGATGGCACATCCATCCACGATTTCAGCTCGGCACGTATTCGCAATAAAAACCCCCATGGCACCGGCTGTACCTACTCCGCTGCCATTGCCGCCCTGCTGGCGCATGAATACCCACTGCTCGAAGCCATCGCCGCCGCCAAGGAATACATCAGCACAGCCATTGAGCAGTCCACGATCCTATCCGATCCGAGCACAGGAATTGACACTTTGAATCACTTCCCCGTAGGGCAGAACCCCGATGCTACCATTTAAAGCTTACCGATTCTGTCATTTAAGAGTAGTGTGAAGCACCAGCTAACAGATATGGAAATTTGTTCTACGCCCATACACTATTTTATGAAGGTCACGAGCTTGGCCTGCATTTTGTGTTTTTGCGGTTCCACTTTATCTGCTGACATCCCGGAGAGCCGTCCCCAGGCAAATAACAAAGTCAATGCCATCATCGACCAGATGCCCCAGAACAGCTTGCAGGAAGCTTTCCGGCATTTAAAAAGTGACTATATCAAAAAAGAAACCCTCACCTACGATGAGCTGAATCGTGCGGCACTGCAGGGCTTGCTGGAACGCCTTGACTTCGGCGCCACCCTGCTGACAAAAAGCAGTCGCGCTGCCCGCAATTCCCCCTTCCATTTCCTTGCCCAGGAAATCACCAGTCAAGCAGCCTATGTTCGACCCGGCCAGTTCAACTCTAAAGAAGTGGAGCAACTCGACAAGGCCCTCAACACTTTCAACGTCAATCCCAAACTACACACCCTCATCCTCGACCTGCGGTCACCACAAGCCCAGGCCGATTTTGAAATTGCTGCTCAGATCCTCTCACGTTTCCTTCCTGCTGATCATTTGTTGTTCAAAAACAAGCGCCCTGACCAGGAACGACCTCACCTTTTTTTCTCCAAAGGAGCACCACAACGCTGGGGGCGGAATCTGATTTTACTCATTGATCGTGAAACAGGCAATGCCGGGGAAATCATCGCCGCCGTTCTCAAACAGCGAACCGGCTGTTTGATCATCGGTGAAAAAACCCCCGGCCTGACCGTCGAATACCGCGACGTATCTCTCGGCGAAAACCGCATCCTGCGATATGCCATCGCCGAAATCGTACTGGATGACGACACCTCCCTTTTCCAAAAAGGAGTCAGCCCCGATCTGCTGGCCCCTTTTGATAAAAAAAGCAAACACTCCGTATTCAAAAAAGGTGAAAAAACAAAACTGAAATCCTTCATTTTTGAAAGCCAGCGCCCCCGCCTCAACGAAGCTGCTCTTGTCGCCGGCACTGATCCTGAACTCGATTATTACCTGGATCAAACTGCCGGGCGTACCACTGCCTTCGATAAAAAACCGCTGCAGGATCGCACGCTGCAACAGGCCATTGATTATCTCACCACCACGCAATTTTTGCATTCGCCGAAGAACCCTTAGTTTTACAAGCATGCCCGTCAGCGTTCTTGAGCTTTTCAAAATCGGCATCGGCCCATCAAGTTCTCACACGGTCGGCCCAATGGTAGCTGCGCGACGTTTTGCTCTGGAATTAAAAAAACGAGGAATTCTAACCCGGGTCAAGCGAATCCAGATTGACCTGCTCGGATCTCTCGGCGCCACAGGGCGTGGCCACTGCACTGATAGTGCTGTTCAGTTAGGTCTTCGTGGTGACCAGCCGGATCAAATCGATCCGGATAAAATCTCGAACATTCTGAATGTGATCAAAACAGAATCACAAATCGATCTTTTATCAGAACATCAAATTAGCTTTACCCCTGCAAAGGACATCTGCTTTATAGCAGATGAAATCCATCCATTCCATCCGAACGCAATGCGTTTTTGGGCAAAAAACAAAGTTGGTGAAGATCTTCTTTGTGAAACTTTTTTTTCCATTGGCGGCAGTTTTGTGATCAAAGAAGACGAGCAAAATCCCTCTGCTCAAAAAACCAAAACTGAAAGTGCTCTTCCCTATTGTTACTCCAATGCCAAGCAATTGCTTGAGCTCTGCAAAAAACACAAATTTTCCATCAGTGATCTGATGCTGGCCAACGAAGTCGCACGCGGCATTTCTGAAGATCAACTGCGAGAAAAATTGTTACTGATCTGGGATACAATGCAGAGTTGTGTTGCCCGGGGGCTGGAAACGGAGGGTTTATTGCCAGGCTGCCTTAAACTTCGCCGACGAGCACCTTCGCTGCATCGCCTGCTCCAGGAAAACCCCACCCTGACACAACACGATCCATTGGCGGGCATGGACTGGATCAATCTTTATGCCATCGCCGTAGGTGAAGAAAACGCAGCCGGAGGCAGGATCGTTACTGCACCCACGAATGGAGCGGCAGGGATCATACCCAGCGTTCTACACTACTGCTTTCATATTCTTCAGGATACCAATGATGATCGTATCATCCGCTTTTTACTGACAGCTGCTGCCATTGGCTCTCTCTACAAGGAAAATGCCTCTATCTCAGGGGCTGACGTTGGCTGTCAGGGGGAAATTGGCGTCGCATGCTCAATGGCTGCAGCTGCTTTGGCCGAATACCGCGGAGGCACGCCTGTCCAGGTAGCCAATGCAGCAGAAATCGGAATGGAGCATCACCTTGGCCTCACCTGCGACCCCATTGCCGGACTGGTTCAAATACCCTGTATCGAACGTAACGCCATGGGAGGTGTGCAGGCAATCAATGCCGCGCGCATGGCACTTCGGCGAGAACATCAGCAGTTTGTTTCGCTCGACGCTGTGATCGAAACTATGCGCTCGACGGGTTCTGACATGCATGCAAAATACAAAGAAACTGCAACTGGTGGACTGGCCGTCAACGTCACCGAGTGTTGAATAATTATATTTTCAAAAAATGCAAACAAGTCAAACGGTTTCAGATCCATCACAACTGCCGCAAATCGCCCGACAAGCTGTGACCGATTCCCTGTCCGGCAAACAGGCTGATCCCCTGACGGCTGAAGGTGCCCTGAAACAATCACGCGGCCTGTTTGTCACCATCCACACTCTGGATCATGTTTTACGTGGCTGCCGCGGTACCATTTCCGAAACTTGTTCCGACCTCATCTCAGAGGCCCGGCAAAATGCCTGCTCGGCAGCATTTGACGACCCTCGTTTTCCATCAATATCTCTGGATGAATTACCCAATCTCGAATTTGAGGTCAGCGTGCTGGCCGAAGCTGAAACCGTGGCTGACGAATCGGAACTCGACCCGCAAACCTTCGGCATCATCATCACCAGTCTTGACGGAAAAAAACGAGCACTGATGTTACCGGGAATCCCACAACTGGATACGGTCAAAAAACAAATCTCCTCAACCCGTTCCAAGGCAGGCATCACTGCAACTGCCCCCATCCGCTTACAACGGTTCCGGGTGGATAAGTACCGTGAACAAGATTGACCTTCTCCCCCAATCCTCTCAAACTCTCTCAACGCCTTTAACCTGCCATGCTCAAATATTACTGCTCCATTCCCCTCCTCCTGCTCACCTTGCTTGTCCCGGCTGCGCCTCCACTGCAAGCCCAGGATGCGTCTCCCAAGGATTCAGGGGCATCATCACCCTACACTGAAAAAAAACCTTCCCGCGACGGAACCGGCAAGGTTTACATGGGTCGGGAAATTTCGCACGTAGTTGGCCATGGAGCCATCCGCTGGCTGGAGCGCCCCGAACGAATCAAAGAGGAAGCCCCCGATTTGATGGTGAAAAAAATGAACATCAAACCCGATGACATCGTAGCTGATATCGGTGCGGGATCGGGTTATTTCACCTTTCGCATACAGCCGCTCGTCCCCAAAGGGCAAGTGATTGCGGTGGACATTCAGGACAGCATGCTGGGATTCATCGAAAACCGGGTCAAAGAGGGCGGCTTCAAAAATGTAAAAACTCACAAGGGAATTCCGGAAGACACCCAGCTCCCCGCTGACTCCATCACCGTGGCCTTCATCGTCGATGCCTACCATGAATTCTCACACCCCTGGGAAATGATCCGCTCCATAGTCAAAGCGCTCAAACCAGGCGGCCGCTTAATCCTGCTCGAATACCGGGGTGAAGACCCCAAAGTTCCCATCAAACCCCTTCACAAAATGACCGAGCAACAGTCCATTCGCGAAATGGAAGCTGCCGGACTCAAGCACAAAAAAACCCTGGAATTTCTCCCCACCCAGCATTTCATGGTTTTTGTGAAACCTGAAAAATAAGTCGGGATCAAACCAACCAGTAGGACAGAACTCCGTTTCTGTCATTTTGCCAAATACTCACATCACACCGACAAATATGGAAATTTGTCCTACAAGCCTCTGGCTATTCTCCGTTACACACATGTAGGACAGAACTCCGTTTCTGTCATTTTGTTGGGCACTCTAATCCCACGGATACAGAGAAATGTAACGTAGTGGAAATAGACACAATCAAATCCACCCGCAACCCTGCTACCTATCTCGTCTTACCCGCCAAAGCCAATACGACCGAGGTCAGATTAACCACCCCTATTTTGATAGTCGGTTCCGGATCCGGCGCGAACAGTGAGGAATGTAAAGACGGCAAACAGGAAAAGCTCCGTGCCCGCCCAGTCCAAGAACCGTAATATCCACCGAGTCAACATTTGCCAGTGCATAACCGGAAACGTAGCCAACCTTACCCGCTGCCAATTTAGCTACTACATGCTGGGCACACAAAAATCAGGCTTTGGGAAACGTTCAAACAAACCATCTTGCAACATCGCACGGGCACCCGCCACCTGCTCTTCAGCAAGTTGGGCAATCATCAACAAAGTGCCCTGCCACTGATCCTTGATTTCACTTAACAAGCGTGCGGCACCTATGAAAAATGCCATATGGATGTCATGCCCGCAGGCATAGGATTAAAGTAAATTTGACCAGGGAGTCCATAACAGCAGTTTCCCACAAAAAAACGTGACATCAAAGAGCCGCCGCACGTTTTTGTCGGGCAAAGTGGACCAACCAGAACGGCAGGTTGATAAAAAACAGCAGCAGAATCATCTTAAAATAGATGAAGTTCAGCCTCATGATTTCTGAGATCATCGAGTGCATGGCAAAAAGCCCGATCCCAAACAGC
>DAOUQC010000154.1 GCA_030625775.1 Verrucomicrobiota bacterium
GTTCTCTTTGCCGACGACATGGGTTATGGTGATTTGTCCAGTTACGGTCACCCGCGCATTCGCACCCCTCATCTGGATCAACTCGCAGCGGACGGGATAAGGCTGACTTCATTTGTCACTGGATCGTGGTGTGTGCCATCACGGACCCAACTCATCACCGGTCGCTACATGCCACGGATCAAATTTAATGGCGGTACTGGCGCCGGCGGAAAGGGTGGGCTTCCCGATTCCGAGGTGACATTGCCAGAAGCACTCAAGGACGCCGGTTATCGAACCCACATGGTGGGTAAGTGGCATCTCGGTTATAAGGAAAAACGCTTCCTGCCGGTCAATCAGGGTTTTGATACCTGGTTTGGTCTGCCTTATTCGAACGACTATATCAAACCGTGGGTGCAAACCGACGAGCCTCTAGGGCTTTTCCGTGGAGATAAAATCGTCGAGCACCCTTTTGACCAGGACACGTTGACAACCCGCTACACGACCGAAGTGACCAAGCTGATCGAAGCAGCGGATGATAAACCCTTTTTCCTTTATCTGGCCTACGCCATGCCCCACTTGCCGATTCACGTTTCAGACGAACGGCGGGGAAAATCGCAGGCTGGACTTTATGGCGATGTCATCGAGGAAGTTGATTGGAGTGTCGGACAGGTGCTGGCGGCTTTGGAAAAGAAGGGTATTGCCGATAATACACTGGTATTTTTTGCCTCCGATAACGGTCCTTGGATCAATATGCCGCCGCGTATGAGGCAAGCGGGTAACAAACTCTGGCATGCCGGTTCTACCGGTGGGATGCGGGGTTCGAAGGGCGAAACATACGAGGGCGGCCCCCGGGTGCCCGCCATCCTGCGTTGGCCTGGAAAAATCGAAGTGGGCCAGGTGTCCGCCGCACTGGTGGGCATGCCGGATATTTACCGGACTCTCGTTAGTGTTGCGGGAGGCAAGATGGCCGAACACAAAATCGATGGCCATGACCTGACAGCATTTCTCACTGGAGAATCAAAAACGTCCCCGCGGAAAGAGTATTTTTATTTTAGAAGAGGGCTCGAAGCCTTACGCTCTGGAAATTGGAAGTTGCGCATGAGCACCGGCAAACCTGAACTTTTTGACATGGTCACCGATCCTTTCGAACGTTTTAATCGCGCCGAAAGTGAAACAGAAAAAGTCAGCGAACTGCAAGAACGGATGCAGGAGATGGCCGGAGAAGTTGGAGTGAAGGTCTCGGGATCAAAGTAATCCATTGTCGATGGCGCTGGAAAACAAAAAAAAGAATCCGGGGGAACTTCCGGAAGATGTCAATGTACCGGTAGCTTTAGTGATCGGAGTTTTTGATTTTTGCCACAAGGGGCACGTTCGTTTGCTCGAGCAGGCAAGTGAGCGCAGCAGTCGTCTGGTGGTAGGTGTTCACACTGATCAAGAGGTCAAGCGATACAAGGGGAATCTCCCGGTCAATTCTGCTTTGGAGCGTCAAGCCTGTATTACAGCTTTGGGGCTGGCTGATGTGGTAGAGATCAACAGTGATCGCATTGATCTCTGCTGGAAACATGGCATTGAGGTCATTTATCATGGAGATGACTGGAGCCGTGAACAATATCTGGATCACCTTGGTTCTGAGGTGTTGCAAAAAACAGCAGTCAGGGTGGAGATGCTGCCTCACACATCTGGAATCAGCAGTCTGGAGATCCGTCAGCAAATTCCTCCGATTGGCTGGTGGTTATACAGCCCTAATCCGCAATGGACTCGACGCCATTTGTTTGATCACATTTGTGGGCTTTACCAACAGGTAGGAGGCATCTGGATCGTAGGGGGAATAGGCAGGGAGATTGTCAAAGAGACTTTCCCTGATGCACCCTGCGTCTGGTTAGAGGATGAGTGCCCCTTTGATGAGGCGGGCAAGCGGGTCTCTGAGATGGGATTAAAGTTATTGGTTTTTCCTCATTTTAACTACGATGTGGTAGCAGACACTCTGGCAAGCCAAGGCTCTCCCCGGCATATGGTGATACTTTCCCATGGAAGGAGTGGTAAAAAATTAGGCAGTGCGGAAGCAGCGCGCAGCAGGGGCTTTTCTCTCAGTCCACAGAAAATCGGTGTTCAATTCGAACACAAAGGGCTGATGATTTATGACTGGTCGGCAGGCTCCCAAACTTACTGTCATTTGGATGGTTTTTTGAACGCGGGCGGTTCATTGGTAAATCAAGTCCCACTAAAAAAACGCCCGAGTCTGTTAGTTCTCCCCACCTGGGGGCCGCGCCCTCGTAAGAATGGTCTACTCCTCTCACCCCGGTGGATAAAAGCTCTGGCACAACTTGCGGCCACCTGGGACATTGTGCTTTCCCCCCACCCCCTGACTCATCCCCAGCTGCTTGATGAGTTTGTCCACCAAACAGGGGCTCGATTACTTCCCGCCAAAGGACGTTCGTTCGAAGCGGTGCCCGACGCCAACGTGGTATTATGCGATCTCTCTGGCGTCTTCTGGGAATCCTTGCTTTTTGATACCCCGGTGCTTCTTGCTGCCGCCAATGAAGCATGGGAGTGGCCAGATGACCAGCCGCCAACATTTTCCGAGCTCTCTCAAGTCGTTGAAACCATCCAACCCGCTCAATTGGCAGACAGGGTTAAAATGTGCATGAACAAACGCGCCAAAAATCAGCGTGCATTGGCCGAACAACGTCTGGGAATTATCGACGGTCAGGCTAGTGGGCGGCTTGTCCAGCATATTGACAGGCTGTTGCAAGAGGG
>DAOUQC010000067.1 GCA_030625775.1 Verrucomicrobiota bacterium
TCAAAACCTTGAGCCAGGGCAAAGTCACGAAACACCCCGAATTTCATTTCCCGATTGCACATCACATCCGGGTTGGGAGTCACTCCTTCGCGATACCCCTTGAGCATATATTCCACCACCCGCTCACGATAAGCATCCATCAGACTCAGAACACGCAATTCAATCCCCAGATGATCGGCCACTGCTCGGGCATCCCGAATATCTTCCTGCCAGGGGCAATCACCAGGCAATCCTTCCTCGTTGATCCAGTTTTTCATGTAGGCACCCACCACTTCATGCCCCTGCTCCAAAAGAAGAGCAGCGGCCACACTGCTGTCCACCCCACCGGACATCGCTGCCAAAATTTTTGCCATATCCTACCTATAATTTGAAATTCGAAATTTGAAATATCAAATCGTCTGCCCCACCCTTGAATTTTCCACCTGCAAAGCCATAGTCGTGAACATACAAGTATCACAAATGAGCGGACAGAAAATATCACAAGCCAGCCCTTCGCTAAATGAGCAGGAAGGAGCCTCCCCCTTCCCCGGGTGCATCATCGTCATGGTGACCATGATGGTGTTTGGCGGGCTGGCAGTACTCTACATTGGAGTTGGCTACTGGATGAACAACGAACTCGATTCCATAACGAAGCCGGAACCTGTGGTTCTCTCTGTAGCCAAACCCAGTCAGCAACGAATAGATGCCGTTTACAAAAAACTTGATCAACTCAAGCAGGCTGCTGAAAAAAAGCAAATGGTCAGGATTTCGTTCAATGCTGAAGACCTCAATACCCTTATCGCCACCGAAGCCTTGCTCTCCGACCTGAAAGACAAAGCCAAAATCAATAAAATTAATTCACAGGGAATCCAGACCGAAGTCAGCCAACAATTTAGAAATCTTCCATTCCGTCCCAACCGTTTCCTCAATGCCACCATCGCTTTTGTCCCCGTGGTGTTGAAAGACAGTCTCGTTTTCGAAATTCATGACGTAAGGGTTCCAGATGTGGAAGTCCCCCAGGGCTTTATCGAAGGTTACTCCAAACAGGATTTTTTCAAACTGGATTCCAAAAACGACAGCCTCAAACCCGTCCTGCTTCAACTGCGGCGTGCCTACCTCGAAGGCGCACACGTTATTATCGAAACTGGGAGAGAACCCGCCGATGGCTGAAAATACAAACCACCCGGAAAATAAACCCTGCTGCTCTCCAAACTCCGGACGCAGCAAAAGCAAAGCTGACCCTCCCTCACCTGCCGCCCCCGCCCCATGCTCTCCACAAAGCGGAGACAGCGAAGGAATGGTGCAACTTGGTAGAAGCAGTTTTCTTATGGGCAGTGAAGATGCCTCTTGCTGGGTCGCCGATGGAGAAGGACCTGTTCGTAAAATCAGCTTATCTCCATTTTTTATAGATGCTTGTTGTGTCAGCAACGAGGCCTTCGAACACTTTGTGGATTCCACCGGCTACCAGACCGAAGCCGAAAGTTTTGGCTGGTCCTTTGTTTTTTATAATCAAATCCCAAAATCCCGTCGCAAAGTGATGCGATTCGAAACTGTCTCAGGCCTCTCCTGGTGGGCAAAAGTTGAAGGGGCTGATTGGCGGAAACCGGGAGGGGCCGGCACCCATATTAGAAAAAAAATGGACCATCCTGTGATTCACATTTCCTGGAATGATGCGCAAGCCTACGCTCGCTGGATGGGAAAGCGTCTGCCCACAGAGGCCGAGTGGGAATTTGCCGCCAGAGCAGGCCACGAGCAAAAGCTCTACCCCTGGGGCAACGAACTCACCCCTGATGGCAAACACCGCTGCAACATCTGGCAGGGAAGCTTTCCCGACAATGACACTGGTGCAGACGGCTACCAGGGAACCGCTCCGGTAAAGTCGTTCAAGGCCAATGATTTTGGCCTCTATAACATGAGTGGAAATGTCTGGGAATGGATCAACGACTGGTTCAGTCCCGATTTCCACCAAAGCGAAAACCCCAACAATCCCCAAGGGCCCGGGCATGGCCAGAATCGAATCATCCGCGGTGGATCCTTCCTCTGTCACCATTCCTATTGCGACCGTTACCGCCTGTCAGCACGAACCTCGAATACTCCGGATTCATCGACCTGCCACACCGGTTTCCGTTGCGCCCTTACGCCTTGTTGACAATAATGGCTCGTTTTCGAGTAGGAAACAATTCTGTGCACAAACCACAAACCGTACCGTCACACCCTCGTGCGGAGCAATGCTCCCTGCCGTAAAAAATAATCTGCAAGTGCAAGCGGTTCCAATGCTCGCGGGCAAACAAACGTTTCAGGTCTATTTCGGTTTGTTTCACATTTTTACCATTTGTCAGCTTCCAGCGCTGGGCAAGACGATGAATATGGGTATCCACCGGGAAAGCCGGCACCCCAAAAGCCTGTGACATCACCACTGATGCCGTTTTGTGCCCCACTCCGGGAAGCTCCTCCAATTCCTCGAACGACTGCGGCACATGCCCTCCATGTTTGTCTCTGATGATTTTTGAAAGCCCGGAGATAGCCCTGCTTTTTTTCGGAGACAATCCACAAGGGCGGATGATAGCCCGGATATCATCAACCGGCACCTCTGCCATGGTTCCAGGTTGATCGGCCAAAGCAAATAAAGCCGGAGTAACCTGGTTGACCCGCACATCTGTGCATTGGGCTGATAACAATACTGCCACCAGCAAAGTATAGGGATCGTGGTGGTCCAGCGGTACCGGGGTACTTGGATAAAGTTCATCCAGCCTTTTTAAAATCAAAACCGCTCGCTCAGCCTTCGTCATGAAAGCACGGTAGCTGTCTCAAACACTAAATCCATCCCGTAATTCCATAGGAATATCAAAGATTTTTTTCTGAATCGCTTTCAACATCGTGCGTACGTGCGGTGCTTTGGCCGCCCGCGATTCCAAAATGCGCTCACTTTTTGTAAAACTCCCCCATTCCAGTACCTCTATACCCACGTGACGGGTGCCCCACTGTTTCATCGAAGAAAGGGTTGGTTTGTAAATATCAATGGTATCAGAACCCACCAGGGCCCTACCATAATCATCCACTACGTATTCCTGGGACAAACCCTTGATTTTAAACCGGGTACCCAATGGAAAACGCGACCAGTCAGCTGCAGCACTGCGTTCTTTTCTATTATGCTTCAAGGTACCTCCCGCCGCGCTGCTTTTGCCATATTTCCAGCTGTCAGCCTCCTGATGTGAATAAGCAGTTGTCCTCACCACCAAATACCGTGGAGCACTCTTACGAATCACCTCGGCGGCTTCTTTTTCCGAAGGAGCAAGCTGGGCACCACTCCCTGATGATGGATCACGGAGATTGCTCTGTGTCGCACAGCTGGAAACAGCCGCCGCTATAATCAACGCACTGAAAGCACTATAGAATGATGGTAAGCTCATCTCGCCTAAGTATTTAATTATCGTTAAATATCAATGATTGTCCAGAAGTAATCTTCACAATCCACACCTCACAAAGCCCCTAAAATCGGTATATAAGTCCACAAGTATAATAATCAAGCATTTTCTCATTTTTGATCGACTCCTAATTGCCGGGGTTTGATTTTCACCTAAATGTGTCGGCAGGAAAAAAAGCTCTTGCGTCCACCTGATGGTTCAGAAAAGATAGGCTATGCCCGACACCGCTCAACTGAGTGAAGCCATTCACACACTCACCGGAATTCTTCAACATCAGAAGGATCGGGGAAATGACGGAATTCTGCTACCTGAAGCGCAGATTGAAATTCTAACCAGGCTCCCACAACAATTCCGCCAACGTTATGCTGCCTGCCCGGCAGTGGCTCAAAATCTGGAAAATGTGATGGGGCATGCCACTGCCCACACCACAGTCGCCTCAGCAAACGCGCCCGCTTCCGCCGGGAATGCTGCCCCTCCTGCAAGACCTGGCCCTCAAACACCAAAAACCGTCCTCCCCGATGCACAAAACCAGGATAAACGGAATCGCCTTAATGCTCTCGCCAGATCGGTAAAGGCGGACACAGATTGTCAGGCACTTGGCACATTGCGAGATACAATGGTCTTTGCCAGTGGCAACCCGGATGCTCGATTGATGCTGATAGGAGAAGCCCCGGGAGCCGAAGAGGAGCTCAAGAAAAAACCTTTCACTGGACCCGCCGGACAACTGCTGGATAGGATACTGGCAGGAATGGGATTCGACAGACAGGACGTTTATATCAGCAACATCGTCAAATTCCGGCCTCAAGTTGCCGGAGCTCAAAACTCCACCAGTGAAAACCGAGAACCCAGTCGAGATGAAATCAATGCCTGCCTGAAATATACCATGGCTGAAATCGATGTGGTACAACCCGAACTCATCATCGCTCTGGGAGCAACCGCTGCCAATGCCCTGTTAGAGACCGACACTCCGGTAGGAAAATTGCGCGAACAGAATCATTCGGTAAAAGGCATCCCGCTCATCGTCACCTACCATCCCTCCTATCTGCTGAAATGTGAATCAAGCTCTCCGGCAAAGCTAAAAGAGGAAAAGCGGAAAGTCTGGAATGACATGAAATCAGCTATGGAAAAACTGGGCATCCCAGCACGAGGCTGAGCTTGGTATTGCTACCATGAGTGATATGAGTGATATGAGTGATTCCGAGAAAGGTTCCAACAAAAATATTCTGTTGCACCGGCCACTTGCACGGAACGCTTGCTTAATCTCTGGCACCGTGGCGATCATCGCCATTGGCGTCACGATTGTTCTCATCGTATTCAAAACATTGAATACAGTCGAAACGATAGTCGCTGGCCTACAAAGTCCTTTTCTCGAATCAAATATCCAGGAAACATTTCAAAGCACCGCTTTTGCCGCAAGCGGAAATGAAGGAGGCATTCTGGAAGTCGCCACAGCCACCACAACTGAAACCTTCAACAGGAAATCCGAACTATCACTCTTTAATCACAATTTACCACTGGGAACCACTGTTTCCGAGATCCAACTTCCAGCGACTTACCGCTACCACATCGATCTCAATGCTCCCTGGCAATTAAGTGCCCGACAAAACAAATGCGTAGTGATTGCTCCGGAACTCAAGGCCAGCCTGCCGGTCGCCTTTGATACCGGAAAAATGAAAACCAAAACAGCCAGTGGTTGGGCCAGATGGGATAAACATGAAAACCTCAAAGCTCTGGAACATAACCTGACTGACAAGCTATCAACTAAAGCGATGCTCCCGGAAAACATCGACCGGATTCGTGACGAAGCCCGGCTATCGATCGCCAAGTTCATCCAGAACTGGTTACTTAACCATGAACATTGGAGCAATGACCGCTTCACAGAAATCATCGTTCTCTTTCCTGATGAAATAGAAAAAAACGCCCCTCTTCCACCCCCTACTCTTCGGCTCAAGCCCCCGGTTTCAAGCCCACCATCAAAATCTGCTCTCTGAAACAAGCATCATGAGTGTCCAATCCCTTTGCATTTTCTGCGGTTCAAAAAAAGGTCACAACCCGATCTATGCCAAGACAGCTGCAGATATAGGTCGAAAACTGGCTGCAAAAAAAATCCGCCTTGTTTACGGAGGAGGAAGTGTCGGCCTGATGGGTGCACTGGCTGATGCCTGCCTCGAAGCAGGCGGCGAAGTGACGGGTGTTATCACAGAACAACTCATGGACTTGGAACTCGGGCATCCCGGACTTAGTGAACTTTGTGTAGTCGACACCATGCTCGAGCGCAAAACAACCATGGCAGAGCGCTCCGACGCCTTTATTTCCATACCTGGTAGCGTCGGCACCTTGGACGAGCTTTTTGAAATGCTGACCTGGACACAACTCGAAATCCACAACAAACCTTCAGGGCTGCTTAACATCAATGGCTACTTCGACAAGCTGGTCGACTTGCTGAAAGAAATAGTCGACGAAGGCTTTTTATCGCAAAGCCATGCGGATCAACTACACATAGACACCGACTTCGAACGGCTCCTGAATCATCTGGGAAGCAAACACATTTGGGGGGAATAACTCTCAAAAAACCTCGCCGTTCTTGTAGAGGGTCTTATGCAAACCTTCCAATTCCTGCTCGTATCCATTGTAGATACGAGTAGGCACACGCTGCCCGGTCACCAACAAGCGTTCAGTGCTCTGACTCCATCTCGGGTGAGGCTTGCCTGGGTTCACGTTGGAAAAATATCCGTATTCCTGCGACATGGCATCATTCCAGAACGTGTTTGGCTTTTGGTCTGTCAGCTCGATTTTCACTATCGATTTCGGGCCTTTGTAACCGTATTTCCATGGAAAAACAATGCGCAGCGGAGCTCCTGACTGCTTGGGCAGTTGCTTGCCATAAAGCCCGGTAGCCACGAAAGCCAGAGGGTTCATCGCCTCCTCCAGGTTTACGCCCTCATAATAGGGCCATGAATAATCAGTATTCTCACGTTGGCCCACCGCTTGTTCAGGGCGATGAAAGCTCACAAAACGAAGATACTTCGCTTTGGCATCCGGTTCGCATTTCTCGATTAATAACTTCAAAGGAAAACCCGTCCAGGGCACTGTCATGGCCCAGGCCTCGACACAACGAAAGCGATACAGCCTTTCCTCCAGCGGAAAGGTCATCAGCAATTCATCGATATCCCATTTTTTCGGCTTGCCACACAAACCTGTGACCTCGATCTCCCACGGAAACGGCTTAAAAGGTCCAACATAGCGATAAGGCTGTTTGTCCAAGCTGAATTCATAAAAATTATTGTAGGTAAAAACCTCGTCCTTCGGTGTCAATTCACGATCAACTTTGTAGACCGGGTTCCTCTTTGCAGGATAGAGCTTTCCACTCAGTTTATGTGCCGGGATATTATACATCTTATCCCTGTCGCTCAAAGCGGCCGATACCGGGCGGGCGCCTGCAGCCCCTGCGATCAGCGCCCCGCTGCTAGCCGTCAATTGCCTGATAAAATGACGCCGATTCAAATAATGTGTTTCCGGAGTCGCTCCTTTATCATTCCAATATCGTCGTGAGGGATTTTTCAACATAGCTTGAGGTGTTGAGGATTATGACAGACAGAACAGGTAGAACGAGACCGACAACTTGATGCAAGATACCGGCTTCTTAGCAAACTACCGTTCTTCGCATGCGCTCATTGTGCAAATCTAGCACAGACGTTCCAAGTCGGTAAGATTTTATTCAGATTTCCTGATTTTCAGTAAAATACAGCAATCGACTTGCCAATTCAGTTTCAGATCGTATTTTTAGCATTTTCCATGACTCTATTTCAAGCAATGCTACTTGGCCTGATCCAAGGCCTCACCGAGTTCTTGCCCGTTTCCTCATCGGGCCACCTCGCTCTGGCAAGCCACTACCTTAAAGTCGAAAATCCGGGACTCACCTTTGAAATTGTCCTCCACTGTGGCACCTTGCTTTCGGTTCTGGTCTACTTCCGACGCCAGCTTTGGGCTCTGTTTCTTTCCTTGTTCAACAAAGAAATGAAAGAGGAACGGCAGATGATAGGCTTTCTTTTCATTGCCACCCTGCCGGCTGCTATTATCGGGCTTTCCTTCAAACATCAGTTTGAATCCATCGCCAATCAACCTCGCGTCGTTTCACTACTACTCTGCATCACCGGCATTATGTTATTACTGCCCCGCTTTTTTCCAAAAAGTCGGGGAGACCGATCAATGACCCTGGCAACAGCTCTGATTATGGGTTTTGGACAAGCCTTTGCTATTCTGCCCGGGATATCACGATCCGGATCCACCATCATCAGTGGTATGCTTTCCAAAGTGAATCCAGCCAAGGCTGCCGAATTTTCATTTCTGCTCGCAATTCCAGCCATCGGCGGAGCCGCCCTGCTTGCTATCCGTGATTTAGAAAAAATTGACTCCAGCCTGGCAATCCCCTATCTGGCAGGCGGTGTGATTTCCTTCGTATCCGGCTTGATTGCGGTTTACGCGGTTTTATCAAGTATTCGCAAGGGGAAATTCGAACACTTTGCTTACTATTGCATTGCCGTCGGTCTTATCTCCCTTATATATTTACAGTATAGTCAGGGCTAACCCCAACTCAAAGCGATCCCATTCCTTAGCAGCAGCAATGTCTCCACTCTCGCTCCACCAACGCTACTCAAAAATCTTCGTAGCCGCACTGGTTTTGGTATCCGGCACACTGGAAATCCTGAACCCGGGTCAATCTCGGGCTGCCAACACCCTCACGCACTATCTGGCCGATGGGTTTGACTACCCTGTAGGAAAACCCGAAGGCGCAGGTTACTACAAAGCGAGGGGTTTCTGGCCCAACGGCCATCTAGGGGAAGACTGGAACGGTCGCGGTGGTGGCAACACCGACCGAGGCGACCCTGTTTATTCCATCGCCCATGGGGTAGTGGTTTATTCAGCTGATTTCCGGGCAGGCTGGGGAAATGTCATCATTATCAGGCATGCCTACCGGGAAAAGAACGGCCGCATCTATTTCATCGATTCCCAATACGGTCATCTGGATAGACGTATGGTTCGTACAGGGGACAAAGTAAAGAGAGGCGAGAAAATCGGTACCATCGGGCGAGGTCCCCGCAATATGTACTACGCTCATTTGCATTTCGAAATCCGTAAAAACATTGCTCTCGGCATGCAGCGATCCAAATTCAAACGTGACTACTCCAACTACCATAGCCCCACTCATTTCATCACCGCCAATCGCCGTCTGCGGCAAGAGTTCCGCCAATACCAAATACCCATAAATACTTTTGGGGGGAAAAGCTCCACCACGACATTCACCCGCACGCCGGTCTCAATTCCAGGTATGCGCAGCAGAGGAACTGTCCGCCCCAATGTTCCCGACCCCGTCAGAAACGTGATCGATAAACATGGCACCCCGAAAAAAGCCAATCCCATCAAGAAATTCTGGATGAATTTGAAAAAAACATTCGGCTTCAAAAAAAGCTAGCTTGCCAATAAAACGAGAACCTCTCGTTCGTCCATGCCCCAAACTGATCACCAACTATCATCAAACAGGGTGCTTGTTTTTCTTCGCAAACAAAACTGGTTTTTGCTTGCGATGCTCTCCGTTATTCTGCTTTTGGCAGCTTATCTGGTATTTGCTGCCAAGCCCTGGAATCCGGAACTCGATTTTACTGCTTCGGCAAAATCATCAATACGGATTCATTCTTATGTCGTGGACGGACTGTGGTGGGGAGCACTGATTAATTTAATCATCATCTCTATCGCTCTCTTCACATCGCGATTCTACCCTCGATCAAACACAGGCAATGGAAACGACTTTGATAGTGATCACACTATCACCCGGTGGAAATCCCTGCCGCCAACGCAGCACCGCATCATCATCGGTCTATCCCTTCTGGCCCTGGCCCTCTCAGCCTACATGAATGCCCCTCAATTGAACCACAGCCTGTGGGGTGATGAAGAAACCACTGCCCGGAGACTCATCGTTGGTCATGTTAATCGTCAGGATGACGGATCCCTGAAACTACACAAACCGAGATGGGAAAAAACTCTCTGGAGCTTTGATAACGGCCCGAACAATCATGTCCTCTACAGCATATTAGGAAGGTTGTCCCACGGCTTTGCCAAACCTGCAAACGGCCCTGACGATTTCTACTTCAGCGAATTCTGGATAAGGCTCCCCTCTTATCTTGCCGGACTGGGCGCCGTTGCCGCTACGGCCTGGTTGATGGTGGTGATGGGTTTTCCAAGAACAGCCCCTCTGGCGGCGATAACCCTGGCACTGCACCCATGGTTTGTCCGCTGGGGAACGGAGGCCCGGGGATACGCCCTGGTGCTCTTTTTTGTCCCCTTGATTCTAACCTTTCTTCTGAAAGCCCTGCATGCCAGGCAAAACAAAATTTCCTGGGGATGGTGGGCCGCCTATGGTTTTACCGAATTCCTCCTTATCTACTCACATCTTGGTTCAGTGTATTTTTTATTCCCGCTGAACATCACAGCTTTCATCCTTGCCTGGAAGCATCCGGCCTATCGTGATGCCCCTTTCAACCCTCTTCGTCACCCGAAAGTCTGGCAATGGACTGCTGCCAATCTATTTGGTGCCGTACTCACCATACAGATGTTAGGACCTTGCCTGAAACCTATGCTCATCTGGCTAGACAAAGGCCGGGGTGATGGAGATATCACCTGGCCTTGGATTGAAAACTGGATCAGCTATTTTGCTTCGGGCATGCCGTGGACTCCGTGGGATGAAAGCAATCCATATTGCCTCACGCTCCCCGATTTTTTAAAAGAGCACCCCCTTTTAGGCTTAACTTCACTGATATTAACAAGTGTCACTTTAGCCGCAGGATTTGTCTCATTTTCAAAGAGCCGTCAGTCCCGCTACTTGTTGCTGCCGCTTCTCGCACCCGGCTTGTTTACCGTGCTGCACGCCAAACTCGGTGACAATCTACTTTACCCTTGGTACATGGTAGGATTTCTCCCCCTGAGCATAGTCGTCGTGAGCGTCGGGTTGGACCGTATCAGCCGCTGGCTCCCTAATCGCCTGGCATTTACTGGCCTCGCAGTTTTCTTTTGTCTCACTTTTGGCCTGCTCACTCAAAACCAGCGACAACTCTACCGGAACCACCCAGTGGAAGCCCTGGCCAAATCCGTCAGACTCACTCGCAAGGTCATCAACCCCTTCGATGCAAACATCGACGACGTGATCACCCTCGACATAGTACACGCCACCCGTCTCTACGATCCGGCACACTTCAGAATCCGCTCTCTCAAGGAGTTTGTCGCCGCACTCAAACTAGCAGATTCTTCCAATCGCCCACTTTACCTTAATTTGGGAAACCCGGGCCTCTTGAGCCGTGATTTACCCGTTATCGGTCAAATGATCGAAAACCGTGACCTTTTTCAAAGCCCCACCCTTATCCATGGATTGCAAAATCCATGTACTCGATATATTCTGCGCTACAAACCCCATTCAATTGATAAGGTCCCTCTCCCTCCAAGCCTCGATAAAAATTAAAATCCCCCGCCCACTGTACATTTTTTTCAAGCCCGCTATCCATGAATTCCCCTATAATTAGTATTGCGTCGATTCCACTCTCCTGTTAATTAGGAACCTTCTTTTAGTAAAGCAATGGCAGATCGTTACCAAATCAAAGGCAGAATCGGACGCGGCGGCATCGGCGCTATTTACCGTGCATATGACAGTATCCTGAAACGGGATGTCGCCATCAAACGACTTTTACCCCTCGAAGAAACCAACCTCAACGAGTCAGCAGAAAATACTCTGACCCGGGAAGCTGAAGCCCTCTCCCGCCTCCAGCACCCCAACGTGATCACCCTCTTTGCTTTCGAAGAGGATGAAGAAGGCCCCTTCGTAGTGATGGAATACATCGAGGGAGATACCCTCAAAGATACCATCGACAATGGTGCATTGAGCTATGAGGATTTCCAGATAGTTGCGCACCAGTGTCTGGATCCCTTGATTACTGCACGGGAGCTCGGCCTTTTGCACCGAGACATCAAGCCTGCAAACATCATGCTGCAATGGCTTTCTTCAGGCAGTTTCCAAGTCAAGGTGCTTGACTTCGGCCTAGCAAAATTCAGTCAGGCACCTTCGCTCCAGACTCTCGACCAGACAGGATCTTTCCTGGGCTCCATTGAATACCTTGCTCCGGAACAGCTTGAGCTGAAACCACTCGACCAGCGAACCGATCTCTATTCACTTGGTTGTGTACTCTATTTTTGCCTGGCTCAACAATCTCCGTTTGAAGGTGACAACCCTGCCGTCACCACCACCAATCATCTCGAGCATGTGGTCAGCCACATCTCTAAAGTTCGGGATGACATACCCAAAGAAATTGCAGACTGGTTGATGATCCTGCTTTCCAGACAACCTGATGACCGCCCTGCCGATGCCCGGGAGGCCTTGGACATGTTTAAAGCGGCACAGGATGGAAAGGCTCCTAAAATTGCCACCCCTGCCCCTGCCGTGGCGATTCCTGTCAGCGACCCCGTGGCGTCTGTTCCACCGGCCCACTCCGGCCCCGTTCATACGGCAGTTGCTGAAATATCCGGACCGGTTGCCCCACCTCCATCAGTATCCGGCCCTGTCACTGTTGTCGCCCATGCCATCCCTGTCGACGCTCCCGCAGCTGAATCTACAACAAAAAAGCTGATCACCGGCCCTCAGGTTCCCGCCCCGGATACCTCCACTAAAAAACTGATCACCGGGCCCGTGCCCACCATCAGTGGCCCACAAAGTGTCAAGGTTCCTTCCAGCACCAAAACCGGTAAGGTGGCCAAAATTCCAACAGCCAGATCTACCCGGAAAAAAGTACCGGCAAGCATGGAAGACAGCCCTTTGGAAAAACTCAAAAACCAGCCTCCTATGATCTGGGTAATTGTTAGCCTGGTTATCGTTGTCGTTATGCTGGTGGGTTATTTAGTTACCAATAAGGGCAATAATAATCAAGGGAACAATAAACCTTCAGGCTCATCTTCAAAAATATCCGGCCCAATCATCCCCGCTCCGCCGGTTACCGAAGGCCTGCAATTGCAAATCGCAGGAGCACGTCAGGTTCTTAACACCCATACGGACACAGCCATCGAAAATCAGGACCACTTGCTGATCGTCAGTCCTAACAATGATCTTCATGAATTTAAAATTCTGCGTGAAAAAAACAGCAGTGAGGTATTGCTTACCGAAGCTATCACCGCTGAGCATTCCGAGCTTAAGAATTCTTATCCTGCACTCTCTTTTGGACAGGGAGGAGCGATCGAATTCCGTTCAAAAGACGAAGATAGTTTTTTTTTACCTCTGATGAACTGAGCTTTGTAGCCGTCATCAAAGCAGGTGAAAAGTATTCAGATATTTTTCGTATCGACAGCAAAGCGGGATGGGGAAAGGTTCTTACCCGGATTGACGGGGGTTTCTATAACGAAATGTCCATCGGGCGCGACCGGGCAAAAATAGCTACGGTATCCCCTACCGACCAGTTCGTCATTCTCACTTTAGTCTGGAACGGTCCTAAAGAATCCCATCAACTTTTTGTCGTAAATAGAAAAGGCAAACGTTACGACTCGCCTGAAGGCGTCGCCCCCAAAGAAGCCCTTGCGGTGAAAAGCCTCACCATCGGTGACGCCCATGACGACAATCGCAATCTGGCCACTGGTGATGTTCTTGAATTTCTCGTTTATGATCGCGCCCTGCACACATCGGAAAGAACTGAGGTCGAAAATTACTATCGGCGGAAGTATTTCAAATAGCTTCCTTTTCAAACAAGCTCCCCCCCTCAGCCGTACACAGAATTAGATTTTTTTTACCAGAAAGCGGGCATTTCTACCATTCTGTTCCCACTTGCTTCGCCGCTCTGCAGGCATCCGGGTCAAATCAGTGCTCTCCCGATAGGAAAGTTTCGCAATGAAGTATTCCGATGTCTGGGTGGAAAGCATGAATACACGGGTAATCCCGATCCTCTTTGCTTCATCTTCGAGAAACTGAATCAGGGCCCGGCCATAACCCTGCCCTTCATGATCATTTTTCACATAGATGCAAGCCAGTTCGGCAGTTCCATCTTCGGGGTAACAGTGCAAAGCCCCTACCCCAACGACATTGCCGTCGATTTCCATCACAATATAATCATCCAAACGCCCCACTATTTCTTCTTTATCCCGCTCTACCAACTGCTCCTCTTCAACCGCACGACGCATCATCAGCAGCATTTCATCCACATCGGCGGGCGTGGCCGGACGAATCTGACGATAGTCGTCAGCAAAAACCATGGTTCCGATCCCCTCATTGCTGAAAAGCTCGGCCAACAGAGCATCATCGCGGTTGCCATTGATCAAATGCACCCGGCTGACTCCTTCACGACAAGCACGTATGGCCTGTTTCAACTTTGAACGCAAACCCGGGGAAACACCGTCCGTCTCAGCCTGCTTCAGCAAATCGTCCCCCTGCTCGGCTGAAATTTGCCTGGCACTTTGCAAACTTAAACCAAAGTCCGGTTCCTGCCCGGTCACAAAAATGATCTTTGCTGCTTTCAGAGCCACGCCAACGGACATGGCAACCTGATCAGAATTCATCCGCAAAGTATGACCTCCACCGTCGTATCCCAGCGGTGGAACAACCGGTAAAATCTCTTTCTCAAGAAACCCCTCCAGCATCTCGTGATCGACCTGATCCATCTTCCCGGTATGCCCCTGATCCTCACCTTTCACTATTCCCGCTGGGTGAGCAGTGACCACATTTGCGGTCACCGCCCGGATTTTAAGAGCAGAGAGATCCCTCATCACATCACTGCCCAGACGAGTGATCGCATCGAGAGCCAGTTCCAGGGTCATATCATCCGTCGGCCCGGTACCATCATTATTCGACAAAACCACCCCACGTCTGGCTGCCAAGGCATCGATCTGATGGGCTGCCCCATGCAATAAGACAATCTTCACATTCAAGGAACGCAAGACTGCCAAGTTCAGCAGAATATTAGAAAAATTTTCCGAGTCAACCACCCCACCATCCAGGGCAATCACGAAGGTGCGTCCGCGAAACTGCGGCACATATTGCAAGATCCCCCTGAGATCACCAAACTTCATTATTTTATATCTCCCAGCCTTTGCGATAAGACTCACGCTGCCACAATTTCTGCGCCTCCTCCTGCCCCTTGGTCAGATGACCCGTCTTGGAATCAATTTGCAAGGCACCGCTGGTGCGGTAGGCGATATTCCCATAATGGCAGAGCATGGTACTGATCTGGCCATTGCCGATTTCCTGGTTCAATGGCTCGTCACTCCTGATCGCATTCACAAAATTGGTGAAATGAGGAACATCCCCGGCTTTGTCCCGGTTTTGCCCAATCTCCTTACCAGCCAGGTCATACACATTGTAGTTCGCTCCGGTAAAATCCATCTTACCTCCCTCTCCATATACTGAAAGAAAGGTCAACTTGTCCGGCTTGCGCTGGTGACAACTGCTCACCGCCATCGTGATGCCACCTTTGTCACCGAAGTCATACGAAGCGGTGAAGGTATCAGGAGTCTCCTGATCGTCATCAAAATGATAACGCCCGCCTTCGCAAGTCACCCGCTCGGGATAATCCACATCCATCGCCCAACGGGCAACATCCAGAAAGTGCGGCCCGTTGTTTGCCAGTTCTCCGCCTCCATAATACCAGTGCCAGTGCCAATTATAGTGCACCAGATTGTCCTTGTAAGGTTTCTCGGTGAGTGGCCCCTGCCACAACGTCCAGTCCAACTCTGCTGGTGGATCCACGGGTTTCCCTTTGCCGATCGATCCACGTTTATTGGAGTACCAGCAACGGGCATACAAAGTCTTGCCGATGATACCTTCGCGCAGTTTTTGTATGCCCTCAATGTTACCCGGATAACTGCGACGCTGGGTTCCCAATTGAACTTTACGGTTGGTAGCCTTGGCCACTTCGACCATTTTGTAGGCCTCATAGGGATTATAGCTGCCCGGCTTTTCCACGTAAACATGCTTGCCTGCCTGACAGCCCTGTATCGTCATCGGGGCATGCCAAAAATTCGGGGTGGCGATTGAAATCGCATCCAGTTCCTTGTCATCGAGCATCACTCGATAATCAGTAATTTTTTTTGCTGGATTCGGCTGCTTGCCCTCCATCGTCTTGAAACTACTCGCCAATCGATTGCTGTCTACGTCACACACATAGGCCACTTCCGTGTTCGGCACATCAAGATAGCCTTTGATGTGTCCCCGCCCACGACTCAGTCCCGCCACTCCGACCCGCACCCGTTCATTCGCTCCCTTGACCTGACCTAACACCAGATTGGGCTTTGCCACCAGTCCCACTGCGGCGGCACCTGCGGCCAGCACTCCCGTACTCTTTAAAAATTCGCGTCTGGAGCTTTCTTGATATTCGTTTGTTTTCATGACTTTGGAGGTTTGTTTGCGAAACCCTGCATTTGACGGTTTCCGCCCCCAACTCTTGCACGACAAGCACGCCCGGCCAAGTCGGAAATCCCCCCAATTCGTAGGACACCCAGATTCCTCTTGTGTCCACCCTCATTCCCTATCAATTTACTCAAGAATGAGATTCTCCAAAAAATCTGAATACGCATTGCGGGCCGTGTTGATTCTTGCTGACTGCCCTCCCAATCAAACTCTGCAAATACAAGAGTTGTCGGTAATCAGTGGCGTATCCGTCAAATTCCTCGAGCAAATCCTTCTTGTCATGAAAAAGGGCGGCATACTGCGCAGCAAACGGGGGGTAGGTGGAGGCTATCAACTCGATCGCCCGGCCCGCTCGATCACCCTTGGTGAGATCATCCAGTTGATGGACGGCGGGCTTTGCGAACTCAGCGGCATCACCGATTCCCATGGCACACCCGAATACCCCGGATCGGCAGGTCTGCAAACCTGTTTCCGGGAAATTGACGAGCAAGTGAATGAAGCCCTGCAGGAAAGAACGATAGAGGAAGTCCTGTCAATGGATCGTCCCAAGGACATTCTCGCATTTGAAATTTAGACTATTTTTTTAAGTGGACGAATTGTTCGAACATCCCCTGACGGAAAAAAATATCGACGGCACGGTCAAGACCGATGGCAATTCACCACCGCCGCCGCAGATGCCCTTGGCGGCAAGAATGCGCCCACGGGTTCTCGACGAGTATTTTGGCCAGCAACACATTCTCGGTAAAGGCAAGCTTTTACGCCGTGCAGTCGAAGCCGATCGTTTTACCTCCTTGATTTTTTACGGCCCTCCGGGGGTGGGAAAAACCAGCTTGGCGGAGTTGATCTCCCAACGCACCGATTCACGCTTCATCAACTTGAGTGGAGTTGAGAGCAACGTAGCCGAAATCCGCCTGGCCGCAGAAAGCGCCCTGCAGTTCCTGCGCACACGGAAACAAATGACCACCCTCTTTGTCGACGAGATCCACCGTTTCAACAAAGCCCAACAGGATGTACTGCTTCCCCATATCGAAAGAGGCACCATGCGCTTCATCGGGGCCACCACCCACAATCCCTATTTTTATGTCAACAGCCCGCTTGTCTCGCGCTCCCAGGTCTTCCAACTGGAACCCCTCGATGAAGACGATCTGCAATCCATCCTCGATGCCACCCTCAATGACAGCGAACGCGGACTCGGGCGACTCAGTATCAACTTACTGCCCGAGGCTGCAAGCCACCTAACCCGTATGTGTGACGGAGATGCTCGCAAACTGCTGACTGCTTTGGAACTGGCCATCCTGACCACCGAACCCGACGACGAAGGAATTTACCAAATCAATTTGACCATCGTCGAGGAATCCATCCAACGGAAAACCATTGTCTATGACGGTGATGGCGATGCACACTACGACACCATCTCTGCTTTCATCAAAAGCATGCGCGGATCCGATCCGGACGCAACCATTTATTGGCTGGCAAAAATGTTATACGCTGGTGAAGACATCCGTTTCATTGCCCGGCGCATCGTGATCGCCGCCAGTGAGGATGTAGGCATGGCCGACTCCAACGCTTTGCAAGTTGCCGTCGCTGCCCA
Source organism: Verrucomicrobiota bacterium (assembly GCA_030625775.1). GTDB lineage: Bacteria > Verrucomicrobiota > Verrucomicrobiia > Verrucomicrobiales > DEV007 > JAADHD01. The sequence goes on from DAOUQC010000067.1 coordinate 17,420, forward strand.
GCAAGCCGTCGAATTCATCGGCATGCCGGAGGCTCGCATTCCCCTCGCCCACGCCGCCATTTACATTGCCACCGCACCAAAAAGCAATCGCGCCTACCTTGCCATTGATACAGCCACCCGGGACATCGCCAAAGGGCGAACCCTCGCTGTGCCAGTTCATCTGCGTAGCAAAACACGCAAAAAACTGGCAACCGAAGGTGGAGCCGCCAGCAAGGAGGAAGCAAATTATGCTTACGCCCACGACTACGATGAGGGTTTTGTCCCGCAGGCCTACCTGCCTGAGGGCAGGGTCTATTATGAACCTACTGCCCACGGCCTGGAAAAAAGAATCGGTGAACGCCTGGATTACTGGCGGGAACAATTTGAAAAACAACGCGGCAAGAAATAAAAACATCTCTCCTTCCCATGTTGGAAAATCCCGAGCAAAGCATCACCACTCCCTTGACGAATAGCGCACCCCCACGCCCCGTAGTCCTGAGAACCCACGACTTGAAACGAACCTTCGGCAAAGTCGAAGCTGTGCGGGGAGTTGATCTCACGGTTGAAGAGGGGCGCATCTATGGCTTCCTTGGCCGCAACGGAGCCGGCAAAACGAGCACCATCCGAATGCTCATGGGAATCATCAAACCTGACAAAGGTGAGATCGAGTTACTTGGAAAAAGCCGCCGCCGGACAAGCGTGGCACAAAAACAACAAATTGGTTATGTGTCACAGGGACAGTATTTCTATCCCTGGATGACCTGCCACGCCCTGGGTCGCTTTGTATCCGGATTTTATCCCAGCTGGGACGCGCAGGAATTCAATCGCTTGCTCACCGTGCTCGAACTGCCACCTGGCAGGCGCTCATCCCACTTGTCAGGCGGCATGCGGGTCAAACTGGCGCTGGCTCTAGCACTGGCTCACCGCCCCGCCCTCTTGATTCTCGATGAACCCACAGCGGGGCTTGATGCGGTGGCACGTCGTGAATTTCTCGAAATCATTCAAAACCAAACCCTTGAGCATGGCCGGACGACTTTTTTTTCAACCCACCGGATTGATGAAGTGGAGCGGGTCGCCGATCGGGTGGGTATTATTCTGAAAGGGAAAATGCGCTTCGAAGGCAGCTTGGACAATTTAACTGCATCCGCTCGAAAGATCAGCCTGCTTCCCCCGGTTTTTGAACCGGAAAGTTCCGAACTCGAAGATGTTCATAAACCCGGCCCTCCCCCCTTGTCTTCCAAGCCTCCTCAAATACATCCCTTTACGGAAGAAAACGGCTTTGAAATTCTACGCAAGGAAACGAGCAATGGCAGACAGGATCTCATCGCCTTTGCTGAACCTCCGGTATGGGAAAATTACAACCTGTTCCCCAATGCCCGAATCGAAACCCTGTCACTTGAGGATATTTTTATTGCCCTGGCCGGCACTGACGTGAGCAGTATATGATCCGGGCTATCCTCTATAAAGAATTGCGCCAGCACTGGTGGGCCTTTCTGCTGATCGGCTTGATCTGTACCCTCGGTTTTTTCGGCCAGCTTGCCTCCTCATCCATAAGAGGAAGCGGAGGAAGTGCTTTTTCCCTACTGTCGGGTTTCGGGATATATATAGCCCTGGCTTCCCTCATTCTGGCAAACCGTCTGGTTGCATCTGAATATCATTCCCAAACCCAACTTTTCCTCGAAGCCCTGCCACTGCCCCGCAAGCGTATTATCCTGCTTAAGTATTTTCTCGGACTCACAGTGATTGCCATTATTGCCGTGTTCGCATTCGCCACCACCTTGCTGATAGGATTCCGCACTGAAGCCTTGAGCCAGGATTTCATTCTATTCCTGACCCTTCGTTTTGGAGCTTTTTGTTACTTCACCTATTCCTTTTTTTTCCTCTATGGATTTCTAGGTCGTTATCGCCTGGTCTTTTTTATTGCACTGTTCTTTTTATCCACAGCCTTCCCCAAAATAACGGATTTTGAGTTCTCAGACCTGCCACCCATTGAGCTCATTGGCCCTACCTTTGCTTTTGAAAGGGAAAACTTTCCGCTCAAACCTTTCATTATAAGCATCGGGCTCGCTTTCTCTTTTCTGCTGATGAGCCTTAGCCTGGCGACCCTCAGGGAAGGATCGCTTGCCGGCTTGCTGGGAGAAAAGATGTCGCACCGGGAAAAAGTCTCGATCGCAGCCCTGTTGATGGCATTCATATTCAGTGCCTACTGGCTCGACGAAAGCAAACCCAAAGAAGCCTATCAGATGCACAACGCTTCAAGTGCAGGCTCCCTGGCAGAGGGGGGCCAGGTCAGTGTATCCCCCGCCTCTCCCGAAGGACAGGTTCTGGCCGATAAAATCAATGCCGAGATGAAGGCCTTGAGCCTCTATCTGGGAATCAAATCGCTGGCTCCGGTTTTTGTCATCCGGCGAAACGATCTCGATCCCGATATCAACGAAGCTGGCTACCTGGCTGACAATGAAGGCATTGTGATACGGACAAATTTCACCCACCCGGAGTGGAGCTTTGATCACTTCAACGAAAACCTCATCGCACGATTACTCGATGTTTACAGCAATGACCGGCTGCGCAAAGAGGATCGATTTTGGGTCATTGATGGGTTCACCCTGTTCTGGTCGAGGCGACACCAGTTCACCACCGCCACCGGAAGTAAAGAACTGACTAGCCCCCCCGGTCTCCTGCTGCGTGCCTTGTATGGGACCCGCGACCGACCACCTTTCACCCCCGCATCCATGCGACAGTGGTTCGCACTGCAAGATGAGCTCGGACATGAGATCACCGCAGGAATTGCCTGCTCGACCCTGCGAGTGCTTGAATCCACCGTTGGCCCGGACAAGTGCCAAGCCTTCCTGCGCTCTGTTCTCAGCGTCGAAAGCCCGAAGGGAGTTGCGACCAGTCTGCGCGACCTGTTTTCACCACCTGAAAAACTCTTCCTCGAGCACACCGGTCTGGAATTCTCCGACTTCCTCCCCCGGTGGCAAAATGAACTGGAACAAGTCCGCCCGGCTTACCAACAACAAGTGAATGCCCTGCCTGAAATTTCCGGAAAATTGCTATTCGAAGCCCTTTCCCCGGATTCCTTCCAGGCACGTTATTCCCTACTCGAGCCTGGCGAAGTTTCTATTAAACAAAAAGCACAACTCCGCTACGCAAGTCTCCAGCCTTTCGCCAGCCAAGTGCCCGAACACCTTCTGATTCCCGTGCCGCTCGGTTTGACGACAGCTTCCCGGTCGGGTGTTCTGCCTGATGACTTCCCTCGCGGCACCCGCCTGGTTTACACCTTCAGTGTTTACAGCAAAGAGTTGAACTGCCTGATAATCTCAGGCTGGCAGAGAAAGGAGGCACTTTAGTTCATGACATTGTTCCTCACACTTTACCTGAAAGAATTGCGCTCACTGCTTCCTTTCCTCTTACTGGTTTTTGTCATTGTCGGCTTCAGTTATCTGGATGTTGGTCTGACTCAATTTCCCGACCAACAATCACTCGCCCTGATGCTCAGCCGCGATGAGGGAAGCAGCGAAGGCCTGGTCATTTTTTTCTTCATTACTTTTGCCCTGACCCAGGGTTTGTTGATGCGTGAACGATCTGAGAACACACTTGAATTTTTAGACTCCCTGCCCACCAGCCGATCCCGTGTGTTTAGCTGTAAATGTGCAGCCGGTCTGACCGTCTTATTGATGTTCCCCCTTAGCTTGGAAGCCCTGGGATTTTTTCTCCATGCTATTTCCCGCCATTCAGCGGCTCCCGAGCTCTATCTGGATTATTTTGCCAAGGGAATATTCATCGATGTTTGGATGCTGATTGTCTATTTTGGCATTGGAATGGCCTTCTCCTTTCTCGGTCGCTTCGCCTTACTCGCCCTGGTTTTTGCCGGGCTTTGGTATGGCACCCTGAAAGAAATGCAAGTGCCCTGGATCGAGCTCATTGACCCCTTTTCCGTGGGCAGTGACGACAATCTGGTAGGCAATTCCTACACTCTTCCGTGGACTTCCCTGTTCACCCAAATGGGCATCGCCATAATTTTAATCCTATTGTCATGGAGGGGATTCATAAAACTCGGCACTTCCCCGTCTCGAAAAACAACATGGAAAAACCGCCTGACCCTGGCTTTTTTTGTTCTGGGCATAGTCATTGCCGGCATTTCATGGTTGGTGATGGAGATTCGCCATGACTCCGATCGCGTGGATACCGTTGCTGCGGATCCTTCGGCCCCGGACTTCCCCAGTTGGAAAACTTCACGAGTGAAAACCAATAGCTTCACATTCATCTATCCTTCAAACCAAAGCGAGCGGGCCGAGAAGCTCATTACAAAATCGGAATCGGTACACGACCAGGTCACTTCTTTCCTGCACGCAAAACCAAATCGCAATCTGGTCATCGATCTCACCAGCCGGTCTCCACGCCACGCAGGCACGGCCTACTGGAAACGGGTCAGAATGAATCTTGCTGCAGGCTCATCTGCACCAGACCGCGAGGCCATTCTCGGACACGAACTCACCCATGTCTATATTTCGCAACTCAGCAAAAACAAAGTCAATGAACGGTTCAACTCCACCCGCTTCTTTCACGAAGGCCTTGCCTCCTATCTCGAATACCGCCTGTTCCGCAAACCGGAAGCCCTGGCCAGCATCCGCAAGCTGGCGGCTGTTGCAAAAGACCGTGACCACATCCGTTTCGAACAACTCGTCGACAGCGGCAAACTTTCGCGAAGCCACGCCTTTGAGCTGGTCTACCCCCTGGGGGAACTGTTCATCGCTGCCGTCGTCAAACGTTATGGTGACGATGCTCCTGAAAAACTGATCCGGGCCTTTGCCCGGGAAGATGCCCCGGCACAACTCAATGCCATGACTCTCTGGGAAGACACCTTCCAATCCTGCGGCTATAATCTGGAAGAAGCGATTGCCACTTTCTACGAACTTTTGGATGAGGAAATCAAACATCACCGCCAGTTCCTCGACGACCTTCCCGTCATACGCACGGAAATCATCCGCAATGGAGATTGGATAGGGCTAAAATTCTCTTCTGCCTCCGAAGGTGCCGTAAACAAATTGCGCCCGGAACAGGTTTTCTGTCGTTTCCGTGCCACCTCAGACACCCCGGAGAGTCAGTATCTGAATCGCTTTGCACAAAATGAAAACATCATCTGGGTACAAGCTTCCTATTTCCCAGGCAAAAAATTCTGGTACCAAACCGGACTCAAAGCGCCGGCTTTGATGGCTCCAATAATGTCCCCATGGAAACGCTCTCCCATCCCCATGAAAAGTTCTGGAAATTAGCCTGGACGGTGTAGATTCCCCTTGTTTTTTAAGCTTCCTCACACAGGTTGAGCGGAGTCATGGCGACAGAACAATGGCAGGATCAAATCTCGGAAAAAATCACCGCCGCCCTGGAAAGCGGCTCGGTGAAGGAGATCATTGTCGTTAGTGAAGAAGGGCACCCTGCCGATGTAGCTGCAGGTCTGGAGCTACTGGACGATGAACGGCGAGACTTGATTCTCACCTCCCTTCCTGCTGACACCCTCAGCAAACTCATCGAGTTCCTGCCGGCCTCCGATGTCGAAAAAGGACTGGATCAACGTGACCCTGCAGATCAACGACATGTTCTTGAAGCTCTGCCTGATGACGAACTGGCCGATCTGATCCAGGAAGTATCACCCGACGAAGGGCGTAAGTTCATCGACCTGCTCTCAGACAGCAAGAAGACAGCCCTCGACAAACTACTTATTTATCCCGAAAACACCGCCGGCGGCCGTATGACCACGGCCTTTGCCAAACTCAGGGAAAATCTGACGATTGGAGAGGCCATCAAACAGCTCGAAAGCCTGAAAGACTCTGCAGAAGTACTTTCCCGCATTTATGTCATAGATGCCAGAAACCACATCCTGGGAAAACTGCGACTGCGCGATCTGACATTCAATCCACGGGATCGCCTGATTAAAGATGTCATGATCGCCGAGCCAATCACGGTGAACGCCAGCGTCGACCAGGAAGAGGCTGCTCAGATGATGCAAAAATATGATTTTGTTGCGCTTCCCGTAGTGAACAAAAAGGATCACCTGCTGGGGGTAATCACCCACGATGATGCCATGGACATTCTCGAAGAGGAAACCACGGAAGATATCGAAAAAGCATCAGGTATCGGCGGTGAACGCGGAGACATCGCCTATCTGCAAATCCCTGTGCTGACTCACTTCAAACGCCGCTTTCTGTGGGTTCTTGCCCTGGCCCTGGCTGCACTGGCATCAGGAGTGATCCTTCACTCTTACGAAAAAGAATTGAACTCTGCTTTTATTCTCACTCTTTATCTACCGATGATTGTGGCTGCCGGCGGAAATACCGGAGCCCAGTCAGCTACGATGATCATTCGCTCCATGGCGCTGGGCGAACTCTCTTCTGGGCAATTTTTCCGTGCTGTATGGAAAGAGATGCGCGTCGGCATGCTCTTAGGACTGGTCTTGGGAATCTGCATTGCCTTACAGATTCACTTCCTCCCCCTTCACCAGGTTGACAGCGGGCTCTCAGCTCTGGCTTTTGCCGCTGTGGTTGGCTTCTCCCTGACCATCCAGATCCTGTCTTCCACGATTATCGGTGCCGCCCTGCCCCTGCTCGCAACCACCGCAAAACTGGATCCCGCCGTCGTTGCCTCCCCGGCGATCACCACTTTGGTGGACATCACCGGCATGATCATCTACTTCGCCATCGCCAGCTCACTGCTGGCAATTTAAATTCGCTGAAATCCTGGTTCATTAGGGTCTGCGCCAATCGACGTTTTCCTTTTCCGGTTTTTCACTTATGGTGAAACATCATGCTCAAAAGTCCCCTCTGCGTTGCTCTATCCTTATTAGCTACCAGCTTTTCATTTTTTTCAGCCATTCAGGCTAAGGACTGGCCCACCTATCACGCAGACGCATCCCGCAGCGCTTACACGGAAGAATCCATTCCAAATCAGTTAAGCCTGCGCTGGGTTTTCCAATCACCAACGCCCCCCGCCCCCGCCTGGCCGACTTCCGCGCGCGTTGAATTTGATCTGGTTTTCCAGCCGATCATTGCCGGAAACACTGTCCTGTTTGGAAGCTCCACCGATAACAAGGTTTACGCATTTGATGCCGTCAGCGGAAAGCAAAAATGGGAGTTTTTCACCAACGCGCCGGTACGTCTTGCCCCCGCTGCCTGGAAAGATCGTGTGTTTGTGGTCAGCGACGACGGCTGGCTCTACGCTCTTGCTCTCGAAGATGGCAAGCTGCTGTGGAAATACCGCGGAGGACCATCCGATGACACTGTGGTCGGCAATGAACGCGTCACCTCAAAGTGGCCTGCCCGTGGTGGGCCGGTCGTCATGGATGACATCGTTTATTTTGCTGCCGGAGTGTGGCCAAGTGATGGAGTTCACCTTCATGCGCTCGACGCGGCTACCGGCAAGCCCGTCTGGACAAACGACAAAACAGGCCAGCTTGAAATGAATCAGCCTCACGGTGGTGCCAAAGCCGAGAGCGGGGTTTCATCACAGGGTTATTTGCTCGCAGATGAAGAACGTATCATCGTTCCCGCCGGTCGCTCAGTGCCCGCTGTTTTCAGCCGTAAAGACGGATCGCTGCTCTACTATCAACTGGCCAAAAACCAACACCGTGGAGGAACACGAACCATGATCACCGATAGAGTGTTCAGCAATGGTGGCTGTTTTTTCGATCTGGCAACCGGCGATCTTGCCGCACCTTTCAGCATGGGACCGAGCGCGGCGATACCCGACGGCCTCGTCCGCTCAAACGGCCAATCCCTGACCGCATACAGATGGGATGATGTGCAAAAAGTGAACAGGAAAGGCAAAACCGAAATGGTTCGCGAACTCCAGGAGAAACGCCTGACCCGGCTCAACTCGGACGTGATCGAATTTATCATCGCAGGCAATGATGCCATCCTCGGTGGTGATGGCGAAATCTCTGCCGTTGATTACGCCGCCATGCGCAACGCCTGGTGGACCCACAAGGTCAAAGGGAAGGTGCGCGGCATCGCCGCCGGCAACGGTTATCTCGTCGTCAGCACTGACCAGGGCTACGTTTACGGTTTTGATGGAGAACCCGCCCCAGCCGATGGGCCCGTGATCAGCAAACCCGGCAGTGGTCAAAAACTCAAACCCGCTTCCGCCGAGATTGTTCAAGCCGCCAAAGAGATCCTGAAAAAATCCGGAATCAACAAAGGCTTTTGTGTCGATCTGGATGCCGACACCGGCGACCTCGCCATCGAACTTGCCAGGCAAAGCGAACTGGCTATTTATGCCGTGCAGCCCGATGCCAAGAAGGCAGCCGAAGCTCGCCGCAAAATCGAAGCCGCCGGACTCTACGGAACTCGTATCACCGTTCAGCAAATCGATCCGGGCAATACTTCCTACCCGCCGGAATTCGCCAACCTCATCGTTTCATCAAAACAACTCAATGGCAGTGAAGCGACAGCGGAGATCAGCAAGGAAATGACCCGTCTGCAACGCCCTTACGGTGGAAACATCGTCACCGGCAAACCGGGAGATATGAATATCGACGTGCGCGGTGATCTCATCGGCGCCGGCAGCTGGACCCACTACAACTCGAACCCCGCCAACACCCTCTGCTCCGATGACCGTCTGGTAAAAGGCCCGCTGTCGATGCACTGGTTCCGTGATGTCGATTTCGAAATCCCCAATCGTCACGGCAACGGGCCCGCTCCCCTCTCTCACAAAGGTTATCTGGTCGTGGGCGGAGTCGATGGTATCGCCTGCCTCGATGCTTACAACGGTCATACCGTGTGGATTTTTTCCCTGAAAGACCACTTGAAGGATTACGACGGCATTCATCACGATGTCGGCTCGGCCGAAACCGGCAGCCCTTTTTGTATCGGTGACAACCAGGTTTTCGTGAAACAGAATGACTTCTGCCTGAGTATTGACCTCGCCACCGGCAAAAAACTGCACGAATTCAAAACGCCTGTCGCCAAAGATGCCAAGAATCGCAACTGGGGATACCTCGCTTATCATCAAGGCAAACTATACGGCTCGGTTTCCAATCAAGAACACAATGTCAGCCCGCGTTATAAGTTGACCAAGCTGCGCACCGAGTCAGTGATGCTCTTTGCCATGGACGCAGACAAAGATGAGATTTTGTGGAAACGTCCTGCCAAACATTCCATCCGCAACAACACCATCACGATCGCTGGAGACAAATTTTATTACATCGATCGCCCGATTGTCTCAGCTGATAGAATAAAAAACCCGAAACGCAACGGTCGACCGGAAAAAAAACTTCCTGCGGAAGCCATTCCGAATGGCAAACTCTTCGCCCTGAATGCCACCAGCGGAAAAGAAATCTGGGGCAATCAGGATAAAATATGGGGCACTCAACTGTCAGTCAGTGAAGCTCACAACATCCTGCTGATGAATTACTCCGCAGTCCGTCACGGCTTTTTTGCCCTGCCTTCTGAAACCGGAGGTCGCCTCGCTGCATTCGACACAAAAACAGGCAAACGCATCTGGGATATGGAAGCTAAATACAAATCTCGCCCCATCATCAATGACAACGTGCTCTATGCCCAGGACGGCACATGGGATATAAAAACCGGCAAAGCCCTGCCCTTCAAACTGCAACGCTCCTATGGCTGCGGACAAATCGCCAGTGGCAGCAACATGATGCTCTTCCGCTCCGCAACTCTCGGTTATGTCGACATCAGCAGCAGCGAACCCGAAACCAAAAACTTTGGCGGCATCCGCCTCGGCTGTTACATTAACGCCATCCCTGCCGGTGGTCTGGTGCTTGTGCCGGACGGCTCATCCAAATGCCAGTGTTCTTACCAGATGAGATCCTGGTTTGCATTGAGGCCGCAGTGAACAAAAAAGAGAATTTTAACTGCAGGTTTCACAGATTAACACAGATGGAAAAGAGAGATGAAGATTGTTTAAACATCATGAGAAGCATTTAGTATAATTATTTTATCGGTCTGAACAGTAGCTAAATTTTTAAACCTCCATTCCTAATTCATTATCTACGCCCATCTGCGTAATCTGCGGTTTCCTCCCCCTCACTCCATCACCTAATCAAATCCTATGAAAACATCACGCCGCCAATTTTTCCAAACCTCTGCCGCTACCGGCCTCGGCCTTGCCGCGGGAACCGGAGCTGCCTCCGCGCAACTCCCCCGCTCTGCCACCAAGCCCGACTATGTAACCAAAAACAACAACATCCATCAATCGATCATGGGTTGGTGTTTTGCCAAACATTACAAAACACTCGAACTGGCAAAACACTGCAAAGACATCGGCCTCGTCGCCATGGAAGGCATACCGATCGACTCCTATCCCGAGGTGATGAAAATGGGATTAAAAATCTCACTGGTCAGCAGTCACAGTTTCAAAAAAGGTCCCTGCAATCCGGAATACCACGATGAGGTCGTGGAGACTCTCACCGAAAGAATCAACATCGCTGCGGACGTCGGTTGCAAGAATGTCATCACCTTCACAGGCATGCGCTTTGACGGCATGGACGATGAAAAAGCCGCCCAGCGCTGCATCGATACCTGGAAGGAAGTTCTTCCTCTAGCCGAGAAAAAAGGGATCACCCTGACTCTCGAACATCTCAACTCCCGCGATGGCACCCACCCGATGAAAGGCCACCCCGGCTACTTCGGTGACAACGTGGATTTTTGTATCGAACTCATCAAGCAAATTGGATCAGAGAACTTCAAACTGCTTTTCGACATCTACCATGTCTCAATCATGAACGGCGACATCATCCGCCGTATCCGCAAAGACCATCAATACATCGCCCATTATCACACCGCCGGAAATCCAGGCCGTGCAGAAATTGATGATACCCAGGAAATCAATTACCCGCCCATCATGCGCGAGATCCTCAAAACCGGTTACACTGGTTATGTGGCCCAGGAATTCATCCCCACCTGGGATGACCCCGTCCTCGCCCTGAGGCATGCAGCGATGACTTGTGATGTGTGAGGTAGAGTAAGGCTGTAGGGGTTTAGGCTATAGACTGTAAGTCAGGAAAGTTACCGCCTCCTCATTTGAATTTTTCCCGTGGCAAGCTACGGAGAATGCGCTCGTCAGGTATTCAACATTCTCTCGACCACCGAAATCTTGACGAAAGTGCTTGTTCGATATTCGATATCCCTCCTCTGGGGGCAAGTTCCAGCTTGCCCATGATTCATTGTCAATCCTGCAGATTATCCAGTGGACTGGGTGCCTTTCCTGTCATCGCATGCAGAACATGGGTATAGACTTCCGTCGTCTTCACACTGTTGTGACCGAGGGCTTCTTGAATTGTCCGTACATCGACACCGCTCTGTAACAAATGGGTCGCGTAACTATGCCTCAACACATGCACCGTCACTCGTTTCTCTGTCCCCGCATCCCGACAGGCGCTCTTCAGCCACTTGCTCACCGCGCCTTCCAGTAAATGATGCCTTTTCCTAAGCCCGTCGCGTGGATCCTTACTCCGCCGGGCCGACGGAAACACCCAATACCATTGCCAACTCTTACTGTAACCCCCTCCCGACTTTCGATCCAGAGCGGGCTCCACATAAACCTTGCTGCCCCCATCCGCCTCATCCTCCTCATGAAGGATGCGCGCCCGGGCAATCTGACGCTTCAAGTCATCAATCAAATTCTCCGGCAAACTCAAACAACGATCCTTGCCTCCCTTCCCATTGCGCACCCAGATGCAGGAATTGGAAAAATCCACATCTTTCACTCTTAAACGCAAGCCCTCACTCACCCGCATCCCACAACCATACAGCAAGCAAAGCATCGTATGAGGAGTCCCTTTCCG
>DAOUQC010000130.1 GCA_030625775.1 Verrucomicrobiota bacterium
GAGTATTTGATGTGCAAAGATTCAGTTGCCTCACCAATATCCGGTGAATTAGCCATGATATGAAGCTGGTCTTCTTCAAACTTCAAGCGTACGGAATTGGATTTTTCACTGGTCAGCAGGGCAACCCGTCGCACTGATTCAAGCAGCACCTCACGCTCTAGAGTGACACGCTCCTTGGTTTCGCTCGGGATCACCTGTCGGTAGTTAGGGTAATTGCCTTCGATCAATTTACTCACCAGCAGATTGTCGCCCAGCTCGAATACCACCTGGCTATCGGTCAAGCGCACACGAACATCTCCTTGGTCTCCCAGCAGTCGCAGAAGTTCCTGAACCGCTTTGGTCGGGATGATCACTTCGGTTTCGTTGCCTTCGGGGAAATCAATTTCCTGCTCGACCATCGCCAGACGACGGCCATCCGTTGCCACCATGGTCAGCGCATTCGATTTGAAGGAGCACAGAATGCCATTCAAAACGTAGCGGGTCTCGTCGGTGGAGATCGCGTAGGACGTTTTACGCAGAGCTTCTTTCAAGATTTTCTGGTCGATGATGAATTCTTTTGCCTCGTCAAAACTCGGCAGTGGCGGGAATTCATCCCGATCCAAGCCCAGAATTTTGAAAAAACTAGGCCCGCTGCGAATCGAAGCAACATTGTCATTATCGATTTCGACAGAAATTTCAGAACTCGGTAACTCACGAATGATGTTGACCAGCCGCCGGGCTGGTAAAGTGGTGGCTCCACTTTGTTCAACATCAGCCTTGGCCAAGCCACTGACACCCACGTCCAGGTCAGTGGTAGTCAAACGCAGCTGCCCGTCCTCCGCTTCGATTAATACATTCGACAAAATGGGCAAAGTCGTACGGGCGCTGACCACATGCTGAACCTGCTGCAGGCCTTCGAGAAAGGCTTCTCTTTCAATCTGAAATTTCATGAGTTTTCGGTCGTTCCCCGCCAATTCCAATCAGCAGGGATCGTTAATGCCCCTGCCTATATAGGGCAAGGGGCGGAATTGCTGGAAAGTTTGGACGCAATTGTGTAAAATGTCCATACCGATTTGTAAAAATCATCAGGACCCAAAAACTTGTTCAATGCCTCCCAGGGCAAAACAAATTCGCTTAGCTCTCCGAGGGTTTACCCCGGAGGTTTCCCGATTGTTTTCTCATATCATGAATCGAAGATTTTTTCATGATGGCGTCAGGTCTCCAGCGACCGGAATGGGCACTACCTCTCGTCAGACGGCGCTTCAAAAATTCCACCGCCTTGCGCAAGCTGGCGGTTTCCACCATTTTACTTTTGATCGATCGATCAGCATGCAAAACGGTGCCATGATCACGTCCTCCGAACTCCTCACCGACCTCCTTCAGCGACAAACCGGTCAATTCACGGGTCAAATGCATGGCCACCTGTCGAGCCAGGGCAATCCGTGCCAGACGCCTCCGCCCAGTTAGCTCCACCACCCTCAGGTCATAGTGTTCGGCCACAGTTGAAATAATAGCGTCCACCGTCACGTCCCTGGCATCTTCCTCGCGAGTGAAATCCATCAGCAGATCCTCGAGAGCCTCTTCGTCCAGGCTTTGGCCATTCAGCGAAGTCACCGTTGCCACCCGCATCAGAGCTCCTTCCATCAGTCTCACGTTGCTGCGGATTCTCTCGGCGACAAACTCAATCACCCAGTCTGAAACTTCGACTCCCCAGTCATCCCGTTTTCTTCTCAGGATCGCAATCCGGGTTTCAATTTCCGGAGGTTGAACCTCCACCGACAGGCCCCATTGGAAGCGTGTCACCAGACGATCCTGCAAAGACTGGATCTCACCCGGAGGGCGGTCACTTGAAATCACAATCTGCTTATGCCCATCCATCAAAGTATTGAAGGTGTGGAAAAACTCCTCCTGCATGGCTTCTTTGCCTGCCAGAAAATGCACATCATCGATGAGCAGAATATCTGCTTTGCGGTATTTTTTACGGAAGGCCCCCAGTGAGTGATTTTGCAATCCTGTTATGTAGTCGTTGGCAAAAGCCTCGGCCGAGATATACAAGACGCTGGACTTGGGACGACGGCGCAAGGCCTCCCACCCGATCGCATGCATCAAATGCGTTTTGCCCAAACCAGAGCAAGAGTAAATAAACAGGGGCGAATATTTGGTTGCCGGCTTTTCAGCCACTGCCACCGCTGCTGCGTGGGACATGCGGTTGTTTTCTCCAACCACAAAATTGTCCAGCGAATATCGATCCGAGAGGCCCGACTTCCTGGCTCGTCGCTGCAAATCGGAACTTGCACTCTCACTATCGACTGGCAATGCCGGTCCAGCCGTCTGCTCGCTTTTCGCCGCAGGCATTTTCTCCACCGTTCCCTCCGAGGGAAACTCCGCCTCCGCAGCCTCTCCAGCCACCAGCAACCTGACCGGTGGGCAATCCACCAGGGCAGCGTTCAAAAGTGCTTGAAGCGTCTCTTCAAAATTTTCTTCAATCCACACTTGGAAAATCAAATTCGGCGTCTCAATCCAGACCCCGTCGCCATCGATTTTTTGCAATTTGACCTTGGAAAACCACCTCTCCACCGCGTGATCGCCAAGGCGTGATCTGAGGCCTTCGAGCACTTGTTCCCAGAAGTGCTTGATTGGCTCTTCCCCCACGACCTCCGCCGAGTCTATTTGTGTGTGTCTGCCTTCCATGATTTTCGCCTGTTCAGCCAATCAACGGGATTCCCCAATGCCTGCACAAACAGAGCACACCGTTATTCTCCACTTTCCCTTTCTCGAATTTATTTTCTATATTATTCATTATAAACAAGTTATGAAACATAACTTAAAAGATGTCCTAATTAAATGATTAACGGGTCAATCGTAGCGGATGCTGTCAGGCCTTTTTGTGGAATTTCAGGAGAGTGATTTTTTCTACTTTTTATGATTAAAAATCACCGCTAAACGATATTTTCTACGATGTGCAATTGTCTGCCTTTTAAGTAGCTGATTCACAAATTTCGACAAGTAAAAAAGGCTCAAAAACGATAATTTTTTAAATATTGAGCTCCACGACTGATTCGAGCTGGTTTGCAAGCCAAAATTTTAAAATTTTCCTGTTTCTATCTATGCCTGGGTGCTTATAAAGGCACCCTTATTTTGAGGCTCGAAAACAGTCCTGCACAATACAGGTTTTGGCCCGATCCGCACTACTTGGATGACTGCCTGGGCTGGCCAAAAATCACTCCACTGCCGAGAGTGATCAAAGTCGTTACCGGCCACAACCAGGCGTGATTGAGCCAGGGTTCGATATTCCCGTCTGCAGCCAGTCTCACCCCGTGGAAAGAGGCGGCCAGCTGCGGGGTGATCAATTTGAAATTGATCAATACCGTATAGAGGTCGGCACGGAAATAGAGTACTGTTAAAAATGAAAGAATGAAACCAAAGGTCAATCCACGCAGACTTGAATGACGCCACGGAAAAATGGCAGCGAGGAACATTCCCAGCAAAGGTCCGGCGGTGTAAGACACCATCCCAAACGCTAGGTTTACTACATTGATGTCCCCTCTCATGCGATCGAGAAAGATTGCAAACAAGGTCAATAGAATGCCCCATCCGACCACCAACATACGCGAAGCACGCAACAATTTCTGATGCTGCTCTTCAGACTCTTCTGCTCCGGTTTTATGAAACAGGCTCAGGGTCGTTTGTGACAGGGCCGCCAGAATTGAATCCAAACTCGAAATGGCTGCGGCAAATACCCCGGCCAGAATCAAACCGCGCAGTCCGACGGGCAGGGTGGTGGTGATCCAGGTTGGAAATACCAGGTCGTGGTCCTCATGGAACAGAGCAGCTTCTGCCTCACTGGGTGGGTTCTGAATATAATAAACAAAGAGCCCCGCTCCGACCATCAGCATCAACAGGGTGATGAACTGTCCAACAGAACTCCAGATGATCGCCTTTTTAGCGTCCCGTTCATTGCGGCAACAAAACATCCTTTGTGCGTTCAGTTGATCCACTCCAAAGGCGCTCAAATTTAAAAAGGGGGCCGCCAGGATAGCCACCCACAGAGTAAAGCCCGCTGCCGGATCCCGGGTCAGGTTCAATAAGGTGAATTTGCCGTGTTCGCCGGCTCCCGCTTCACGCCCGGCTTCGGTGCCTATTTGTATATACTCGGACCAACCCCCCTCCAAACTTGAAATCATCCAGATCAAAGCCACCGAACCGCCAAACACAAACAGTATGAACTGCATCACGTCAGTCCAGATCACCGTGCGCATCCCGCCCATCAGGGTCCAGCCAATCGCAAACAAACCGATGATCACGATGCAGATGGCAAAATCATAGTCGGTGCCAAAATTCGTCACCACCCTCAGAGCAAGTGCCGCCACCAATACCCGCACGCTCTGCCCGAGAATGCTGCCAATGGAAAATATGATCGTCGCCAACCGCTTCACCCCGGAGCCGATCCGGTACTCCATAAAATCGTAGGGACTGTAGATCTCCCGCTCATAAAAAAAACGCACAAAAAACATTCCCACCAGGAATCGGGCGATGATTGAACCTAGGGCCCACTGCAGGTAGGTGAAATTCCCGGTTGCGGCAAAAACCATACCCGGCACACCGATGAAGGTTACCCCGCTGATCTCTGTTGCTATAATCGAACCACTCACCGCCTGCCACGGCAGCGAGCGCCCACCAAGAAAAAAGTCGCGGATGCTGGCCTGCTGCCCTTTCATCCGGTGACCCACCCAGGTTGTCAGGGCGAGATACCCACCCACTGTTAACCAGTCCCAATAGGTGAAATGCTCGTGAATTTCCATGTTGTGGGTGAATAGCTTTAAGCAGCGCTACCTATGTGGCAGCCGGCAATGCGCTCATATTACTCTCATTAGCAGGATTTCTCACCATAAATCGGCACTCGACGCAAAGCTTGTTGAGACTAAAGTATATTTTATATCAGTGACGTTGACCTGTTCGCATTAAATTCAACTGAAACCCCAAATCATGAGTACCGAATCACCTGAAACATCTGAAACACCCGAACTGCTCATTGCCCAGTTGGAGCAACTTGCCACTCTATTGCAGCAGCGTCTGGATGTCATTGCTGACACCCGGCTTGCCAAACATGACCCTGCTGCTCATCTAGGCAAACTGAAAGAAGTGTCGGAACTCGTGTTTGATTTGCAGCACAATCTGGTGGGTAGAATCCCTGTGCGATTACAGCATTTTCTCGAGCAATGCAGTTACAACAAAGCCCTGGCATTTATCCGGGGGATGTAAGCTCTTGCAATCGGTCTGCCGCTCACTTTGGGAAGGGTGGAACATTGTCAGGCCCGATGCTTTCGGTCTTTGCACCCTTTTTAAAAAGCAGGTGCTGGATGCATTGTCTGAAGTGATGGCTCAAAGAGGTATGCCCAAATACATCCGTAGCGACAACGGATCTGAGTTCATCGCCAAGGAAGTCCAGCATTGGCTCAGGGAAATGGGCATCAAGGCCATTTACATAGATCCCGGCAGTCCATGGCAGAATGGACATGTAGAGAGTTTTCATAATCGCTTACGTGACGAATGCCTTAATCAGGAACTGCTCCCAAGCGTGACTGAAGAACGTGTTGTTATCGAGGAATGGCGACGCTTATACAACTGCGTTCATTCGCATAGTAAATTGGGCTTCCAAAGCCCGGATGAATTTGCTACAACACATACCGAACTGGCATCGATCTCCGCTCCGGCTACGCCTGCGCTACGATCAATCCCAACTTAAACCAAAACAAAAACCGGCTCTGGAAACCTAGCACTTAAAGTGGCCCATAAAGGGTGTTCAGCTCAGGGGTAATCGACGACAGTTACTTATCACAAAAGCCTGGTCAATTCGAGAACTGAATCCCCCCACTTCACTCTTCACAGCTCCCGGAAAAACAGGTCATAGACGATCCACAAAAAGCCAGCATCGATGATGATGTGGCAGAGCCAGGGGCCGAGGATGGTATTGTATTTCTGATACATCAGGCTCCAGATCAGACCGCCGACTCCAACGGAAAAACCTACGAACAAAGCGAAGCTGATTGGAAAAAATTGGCTAACGACGACAATGTGATGGGCGGAAAAAGCGAGGGCAGCGACGATGTGTGCCCTGCTCAATGGCATCAGCCGTCGCAGGGTTCCATAGGCGAACCAGCGCCAGTAACATTCTTCGATCAGGGAGTTGAACAGGGAGATGAAGATGGAGAACTCAACGTAGTGTTTCAACATGCCGAGGTCTTCGACCTTGTCGCGGATGCTTCCGCCCGAGGCGCGCACGATGTCGCCGAGTGGGGTGAGCATCAAGACGAACATCGCCCCCACCACAGTGATGCCGATCAAGGCGCCGGGAATGAGAGTGTGAAAACGAGTTTTCCAGGTCGGGGCAGGACGGCTGAGGGATTCGCGCAGGATGAAAAGGGTGGCGATGATTGGCCAGGCGATCAGGTGGATTTTCACCAGGCCGAAGCAGGCTTTGCCAAACCAGGTGCCGGGGAAAAAGACAAAATAGATCAGCGAGGCCAGCAAAGGCACCACCAAAGCAGGCAAAACAGCCGCCCACAAACGGGCTTTTGATGGCGTATTGTGGGGCGGGTGCGGATGTTGCAGAAAGTAGGCTGAAATTGATTTGGGCATTTTTTTTATCACCACAACCGGATCGTAGCGTAGATAGAGGGAGTCAAAGGATCACTGAGATAGGTAAAGAGAAAAGAAATTATCAGCGAATGATAGCCTATTGATACGCTTAAACTTCATATTTTAAAAATCGACATTTCTGCTTCTAAAATTGATTAAAGTGATGTTTTTGAAACTGGAGAAATTGTGGAAATACAGATAAGGCTGCGAACGTAGCTCATTCAAAGATCAGGTGGACTAAAAAAGCGTAAAAGCGTAAGCAAGATTTGTTGGCTTGTGATTGATCAGATTCAGTCATTCATGTTATATTCCATACATGAGTGAAGAAAAAGATCGACTGGACGAAGCCTTCAATTTCATCAAGCAGCATCGTGATGAGCTGAAGCTGAAGATGCATCTCGGCGGCAAGGAGGCTCAGGACGAGTGGGCCAAGCTCGAGGCGGGTTGGACGGAGCTTGAGAAAAAAGCACAGCCACTGTCAGGTGCGGTGAAAGAGGCGGCGGAAACTGGCGGAGACCAGGCCAAAAAAGTGGCGACTGCAGCACTTGATCTGGCCGCCCAGGAGTTGAACGACAATTACAAAAAACTGCGCAAGCTGTTGGAGTGATCACTGTGTGGATTTCCACCGCATGGGAAGCAAGGGGGTGCACGTTATCATAACCTGTAACAGCAAGGGTTTTCGCAATTGGACCGATACCAGGAGTCTGCGACGAACAGGGCAGGGCGATCAAGGGGCTTTCTTTCTACGAATCGGAAACCCTATTCGGCAACGAAATCGCGGGACGAGTGGCCTGGAGAATACCGATCTCTACTCGCTGTGATTTGTTAAGTGCATACCTGATGAGCGCATTCCCCGCGGTTCCGCCTTCGCCGAGGCTACGGCGCGATACGTTCCTATTACCTCGACAAGGTTGCCGATGGCAACTCGCCGAACATTCTGCGGTAATCCGCGGCAAACTGCCCCATGTGCCAGAAGCCCCAGTTGTTGGCGATGTCGCTGATCACGCAGGCGTCAGGATCGCTGTCGCGTATCTTTTTGCG
>DAOUQC010000033.1 GCA_030625775.1 Verrucomicrobiota bacterium
AAGACCTCATCTTCCAAGTCCTGTAGAAAACCCGGCTCCAACCGGGTTTTTTCGTGTCCTTGCCAAAACCTCTTAAACGCCTGATGCTCTCCAAAGTTATCCTTCAATCAAAAAAGCCCTCGATGAAAGCTCAACTCCGTGCCCCTGCTCTGACCTTCATTCTTTGCCTTGCCTATTGGCTTACAATCGATGCTTCTTCCCAGAGCAAAAGCGAAGCTCTGGAAAACAAAATACTAAGCGCTTTCAAAACCGGGGATTATTCCCTGGTGATTGATCTTACAAAAAAAACTTTCACCTCCTCGCCCGTGGCCCGTCAGGCCAGATCAGCAGCCTATCAAAATCGCGGCGTGCAGTATTTTTTTGATGGAAAAATTACCGAGTCTATTGCTGATTTTGATCAATACATAATCATGAACCCTGATCAAGAACCTCATCACTGGCAACGAGGCATAGATTATTATTACGCTAATTTATATAAAAAAGGGAAAGCTCAATTCGAGGTACATCAGACGGTCAATTCCCAGGACGTAGAAAACGCTGTATGGCACTTTCTCTGCGCTGTCCGTAGTCCGGGCGGCAATGTGGAGCAGGCGCGTAAAAAATTCATTACCATCGACAGTGACCAACGCATCCCGATGAAAGAGATCCATGCTCTTTTTGCCGGAACGGGTAATGAATCTGCCGTTATTGCAGCAGCAAAATCAGGGAAGCCAAGCGCTGATAACCTGCGCAATCAATTGTGCTACGCCCACCTTTATCTGGGTCTCTATTTTGAGGCCCTCGGCAAAAAAGAAAAATCAGCCAAACACATCCGCCTCGCAGCAGTCGACTACAAAATGGACCACTACATGGGCAAAGTCGCCCAGGTCCACGCCAAACTCAGGGCAAACAGTGAATGACCCAGTCCAAATACCCATTTCCCTCATCTGTGAAATCCTTGTTTCTCTTTTTGCTTCCCCTGCCCTCCAGCCCTAATATCCCATCATGGCACACATTGGTGATAGAACCTGTCTGGCAATAGTACGCGAAGGGCCTCCCGGCCTCTTTCTCGAAACCGAGGGCTATCTGGGCGATGTATTGCTACCTCGCAACGAAATGCCCTATGATTGGGAAATTGGAGACGAATTGGAAGTTTTCCTCTACACCGACTCCGAGGACCGACCTATCGCCACCATGAAACACCCCAAGGCGATGCCGGGTGAATTTGCCTATCTCGAATGTCTGGCGGTCACCGGCGTCGGTTCATTTCTGGATTGGGGACTGATGAAAGATCTTCTGCTGCCTTTCCGCGAGCAACGGGAACGCTGCGAAATTGGTCAGTCCTATGTGGTTTATGTTCACGTCGATCCCACCAGTGACCGCATTGTCGCCAGCCGTCGAATTGCAAAATACCTCAGCCACGCCGAGCCTGGTTTTTACAGCGAGGGTGAAGAGGTCGATCTCCGCCTCTTCGGCAAAACCGACCTCGGTTACAAAGCCATCGTCAACGGCGAACACTCAGGCCTGCTTTTTGCCAACGAAGTCCATCGCAGATTGCGTGCCGGGGAGCGCACCAAAGGGTACATCAGCAAAGTCCGCCACGATGGCAAAATCGATCTCTCCCTCTACCCCCCGGGCAGAACCCATATCAACGAACTGGAAATCCGTATTGAAAAAGAGCTGGAAAAGCGTGGAGGTTTTTGGGAACTCTGCGACTCCAGCCCGCCGGAAGCCATCAACAAAGCCCTCGGCGTTAGTAAAAAAGCCTTCAAACAAGCTACTGGAGCGCTGTTCCGTCAGCGTAAGATTACTATCGGCAAGGATGGGATTCGGGTGGTTGAGTGAGTATGAGGGCAAGCCCCCCGTCAATCGAATACATTCTTGATGACCACCTCATCCAGCCCCAGTTGCCCCGGTCGATCCCAGGCTTCCTTAATGCCTTTGCCAATGGCAACAAACATGGCAATCAAGTGATCATCCGGAAGCTGAATCAGTTGTGCCACCTTTTCAAAATCAAACCCGTCCATCGGGCAGGAGTCGTAACCCATTGCCTTGGCGGCAATCATAAGCGTTTGTGCTGCAATACCACAGGAACGCATGGCTTCATCTCTCTGCACTTGATCCTTGTCCCGATAGTAGGCATCGATGGCTGGAAGCATAAATTCCTGAACTTCAGCTGGAGAATTTGCCCAATAGCGCGCTGGTTCTTTTTCCCAGGCTTTCAGATCGGCACAAATAACAATAAATAAAGAGCTATCAGTCACCTGCGCCTGATCCCAGGAAGCTTCCCTTATTGTTTGCCGCAAGCCCGCATCGTCCACCACCACAAAACGCCAGTTCTGGATATTAAAGGCAGTGGGTGAAAGAAGGGCCAATGATAAGAGTTTGTTTATCTCTTCAGAATTCATGCTGTGACGAGTATCAAAATGCTTGACCGATCGACGTGATTGTATCGCTGCTATTGTATTCATAAATAACTCCTAACTCCTGAATTTTCTCCCCCCCCCTCATCCTTCCACCTGATGTTCGTTATGCACCGCATCGTGATCCTCGGCTGACTCCAGATGGGTAGTCAGATGCACTTGATCATCACACTCATCCGCCACCGCCTGTTCTATCTCAGTCGCCATTAAATGCGCATCCTTCAGCAGCAGCCCCTCGGGGAAAAGTAGATGAACTTCCGCCCACAAAGAATCACCTAGATCCCGGTAACGCAATTTGTGAAATTTCACTTTACGGGAGTCGGTCTCAGCCTTCAAAGCACCTTCCAATTTCTTGCCCAATACAGGATCCACTCGATCCATCAATCCATGCACCGAACGGGACATCAAATGTAATCCTACCCATGCCATGTTACAGCCCACCACAATTGCACAAATGGGATCCCAGTATTTCCACCCAGTCGCCCAGGTCAACAGCAAACCGATAATCACTCCAAGGCTAGTATAACAATCTGCCAGCACATGCTGTCCGTTTGCCTCCAATACAATCGAGCGCTGCTTTTTCCCGGTTCGCAGTAGATACAAGCCCACTATCCCGGTCAGAACCACCACAATCGCCGTGAACCAAATCCCAACATCGGGACGACTGATCCGCGGTTCGCGAACCAAATCATTGACAGATTCAAAAGCGACAAACATCGCTGCACCCGTGATCAAGGCCCCTTCAACCCCGGATGAAAAGAAAGCAATCTTAGCATGCCCGTAAGGATGAGTGGAGTCCGCCGGTTTGAATGAGAGCTTCAAGCTGAAATAAGCAAAACCCACAGCCACAATATGCACCACCGATTCCGCAGCATCACTCAGCACAGCAACCGATTCACTCATCCACGCCCCCGCCCCCTTGAACACCAACATCACCACTCCCAAGGCAAGGGAGATACGCATCGCAAACATCAATTGCGCATGCTCTTCAGGACTGCGTGATTTTATACCCTCCATGTTTCAATTCAGCTCTAAATGAGTAGTAAATAATCCTGAATTCAACGATTTACTTCAAAATATAAAATTGATGCTGAGTGACCTTTACTCTTTTCTGGTTTTTTATCAATCAAGCGTAAAACCAACTGATGACGACCCGGGCTGAGATCGTCAGCAAAGGTCACACTACGCGGATAATTCAATCCTCCACTGTGTTTGTGATAAAGCGTTTTTTCCTGCCACGTCCCACCATCCACACTCACCTCGACCATTCCTGCGTCCGGGCCAGCCAGAATAAATGCTCCTATTGATCGACCTTGAAAATTCAAATACAAAGTAGTGCCGGGTTCTTCCCCCCTTAATACTTGATACTTTTCATATCGGCTGCGAATTGCCCCCAAAGGCAGCAATTGCTTACTCACCTCGCCATATTTCCATCCGCCCAACCAGTTGGCATCCTGTACATCAACAAACGTCCCTCCGTCATAGTTGCCGCGATCAAGCGGCAGCGGCAAGGCGTGTGTTTTTGGAGAGCCTGCCTCATCCGGCGAACTTTCCATCCCGCGTTGCAAGGCAACTTTCATCAAATTAACCGCTACCTGATAACCAAAAGGCTTTGGATGGGTGCCACCATAATCCTTCCATTTGTATCGACCTTCTTTTACCGCAGAGGCAATCTCCGCCGCTACATTCACCGAAGAGACTCCGTAATGCCCGGCCACAGCTTCGTGAGCTGAAATGCTCAATGGGGTTTCACCTTTAAGCAAGGTTTCCAACATTTCAGGGTTCACATACTGGACCATCAAAATATCCGCCCGAGGCTGTTCCTTGCGAAGGTGCCGAACAATCCCTTCCATTCCCCGGATACATTCTTGTCGAGTGTGGGCAGCATCCTGATCATCATTGACCGCAAATTCCACAATCAACAAATCCACCCTGCCGCCGGACAAGACGTCGCTCTGCAAGCGAAATGCGCCGGTGGTCGAACAGGTTGAAGCAATTCCTGCATTGGTGAATTGAAAGTCAGCTTTAGGGAATTGTTTTTTCAACCATGCAGGTATCTGTGAACTGTGCCCGTGTTTGGCTTCAGTAATCGAGCCTCCCAGAGTAACCACACGAGTTGGTTTTCCAGATTCCGCCCTCTTGCTAAAACGCAGGAAATCCCCCCGCATCTTCACTCGGGGATTATCTACTGTGATCTTCGCCCGCAGATCTTGTTTCACCTCCTCAGCCACCACTTGCCCTGAAAAGCCCAGAACACATACAAATTTCAAAGCTGAAAATTTTACTCTCATCATTTTAGTCATCTTTCTGCTTCTCACCTTCGTGTGTTGCCTTCGAGTAGTATTTTCCGGCATTCTCGACTTCGTCTCGCTTGGGTGATTTTTTCTTTTCCCCGCAATCACTTGCTCATTACACAACCATGCCCGACTTTTTGCAATCCCACACCTCAATATCATGAAATTTTTCATCCTCCCCTGCGTCCTGTTTTTTCTATTTATCTGCCCAGGTCAAAATGCCCAATCCAAAAGCGCTCCCCCCAATATTGTTTTCATCATGGTGGATGACCTCGGCTACGGTGATCTTTCAAGCTACGGTGCGCCCGACCTCAAGACCCCCAACATCGATGCGCTCTTTGCCTCCGGCATGCGCTTCGATCAATTTTATGCCAACTGTCCGGTTTGCTCCCCCACCCGTGCCGCTTTTTTAAGCGGGTCTTACCCTGACATGGCCGGCGTCCCTGGTGTCATCCGCACTCAGGTTCCCGGTCGTCCGAGCAATAACTGGGGTGATCTGGCCGATGATCTTGTATTGCTGCCCACCCTGCTGAAAAAAAGCAATTACCACAGCGCACTCATCGGCAAATGGCATCTTGGACTCAAAAAACCGGACCGGCCAACTGACCGCGGCTTCGATCACTTCCACGGTTTTCTAGGAGACATGATGGATGACTACTACACCCATCTGCGTCACGGCAACAACTACATGCGCCTGAATGAAAAAACCATCGATCCCGAAGGTCATGCCACCGACCTTTTCAGTGACTGGGCGATTGACTACCTCACCGACCGCGCCACCCATCACAAGGACCAACCCTTCTTTCTATATCTTGCCTACAATGCACCACACACTCCTATCCAGCCTCCCGAAGACTGGCTGGCCAAAGTGAAAGCTCGCGAAAAAGGCATCACTGAAAAACGAGCAGAAATGTGCGCCTTCATCGAACACCTCGATTATGGAACCGGCCGGGTTCTCGATACCCTGAAAAAACTTAAGCTCACTGACAACACGGTAATCGTATTCACATCTGACAACGGCGGCCACGTCGCAGCCGGAGCACGCAATGCGCCCCTGCATGGGGGCAAGCAGGAAATGTGGGAAGGTGGCATCCGGGTTTGTACCGCTGTTTCCTGGAAGGGGAAAATCAAGCCGGGAAGCCGCAGCCCTCACCGTTCTATGACGATGGATTTTTATCCGACTCTAGCTGAAATCGCCGGTGCTCCCATCGCACACAATATCGATGCACGTAGTTTTCTCCCCGTGCTTTATGGCAAGCCTTTCACCGAGACCCGACCGCAACAAGTATGGATGCGTCTCGAAGGCGGACGAAAGTATGGCGGACTTCTCTATCATGCCATCCGCATTGGTGATTGGAAACTGCTGCGCAACACCCCCTTCGAACCCTACCAAATGTTCAACATAGTCAACGACCCAGCCGAAGAAAAGCCTATCCCACGCGAGCAAGCTCCAAAAAAATACAACGAACTTTTCAATCAACTAAGCATCCACATCAACCGGTCAGGTAGAATCCCCTGGCAACGTGAGCAGGATTAAATGGCTCTTCTTAAAGCAGGCATTGCTACCCAATGTAGAACGATGTTCCAACATCGTTCTATCTTAGAACAAAATGAGCCAACGAAGTTCGTTTGCTGATGAACAGCTAAGATCGGTGCCTGCGATCTCCTCCACCACGTCCACCACGTCCACCACGATCTTCCCGTCTGTCACTGCCTCCACCGCGCTCACCTCTATCTTCACGCTCATCATCAAATCCGCCACCTTCACTGCGGTCATGACCAAGCTTGAAAGTCCGCCCTCCCAATCGGGATTTGCGGGTCTTGATCAAAAGTTCATCGACGACTCCCTGATTGACTTCGACCGTTGAATGATCATCGTGAATTTTAATCCTCCCCAGAGTGCCGTTGGGAATCCCTGCCTCACGGTAACACATACCGGCAATATCCCCCGGTTTCATACCCGCTTTTTTGCCAAGACTCAAAAACAAAGTTACCTTATCGCCATCAGCCTGAGCTTCATTCCTGAAATTGCTAGGTCCCTCTGATCGATCCCTCGGGCGACGTTCCTCGTGCTGTCTTCTTTGCTCTGCTCGATCCCGGTTATCCCCGCGCTCATTGCCTCTGCGTTCACTCCTGCGGCCCCCGTCCTTTCTCCGCCGATCCTGGCTGTCTTGACGTCCCCGACCTGCTCGTTCCGGACGATCCTCTTCAATAAATTGGCCCTCTCGATTGCCCTGGGCCTCCTTCAACAAAGTGAACAAAGCACCGGCGATGTCTGTCGCCGAAAATTCCTGATCGAGCAGACGTTGCACCAACTCTTCATAAGATTTGAAGTCACCTCCTTCCAAACGCTCCTTAACCGTATCAAACAACAAATCTGCACGCTTTCCTTCGACTTGTTCCTGGGAAGGAATTTTCCTGCGATCTATCTTCTGACGAATAAAACGCTCAATGGTTTGCAAACGATAGATCTCCCGACCAAACACAAAGCTGATCGCCTTGCCTGATCTACCGGCCCGACCAGTTCGTCCGATGCGATGAACATAATCCTCCGGGTCGTAAGGGATATCGTAGTTGAACACCATGTCAATATCATCCACATCCAGTCCCCGGGCAGCCACGTCGGTTGCGACCAAAAGCTCGACCTGTCCGTCACGAAAACGTTTCAAAACGCGTTCTCTCAAATTCTGGCTGATATCTCCATGCAGACGATCCGCAGCATAGCCTCGACCAATCAATGCTTCCGTGCATTCGTCGACCATGCGTTTGGTGCTACAGAAAACAATCGCCAAACGTGGTGGGTCCATATCCAGCAGGCGTGACAAAACCTCCAGTTTCGATCGACGACGCACTTCGTAATAACATTGGTCAACGGAATCAACAGTCAGGGCTTTGCGCTCGACTTCGATTGTTTGCGGATCTGTTGAATAGCGACGCGTCAGTTTTTCCACCTGAGGATTCATGGTGGCAGAGAAAAACGACGTTTGCCGTTCTTTCGGCATGTCCTTGAGCAACTCCTCCATATCGTCCTTGAAACCCATGTCCAGCATGCGGTCCGCTTCGTCCAATACGATACACTTGATCAAGTCTGTCTGGAAAGTTTTGCGGCGGAGGTGATCGAGCAATCTGCCTGGCGTGCCCACAACGATGTGAGTGCCCTGACGCAAAGCACGGATCTGGCGATCAATCGGCGCTCCTCCATAAACCGGCACTGCCCGCAGTCCCTTCATGTGGGAACCCAGACGATGCACTTCGTCACAAACCTGCATGCACAATTCACGTGTCGGGCAGACGATCAAACACTGGGTGCGCGACAGCGATAAGTCGATCTTCTGCAAGACAGGCAAGGTGAAGGCCGCGGTTTTTCCGGAACCTGTCTGGGACAAACCAATCAAATCAGTCCCTTCCATAGCGGGGGGAATCGCCAGAGCCTGGATCGGTGATGGTTTTTCGTAGCCGAGGTCTGCAATCGCGGCAAGCAATTCAGGCGACAAGTTCAGTTCTGTAAATGACGGTGTTTCCATCTGTAATTCGTATCAAAAAATTTCAAAACCACGGCGCAAATCATGATCAGTCATGATATTGTACGCTCCCAGAGGAGGAAAGTCTCCCGTTCTAGACCCACCCTTCGCCGCAATTGGGCTCATTTGCAACGCAAATCGAACGCCCCCGGAATGATTAAGGACTCCCCCGAACACAAAAACGCCGTCCCTCGCAAGGAAGGACGGCGTAAATTTTCCCAAATCAGTCAGTCAAATCAATTGATAACTGCCGGAAATAATTCTTTGTGAATTATTTGATTTTGGAAACTGTGAATACTTTTTCACCGTCTTTTTCAGACACTTTCCCCGTCATGTTCACTTTTTTAGAACCTTTACACACGTTTTTGTGCCATTTTTTACCCGCTTCACCTTTCAAGAGGTAAACAACAGTCTTGCCGTCTTCTTTCACCTGCAACACGTTGGTGCATTTGTCAGCTGTGCCAAGATCGCATTTTGCACAAGTGGCGGTTCCTTTAAGAGTGGTATCAGCGGCAGATGCGTTGATAGCAGTGAATGCCATTACGACACCAAAGAGAGTAGCTGCGATTAGTTTTTTCATGAGTTTTTTTGTTTTGAGTTCAGCAGTCAGTCGTCAGACAGACCATCCGCCTTACATTTTTTTTCAGCGGACTTATTATTTACCACATAACCGGGAGTTGAGCAAACGTTACCATAGCGGACGGGGATGAATGAAATTGACGGTTTATGTGTTAATTATGTGTTAAGATTGCACCACTATGGCGCATGATACCTTTAAAATCGGTGATCTCACCGCATTGATCGGTGATAATGACTCCCACAAGGAACACCGAGCTGGATACAACGGCATATGGTCACTGAAGCACAAAAGCAGTAAACGGAATCTTTTTGTTCCCGGAATCACAGGACTGAATCTTGAGCACATTTTTTCTGGTGTGCATGAAGATGAAAGCAATGAAGTATTTTTTGAGCCTCGAAAGGCTTCCATGGTATTTAAAAAAACCTCCGACTCAACAGCTGAACTCTACCAGCCCCCAACTCCAACTCACCATCTGGAAAGCTGGACCCGCTTCGAATTGCATGCTCCTCATTACATCGACATGACTTTCCGTTGTCGTGCCACCCAGCATACTTTTGACAATGATTACATCGGTCTGTTCTGGGCCAGTTACATCAACGCCCCGGCAGACAAGAGCCTCTATTTCCGTGGTGGCCTTGAGTCCCACAAGGACAGCTGGAGCCAGTATTGCACCCAGTCACACAATGATGAAAGCACGCTTCGTCACCGGGATGATCATTACGCCCTCACTTTCGACGCCATCCAACGGGATACTCTTTACCGCCATTATTCTCCGATGCGTTTTGATCAGCATTTTTACTACGGAAATTTTGATGAGCATCTTTGGCTATTGATGTTCAAACCTCCGGATAAAGGTCACATTCGTTTTTCCCATTCTCCCTCGGGAGGTGGACAAAACAAAAAATTCCAAACCACTAACCCTGCCTGGGATTTTCAATTCATCATTCCCGATTATGATGTGATGGTGGATTATTCATTCAGCGCTCGTGCCGTATTTCGCAAAAAATGTTCGCGCGAAGAAATCCTTAAAGAAGTTCTAAACTGGAATAAAATATAAATGAAAACCCCCATTCAAATCAGCATTTTGGTCGGAGCCTTTTTCTCTTTGTTAGCACTGAACGCGGCTGACAAAATTGAGGACAACGGATCTCTGAACCCCGCACAAATTCCTGAAAATTTCACTGTTGCGGATAATATGGTTTACAAAACCGTTAGCGATCAAAAACTCACCTTTGATTTCATTCAAACAAAGAGTAACAAAAATGAAGATGCCCCTCTCTTGATTCACATTCACGGAGGTGGCTGGAAAGGCGGCAGCAAAGAAACCTTTTACCGCCGCCTGTTTTTTGATGCGGCCCGCCCCCTGATCGAAAAAGGAATGAAAGTCGCCACGATCAATTACCGTCTCACAAAAAAGGGCGAAACCACCACTGTTGACAGTGTAACAGACTGCAAAGACGCCATTCGTTTTTTTGTCGCCAATGCCAAGCGCTTCGGAATCGACCCAAAACGATTCATCTTGATGGGAGGATCGGCGGGCGGGCATTTGACCCTGATGACCGCATTGGCGCCTGATGCCGATTACCCAACTGAAGACTCCCGCCTCGACAATGAGCTCCCTCCCCTGGCCGGCGCGGTGCCTTATTATCCGCTCTGCCACTTTGGCGGTGATCCCATTATCATGCAGGGAACCTCCTACGGAAACCCGGGACGTTTCACTGATATGCTTGGTGGGCCTTTAGAAGAAAAAGAAGAACTCGCCCGTCAGCTGAGCCCAGTCTATCTCATTAAAAAAGATTCCCCTCCGATTTTCATTCTCCACGGTGATGCCGACCCCGTGCTTCCCGTCTTGAGCGCACGTCTCTTTGTAGAAAAAGCCAGAAAACTCGGGGCCAGAGTCAAATACCTCGAAGTAAAAAACGGCAACCACGGCTTTCGCACAGCTGACGATCCCAAACTCGACGGCATTATCCAACAGGTCACCGCTTATCTGGATGAGCAGATCTACGGTAAAGACTGAAGATTAATCCAGCTTTAAACAGATCTGCACCCCTGGCCCGTGTACCCCCTCGATGAGAATGCCTTCAATGTCGGCCGTTTTAGAAGGTCCGGTCACCCATATCACATTCGAACTGTCACCCAGATTTTCAATCGCCTCCGGAATCGTTTCGAATATCGGCTCATTCTCAATCACCGCCACATGCACCCAGGGCGCCAAGGCCGCCAATCGATCCACTGTATCTTCATCATTCAGAACCACCGTTCCTGATTCGGCAATCACTCCACTGGCTCTGGTTATGCCAAAAGTATAATCATCAACCTTATCGTGCTCATACTCATAGTGCACCTTCAGTCCTGACTCCTCCAGCACAGTGCCCACTCTCTCTTTCAAACTTGGATCACAATACCCGCTGTCATTCCCCTCCTCTTTTAAAAAAACAAGTAGCTCACCTACTTCCGTCAGAGGACGCCCACTGACCGCAGCAAAGTTTTCACCGAACTCCAACCATCCACCCACCTCTCCCTCTCGATACTTCGCACAAATCAGAATCTCCGAATCATATTCAGGCAAAGGAGTTTTCTCCTGCAAATCTGACAAAGCCTGTCTGACCGCCCGCATAACTGTGTCCCGAGCTTCACTCATTCCTACCTCCTGAATTGACTCCGCCCCTCTCCTTCATCCATTTTCTGAACTCCCCGCCCCGCCACTTCGGCAAGGTCCTTATCTTCAGCCAGGCTTGCAGCGGCTGGATCGGCATCATTGTAATTGGCAAATGATTCATAGCCCGCGAAGCCGTCATCGCTGTTTGCCAGAGCTTGGGTGAGGTCGCCATTCTGGCAAAAGGTGCCATCGGAGGAGCTCCCGCAGATTTAATTCCCTCCTTGTTGGCCCGTGAACGCAATCGCAGTAACAGCTCGGGAATCGGGATATTCACCGGGCACACTTCGTGGCAGGCTCCACACAGGCTGGAAGCTTTCGGCAAGTCAGCATATTTCGGGAAATCATCACCAGCCAATAAAGGACTCAACACAGCTCCAACCGGCCCCCCGTAAACCGCTCGATAACCATGGCCACTCGTCTGCCGGTAAACCGGACACACATTCAAACAGGCTCCACAACGAATGCAGCGCAAAATATCCCGTTCCTTCGACGCCAATACCTTACTCCGCCCGTTATCGAGAAATACGACATGCATTTCTTTTGGGC
Organism: Verrucomicrobiota bacterium; assembly: GCA_030625775.1. Lineage (GTDB taxonomy): Bacteria > Verrucomicrobiota > Verrucomicrobiia > Verrucomicrobiales > DEV007 > JAADHD01. Next base: position 12,006 of record DAOUQC010000033.1, read on the forward strand.
CGGAAGGCTGTGACTTCGAACGTGGGCCATTGATGAACTGGGTGTACACCGTCAGCTGTTGTGCCGTTGCCGAACGGCCCAGCAAATTAAGAAACAATCCCAGATCCTTATCCCGTGGAACCACTTTCTCAATTCCAACCAGGGCGATATGCAAGCCATTGGCGGCCATGCCGAATCTGGCATTGCCCTCGTTGGTGACAATCACAATGCGCCCGGATTCTGCCGAGACAAAATTCGCTCCGGTCATGCCGGCATCACTCTGCAAATATTTCTCCCGCAGATGCTTGCGGGCCCGATGGGTGATCGTCTGGGGATCATCATTGTAAGCACCCAGTCCGTGTTTTTCGAAACTCTCGGCAACCTGCCGCCGGTTCTTGTGAATGATGGGCTGAACAATGTGACTTGGCGTGTCTCCGTCTATCTGAATGATAAACTCGCCCAGATCGGTTTCCACGCACTCTACCCCCTGTTTCTCGAGAAAATCATTGAGATGAATTTCTTCAGTCACCATGCTTTTAGACTTCACCATCCGGGTCGCCCCCTTGTTTCTTAATATCTCAAGAATGGTTTCCCTCGCCGATTCAGCCGTTGATGCAAAATGAACCTTGGCCCCGTTTTTTGTCAAAGCCGCCTCAGCCTGCTCAAGATATTCATCCAGATGCTCCACTGTGTGCTGCTTGACCTTACCTGCAAGCCGCCGCAGCAAATCCGGGTCTTTGTAATCAGCTTCCAGCTTGGCCTTGCGCCCTGCCGTTCTGGTCACCACGCTCGACAGCACCGCATCACGGGTTTCCCGGGACAATTCACGGGCAAAATCATCGATTGGCTGGCTAGACTTGCTCATTGACTGGCTAAACTGACATCCCGTAAAACCTGCACGGCATGTCGTGTTTCAATGTCCATATTCTGTTTTTCTGCCAGTCCTCCCATATGCATCAAACAACTCATATCTGCAGACACCAGCAAATCCGGTGATTGCTCCAGCACGCTCTCCAGTTTCACCTGCCCGATCTCCCCTGACAAATGGGGAAAAGTCACCGAAAACGTTCCTCCAAAACCACAGCACTGTTCCGGCGTACCCACTTTCACCAGTTCAATACCTGAAATCGATCCCAGTAAAGTCTCCATCGCCGCTCCGGTATCGGTTCCACGGGTATGACAGGAATGATGCAGGGCGATGCGTTTGTTTAGTTCCCCCTCCCACTTTTTCACTCCAAGCCCGTTCACCAGAAAGTCGAACAACTCCCAGGTTCTGCCTGCCAGGCTCTCAACTTCTCCCGTATCTTGTTTGTCTTCAAACAACAATTGTGTGCCATGGAAATGCATCGCCGCACAAGATCCCGATGGCACAATGACAGGTAGATCCCCGGCAAAAACATCTGCAGTATATCGGGACACCTTTTCCGCTGCAGGAAAATCGCCCGAATTAAAAGCAGGCTGACCACAACAAGTCTGGTCTTCTGGAAATATCACTTCACAACCAACGGATTCCAATACTTCCACAGTTGCCTTGGCCATATCAGCAAAAAACACATCCGACAAACAAGTCGCCATCAGCATCACTTTTTCCCCTGCTGGTCTTGATATCGCTTGTGGCATTAATGTGAATACTGTTGAACTCCCCAAACTCAACGATCAACAGCGTTTGGGCAAGAGGGAAATAGGATGTGAAATTTCTGAATCCTGACTACTGACCGTTGGCTACTGAATCCTTCTCATTCCCCCCCAACTTCCTGGCCACCCATACAATCAAAACAACAGCGGCAAACAACAAAGCAGCACCAAGCAATGGCCGATAAATAATCCAGGCAATCGCAATAGTTGCCAGGGACAAAGCAGCTGACAACAGGAAGGCGATGAAACCTGTTCCCACCCCGATAATATTTCCAACAACAGGAACCACATCAGCCAATACGGAAGCCAGTTTGAATACCATATTGAATCCAATCACCATTAAAATAAAACCGCCTACACGTAAGGCCCAGGTAAAGGTTTGGTTGTCATCGAGAGCTTTCTGGAACATCTCTTCTGCAGAATGGGTGCCCACCTGCAAAAGTTCAACTTTGCGCCCATTTGCTGCTTGATAAGGAATAAAGCTATTGCCCTTTTGTTGGGAAACCACGCTGACGTCAAGTGGGGCCACTGATTTAAAGCTCACTCTTGTATCCCCCACTTCTGGATTTTCCGGAGAAGCTCCCACATAAAACCCGGGGCCCGCCACCTTGACTGTAGCCTTTAAATTTTCAGGCAGCATTGCACCCTCTCCAACTGTTAGCGGACTTGACACATTGATTTTTGACACCAGGGAAGGCGACATCAAAAAAACTCCCAGATTAACCTTTTTAGCCTGCCACTGCTCTGAGGCATAGAGTAAGGACTTAGGATTTGCATGGCCCTCCTGAACTTCAAACCTGGATGAATCAATCAAGTGATCCGACCAATCCCGGGAATAACTATAGGCCTTCTTGGTTTCCATGCCGCCGCCCAATTTCTTTTTTTGTTCACTGCTAACCGATTCCTGCCACTGGAAAACCTCGACATTCCGCTCCAATTTTAAAGCTGCCGCACCCACACCAAACACAGGGTCTGCGAGCACCTCTTTGGTCTCAGCCCGCCCTGACAGATGCACCAATTGCCCCTCTTTACCCACATCCACTTTAGCCGCTTCCACTGCGATCACCTTACGGCCGCCTTCTTCCAGAGCCTTCTCTCGCTTGACCGCACGCCCTTCATTCCAGAACAACAAAACAAAAGAAGCAACGATCAGGATCAACCCTACTACAATTCCCTTGAACGCACTACCGAGACGGCTGAACCAGGACTCGTTTGTAACTTTTGTAAAATCGGCCATTTTTATAAGTGTGAAAATTTCAATCAGACTGTGCAGATTAATGCCAGACTACAAGTCTCCTTTTATCTTATTGATTAGATAAGTCTATTAGAAAAACTATCCTTGTCGAAAATCCCAACAGCCCCTTGCAGGTCTTCATTTCCTCTGCAATCTTGCTACTGAAATCCTTTAAAATTATGACAATTTCCCGCAGCATTGGCTTAATCCTCTTTTTATTAAGTCCCACCCTACTTCTTACTCCCCATTCGTCAGCAGCGGCCCCTAAAAAACCCAATGTTGTTTTTATTCTGTCAGACAATCACGGGGCTTGGACGCTCGGTTGTTACGGGAACAAAGACATCCGCACCCCCCACATCGACAAAATGGCTGCCGAAGGTGTTCGTTTCACCAATGCTTTTGCCAATAACGCAGTCTGCTCCCCGACCCGTGCCACCTATCTCACCGGTTTGATGCTCTCTCAACATGGGGTGCACAACTTTCTTCACGGCGGCAATCTCCAGGTCGGCCCCGATCAGCGCAATACTCTGGCTGAGTTCACATCCCTTCCCGAAGTGCTTAAAAAAAATGGTTACTCCTGCGGCCTGGTTGGTAAATGGCATCTTGGGAACAATACCAAAAACAACGAAGGTCTGGATGATTACTGGATCACTATGCCTGCCGGAGGCACCTCGACCTTTCACAACGCCCAGGTCATCGAGAATGGAGAGATCCGCAAAGAACCCGAATACCTGACCACGTTCTGGACCGACCACGCGCTGAAATTCATTGATCAAAGCGCCAAAAACCCTGACAAACCTTTTTTCCTATTTTTGGCTTACAACGGCCCTTACGGACTCAGCCGTTACCAACTGAAACCATCCGGCAATCGCCATGAGAAATTTTACGCGGACAAGGAAATGCCTTCCTTCCCGCGTGGTGTCATCCATCCGTGGGAATACAACAACCGCGAGTATTTTGGCAATCCGGTCAGCATCCGGCGTTATGGTGAGGAACTCAGTGCCGTGGACGACGGCGTCGGAGCAGTGATGAAAAAACTCAAGGACCTGGGACTTGATGATGACACCCTGGTCATTTTTGCTGCGGACCAGGGATGGGCAGGCGGCCAGCATGGCTTCTGGGGAATGGGTGACCACACCCGTCCGATCAATGCATTTGATTTCTCTATGAAGATTCCAATGATCTTCAGACAACCTGGTAAAATTCCTGCCGGAAAAACTCCTGACATCCATGTCACCAATTACGATTTCATGCCCAGTGTATTGAGTTACCTGGGCATGGCAGATCAAATGCCGACGGAACCCAAATCACCGGGCCGGGATTTCTCAAAAGCCATGCTTGGAGAAAAAACCGACCCGTGGGACAACACGGTTTTTTACGAATACGAAAGCCTGCGCTGTGTGCGCTCGGGTGACTGGAAGTACATCGAGCGATATAAAGACGGTTACGACGAACTCTACAACCTCAAAGACGACCCTGACGAGCGCCACAACCTGATTAATTCGGAAAAGACTGTCGCCAAAAAAGTCGCACTCAAAAAACAACTCGACGATTTTTTTGCAATCAATGTTCAGAAAAAATACGATCTCTGGAACGGTGGTGAATCCCAACCCAAAACTCTGGTCTGGGGCAAAGAAGCCCAGGATCGTCTCAAGGCTAACCTTACCAAAGGGCGCGGCACCATCCCAAGTGTGTTTGACCCATCGTTCACCCCGCCCTCCATGACGCTCCCTGATGGGTACATCGCCGAGGTTGCCGCTGCGCCGCCGCTGGTAGAGCGGCCGATGATGGCAGCCTTCGACGAATACGGCCGCTTGTTTGTTGCCGAAAGCTCCGGGGTTAATCTGAATGACAAGGAGCTCGACAAACAAAAACCCCACTCAATCAAGCTGCTCGAAGACACCGACAACGACGGTATCTTCGACAAATCCACTGTATTTGCCGATAAAATGACTTTCCCCCAGGGAGCCCTGTGGTTACAGGATTCGCTCTACGTCATGTCTCCTCCCAGTCTGTGGAGACTCGAGGACACCACCGGTGATGGTGTTGCTAATGTCAGGGAAGAATTAGTCACAGGATTCAAATACACGGGCAATGCTGCCGATGTGCATGGTCCCTTTCTCCATCAAAACGGCAGGATTTACTGGTGTCACGGACGCAAGGGACACACGGTAGTTGATACCGATACCGGACGCACCGTTTCAGACAACAAAGGGGCTCGCATCTGGTCCTGCTTTCCCGATGGTTCTGATATCCAGGTTCATGCCGGAGGAGGTATGGACAATCCGGTCGAAGTCGATTTTATGGATAATGGTGATATTGTCGGCAGCATCAACCTCTTTTACGGCCGCCCCCGTGGCGACACATTGAATCACTGGATTCACGGCGGAGTTTATCCTCGCTACGATCAGCAATCGGTGATCGATGAATTTAAAAGCACCGGCCCCCTGTTGAAAGAGTTCCACAACTTTGGCCATGTCGCGGTTTCAGGCATGATGCGCTACCGCACAGCAAGCGCCAATCCTGACTGGAAAGACAATATCTTTACCACCCATTTCAACACCCAGAAAATCACTCGAACCGTGATCAAACAGGAAGGCTCCACCTACGCCTCGGTGAAAACCGAACCCTTCCTTAAAATCAACGATCCCGGAGTCCATATCACCGATGTACTCGAAGACCCCAACGGTGACATACTGGTAGTTGATACCGGCGGATGGTTCCGTCAAGGTTGCCCGAATTCACAGGTAGCCCGCCCGGACATTTCTGGAGCCATTTACCGGATTCGCAAACCTGGTCTGCGGGATAAAAAAATGGACCAATGGGGCAACAAACTCGACTGGAAAAAAGCCAGCTTTGATGAAGTAGTCCACCGCTTGAATGACGACAGTTTTTCAATCCGGGAAAAAGCCAGCGCCTGGTTGGCTGAACGAGGCGAACCCTCCATTCCCTCCCTTGCTGATGCTTTGGAAAGTGCCGACCCGGTGCTTCGCCGCAATGCCGTGTGGGCACTTTGCCGCCTGCCCTTCACCCAATCGCGACAGCTCTCAAGAAAAATGCTAACTGATCCGGATGAATCTGTCCGTCAAGCTGCTGCCCAGGCTGCAGGAATCAATAACGACCGAGGTGGAGTGGACGCACTCATCGCCCTGGTTCGTAACGACACCGCTCCTATTGCCCGCACCGCAGCCGCCTCCCTTGGCATGATAGGCAACAAAAAAGCGGTTCCCGGCATCCTCGCCACTCTTGATCGTGAAATGGATCGCCATCAGGAACATGCCTTAATATACGCACTCATCGAACTCAATGATTATGCCAACACCGCTAAAGCCTTGCAGTCGGACAAGCCCCTGGTTGTGAGCAGAGCCCTTTGGGCCCTGGATCAAATGGACGCTTCCAAACTGAGAGCGAGTGATGTATTGACACTACTCGACCGGGATGATGAGCAACTTGGAAAAACTGCTACCCAGATTGCAAAACGTCACCCGGAGTGGGATGGGGCAATCGCCAATCGTTTTTTTGACTGGCTGGATACGGATGAAAGCCTCAGTCCCTCCCAGCAAAAAACCATTGCCTTGCTGGCACCGGGTTTCATCAGTACTCCTCCGATGCAACCTATCATTGCGACTTTACTCAACAGCAAAACGGTCGAGCAACAAAAGCTCGCTTTTGCCGTTATTGAAGCCAGTGATCAGGCCCCTTTGCCCGAGACCTGGATCCCTGCTTTCAAATCAGCACTCGTTGATGGTAACACCAAGCAGCTCATTGCCGCACTTAATGCTCTGGCAAAAATCAAGACGGATGCCTTTGATGACAATCTGCGCAACATTGGCTCCGACATTAAACAAGACGCCATGATCCGTATCCGGGCGCTGCGTGCGGTTTCCACAAAAAATGCAGTTCTCCATCCGGCGGCCTACGACCTGTTGAAAGGCCTGTTGCAACCCGATGCCAGCCCCTTCCAGCGGCTTGAAGCCGCACAAATGCTGGGGAGTGCAAAATTAACTAAAGCGCAACTGATCGAAATCGCAGGACTCACACTCAATGCCGGCCCCATGGATCTGCCTCATTTGATCAAGGTCTTTGAAAAACAACGCAACCCGGAAATTGGCATGGCTCTCGCCAAAGCACTACCCAAATCCCCCGGTTTGGGTGCCATCGAAGCGACAGAACTGCAACGCATGTTCACACACTACGGAGCGGAGGTGACCAGGGAATTCCAACCTACACTTGATGACTTGTTGGCCAAAGCAGAACAGCAGGAAGAGCGCCTGGCTGCCATTGAACCCGAACTCGACAAAGGTGATGCCAAACGCGGAAAAGTCGCTTTCGTTGCAGGCAAAGGAGCCTGCATGACTTGCCACAAAATCGGAGAAGTCGGCAGATCGGTCGGCCCCGAGCTCACCCATATTGGACGCATCCGCACCAAACGTGATTTCCTCGAATCCATCCTTTACCCCAGCGAATCGCTTTCCCGTGATTTTGAATCCTTCTCAGTCACCATGAAAGACGGAGCCGTCCACTTCGGCTTAATCCAACGGGAAACCGCAGACACCGTTTATATTACCGATCTGGCAGGAACTGAACATCCTCTGCCACGAGCTAATGTGAAATCTGTCGACCCCGTTCCGGTTTCGCTCATGCCGCAAGGTTTGGAAGCGGCCATGACTCGCCAAGAGTTGTTGGATATCATCGCTTATCTGAAAGCAAGTCAGTAGGAAGAACTTCCGACAAGCTTAACTTCACTAGCGGGATAGATTTCCATATCTGTCTCGACCCGCATCCATCCAACTGCACAGGCAACAGACATGAAAATTTGTACTATTTTTTATTCTTCTATTACCTTTTTGGTCTTAAATCTCTCCGGAATTAAACCAATCTAACTGTGAAACCAGCATTAGTCCCCCCACTAGCTGCACGTTGGAGGCAATCCTCAGACCACCGCTTCTGCCAAGCGCGATCGGGCTTCAACTATATCAAGCTCTTGCCGCTGCCGCCCCTCGAAAGAACTGATCACGTCATAGCCTGCTACTTCCAGTATATCCAAAGCCTGTACAAAAAACTCTGCGACGCGCTCAGGCTGGTGTGAATCCGAGCCCAAAACCACCGGGATTTCCCGAGCCTTCATCATTGCCAAAATTTCCGGACCGGGATTCATCTCAGGAAAAATCTTGTGAAAACCCGAAGTGTTTAATTCCATAGCCACCCCCGTCGCTGCAATACGATCCAGGGTTTGCTCCAGCACTGGCATCAGGCGTTCCAGTTGCCAGTCATCAACTGATGCATTTTTGATCAGATCAGGATGTGCCAGACAGTCAAACAAACCGGCTTCCGCCGACTCGGCAATATGCTCGAAATACTGGCACTGAAACTGCCAGATATCGCCCGTATAAAAAGCTGCATTATACTCTGGCGTATGCCAGTGAACAGACCCAAGAATGTAGTGAAAATCAGCTGAGCCGTGGAGTTGTTCAAGCCACGACTCCATGCCGGGAAAAAAATCGCTCTCCAAACCAAGGCGCACTTCAAAACCCTCCGGCGCGGAATCCTGGGCTTCCCCAACCAGAGCGATATAATCCCATATCTCATCGGGATCCATTCTCACCTGATGCGAAAAACGGTTTGGCATTGGGCTGTGGCAAGTAAAAACCACACCGTCCAACCCTGCCTTCCATCCCCTGTCCACATATTCCCAAAGATAACCAGTCGCATGTTTGCACAGGGAGGTGTGCATGTGAGAGTCTAACAACATGGGAGGTATTATCTATAAATGCTCCACCTCACCAAGCAAAATATTTAGATGTTCAACAGCAACTCATTGGGCTTCAATTCGCTCCGACAACTGCAAAGCTTACGTTTAACTGCCATTTGGCTTTGATTGTCCTCCCCAGGTGCTCTTCAAGTTTTGGTAGCCAGGGTAATAACGCACATTATTTTACGCTATTACATCCTCAATCACGCGCCCATGCACCACGGTCAGGCGGCGCTCGAGCCCATTGTGATAATATGTTAGCCGCTCGTGATCAAAGACCATCAAACGCAAAATCGTTGCATTAAAATCATACAAGGTCAGCGGATTCTCTGCAACCTCGAAACCAAACTCGTCGCTCGCCCCGTAACTCGTCCCACCTTTCACCCCGGCTATTCAATCACAACAAAGGCAGACAAGGGCTTCTAAGAGATTACTCCCATTACCCTGAAAATTGCCTGAAAAAAAATCAAAACCGGAAGGTCCAGCCCACTTTGGCTACCATTTCACTGGAAAATTGCTGGAAATTTCCATCCTCAACATCAAAGCCCTGATTAACCACCAGATAAACATCACTGCCCGGTTTCACAATGTAACGAATACGGCTGTTCACGCCTACTTTGTCGGAAACGTTGTCGTATTGAATAACAGAATCCCAGGACAAATGAGTGTTGGGAGTGATCCTGAATCCCACCGATCCCACTACCGTCTCAAAGTCCCCCTCCTCCAGATCAACATCATTGTATGATCCCCCCAGACTAAGACGAAAAAAACGTGAGGCTCGCCAGACCGCATCAATGATAGTCCGGGTTCGCTTTCCACTGTAAAATTCTCCCAGGCCAAACCTGGCTTCAAAACCAAAAGGTCTGGCAGAACTTGTATCAAAGCCAAAATGCAATCGATTAGTTGAATAATTCCCGGGAGCGATGGGAATACCGTCTTGAATCTCAAAGTCTTCAAACAATACCTCTCGCCTGAATTCTGGTGCGATATAAAATTGGTCTCCAGCGGATGTCTCAAAATCAACCGAAGGCATATCCAGCCGTTCCGTCTCAATATCGCCGTCCGGATTAGTAAAAGCACTGGCTCCAAAACCAACATCCAATTGCTGCATCCAGTCAAGCTTTGGGAAAAAACGATAGCGGGTAAAGTTACTAATTGATCCCCCGTCACGTTGCACAAAACCCAATGCCGGACGGAATTTTTCATCTACATTCTCCACATCCAGAATGAAGGACAAAGGCGTATTGCTGTATTCGAACCGAAGCCCGTAAGAGTTTCCGCGTTCACCGTTATTCTCACTGCCCATCATCCACAGGTAAACATCCAGCGAATTGTCACCGATCCAATTGCTGTCTTTGTAGAGAAAATCAACTCCCCCCAGATTGTTGCTGCCATTAGTTCTGGGATCGCCATAGGATCCAATCAGGCCGATCTGGGATTCTGCCAGCACATCATAGGTGAAGCGCCCGATATAAGCCTGGTCTTTATCCAGTTCCTCCAGACTACCTAAACCCACCCCCAGCAAACCAATTCCCAATTTTCCAATTCGACCGGTCATTTTTGCGCCACCCCGGATATCCACTTTTTCCCCTCCGGCCGACAAACCTATCGTCCGGGAATGGAAGGCCAGTGGAGAACGTCTTTGCCCGCCAAATTCAAAATACTCTGCTCCCTGCAGGAAAAAATCCCGCTGCTCGGGAAAAAACAAGGGGAAGCGGGTAAGATTCACCCGTCGCGCGTCCACTTCAGCTTCAGCAAAATCGGTATTGAATGTGAAGGTGGCAGTTAGGTTTGGAGTTATTTGATAAAAAATATCTCCCCCAGCTTCAAAATCGTATCCCTCCTTTGCGTCTTTATCACCGTTATTGTTCCGCCATCCATGTGTCATATAGGGCTTCACATCGATACCCAGTCCTTTTTCCACCTCTTTGAGTCCGACAAGTACCCCGGCATCCTCCAATTTAAAAAAACCTCGGTTCCGGCTCGCTGCCGTCCAGCGCATTTGTTCCTGACGTCTTGGCATCCACCGCCCGAAATTAACCCCCCAGTTCATTTCATTAGGATCAAAAGACAAACTGCGGAAAGGAATCACCATCTCGGCCGACCAACCTTTAGCGTCGATATGGCTAGCACCATCCCACAGCGCATCCCATTCCATTCGTGGAGCATTGCGGCGCGGGTCGATTTTACCCTCCCCCAAAGCACCGTTGGCATTGATCCTGAAATAATACCCGGATTTTCCCCGGCGAAAGGGATCCAGCACTATGAAAACATAATCATCCGATCCCACGGTGGCATCGCGTTGCATAACCGAATGATTGAGCTTTTGGATCTGCTTGTCTGAAGCACGAAATGAGATATATAAATTCTCAGCATCAAAACAAACCCGGACTTTTGTTTTTTGTGTAGCAGCAGCACCCTCATTCGGATTTCGCTGGGTGAAGTTTTCCGCTGGATCAGCTTTTTGCCAGCAATCGTCATCAAGCTTTCCGTCGATTTTCGGAGGTGTTTCTACAGCATAAACTCGAAGCCTCGGCGCATCCTCAGCAAAGGATAGCGTACTCCACAGGCCAAAAAAGATCAGTAGTATGAATCGAAAATTCTTTTTCAAAAAGAATGTTAATGAGGGGTTTTCAGCAGCCTCCTACTTCAACCTACGATGAGCCTATATGCAACCTTCAATAAAATCAGATTGAATCAAGGGAATTGCCCTCCACAGACATCTATTTGAATCAATACCTCAAGCACACAAACTCTCTCCCTGCAGGTATTTGTTTCCCCTCTCGTATTTTTTATGGAAGACTAGCCTGACTCGGGATTTGCCCAGTTAAACTTTATACCCAAGACCATGAATCGCTCGGAAATGATTAGTCAGATTGAGGAATCCTCGAAAAACTGGGACATTGTCATTATCGGCGGAGGGGCTACAGGATTGGGCTGTGCCGTGGATGCCGCAGCAAGAGGTTTCAGCACTTTGCTATTGGAACAAGGGGATTTTTCCCAGGGAACTTCTTCGCGTAGTACCAAACTGATTCATGGCGGGGTGCGCTACCTTCAACAAGGCGACATCCCCATGGTCAGGGACTCGCTGCGTGAGCGAGGCCACCTGCTGAAGAACGCCCCCCACCTGGTTAAGCCGCTGCCTTTTGTCATTCCTGCCTACCGTTGGTATGAGCCCTATTATTACACTTTCGGCATGAAGCTGTATGACCTGCTGTCAGGCAAACTGGGCATCGACAATTCACTACTGCTATCCAAACAGAAGGTCGCCGAAAAATTCCCTAATTTAAAAAGTGATGGCCTTACGGGAGGCACCCTCTATTGGGACGCCCAGTTTGATGACGCCCGCATGGTGGTGGCCCTGGCACGCACAGCTAGTGAGCAAGGTGCCTGCGTTCTCAATTATCTGAAAGTAGACAATTTAAACAAAGACAATGGTCGAATCAGGGGCCTTATCGCGACCGATCAGCTTTCCGGTATTGAGTATTCCATTACCGCAAAAGCCGTTATCAATGCTACCGGTGTATTTGCTGATTCCATTCGCCAGCTAGATGAGCAAACAGCCCCGGAAATCATTGAACCCAGTCAGGGCATCCACATCGTATTGGATGCCTCCTTTCTCTCGGCCGATCACGCCATCATGATCCCTAAAACTGATGACGGCCGGGTGCTTTTTGCTATTCCCTGGCACGGCCACCTTATGTTTGGAACAACTGATACACCAGACGTCCCCATCGACTTGGAACCCCGCCCGCTTGAAGAGGAAATTGATTATCTGATCGAACACGCCGGCCGCTACCTGCAAAAAGCCCCTTCAAGGGAAGACGTCTTATCTGTCTTTGCCGGTCTGCGACCACTGGTTCGTCCAGCTCACTCAAAAAGTGGCAATACTTCTAAAATTTCCCGGGATCATCACATTGATGTTTCCATGGCCGGCTTGATAACCATTGTAGGAGGTAAGTGGACCACCTACCGTCACATGGCAGAGGATACGATCGACCAGGCCATTCAATCAGCCTCACTGACTGCCAGCCCCTGCACCACCCTTGACCTTGAAATTCATCGCAGTGCCGAAAGTGAACCTATCGCCAGGGAAGACCCGGAACTTGATCAGCTATTGCACCCTGAGTTCAAATACAAAAAAGCCACGATTGTCGCCGCAGCAAGACACGAAATGGCGCAAACACTCGAAGATGCACTTTCCCGCCGTACCCGCTGCCTTTTGCTAAATCAAAAAGCCAGCTTGGAAGCCGCACCCGAAGCTGCCAATTTGATGGCAAAAGAACTGGGCAAGGATAAAACCTGGATCAAAGAGCAAATTGATCTGATTTCAAAAGTAAACTGGATGATCTGATTTGCCTGCGTTCCAAGCGCTATTTTTTTGTAAGGTCAATGTAAATAGAACACCGTGAAAAAAATATTTAACTGGTTTCTGTTTCTGGTATTGGCGGTGGGCTTCTGTTTCTTTTTCTACGTTCTGATCAGTTATGACTATCCCTGGCAACAAATTTACCCCTATCGATGGAATCTGGTAAAAGGCTGGGGAATGACGGTTATCATCAGTGTTTTTGCCCTGATCCTCAGCAGTCTTTTTGGTTCCTTACTGCTTGCCGGACAGTTGGGACAACACCGCGCCACCCGGATTCTTTCGCGCAGCTATGTGGAAATCATCCGAGGCACCCCTCTGTTGGTTCAAATCCTGATCATCTTTTACATGATGGCGGATGCCGCGAATTTACAGAATAAATTTGTCATTGGCACACTCATTCTTTCCTTCTTTTCAGGAGCTTACCTCAGTGAAATTTTTCGAGGGGGAATAGAATCCATCCCCAAATCGCAAATAGAATCAGCCCGGGCGATAGGCTTAACCGGAACTCAAATTTATCGTTATGTCATAATCCCCCAGGCTATTCGCAGAGTGATGCCTGCGGTGACCGGCCAATTCGCCAACCTGATCAAGGATTCCTCTTTATTGTATGTAATCGGCTTGCGGGAATTCACCATGCAAGCACGCGAAGTCAATGCTGCCACTTACTCTACTTTTGCAGCTTATATCCCTCTGGCCGTAGGCTATCTCATTCTAACCCTTCCTCTCGCTATCTTGTCGCACCGACTGGAAAAACGTTTCCGCTATGAACATTGAACTTCGACAGATCAGCAAGCTTTACGGCGAAACGCAGGCCTTGCGAAAATTGGATCTAATTGTCACTGATTCGGTAAATGTGCTGGTTCTGATCGGACCTTCAGGGGGGGGGAAATCCACCCTCATGCGTTTATTGGGCGGCCTGGAATCCCCCGACAGCGGAGATCTTTTTTTCAACAAGCAACACCTGCTGCAAAGCGAGACAGTCTTACTCCAACACCGTCGTCAAAATGGTTATCTATTTCAATCGTTCAACCTTTTTCCTCACCTGACTGCACTTGAAAACGTCGAACTCCCTCTCATTAAAGTACACGGAAAAAAACCAGCAGAAGCCAGGTCACTTTCGCTGACCGCACTGTCCAGGTTTCAATTGGACGATCATGCAGACAAGTACCCGGCCCAACTCTCCGGCGGACAGCAGCAACGAGTTGCCATTGCCCGTGCCATCGCCATCAAACCCAGACTGCTCCTGCTCGACGAACCCACTTCAGCTCTCGACCCGGAAATGACGGCAGAGGTGCTGGCAGTCATTGAGTCCCTCACCCAAAGCGGGCAGCAGATCATTCTCTCCACCCATGAAATGGGTTTTGCACGTGCGGTGGCTGATAAAGTAGTATTCCTCGCTGACGGCAAACTCATCGAAGAAGGACCGCCTTCAGCTCTTTTTGAACAGGCTGAAAACAAACAAGTCCAGAGCTTCTTCAGTAAAGTGATGCGCTATTGAAACGCGCTAAGCTTTTGCTTTGATCTTCTCCAGCAAACGTTCTGTCTTACCAAGTAACTTCTTGGCTCTACCTTCCTGACCATGCTCGTTGAGGAGATCCGCGTAGTTTTGTGTTACTATTTCGTAGGTCTCCCAATTATCATTCAGATTTTTTGCAAGAATCCCCGAGGCGCGCTCGTAATTCCGGCTCGCTTTGTCAAAATCGCCGAGGTCATGATAGACGGTAGCAAGGTTGCATGCTGATTGCCCTATATCAGGATGATCATCTGAGAGCATTTCACGACGGATTTTCAAAGCTCGCAGATGCATGTCGCGTGCCATTTCAGGATGGCGCCACGCCCAGTACAAACCTCCGAGATTGTTGCACACCGTTGCAACAGTCAGATGATCAGGTCCGTTTAATTGTTCAAAAGCCTGCAGAGCAACATCATAACAACGCTCGGCAAGATCCAGTTTGGTCTGGTTGCGATAAATCATCCCGACATTATTTGCCATGTTTGCAATGTCGGTTAATGGCGGATCTGCAAGCAGTTTGTAATGTTCGATTGCTTCACAGTAGAGCGGAATCACATCTTCTTCTTTACCCAGCTGATCACAAAGTGCTCCAAAAGCGTGTTTCATTGAGCCTAGATCTTCGTGGGAAAGCTCAACCCCTTCCTGTTTGGATAGCTCGAGGGCTTCCGCATACAAACCTTCTGCCTCCTCCACATCCCCCCGTTTTTTGCGCAGTGCCGCAATGTGGCAAAACAAGGCAAGCATCTCAGGAGCATACTCCTTGTCATTCTGACCATTGCGTCGAGCTGATTCGAGAGCGGTGGCTGCTATCTTAAAAGCTTCTTCAATTTTACCCTCGTCAAACAGTGTTTGAACGCGGTCACGCAATACATTTATTAACTTGGCTTGTCCCGAAGTCATATTATCCGATTCGAATCGTTTTTTATTGAAAACAAATTAACCACAAAGGCATGTCTTCCGCAAGAATTAGGAAAGCTCCAATTTCATGTGCCTGTTAAGAAGAGCTCCCGGTTGATTTTGACTTGTGGGCGGCCCAATTTAAAAGCTTTCAGTCCTGAATTTTAAGT
The DNA here is from genome assembly GCA_030625775.1 of Verrucomicrobiota bacterium. Classification (GTDB taxonomy): domain Bacteria; phylum Verrucomicrobiota; class Verrucomicrobiia; order Verrucomicrobiales; family DEV007; genus JAADHD01. Next base: position 27,555 of record DAOUQC010000033.1, read on the forward strand.
GCTCCACTGCCACTGCTTTTTGGTGTAGCTGTGGCCGGAACAGCGGGGGCCGCGGGAGGAGTAGCTGCCGCAGAGGGGCGTCTGAACCCACCCGAGGCAGGTGGTGCAGATACAGGTGCAGGGGCCTTTTTAGCAGGAGTGATCGCAGCCGGGGCAGGAGCAGCACCGGACGGAACTTTTAAAACCTGTCCAGCCAGGATATTATCACCACTAAGCTGGTTGATCCGTTTGAGGCGGCCAATCGAGCTTTTGTGATTTTTTGCAATCAACCACAGACTGTCTCCTGTTTTCACAGTGTAATTAATCGTCGGCCCGATTTCTTCCGGCGTTAAGGGCGGCAAAGGCTCTGCCGGCACAGCCGCTGCAGCCTGTGTCACAGGAGCCGTTGCCTCCGCAGGCGTCAAATTCGTTCCCGCCGGGTAAGCCGTGCCCTGATCGTAATTTTTGTCCTTGCTCGAGCAAGCCATATTGATTGCTGCAAGGCCCAATACAAAGGCTCCCCCGATTTTTGTAAAATTCTGCATACCTAGCCATAGCAGATTCCACCCCGAAGCGGAAGAGATTTATTTTGCTCCAGATTTCCTGGTAAATTTGATGTCCCATCTATCAAAAAGCAAAATGCAACTCTTGCCAGTAGTCACAAGCACTGCTACGAGGGGATGGTGATGCCCGACCTTTCGCTCAACATCTATCTAGTGGCTCTGCTCGGAGCATTTTCCCTAGGGGTATCAAAAACCGGCTTCCCGGGCCTGGCTATTGTCAATGTAATCATAATGGCTGAACTGTTCGGGGCAAAAGCTTCGGTCGGCATGGTCTTGCCATTACTCATTGTTTGTGACCTCATCGTCTACCCCCTCTTCCGCAAGCACGCTTCCTGGAAACAAGTTCTGCCGCTGGTCGCCCCTGCTGTCTGTGGAGTTCTGCTCGGCTGGTTGATGCTGGGACAATTCAGCGACTCTGCTGCGAAGAAGACCATCGGCATCATCATTCTCTTCATGATCAGCTTCCAACTGCTTCGAGCTATGCGCACTGAATTCCTCACCCATCTACCAGACTCCCCAACTTTTCGCTGGGGTGCAGGTCTTACCATCGGCGTCTCCACCACCCTGGCCAATGCCGCCGGCCCGGTTTATTCAATCTATGCCCTGGTTCACCAATTGAAAAAAAATGACTTCCTCGGCATCGGCGCCCGTTTTTTCCTCTTCCTCAATATATTCAAAGCCCCCTTCCTCGGTCAACTCAAGCTAATCAATGCCGATTCCCTGAAGATAGACCTCGTCCTCCTGCCAGGCATCTTCGCTGGAATTTTACTCGGTCGTCACCTGATCAAACTCGTCCCCCAACGAGCTTTTGAAATCCTGCTCTACATTTTTTCTTTCGCCGCAGGACTCAGGATGTTGCTGTCGTGACAAATAGAAATCTACTGTAAAACGAAGTTGGAACTTCGTTTTACATATAACAACTCAATCTATTCCCCCTTCAATTCCTTCATGTCCTTGATGGTGAAATTCCTCTCTTCGATTCTGCTCTCACCCACCTTCGCTTCACCACCCCACATCAGCTCGCACCTTCACAAAAGCCTGCACCGCTTCTTCCAGATCATCCTCTGAATGCCCCGCTGATACCTGCGTCCTGATTCTTGCCGCTCCTTTTGCCACCACCGGATAGAAAAAACCGATCGCATACACCCCGTTTTCCAAGAGTTTCACTGACGCCTGCTGGGCAATTTTGGCATCACCCAGCATGATGGGTACAATTGGATGGGGTTCCTCCTTACCGGGAATAACAAAGCCCTCCTCTTCCAATCGCCTGCGATAATAGGCCGTATTGCTCCACAAACGATCCCTTCGTTCAGTCGATTCTGAAATCATTTCCAAAACCTTGATCGATCCACCGCAAATGGCCGGTGCCAATGAATTTGAAAATAGATACGGTCTCGCCCGCTGTCTCAGCAAATCGACAATCTCTTTACGACCACTCACATATCCACCACTCGCTCCACCCAAAGCCTTGCCGAAGGTTCCGGTCAGAATATCCACCCGGCCCATGCAATCATGGTGTTCGTGCGTACCTCTGCCACTTTTTCCCATGAAGCCCGTGGCATGACAATCATCTACCATCACCAGGGCCTCGTATTTTTCAGCCAGATCACAAATGCCATCCAAACGGGCAATCGTGCCATCCATGCTGAACACCCCGTCCGTTGCAATCATGATTCGCCCCGTCCCCCCCACATCGGCTCTCGCCTGCTTCAATTGATCCTCCAAAGCTCCAAGGTCATTGTTAGCATAGCGATAGCGCTTCGCTTTGCACAGGCGAATCCCATCAATGATACTGGCGTGGTTGAGTGAATCGCTCACAATCGCATCATCGGCACTCAACAAAGGCTCGAATACCGCTCCGTTGGCATCAAAACACGCTGCAAAAAGAATCGAATCCTCCGTTCCCAGGAATTGCGAAACCGCCACCTCCAGTTCCTCGTGAATCTCCTGCTTGCCACAAATAAAACGTACGGAAGACAAGCCATAGCCCCATTTCTCCATTGTCACCGCCGCTGCTGCTGAGATTTCCAAATTATCCGACAAACCCAAATAGTTGTTGGCACACATATTGATCACCTCCTGGCCATTTTCCGCCAGTCGAATCCTAGCTGCCTGAGGACTGGCAATCGTGCGCTCACTCTTCCACAGCCCACTCTCCCGGATCTCCTCCAAATTGGCCTCCAATGCTTCCTTTATCTGATCATACATAAATTCTGCCTCCAAATTCCTAATTCTAAATTGCCTTCGAATGATAATCTCCGGCTGTCTTCGCTTCGCTACGGCTCCCAATTCCTAATTCTCTCCCCCTACTCCCAATCCAATACCACCTTCCCCGATTCTCCACTACGCATCACCTCAAAGCCCTTGTTAAAATCCTCATAGCCAAATCGGTGGGTGATCACCGGCGAAATATCCAGTCCACTCTGTATCATCGCTGTCATCTTATACCAAGTCTCATACATCTCCCTTCCGTAAATACCCTTGATAGTTAATCCATTGAATATAACTGAGTTCCAATCGATTTTAGCAGTATTTGGTAAAATTCCAAGAAGGGCGATTTTAGCTCCATGGCAGGCATTTTTGACGATATCCTCCAGCGCAGGAGCTGCTCCGGACATTTCCAGGCAGACATCAAATCCCTCTTTCATTCCCAGTTGTTTTTGAGCTTCCTCGACGGCCCCTCCTTCAGCAAGATTCACCACCACGCTTGCCCCCATTTGTTTCGCCAGATCAAGGCGATACTGGTTCATGTCGGAAATAACAATATGACGTGCTCCCGCATGTTTGGCGATGGCCACGCACATGATACCGATCGGCCCCGCCCCGGTGATGAGAACATCTTCTCCCAGCACATCAAACTCCAAGCTGCTGTGAACCGCATTACCTAGCGGATCAAAACACGATATTTGCTCCAGGGGAATTTCCGGATCAGCATGCCACACGTTGGTCATAGGGATCGAGATGTATTCGGCAAAAGCGCCCGGGCGATTGACTCCAACCCCCTTGGTATCTGCACACAGGTGACGGCGTCCTGCCAGACAATTGCGGCAATGCCCGCAAACGATATGCCCTTCACCACTGACGACCTCTCCTTCGTGAAAATCGTGCACATTGCTTCCCACTGCGGCAACACGTCCAACAAACTCATGCCCAACCACCATCGGCACTGGAATCGTTTTTGCCGCCCACTCATCCCATTCATAAATATGGACATCGGTACCGCAAATTGAAGTCTTCACTATCTTGATCAACACATCGTTGATGCCAATTTCAGGCTCTGGCACATCCTCAAGCCACAGTCCAAGCCCCGCTTCCTTTTTTACCAATGCTTTCATATCAACAATTCCAATTTATAGATTTAATTATTTACACCATCTGGAGTGCAGACCCAAATTGTATGACAAGCAAATTAAGCAAATCACTCTCTCTAAAACGCTTTTATAATAAGCCTACATAAATTATCCCTATTCGCGTTTATTGGCATCCATTCGCGGTTCTCTGTCACAATACCTAATCCCACTGGACAGTGAAAAGATCCTGCCCCACATTCCCCGAAACAATCCCAAAGAATTTATGAACAAGAACCAAGATTCATCCAAGCCAACTGAAATCGCTTCACGCCGGGCTTTTCTCAGTAAAACCACCACTGCAATTGCTGCCGGAGCAGTGGCCTCGAAACTTGCTTTTCCCAGTATCACCCTGGGTGCCGAGGATAAGAAAAAACTCAAAATCGGCTTGGTCGGTTGCGGTGGACGCGGAACAGGAGCTGCGGTTCAGGCCATGACTGCCGACGACAATGTCGAACTCACCGCCATTGCTGATCTCTATGAAGACAAGATCATGAAGCAACAGCGATTGATCGCCCGGCAGAACCCCAAAGCATTCAACGTCCAGCACACCTTCACCGGACTCGACTCATACAAAAAAGTAATCGACTCAGGCGTTGATGTTATTCTGCTCACCACACCGCCAGCTTTCCGACCGGCACAATTCAAAGCCGCCGTCGAAGCAGGCCTTCATACCTTCGTCGAAAAACCGATTGCTACCGATGTAGCTGGAGTAAAAGATTTCATCGCCACGGGCAAGATCGCCGCCGATAAAAACCTCTCCGTTCTCTGTGGACTCTGTTACCGCTATTCTCAAAATGGCCGGGAACTGTTCAAGCGTATTCACAATGGTGACCTTGGTGAAATCAAGGCCGTGCACAGCACTTACTACGCCAGCCTGGCTTACGCCATGCCTCCTGAAGAAGATCGTCCCGAGGGCATGAGTGATACCGAATGGCAACTCAAAAACTGGCACAACTACACCTGGGCCAGTGCCGACGGATTGGTCGAACAGGCCATCCACAGCGTCGACCGCGCATCCTGGGCAATGAACGACGAGATCCCCGTCGCTTGCACCGCCTTGGGAGGACGTCAGCGTCCTAACAATGTAAGCAATACTTACGATCACTACCATGTGACCTACGAATACAAAAATGGCACCCGCGCCCATGTTGACTGGAGCCAATACGGCGCCGGAACCTACAAGGAGAATCTGGATCATATCGTGGGGGCTGATGGCACTGCGACTTTTGGTGACAAAAAAGCTGAGATTGTCGGCAAAAACCCTTACCGTTTCCGTAGCCGCAAAAAGACCAACAAATACCAGGTCGAGCACGATGAGTTTTTTGCATCGATCCGCAGCGGCAAACGACACCACGATGAAGAGTGGGTCGCCCGCAGCACCATGCTGGGAATCATGGCACGTCATGCCGCCTACACTGGTAAAAAAATCACCTGGGAAGATATCAACAACAGCCCGGAAAAACTGGTGCCGGATGATCTGAAACTGGACGGCAAGTTGCCGGTTCGCCCGATGTCCATCCCCGGTGTCGCAGAAACGCAGAACGCTTAAGGCAATTCAAGTTCCATTTGGAACCCGGCAAAAAGGCGCAGTTCAAACTGCGCCTTTTTTGTGCCGTGATTTCAAAACCCTCATATCGGCACAGCTTTAAACCCAAACAGCTTCGTATTTATTTGCCTCCGGCCGTCTTCGTCTCGGATGCGGAATCATCGGCTGCGCTTCCTTTTCCTTCCTCGCCAGAAACCGCCACTGCCCCTTTGATCAAACGACAAAACTCCTTCTTCGTCGCGACATGATGAGTTCCTCCCTCTGCATGCGCTTCATCGATTTTTTTATAGCCAACCGAAAGGCGTTCGAGCGTCACGATGCGATAAAGGTCACCGCCCTGGCGCCAAAGTTGATTCTGATGAAGTTTCATAAAGTCTATTTACAGTAAACAGGGGCACCCTGCCTGATTTTTCTCATACTTCCCTTTTCACCCCTGCAACTGCTCATTGCGCCAGTCGCGTGGAGACAAGCCGGTTTGTTTTCGAAACCACCTCGCAAAGTAGTTGCGATCTTCAAACCCAGCAGCACTCCCCGCTTCTTGAACCTGCAATTTCAGGTTGCACAGTAAAGTTTTCGCTTTCTCCAACCTCGCCTCGGCAAGCAACTGACTCAGCGTCAATCCGCATTCCCGTTTCAATACCCGGTTGAGATGATCTTTTTGTAAACCAATCTGTTCCATCAAATTAGCCAGCGTCATCGTTTGTAACTCTCCATTTTTGATAGCTCGACGAACCTTGTCGCTGACGGGTCGTGCCAACTTGTTTTTCAAAGAGCCCAGTGCCACTGCCAGCAAAATACCTGCCACGTCCAGAACAGCAGCGGCCTCTCTTGCTTGAATAGCAATGTCTTTCCGGGTTTCTGAAACTGACATCAACCAAGACAAACGTTGACGCATGAGCGTAAGATCTTCCGCATTCAAGCGCGAGACAGGTTGCATGGTGACTGCGGAATCCGCTATCTGGAAATCCACCACCAGGCACAGGGGAACCTGCGGACTGCGCTTCTCAAATGCATGCGGAACTCCTGCGGGAACACAAAGCAATGATCCGGCACTCACCGAATAATTTTCACCATCCACCTGCTGGAGCCCATGCCCGGAAAGGTAAAGCAGACATTGGGAGAAATCATGCCGATGCGTCTGTACCCATTCCACCTCAGGCAGATGCTGATTCACACAAAGCCGAAGCACGGCGAGTCCTGACGACTCAACCTGTAGATCTTCAAACAACAATGGACGGAAATTCTTCACCTGGAATATGATAGCACAAATAATAATATCGTTTTTGTGCTATTTTTCAAGCAATCGTTCTATCACCTACATCGCCTTTGTTTTAGAATCCCCTCATCAAAGCAATTTATCGAAGCATGTCCAAACCATCCCCTCCAGAAGATCTCTCCCGTCTGTGCGTCCACACAATCACCACCAAACCCTGGAGCATCGAGAAGGCCATGGACAAATACGCAGAAGCGGGCATCGGTGGAATCACCGTGTGGCAGGATGCTCTGGATGACCGAAATGCTGCCCTGACAGGCGACCAGCTTCGTTCACGGAATCTTAAAATAGTTTCCCTCTGCCGCGGTGGTTTTTTTCCCGCAATATCTGAAAGCGACCGGCAAAAAGCGATTGATGACAATCGCCGTGCCATCGAATTAGCTGCTGAACTCGGCGCCCCGTCCGTAGTGCTTGTCTGTGGAGCCGTGCCAGGCCAGCCGCTCGAAACTTCCCGCCAGCAGATCATCGATGGCATCACCGCTATTCTGCCTGATGCCGAATCTGCAGGTATTCGACTGTCCATTGAGCCCCTGCACCCCATGTATGCAGACAACCGCTCGGCGATCAATACCATGGAGCAAGCCAATGCTGTCTGCGCCCAGATTAATCACCCCCTGCTCGGCATTGCCGTCGATGTCTATCACCTCTGGTGGGATGATCAGCTCGAAGCTCAAATCAAACTTGCTGCCGAGAACAATCGCCTCTTCGCTTTTCATATTTGTGACTGGATGAGCCCCACCTCTGATATCCTTAACGATCGCGGCCTTATGGGAGAAGGCTGTATTCCCGTGAAAACCATCCGTAAGTACATGGAAAAGAACGGATTCAACGGGTTTAATGAAGTGGAGATTTTCTCCAATCGCTGGTGGCAATCCAATCAGGACGATTTCCTCAGGCAAATCAAAACCGCCTACATCAACAACTCTTAAACTCAAAAATCAATATCCAAACAGAATGAACATGGATAGACAGGATGAACAGAATGGGAATTAAATATTCCAGAAATCACCTTTTTAAAATCCTGTATATCCTGTTCATCCATGTAAAACCCTCCTCCGTGTTTCCGCGCCTCCGTGAGAGACCTCCCCACCCTCCTAAATACTAGCTCCTTACTGCTACCTTCTAATCCATGAAAACCCACACTATCGGCATCATCATGAACGGCGTCACCGGACGCATGGGCACCAACCAACACCTCATACGCTCCATCCTCGCCATTCGTGAGCAAGGCGGTATCAAAGTCTCCGACGACGAGGTGATCCAGGTCGATCCCATCCTCACCGGTCGCAATGAGAATAAACTTAAAAACCTTGCCCAAGCCCATCAGGTCAAACGATGGAGCACCGATCTGGATGCGGCCCTGGCCGATGATCACAACCAGATCTTCTTCGATGCCTCCACTACTTTACTGCGTCCCGCATTCATCGAAAAAGCCGTTGCTGCCGGCAAAGCCATTTATTGTGAAAAACCAACGGCTACCAGTCTCACCGAAGCCATCCGCCTCGGTCAACTCTGCCGCGATGCCGGAGTGAAAAACGGCGCTGTTCAGGACAAACTCTGGTTGCCTGGTTTGCGCAAACTCCAGATGCTGATCCAACAAGGCTTTTTCGGACGCATACTCTCTATCCGCGGAGAATTCGGCTACTGGGTTTTCACCGGCGAACACGACGACCAGCCACCGCAACGCCCCTCGTGGAACTACCGTGAAGAAGATGGCGGTGGCATCATCATCGACATGCTCTGCCACTGGCGTTATGTGATCGACAATATTTTCGGTGACATCAAATCGGTCAACTGCCTCGGGGCGACCCATATCCCAGAACGGCACGATGAATCCGGCAAGCCTTACGCCGCAACCGCAGACGACGCCTGTTACGCCACCTTCGAGCTGGAAAACGGCATCATTGCCCAATTCAACAGTTCCTGGGATGTCCGCGTGCGGCGCGACGATCTCTTCACCATGCAGGTCGACGGCACCCTGGGATCAGCCGTAGTTGGCCTGCGGGATTGCAAAATCCAATCGCTGGGCAGCACTCCCAAACCGATCTGGAATCCCGACGTCGACCAGTCTATCGATTTTTACGAAGGCTGGCAGGAGGTCCCCGATTCGACCACTTACGACAATGCCTTCAAGATTCAATGGGAGCTGTTCCTTCGCCACGTCGTGCTCGACCAGCCCTTCCGCTGGGATTTGATGGAAGCTGCCAAAGGCGTCCAACTCGCCGAAGCAGGCCTCGAGTCCTGGCGCGAGCGCCGCTGGATTGATCTTGAGCCACTTGCCTCCGAATAAGCGCCTCGCTATCGGTATCTCTATCGATTTCCAAATACGACCAGTGATACTGATCCGAGGAGATGCTGCTTTGCCGTCATCTTTTCAGTTTACAAAGCCGAAAAACCACTTAAATTCCGCGCTCCAAGAGCAATATCAATCGCCGTAGGTCCCTGGGTTCTGGCAAATGCCGGTAACGACTGCTCTCCAGGGGAAACCCGGCAACCAAAAACAACATGTCAGATACAGTTAAATTAGCACGTTTCGAGATCCCAAACCGTCTTGTTAAAGACGAAGATACCGCCACCGACACCTTCGCAAAGTTCACCGCTGAACCTTTCGAAGCAGGCTATGGCCACACTATTGGTAACTCGCTACGTCGGGTATTGCTTTCCTCACTTGAAGGAGCGGCCATCACTTCAGTGCGTATCACTGGAGCCCAGCACGAGTTCACCTCCCTTCCAGGAGTGAAAGAAGACGTGACTGAAATCATTCTCAACTTGAAGCAAATTCGCTTCAAGCATTTCGAAAACAAGGAGCCTGCTACTCTTTCCATCAATGTCACCAAAGACGGAAAAGTGACCGCTGGTGATATCGAAGCGATCTCCCAATACGAAATCGTCAATAAAAGACAGCTTATCTGCACACTCGACCGCAAAACCAAATTCCAGATGGAAATGGAAGTGCGAGTCGGACGTGGATTCAATACCGGCGAAGACAACAAACATCCGGAAATGCCAATCGGCGTGATCGCGATTGACTCTATTTTCTCACCGGTTCGTCGTGTAAAATACGCTGTGGTCAACACTCGTGTGGGACAGCGCACCGACTACGACAAGGTGGTTCTCGAAGTCACCACCGACGGACGTATGGATCCGCCGGATGCCTTGTTACAAGCTTCTGCAATTCTCCGTCGTCACCTCGACGTCTTTGTCGACTACGATGATGATCTGGTGGAATTCGAAGAAGCACCTGAATCCCAGAGCGAAGAAAACGCCGAGTTGAAAAAACTGCTCAATATGAGCGTCAACGAAATTGAACTTTCCGTTCGTGCGGCCAACTGCCTGAACAACGCCAACATCACGTCCGTTGGACAGCTGGCAATGAAGAGTGAAGCAGAAATGCTCAAATACCGTAACTTCGGCAAAAAATCACTCAACGAAATCAAAGACAAACTTGCTGAACTGGGTCTGTCACTGGGTATGCAGTTCGATCCGGTTCTGCTGGAAACTCCATTTGGAGCTCCGCTGCTGGCCACCGAAGCGAAACCAGACGAAGGTCCGGGTCTCGCATCACTCATCAATCAAAACATTTAATCTTTTAGTTAAAATAGACTCATGAGACATCGTCGGAAAACCGTCAAACTGCAGCGACCTACCGCACACCGGAAGGCCATGCTTGCCAACCTGACCTGTAGCCTGATCGAGCACGGACGCATCAAGACCACTTTGGCGAAAGCCAAAGCCCTGCGCCCGATTGCTGAACGTATGGTGACACTTGGTAAAAGGAACACCCTGCACACCCGTCGCCGGACTATTTCCCTGCTCGGCAGCAATCAACTGGCACAGCGTTCAACCAAAACACTATTCGAAAAAATCGCCCCGGCATCAAGTGATCGTCAGGGAGGTTACACCAGAATCACCAAACTCGGTCAACGCCAGAGCGACTCTGCTCCAATGGCATTCATCGAGTGGGTAGACGTCACGCACGCAGGTGCAGAGGAGGACGATCCTGGCGAAAGCTAAAATATCGACTACCAAAACTTAAACAAAAACGCTCTCTGGAAACAGAGAGCGTTTTTTTGTGGGCGAATTGGTAGCCGTTAAGAGAATTAAAACATGAATCAAGCCCGGATAAAGTAGCTTCTTCTCTCACATCAAAAAATGGAACTCCTACTTATTCGTATTCATTTGGACGTTTCGCTCAACCTTTCAAGGTCGCCTGTCTCATTTCATTCGGCTGTGTCCGTTTGTGGTTCCTCATCTCTCCCCTTTCCACATCAGTAAGCCTTCTCTTCCCTTGCGTTCTCCGCACCTTTGTGAGCCCCCCCTCTCCCCCTCACTTAAACATCGGATCATCCGGATTTCCCTGGGATAACAAATACGCCAGCAGATCCAGCACGTCATCCTTAGTCAAAGTATAGACCAATCCCGGCGGCATCATCGACGTTGGCGATGCGTTCTGTCCCTTCAGCGCATTGCGGTCAATGCTTACCGTATCATTCGGATTGAACATGTTCACGTTCACCTGGATCTTATCGCCATTCAAATTCATGATCCGCCCCACTACCGTGCTGCCATCTGTTTTAGTAAAAATCGTCGCCCCATACTGATCACTGATTTCCTTATCCGGCTCGATGATTGATTCCAGCAAATCACGTGGACTGAACTTCCCCCCGGCACTGGTCAGATCCGGCCCGATCGAACCACCCTCCTGCTTGAATCGGTGACAGGCAAAACAAGTGCCGGCACCAAACATTTGACGACCATTATTAAAATTTCGCCCACCTTCCAGGCCCACGTTAATTACATCATCGAAGTCCGCTACCTTCCACGCCTTGACAAAACCGCGGGGTTCAAAAGTGAACTGTGGTGTTTTGCTATCTGCTTTGGCATCGATAATATTTTTTAAAGCTACTGCTTCATTCTTCGACAAATTGGCCAGGGCATCCTTCTTCATGTTCTCCACAAACAAGCCGAAACTCGCACCACCTTTGTAAGCGGAAGCCAAAGTAAACCATTTGAAAAAATCCTCTCTCAAAGGCATCGTCCATCCCGCTTTCAGGTGACGCAACGATTTGGCGTAGGCCATTTGCTCCTCCTGGGATGGTGCCGCCTTCAACAAGGCGACCCCCTTTACCGCCGCCTTCGGAGCCTGCAAATAAACCAACAATTGCAACAGCTCGGTATTCAATTCCGGAGTTCTGGCTGGCAAAAACGGATTCAGGTGAGTGATCACTGCCAAACGGCTTTCATCATCTGGTTGCCCCATCCGGATAAACACCAAACTGTAAGCCCTGACCAGGTCAACACGGCGCTTTTCACTCAAGCTGTTCCAATCAATTTTATCCAATCGCTCCAACAGTTTTCCCTGCAAGCTTTTGTCCCCATGTCTTGCCAAGGCAATCGCCCCATTAATCGCCGCCGCCGGATCCTTCTCTGCCAGCACCCGATCCTGCCAGCTGGCAACCGGCTGACTTTCCACCGCAATCCTGGCAGCGAAGCGCAAGTGCCGGTCAGGATCACCCAGATAGGGCCAGACTTTCACCAGAGCTTGTGGGTTTTTTATGCCATGAAAAACCTCAAGACGCCTTCGCAGGGATGAAAGCTTACTTGGAGCAACTCCCAGATTATCCCCTGGTTTTTCCTTCCCCACATAAGTCACCCGATACAAACCGGACTGCACTTTCCGTCCACCGATCGTGAAATACATCGCACCATCTGACGGATGGATCAGAATATCTGTCAGTGGTAAAGGCCGTCCGCTAATAAATTCCTCAAAATCTGCAGAGTAACTTGCCCCGTCCGCCTTCAAGTGAACGGCATACAATTTGCCGTAACTCCAGTCGCAGGCATAAAAAGCATCCTGATACTTTTTGGGAAATTTTGCACCATAACCGAATCCCACACCCGTTGGTGATCCCGGCCCGATGTCCACCACTGATGCCAGGCTGTCTGGATAATATGCCGGCCATTTTCCTCCCCCATTGCGCCAACCGAATTCTGCCCCACTGGTCACGTGATTGATGCGTGTCGGACGATACCAGGGAGTATTCATATCCCACTCCATGTCGGCGTCATAAGTGAAAAGATCTCCATTGCGATCAAATGCCGCATCGTACTGATTGCGGAAGCCTGTTGCAATCAACTCCCAATTCTTACCATCCGGATCCGTCTTTGCAATCCACCCACCCGGCGCCATCACCCCTTTCATAAAACCTTTCCCATAGGGACGGGGTAACAACTGATCCTCGTCCCAGACCTGAGGAACTCTTGATCGATTCACTTCGGTCACCGGTATCTGATCACCCACCACCACGTAAATCGAGGCACCGTCAGGTCCAAGTAACACCGCATGCGGCCCGTGCTCCCCTCCCTTATCCGCAAATTTTCTCAACAGTTTTACCTCGTCAAATTTGTCGTCACCATTACTGTCTTTCAATCGATACAATCCCCTCCCCTGGTTGATCTTGCCGTTCACCACCACATAAAGACTATCAAAAGCAAAGAGCAGCCCTTGAGCTTCACCGATATCCAGATCAATCTTCTCAACATCCCCTTTGGATAAAGTTTCGCCCGGCTTAGGTGGTGCCATGCGATAGAGAGTTCCATACTGATCCGATACAATCAGCCGCCCCTTGTTGTCGTAACACATGCTGACCCAGGACCCCTGTTCAGCCTTTGGGACGGAATACAACAACTCCACCTTGAAGCCTTCTTTCACTTTCAACTCATTCACAGGAGTTGCTTGTGAGGCAGAGTTATTTTGAGCTTGCCCGCCGCCCACCAGGGCGATGAACAGAAACTGATAGAGGAAAAGTTTAGTGAGCTGTCTGGACATAAGAAATAAACGGTTTTAATGCTTTCCGTATTCATGAGGAAAGCATTAAACCCACCTTTCAACAAGAAACGTATTCACATATTCAAAGGCTTCCCATATCAACATCTTCTCAAGCCGTCACAAAACACTTCTGTAAAACGAAATTCCAACTTCGTTTTACAAATAAGGACAACCTCTTCCTTGATTATGCCTTGCTCAACATTCGATATTTCCTACCCCAGAACCCAGCCTTTACGATAGGCCCTGCCAAGATACTTTTCAGCATCGGGAGCATTCGGGAATTTCATATTCTTCGCATCCCACTCAAGTTTCTTACCCGCACGGAAAGCCACGTTACCAAGATGATTAGCCTCGGTCAACGGCCCTGCATAGGAGAAAGGTGACCCTGTCGGTGATCCCGTTTTACACGCAAGAATCCACTCTTCGTGGTGACCCGGGGATTTGGCGATTGTCTGTGGGGGATAATTGAAATCCTTGAAGTCTTCTTCGGGCAATAAAATATGTTTACCATAGTCAGCCAGCAGCATTCCCTTGTCGCCAATGAACAACACTCCGTTGGCCCACTGCGGAATTCCCTTGTCATGCCAGATCTTCGGTTTCTCAGCTCCCTGGTGCCACGTGAGTGAAACCGGTGCCATCTTACCGCGGGCTCCGTATTCGTATTTCGCCCACATCGATGCGGGTGCAATTTCAGGGTGTGGCGAAGGGCCGCCCGCTTCGATCGACAGTGGCGCATCCAAATTTAAAGCCCAGAACGGCAGATCATTGCGGTGACTTCCCAAATCCGACATCGTGCCATTGCCAAAATCCCACCAGCGATACCACTTGGGTCCAGGGAAATACACATCATTGTAAGGTCTCATCGGTGCCGGACCGACCCACAGATCCCAATCCAGCGTATCTGGCGGTGTCATCGCCTCTTTCGGACGCTCCTGGGTTGATACAATATCCTTGTTCTTTTGGGCGTCCTCCGGCGACTGCCATCCCCAGGCACGCGATACCCAGACGTGAGCTTCTTTCACATTTCCAATCGCACCGGACTGCACCAACTCAACTACCCGACGATAATTTTCACCCGCATGGATCTGGGTGCCCATCTGCGTAGCCACCCCAGCATCCGCCGCAGCTTTGGTAATGATGCGCGCTTCGTGCACATCACGGGTGATAGGCTTTTCACAATAAACATGCTTTTTCTGCTGCAAGGCTGGCAGCGTGGCAAAGGCGTGGGTGTGCTCAGTGGTACTGACCACCACCGCATCAAACTCCCCTTCCTTGAGCTTGTCGTAGAGGGAGCGAAAATCTTTGAATGTTTTAGCTTTGGAGTGTTTTTGTTTTGCACTGGCCAGGTTCACCGCATTCACGTCGCACAAAGCAACAATATTTTCTTCACTCACCTTTTTGAGGTTGCTGCCTCCACGCCCTCCCACTCCAATCACCGCCACATTCAATTTCGAACCAGGCGACTGACAAGAAACAATAGCGGGGAATCCCAACGAAGCGGCTCCGACTGAAACACCGGCTTGAAGAAAACGTCTGCGTGAGCTTCCTGAATAGAGAGGGGGATTATTTTTTGATGACATAAGACTGACAATCTACAGACCTTTGGCAGGGCAGGTCAAGTGCTCGCTTGAGCTCCTGAAGAAAAACAACCCCACCCGAATGCACCCAACAAGTCAATAGGAGTGTCCGGCCGGACACCTCTATTGACTTGTTCGTGTAGAGCAATGATAGCCGCTAGCACCATTCTGGTCACAAATAGATACCAACAACAAACACTTGCACAAGGTGCACAGAAAAATGAAAATAGTTTCATGAGACGTCTCAGAGAAACTCCTCGCCCCCCCCTCTGGCAAATTGCTCTTACCCTGTCCCTGTCCCTTGTCGCGAATGCTTCAGCACAAGACAAAACGGCATTCAAGCCTCTACCCTTTCAGGTTCAACTCGATACCATCCTCGAACACGATGACGGCAAATCCCTGTGGTTCCAGCCACGAGTGGTTAGCGTGCCTGAGCTTGGCAAGAACGGGCAACCCGCCGTCTTCCTGACTTTGCAAAAACTTCTCGGTCGATCAGATTACTTTTCCGGCCTGAGTGTCATGCGAAGCAACGATCTCGGTAAAACATGGAGCGATCCGGATCTCCGCCCCGAACTCGAATGGATCCACGAAGGCAAGGTCGATATCGCCGTCGCAGACGTCACCCCGGACTGGCACCCGCAGACAGGTAAGGTTCTCGCCGTGGGTGCCCAGGTCCGTTACAGTGTCGATGGCCACCAACTGGAGGACATCAAACGAGCTCATCAAACAGCTTATGCTGTGCTCGACCCCCAAAGTGGCAAGTGGACAAAATGGCAGCAAGTCAAAATGCCTGACGATGAGCAATTTAATTTTGCCCGCAGCGCCTGCGGCCAATTTCTTTTCGAAGACGACGGCAGCGTTTTGTTGCCCTTCTACATCGGTAAAAGCGCTAAAGTTCCCCACTCCGTTACCGTTGCCCGGTTCTCTTTCGATGGCAATCAACTCAAATATCAAGAGCATGGCAATGTCTTAAGCCTGAAAACCGAACGCGGTTACGCTGAACCTTCCCTGGTGAGATTTCAAGGGTGCTATTTCATTACCATCCGCAGCAACAGCAGCGCCCACGTGACATCAGGTACTGATGGCCTGAACTACGCCCATCCCAAAGACTGGACCTTCGATAATGGCCAACAACTGGGCTCCTACAACACCCAACAGCATTGGATTTCGCACAGCGATGGCCTCTTCCTACTCTACACACGCCGCGGAGCCGACAACGATCATATCGCCCGCCACAGGGCACCCCTTTTCATCGCCCAGGTTGATCCCGCCAAACTTCATATCGTGCGCAAAACCGAACAAGTCCTCGTTCCCGAACGCGGAGCCATGATGGGAAATTTCGGAGCTACCAATGTCACCGCCAAGGAATCCTGGGCCGTCGTCTGTGAGCATTTCCGAAAGGACGAAGCCCGCAAACGCGGAGCAAAAGGATCTTTATTTCTTTCCAGAGTGATCTGGTCAAAACCCAATCGATTGGTGGGCGCAGGCAAATAATCTGATATCACTCCCAAATAATTTAATTCACCATTCAAAACTCCTTCCGTGAAACGGAAGGCATCTCACACCGTCGCCCCCGGCAAAAATTCCGGCATCAGGCGGATTGCATTGGCTGGCAGCATTCCTGTTTCAGCCAATTGCCGGGCTGCTGAGGATAAGCGTCGGGCAAAACGATCAGCGTCATTGGTATAACGTGTGATCGGCGGACTGATCGATTCCATAAATGGATCATCATCACGGGAAATTACTGCCACATCTTCCGGAATACGTTTACCAAGTTGCAACAAATGCACAAATACGGTGAGAGCATGGGTTGCACGAGCCACCACAAAAGCTGTCGGTGGATTTTTCTGTTTCAAAGATTCATCCAGTAAGGCGCAAATATGATCCGTGCTGCCGTCATGCCGCAATACATGCAAACATGAGCCTTCGGAATTCGTAATCAAATCCTTCAACCCTGCTTCACTATCGGTATCACCACCAAATACTTCACGGGGCAAAACCAGGGCGATCTGTCGATGGCCTTTTCTCAACAAAACAGCACCGGCATGATGACAGACCGCACGGTGATCAGCATCAATAGAGGGAAGCGGTATATCCGGTTGGGATGACCCCATGACCAGACAAGGCAGTTTTTTGTTCACAAACCAGCGTTCCAATGGCTCCTTGGAATACAGCAAGACCCACACATTGCTTGGATTTTGTTTCACTAGTTTCTCCAGTGCTCTGGCGGGTTTAGCAGAATAGCAGGCTTTGTCTGCATGCACCTTCATAGCAAAACCCGCCTGAGACAAGGTTCTGCGAATAACATCCAGAACCAATAAGGCCGAAGGACTCATGCCGGTTAACGAAGCTGTCGAAATCACCCCGACCACTCGCTGGCCTGGATCCTTATCAAGTTTGGAGAGTTTCTTTTTAATATGCCAACGACGATTTTGGACCTTTATCCATCCGCCACGCTCCAACTCCTTCAGAGCCGTACGCAAGGTGCTGCGACTGACTTGCAGTTCCTCACTCAAACTTCTTTCATTCGGAAGCATCTCTTGCCACAAACCTGTTCGTATCCCCTTGCGCAAACTTTCTGCGGTTTCGGCAACCAGTGAACATCTCTGTGGCAAAATGGACAATTCTGACTTTTTGTGATTCATGGTATGAAATTAATACCACAAGCATGGGTTTGCAAACCATTGGAAAAAAAGAACTGTATATCTACCATGTTCTCATTTCCACAAAATCGTTCTTCTTTTTCTTTTGGCGATCTCTTCCTACTCAAGTGTTGGAACACACCTACAATCTATAAGGGCCAGAAACTGATCATGAAAGCAAGGACGATGATTTCAGTAATAACGATTGCGGTGTGTGGCTCCAGCTCACTTGCTCTGGCTGAAGACCTTGCCGCCTATTGGAGCTTTAACGATGCTGACGGATCAGATGTAGCCTACGATTCATCCGGCAATGGATATCATGCGGATGTTGCGGGAAATGCTGAGTGGGTCCGCGGACAAGTTGGCGGGGCTCTGCGATGTGATGGAACGACACGGCTTAGTGTAGCGAATTTTACTGAACCCATCTTGCTTCAGGGGAGTGAAGATGCCGCATTCTCAATAACAGCCTGGGTCAAGCCGGCAGGTCCGCAAGATGGCTACGACAGATTCATTGTGGCAAGATCAGGCAAACACGGAGGACTATTGGCACATAGCAGGGATGGCACAAACTCACTCGGCTTCTGTGCTTATTCCAGCGAAAGCCGAAGTACACGGGTAAATACACCGGCAATTGACGACTTCAGCGTCTGGCTCCATTTGGCGGTGGTCTATGATCAACGTTCGATCGTGTTTTATCTCAACGGAAAGCCTATAAAACGAGCGACCTTCAAAGGCCAGTTCCTGAACTACGGGAATGCACTTGGAATAGCCGGTGTCGAAGGCTATTGCTTCAAAGGGGATATCGACGAAATCCGCATCTACCGCAGCGCTTTGAATCAGGAGCAGGTAAAAAAACAGTTCCATGACAACTCTATTGTTGAAACACAGAATGTAACGTCTCCCCCGATTCCTAAGATAAGCCTTGAGCCCAACCGACCTGTACTGGCGAAGCCACTTTTTGATAAAAAATACGTAATGGCTCACTGGATGGGGATCAACCCCATGGGTAGTCCCGACAGGTTCGATTATTCCGCATATCGTCCTGATGGTGTTGCGAGCAATGTAGGGGGTGCCTGTCTGTTTTATTCCCCCATGACAAGCTGGTTGGATAAGTCGACAGAGGAATTTGCCGCCCTGGAATTGACTGCAGCTAAACGCATAGGCATTGACGGGTTTTGCAAGTTCATCTCCATTGACACTTGTGATGCGCGAGGTCACGACGGCTGGGATCGCCAGACAAAGAAGATTGTAACTTATCTTCGGGAAGCAGAAAAAATGAAACTTGATTTCAAGTTTGCACTGTGTCTGACACTCCCAAAAATGACCTTACCTACGACGGATGAGGTGAAATTGCGTATTTGGGCATCCCGTCTCCGTGCCCTGATGCATGAGGTGAACGATTCGCCAAACTGGTTGCGCACACCTGACGGGCGAATCGTTTTTTTCACCTGGGCGCCGGAAAGAATGAGCACTTCGGCAAGAAGTGCTGCAGGCCTTTTCGGGAAGCCTGACGTTGAAGCCGAAGTTCGAAAACTCGCTGAGTCTTACGAGAAGCTCATGCAGCTTTCCGGTATTGAGGCGGCCATCGTCTGGGATGTGTTTTCCAGTGTTCATATGCGTACAGCCACAAAAGCGGATCTGAATGAGCAGTTCCGACGTTACGTAGATGCCGTCAACACTTACTTTCCTGGAGTAGAGGGTAGTATAGGAGGCGGAGCCCCAAGGGTGAAACAGACCGACTCCGACTGGAACTATTGGGCCAGCCAATGCAAGAGCAGGGACCGCTCTTACGGACAGAGCATTGTCAATGACATGTTCTGTTCAAAAGCATCAACGCTCGACCGGAAAGGTGGAAATATACTGTCTATCGCACAATTTCAGAAGGCTAATCTGGACGATATGAGCCGTGCCTATTACCCTTTTTCGGGGGCAAGCAACTACCGGACACTCTGGGAGGATGCCATCCGTAACGATGTCCCGTTTGTCATGCACTACACCTGGGATGACTTTCTGGAAGGGCATCATATGGCACCCGAGATTAACCACAACTTTGCCTTTGCCACCTTACTTGATTATTACAAGCGTATTTGGCGGACTGGAGACACTTCAGTCTCGAAAGATGTAGCACTTGCCTTTTACAAAAAATACCCGTCAACGGCTGTTCCATCCCATTTTAATGTTTCCTTATATATCTCTCCTATCAACCTCCCGAAGGAATACCACCCTCAATATGTCCGTGCTCAGGATATCATTGATGTTGTAACTATTCTGACAGCACCAGCTGAACTCTTTGTGAATGGGAAAAAACGATGTGAGGCACCAAAAGGAATCCACAGCATTCAGATTCCTATGGAAATCGGGCCTGTCCATATCGAAGTGCGCCGCAAAGGAATAACAGTCGTCGATCTCACCCCACCAGAATGGATTACGGATAAACCTTATCGAACGGACCGGTTCACTTATGCCTATTCAAGCGAATGTGAAAATATATATAAAGAACTGTTCGGCCATACGCCTGCGGTTATTTCAGACGAATACGCTCAGGACGAAGACGGAATACCGAACTGGTACAAACGCTACAAGCTCAAGCGGCCACCCGTGGTTGAATAGATTTTTACGCTATGCCGCCAAAGTTAAGAGGCTCCAGACGGATTTTGAATTCCTTTGCTACGGTATGCAAATAATACCATAAGCATGGGTTTGCAAAGCAGATAAAGGAAAAGGAATATATTACCACTATGAGTTATTCCCAAAAAAACACCCCTACCCTCTCCCCTGCAGACCTTTACCAGCTCAAGCGTTGGAACACCCCCACGATC
>DAOUQC010000096.1 GCA_030625775.1 Verrucomicrobiota bacterium
ACCAAGCACCTGATACCGGCACTGGAAATACGGTCAAAAAACCGTTGGCTTTGAAACCTGAAATACTCTGATTCTACTCTAATCATTTCGCGACGAAACATACCACGTTCCGAAAAATTCTAAAGACTTTGCTTTCAGTCATATTACCCATGCCAATTGACTGATTTTTGCAGTGGAAAAGAACTTTCTATCTTCTATCTTTTCATCTCTCGAATCCTGATCCTCCTATGCCATCCATTGTAACAGAAGAAGAAATCATGTTCTTTGACACTGATTGTGGCGGAGTTGTTCACAACATCGCCTATTTAAGGTTTATCGAAACCGCTCGAACACAACTCGCTGCCAAATTGGGACTCAGTCTCAAGCAAATGACAAAAACCCAGCTCTTCCCGGTTGTCATTCGAACCGAGATCGACTACCGCACGCCTGCCATCCTTGGTGATTTGATTAAAGTTGAAGCAAAAGTTGAATCCTTCGAACGAGCCCGATTCTGGTGTGCTTTCCGTATTGTCAGGCCTGTAGACAACTCCCTCTTGATCACCTGCAGACAATCCCTTGCTTTAGTCCAAATGCCCCAAGGCCGCCCCCGCCGCCTCCCCAAAGAATGGTTTATCCTATATCCTGAATTGACAAGCAGCCCTAAGACGTAAACATTTCTTCCTGATCAACTAAGCTGTGCAAGCACAGTGTGGCTCAAATCGTTTTATTTTTTTCTCGACTTTATTTACAAAGTAAATACCCTTTATTGTATAAACTTTTTCTTTTTTATTACTTCTTTTTTGCTATTTCCAACAAAATCATCTCACCTCCATTTATCCTCCATCCCTTGTCATGAGTGATCCCTACAATGCCATCGAAACAAGCAACGAAATTCAGTTTTCAGTTGTGAAATTGGGTCAGCAAACCCCCGTTGGTCCCTATATGCAGCAGGATATTCTTTTGATGTTGCAGAACGGGGCGCTTGAACGCCACGACCTTGTCTATTACGATGGCATGGCAGACTGGGCAGCTATTGAGGATGTGTTTGATATTCATGAAGAAATCAACCACTTCATTGATGACAATCAGGATCAGACAGCCGTTGCCCAGGCCTTTCGGGAAATCAGCCCCGTGCTTGCAGCCGACGAAAGCATTTATTACATTGCGGTACAAAAACGTTCGGGACTGCTGAGCCGAACCAAAATTTGTATCGTCCTGACCAATAGCCGCCTACTGATTCTGCGCATCAAAAAATCCGGTTCAGAACTGGAAGGGCATCAATGGGCCAGCGTTGGTAATATCTCAATGAAAGACGAGGGCAATGACATGGGAACGTTTTCCGGGACCTTTCAGCAAGACAAACAATTCAGCATTCCTCACGTTCCGCTTGTGCAAGTCCACCGCCTTTTCCAGCTATCGCAGGAAATGGGGGCTGTTTGAAAGCGGGCAATATTTGTCTGTATCCCCTCCTACTCATTTGTTTTTCCGGAGGGACTGTCTGAGCCCTGGATCACTTCGGCAAGATCCGAACTCATAAACGAAGGGCACCAGTACTTTTCAATATGCTTGACGATCAGTTCCACCCCCCGAGTGTGACTGACATGTGGAGGGTCGCGGGGATCGTAAAGTGCATCGGTCAGATCCCTACAAAGTGCGACATTAAAACCCAGTTTGACCATTTGCCGAATTCCAAAGGGCCGCCCCAACACGCACATGTTGGTATGCACTCCCATCAATACAACGTTGCTAATTCCCTCCCGCTGAAACACATTCCACATCTCCTGCCCGCTCTGGCTGACACCATCCCAACCGATGATTCCTAGCGCCGAGTGCTCATGACGATCAAAATCCGGATGAGGAGCCGGGAACGGGTCATCGCATCCATTTACCGCTTTCTCTGATCGCTTGTTCGCTTCAACCGGCAATTCCGTTTCCCTATCAAGTTCACATTCCCAATTACCCTTGATGGGAACAGGTGATTTCACAGCTGCCGCATTTTTCATTTTCTTTCTAAACGGGGTGTCCTCGTATAGCTCTATACCGCCGCTCGGCGCATGTATGATCAAGGCTCCACGATCACGAGCAGCTGAGATCACAGCATTCATCCGTGGAGCCATATCGGCAACGCGCTGTGCAGCCATCTTACAGGGATGGTCCGACCACATGTCACAGATGATGATCGCCGTCTCCGAGGCATTCCACTCTAGCTCATTCACAACCGGCTCGTAGGCGATCCCCTTCGACACTGGTTTTTTACAGCTCCTCATTCGCATCCGGAATTTGCCTGGCGTCCAGGGCATGACCCGGGTATCAGGATAACTTTTTGAAACTGAAAACCCGGTAGCCAGACTGCCTGCAAGCAGTAGTGATGATCCAATAAACTGCCGGCGTTGAATCGGTTTTTTTATATCCATAACTTTGGGAAATTTGATTCTGATTCGCAAATATACCGCAATCAATTTCATGAAAACAATCATTTTTATTGCCGTCCGCTGAAGTCTCGGCAGAGTAGTGTCCTCACCGCTACCATTGCCATCAAGTATGTCCCGTGATTCCACAACCAGTCGCTCTCCGAAAAAGAAACGCCACGTTTCAAAAAAAACAGCCGTAGGCAAAAGTGGCACTACCATCAAAATACGGGGAGTAAGGCAAAACAACCTCAAGGGCATCGATCTCGATCTGCCGCTCGGGAAACTCAATGTCATCACCGGACCCAGTGGATCCGGCAAGTCGAGCCTGGCTTTTCAAACCCTCTACGCCGAAGGGCAGCGACGCTACATAGAAACTTTCTCCCCCTACACCCGCCAGTTTTTCGATCGCATGGACAAACCCCAGGTGGACACCATTCATGGGATTCCACCTGCAATCGCCATTGAACAATCGAACAAGGTCAAAACCACCCGCTCAACCGTCGGCACGATCACTGAGATCAATGACTACCTGAAACTTTTTTTTCCACGTATCGCCGAGGCCAATTGTCCGGAATGTCATCAGGCGGTTCGCCCGGAGACCCCGACATCCATTGCCCACCATCTTCCTGAATATTTTGGAGGACAGTCTGTGCTCATCACTTTCGGTATTCCCCTCGGTGACAGTACAGACCCCGCAGAGTTTTTTGAATTCCTGCAAGCGCAAGGATATCTGCGAATTCATGTCTACGGAAAAACATGGCGTACCGACGAAACCTTCCCCAACAAAACTCTGCCCGCGATTGTCGATGTCGTTCAGGACCGGATTAAAATACCCGCATCCTCAAAAAAAC
Source organism: Verrucomicrobiota bacterium (assembly GCA_030625775.1). Classification (GTDB taxonomy): domain Bacteria; phylum Verrucomicrobiota; class Verrucomicrobiia; order Verrucomicrobiales; family DEV007; genus JAADHD01. The sequence continues at coordinate 3,242 of DAOUQC010000096.1, forward strand.
CCAGCGCCAGATTACTCGAAGCCTTGGAGAGTGCTTTCCATTTTGGCAAAGGGAAAATCACCGTGCATCCGGCGGATAATTCTTCCCTTACACCCGTCAGTTTTTCCCGCAACTGGCATTGTGCCCACTGCGATCTCGACCTGCACGCCCCCACCCCCAACCTCTTCACTTTCAATAACCCGCTCGGTGCCTGCCCTGAATGCCGTGGTTTTGGACGTGTTATTGGTATCGACCTCGATCGAGCCCTACCCGATCCATCACTCAGCATCCGGGAAGGCGTCATCAAAGCATTTCAAGGCAACCGGCACCAAGAGTGCCAGGTTGAACTGGAACTTTACGCTGGCATTCGTGGTATTGACATCAATGCCCCCTTTGAAGAACTTTCAAAAGCTGACCAAACATGGATCCTTCAAGGCGAGCACCCCGGTAATGCGGACAAGGCGTGGAGTGAAAGTTCCTGGTATGGCGTGCGCGGATTTTTTGACTGGCTGGAATCACGCACCTACCGCATGCATGTGCGTGTTTTCCTAAGTCGCTTCCGCTCCTATACCAAGTGCAATGTTTGCGAAGGAACCCGCCTGCAACCGGAAGCTCTCAACTACCGTGCAAGCGGTAAAACACTGCCTGAAATTTGGCAGCTCCCCATCAATGAAGCTCTGGATTTTATTGAACAAATTCCGCTACCAGCCCATGATACGACAGCCGAAATGTTGCACGGTGAAGTCTGCAATCGCCTTCGTTATCTCGAACGCGTCGGTCTCTCCTATCTCAATCTCGACCGTCCCACCCGAACCCTGTCTGGAGGTGAAACCGAACGCGTTAATCTGACCACCTGTCTCGGAGCCTCACTCACCTCGACTCTTTTTGTGCTCGACGAACCCACCGTCGGTCTGCACCCGCGCGACACCGATCTGCTGATCGAGATCATGTACCACCTGCGCGACAACGGAAACACTTTAGCCGTTGTCGAACATGACGAGTCCGTCATCCGCGCCGCCGATCACCTCATCGACATCGGCCCCGGACGCGGAGAAGATGGCGGAGAGCTTGTTTTTACCGGCTCTCCTGGAAAGCTCACTCAATCCAAGAGCAAATCCCTGACCGCCGCTTATCTCTCGGGAAAAAAATCTATTCCGGTTCCAAAAAAGCGCCGCCTGCCTAAAAAAACCAAACGCTTGAAAATCGTCGCAGCCCGTCAGCACAATTTGCAAAAAATCGACGTCGAAATTCCTCTCCATCTTTTCACCTGCGTCACCGGTGTTTCCGGTTCAGGAAAATCAACTCTCATTCATTCCGTTCTCTACGAAAACCTGCTGAAAAAACTCGGCCAGGCATCACCTGCCGAACCGGGTCGCTGCAAGAACATCCTCGGCCATCAGCACATCGACGAAGTGATCATGGTGGACCAGGCACCACTCGCTCGCACTCCCCGTTCTACTCCCGCGGTTTATACCGGAGTCTTTGAACTAATTCGCAAATTATTCACTGACACTCCCGATGCCAAAGCCCGGCAGCTGACGCCTGGTTATTTTTCCTTCAACTCCGGTGCCGGACGCTGTGAACGCTGTTGGGGTAACGGCTTTGAGAAAGTGGAAATGCAATTCCTCAGCGATCTCTATGTGACCTGCCCGGAATGTGAAGGCAGTCGCTACACGCCGGAAGCTTTGGAATACCGTCTCGGCGACAAGAACATCTACGAAATTTTAAATTTCACCATCACCCAAGCCATTACCTTTTTCTTTGCCCTTGATACCACTGTTGCGGATCAAGCTAAACGAAAACCCGATCGTCGCCCCGGACAAATCGTCTCCCGCCTGCAAACCTTGGCTGATGTCGGACTGGGTTATTTGCGCCTCGGCCAGCCGCTCAACACACTCTCCGGCGGGGAATCCCAACGCCTGAAACTCGTCGGGCATCTTTTAGAATCACAAAGCCACCGCAAGAAAGAAAACAAGACACCCAACGCCCTGCTGATTTTTGATGAACCCACCACCGGCCTTCACTTTGATGACATCGCCATGCTGCTGCAGGTTTTCGATCGACTAGTCGAAGCAGGCAATACCGTATTGGTGATCGAACACCATCTCGAAGTCATCAAGTGCGCCGATCACATCATCGATCTCGGCCCGGAAGCGGGAAGTGCAGGCGGAACACTCGTCGCCACTGGTACTCCCGAAGAAATCATCACCATCCCGGAATCACATACCGGACGCTACCTTGCTCCCCTGCTCTCCAGAAAAACTACGCAGGCTCCCAAAGTCGCAGAGTCATCAGCGCCACTCTATTCAGTTTCCAAGAACCCATCCGCCATCTGTCTGCATGGTGCTCGTGAGCACAACCTGAAAAACATCGACCTCGACCTGCCACGCGATCAATTTGTTGTTGTCACCGGACTCAGTGGCTCCGGAAAATCCACCCTCGCTTTTGATATCATTTTTGCCGAAGGCCAACGCCGCTTCCTCGATTCGATGTCGGCTTATGCCCGCCAGTTTGTCGAACAATTGGAACGACCCGACATCGATCACATCACCGGACTGCCCCCGACAGTCGCCATTGAACAACGCATTTCCCGTGGTGGAGGAAAATCGACCGTTGCCACCGTCACCGAAGTCTACCATTTCCTTCGGCTGCTCTTTGCCAAAACCGGCATCCAACATTCCCCCGATAGCGGAAAAGCGGTTACCAAACAATCCGTCACCGCCATTCTCACCCGCATTCGAAAAACCACTGCAAAAGGTAAAGTGCTCATCCTGGCTCCCGTCATCAAAGCGCGCAAAGGATTTCACACCGATATCGCCCAGTGGGCGGAACGCAAGGGTTATCAAAATCTTCTCGTCGATGGCACTCTGATGCCAGTCAAAGGTTTTCAAAAACTCGAACGATTCAAGGAGCACACCATCGATGTGGTCATCGAGGAAGTTTCCAAAAAAACACCCCCTGCCCAATTGCGGGCTGCGATTGAAGACGCGTTGAGGATCGGTAAAAATACCGCTCACTTTCAGGATAACAAAGACGAACTGCACATTGTATCGACCACCTTGAGCGACCCGGACACCGGACGCTCATTTGAAGAACCCGATCCTCGAATGTTCTCTTTCAACTCTCCGCACGGTTATTGCCCCACCTGCCGGGGTTACGGAATCGTGCCTAAAAAGAAACTCGATCAATACGTCGATCCTAATGCCGATTCCATCCTCGAATCCGAGATCCGGGAAGAAGCACGACGCTCAAAAGCAGACACGACTGAGTTCGTGACCTGTGACGATTGCCAAGGCGGACGACTCAATGAAATCTCTCTCCACGTAAAAATCCAAGGCCACAACATCAGCGACATCACCCATCTCTCAGTCGCCGAAGCCCACCAACTCTTCGACTCACTCAAATTCGAAGGCCAAAACGCCCTCATCGCCCGCGACATCCTGCCGGAAATATCCCAACGCCTGCGTTTCATGGAAGAAGTGGGCCTTGGCTACCTGCAGTTGGATCGCGCAGCCAATACCCTCTCAGGCGGTGAATCCCAACGTATCCGACTCGCAGCCCAGCTCGGTTCGAATTTGCGTGGGGTTCTCTACATCCTTGACGAACCCACCATCGGCCTCCACCCACGTGACAACGAACGGCTGCTAGACACCCTGACCGCTCTTCGTGACAAGGGAAATTCCCTGCTCGTCGTCGAACACGACGAAGAAACCCTGCGTCGTGCCGATCATGTAATCGACCTCGGACCCGCTGCCGGGCAATTCGGTGGCGAAGTTGTTTTTTCTGGTCCACCAAAACTGCTCACCAAAAAACGTCTCTCCGCGGCTGAGAAAAAAATACTCGCTAAATCTCCAACTGCTATTGCCCTTCAAAAACCAGTCAGCCACCCTCTCTCCGGCACACGCCGCAAACTCCCTGCTAAAGCCAGCCGCACTGGCTGGTTGAAAATCAAAGGAGCTACGCTTCACAACATCCATAATCTGGACGTTCAAATCCCGCTCAACCGACTCACCGTCATCACCGGCATTTCCGGCTCTGGAAAATCGACACTGATGCGTGGGCTTCTCCTGCCCACAGTAAAAAATACACTCGACAAAAAAAGAAAAAAATCACCTTCCAACATCAGATCCATCTCAGGTGTGGAAGACGACATCACCGCCGTTTACGAAGTGGATCAATCGCCGATTGGAAAAACCTCACGCTCAACCCCGGCCACTTACGTCAAACTTTTCGATCACATCCGCAAGCTGTTCGCCCAGTTGCCCAATGCCCGCACCCGCGGTTATACCGCCAGTCGCTTTTCATTCAATACCGAAGGCGGGCGCTGCGAGGCCTGCAAAGGCAACGGACGCATCAAACTCGAAATGAGTTTCCTGCCCACTTCCTATATCCCCTGCGAAGAATGCCAACAGGCCCGCTACAACGCCGCCACTCTGGAAGTCGAATACAACGGCAAAAACATCGGCGAGGTCATGGACATGACCATCGAGCAAGCGGCTGATTTTTTCTCCGGCCACCCCACCATTCACCGAACCCTGAATCTGATGCGCGACACCGGGCTCGACTACCTCACTCTTGGGCAACCCAGCCCCAGCCTTTCCGGCGGCGAAGCCCAACGCATCAAACTGGTAGCCCAACTCACCCGCGGTATCGGCCGCTCCGAAACCGCACGTTTGAAATCCGCTACCGGCAAACACGGTGTGCGCAACCTCTACGTCATCGAAGAGCCTTCCATTGGTCTGCACATGGCCGATGTCACCCAGCTGACCAAACTCCTGCACCGTCTCGTCGATGACGGCCACACCGTCATCGTCATCGAGCATAACCTCGACATCATTGCCGAAGCTGACTACATCATCGATCTCGGCCCTGAAGCAGGGCCTAATGGCGGCCAAATCATCGCTTCCGGCACACCTGAACAAGTCGCCCAATCCAAACAATCCCGCACCGCCCCCTTTCTACGCCCTTTGCTCTAACGGCTTCACTGAACCGGCGCAGCAAGATAGGACGCCCGGGACAACACCTTGAACCATCCCGGTTTTCCTCCCACGTCCTCTTTTGTCATCAAGCGTGAATTAGCAAAATCCTGCTCGAACATTCGTTCCACATCAGACACGAATTTTTTATCAACAACCAGAGCCGTCACTTCAAAATTAAGCCGGAACGAGCGATTATCGAAATTGGCAGTGCCCACACCTGCAAGTAAATCATCAACAAGAAATACTTTTTCGTGCAGAAAGCCGGGCTCGTAGCGATAGATCTCGACACCTGATTCGATCAGTTCCCCCACAAAGGCATAAGCAGAATAATAAACCATTTTGCTGTCAGGTTTTTCAGGAATGATTACCCTGACGTCCACTCCCCGCAGCTCAGCCAAATGCAAAGCTGCCATCACGCCTTCATCGGGAACAAAATAAGGACTGGCGATCCAGATTCGCTTTCTGGCGGAGTGAATGGCCTGTTGATACATCAAACTGCAGGTCTCCAAACGATCGGCAGGACCGGTGGGCAAAATGAGCACACTGGCATTGCCTTCTTCAGCAGGTATCAATTCCCACGCCAGCGCGAGTTCTTCGTTCTTCGCCCATCGCCAGTCTTCTACAAAAGAAAGCTGTAATTGCAGCACCGAAGGACCGACAATTTTCATGTGCGTATCCCGCCAGTTGGGAAACTTGGGATCCTTACCAAGGTATTCATTTCCCACGTTGTGTCCACCCACCCAAGCCGCCTTGCCATCCACAACGACAATCTTCCGATGATTGCGAAAATTCAGCTGGAAACGATTCCCTCCTCCCTGGGTCGAATGAAAAGGGCTCACCGATACGCCCGCCTCCCGCAGATCATTGACATAGCCCTCAATCTTACGGGTACCAATTTCGTCGTAGAGGAACCACACCTTCACTCCCTGCTTCACTCTGGCGATGAGATGTTGCTTAAGCTTTCGCCCCAGTTCATCGTCACGAACGATATAAAATTGTACCAGAATGTAATCCTCTGCTTCGTCAATCCCTTCCAGAATACTGTCGAAAGTCGCCTCACCATCAACCAGCAGTTCGACGGCATTGTGATCAAAATAAGGGAGCTGAGCCAATCGTTCTGTCGCCCGGGCTCCACCGTGTTCGTCATTTAGTGCCCGCACATAAGGCTGCATTTTCTGCCTGACTTTTCCCAGCTCATCCTCGGATTTGAGAGCCAGTTGCTGTCGTAAGGTCACGTAACCCTGGAACTTGTTACGCCCAAGTACCCAGTAGGAAGGAACAGAAACCAACGGGATCGTATTGAGTGAAACGATCCAGGCAATAGCACCCTGCGAAGTGCGGGTACTCATCAATGCGTGGAAAGATGAGATAATCCCAAGTAAGTGCGCAATCAGCAGCAACATGGCCACCTTCCGGTTCCGAGCTTTTCTGAATCCCCTGGGAGCTCCCTGAGGGTCTAGCTCATTCTTGCCCTGGCTTTTGTCGTCCAACATCTTTTCTCCACTAACGCTCTCTTAATGCATTAAATCGCATCCGGTGAAAGGGTTTAAGCAAATACTGCAACACCGTTCGACGGCCGGTAAGAATATCCACTTCCACCACCATTCCCGGAATAATGGGAAGTTCTTTACCTTCCCTATCGGTCAGCTTGCCCCCCTGGTTCCTCACTTTGATTTGATAATAGTGTTGCTGGTCAATTTCATCCAGGATTGTATCTGCACTGATATATTCAACCTTCCCTTCCACCCCCCCATAAATCGAAAAGTCATAAGCCGTAAATTTTAATACCGTTTTTTGGCCTGGCCTGAGAAAGGCGATATCCCCTGGACGAATTTGTGCTTCGACCAACAAAGTGTCGTCGTCCGGAACAATATCGACAATCGCCTCACCAGGGCTAACCACACCCCCCAGAGTTTTGGTGTGAACGTGGTTCACCGTGCCATCGACCGGCGATCGAATCACCGTGCGTCGAACCTGATCCTGGCGTCCAGCCAGAGATTCTTTAAGGCTGTCATATTGCGCACTAATTTCATTATACTGCTCCATGGATTGGCTCTGGAATACCCCCGTGATCCCTTTGAGCTTTCCGTCGAGCTCATTGACCTCACGCTCGAGCTTCATCTGATCCACCTTGGAAACGATGTTTTTTTCTACCAGTGGAATCGTCATTGCCAATTCATCCGAAGCAAGTCGAATACTGGTTTTGAGGGTCTTGGTCTGCTTGGCCAGTTCGTTGCGGCGTTTTTCAAACAAACCTGTCTCGAGACTAACAAGATCGGGACGAGTAACACGAAAATCCTTATCAAAAACAACCATATCCTTCTCTTCCGCTTCTGCTTTGAGACGCGCCAGCGTGGCTTGCAGAGCTTCGGATTTAGCCAGGTTTTCTTTGTAATTTGCCTGCGTCATCGTGTCATCGATACGAACGAGTACATCCCCCTTGATCACACGGTCCCCCTCGGAAACGAGCAATTCAGCAATGATGCCACCTTCCAGATTTTGCATAGTCTGAACGGAAGACGAAGGAATGACTTTTCCATTGCCTCGGGTCACTTCATCAAGACTCGCTTGTGAAGCCCAGAATACAAACCCCCCAATGCCTGCCGCAATCAAAAAAAGTAACAAATTCGCGCCGCGAACGCGGTCATTCATCAAAGCATGGCGGGCATTGCGGGCAAAATCAATTTCATGACGATGCAGCGGACGCTTATCAACGGATGCAGGACTTAAGCCACTCGTTTCCGAGGGGGCACCCTGAGCCTGATCGCTACTGATATCGCTATTTTGCTTTTCCATGATCCGTCTGGGAAGAAGTTTTATCAGTCACGATCAGCGGGCGTGAAGTAGCCTTACCACCTGCTTGACCGGGGCTATTGTTTCCCTGTTGGCTTAGCACCTGAGCCTTGGGGCCATCAGCGATTATTTTACCTTTGTCGATCACTATGATGCGGTCAACAATCGACAAAACCGAACGTTTGTGGGTCGCCACAATCAAGGTCCGCTCTGCCCCCGCCTTAAGGTAAGCCTCCAGTTGGATCAATAACTTTTTTTCACTGGACCAATCCATGGCACTGGTAGGCTCATCAAAAATCAGCAAAGGCGGCTCTTCCAAAAGTGCTCTCGCCACACTGACTGCTTGCCTTTGCCCCCCAGACAGCGATTTACCAGCCTCGGATACGGAATGATCAACACCACGGGGCAGGGAACGGATATAATCGGCCAAACCAGCACGTTCGATCGCTCGCCAGACCGCTTCATCCGTAGCCCAGGGGCACCCCGCTTTTAAATTGGAACGCAGGGTTCCAAACAACAACATTGGATCCTGTTGCACATAACCGATGTGGCGTCGCAACTCTGCGGGATCAAGCTGACCGGTATCAATCCCACTGATGTCAATTCGCCCGCTTTTCGGAAAATACAAACCTATCAGCATCCGCAAAAGTGTGCTTTTCCCCGAACCTACCTGCCCAAGAATACCCACACGTTCTCCCGGCTTGATTGTAAAATTCAAATCCTGCAGCACCATGCCGGAATCCTCTCCGTACTCAAAACAAAGATCATGAGTTCGAACACCAGGGTTGAAATGACTCAAAGTGATATACTTGGCCCCTTGCGCCTCACGCTCGGACGGGTTCTGCATGATCTGGTTGAGACCTTTCAGCGAACGCCTCGATTGCTGGAAACGGGTCAACAAAGACGAAACCATCGCCAGGGGTGCCATCGCACGTCCGGCGAGAATAACACAGGCGATCATCGCCCCCATCGTCATCGCTTCATTCTGAACCTGAAAAACAGCCACAATCACAATCGCCACAGTCACCAATTGCTGGATGAAGGATGTTGTATTCAAGGCCAGTTGTGAATACATCCGCGCTTTGCCATCAGCCTTGGCAGCGATTTGCACATTTTCCTCCATTCGCACCTGCAGCTCAGACTCACTGCGTGTCGCTTTTACCGTTTCAAGCGCATTGACTCCCTCGACAAAAAGAGCCTGCCGTTGATTCCCTGCCAGGTAGCTTGAACTTACTGCACGGCTGATTGGAAATTGCAATATAGCCCCGACAAGCAGTGTCAGAATCGCTCCTACAATCAAGGGGATAGCCACCACTCCTCCCAGCAAATATATGATTCCGGCAAAAACAAAAACAAAGGGCAAGTCAAAAATCGCTGCGATTGTGGCGCTGGTAAAAAACTCACGTAAGCCCTCATAAGAACGTGCCTGGCCCGCCAGCGCACCTGATGAGGCTGGTTTTTCTGCAAATCGAAGCCCCAGAATTTTTGCGTATAAATCACCACCAAGAATCAAATCAATCCGGTGTCCGGCTCGATCAACAAAAAATGTGCGCAGTGATTTGAGCAAAAATTCCAGCACAAAAGCAATGCCTACTCCGATCGCCAGTGCCCATAGCGTCTCGATCGCTTGATTCGGCACCACCCGGTCATAAACATTCATGATGAAAAGTGACGAGCTCAAGGCCAGCAAATTGATCATGATGGTCGCAAAACCAACTCGAGCATAAAAACTACGAAACCGCCACAGCGTACCCCAGAACCAGTTTCGCTTGGGTGGTTCATGTCCAAAGGAAGCTCGCTCCTCAAATTGGTAGCTGGGCTTAACCAGAATTGCGTAACCCGTGTAGTCACGCTCAAGCTCTTTCATATCGATTTCCTGTACCCCGCCTCCGGCACTGGAAACAGACACTTCAGCAATACGCTTCCTTTTCCTCCCTTTTTTCACCCCTAGAAGGACCACACTGTCATCGTGTTCAAGCAGCAAAATCGCTGGAAGCGTTGCTTGGTGCAATCCATGCAAGGACCGATGCACGATCTTCGATGTGAAACCGCACCGCTCGGCGGCACGTTCAAAAAGTTCCGGTGTGAGCAGACCATCCGACGTCGGCAGCCCCTGCACCACGCCTTCCGCGTTTACGGAACGTCCATGAAACTTCCCTAGGAACTCCAAGGCCTGGAGAAGATGATCCTGATTCATATAGTGGATTCTATCAGCTAAAACTCAAATCAGCAATACAAGTGCCCGTGAACTACTCACTCCTTCTTACATCGCCGCAGCAGCTGCTGCAACTTCTGCATCATCATGCATCGCTGGTGCTGGGGCTTCGGCGACCAGAAGATCACCAGACCCTCCAGAATCTTCTCCGCTAGCAGCCTCATCAGCGGGTTCCCTCGAAGCGGGGGCATCCAAATTCACGATCTCTCCACTGTCAGACACAATTTCAAGCGGGTTCTCCGAGCCTTCAGGTTCAACCAGAGCCCCAGGATCAACCTCCTCCACAATTTCGACATAACTGAATTGAGCATCAGCACCTGCCCCGGTGGAACCATCTTTGAAATTTACGCTGATTTCGCCATGAACAAACACATCACCTCCCGCTGCAAAATAACTCTCGCCATCACTCACCAGTCCAATGCTTTCGATACCAGCTTCATCAAGACTGAATATTTCGCCTTCATCAACGATCCCGTTTCCGTCTTTATCCTGCCACAACTTAAACTTGGAGAATTCTTCATCTTCTGCGGAGAGGATTCCGTCCTCATTGCTGTCGAATTGTTCTCGCAGTCCATCCAGATCCGTTGCATCCGGGTCGGCACTGTAGTCAGCAAAGACAAACTCCTCCCGTCCATCAACATCTCCATTATTGTTGGCATCAAATATCAGCACCGCATCTTCTTCGTCCGCCCACGCGACCTGTTCCAATTGCCCGTCATCATCAACATCAAACGCAATCCCGTCTTCAATGTTGTCAAACTGCACCCCGTCGTGGTTGAGATCGATAACAATCGGTGCTGCCGCGGCCCCTTCAACCGTTATATCAATGCTTGTCGAAGTGGTATCTCCGTCAGAATCGGTCAGGTCCACTGCAAATACATCCAAAGGCACTTCACCCACTCCGCTATCAGGAACAAGTGTGATGACCCCAATTCGGTAGTCATCACCCGTGTGACCTAAAACAACGCGTCCTATCGAAGCGGTATGTGTGATTGACAGGTTACTTCCGCTGCTGCTGCTGAATGTTCCGCTTAAAGCTACGATTTCCACATCAGCTGCATCGTAGACTTTATAATCGAACTCATTAGTCCCCCCACCACTGAAATCCACATTAATATCCAAAGTGAGAATATTTACCAATAAAACCATCTCCAGAGCTTGCCCAGTACTAACCCAATTATTTCCTATTCCCGTGTAACTTACACTATTGTTAACTTGAGCTGTGGGATCACCCAGTCCCACATTGGACATTTGAAAAATCGTAGTTTCCCCCGAAGGAACAGCATCACCCGTTACTAATAAGTGAGGATTGTCGGTATAACGATAATCATCCTGGGGACCTGCAGCACCAAAGGACCCTGGATCAAAAGTATAATCAGTAAAGATGTCGAGAGTAACATCGATATCCATCGTATAAATGTCAGAGTTCGGATCTGCATCCAAGGTGAAAATCAAAGTTTGGTCGCTGTTAGCAGGGTCGTATTCTCCCACAACGATTTTACCCTTAACCTTCGAAACATCAGTATAGGCAATCAGCGTATCCAGGTCGTTAGGATCCACATAATAATAGACTGCCAGTCCTCCAGAATGAAGACCCGAAAAAGCAAATGTGCTGCCAGCTGACCAGTCAACCACATTGCTTGACAAATCAGCTGAATAATCATCATTGTCTGCACCTGTAGTGATCAGATCCCCCGTATGTGTCCCTAATGCAGTAATAGTCACAGCAGCCGGAGTGACCACTGCAATCCCGTCATCAACAATATTTGCGGTCAAGGTCAAATCACCAGAAACCCCGGACCGATCATCCTCAACCCTAAGAGTGAACTGTTCCAATTCTGCGGCAACATAAGCAGCATCATTGTTATCATGTACCGCATTACTGCTCAGTTGGTAAGTCCATGAACCATCACCGTAAATCGTCAGC
>DAOUQC010000002.1 GCA_030625775.1 Verrucomicrobiota bacterium
GAATGATTAAGAAACATTTATGGGGGTTGCAGAACTGGTTCCGGCACAGGATCACCAATGCTGTTAGCGAAGGATTGAATAGCCGCATCCAGAGTATCAAGTCAGCAGCCCGGGGCTTCCGGAATTTTGCCAACTACCGAATCCGCATCCTTTTCTTCTGCGGCAAGCTTGACCTACGCCCAAAAACTTGCCATTAAATTCCGTGAAGAACCTATTTTTTATTCGTTTAGCAACGTCTGACGCTACTCTGTTATCAATCTCTGTGTGACCTGCGACTTCATTAATGTTCAATGCTCCGGGAATTTGACTTCCAACCATAGGGAAAAGTCCACCACCCCATGTCTGATAATAATTTGTAAACGTATCTGTTTTTTTCTAATATGGAAGAAACAACACTTACAGCTCGACTTTCACCCCTCGATGGGCGAGCTCGTGCTCAGTTACCCCTTCACCGTCAGCTCCAGCGAAGCCGTCACCTTCGAGCCGATTACTCCCGACTACGACTGCCTGATCATACCTTTACCTCGCAAAAAATTTTCCTGTGGCGAGAGCGGTGAGCTGCTAGTCAAGTTCCTAGCCGGTACCCGCACGGGAAAACAAGAACGCGTGATCACAATCAAGCTCAAGGGCCAAAAAGAAGCCATGCAGCTGAGAGCCACTATTGAAGTGCCTGAGATCATCTCCGTCTCTCCCCAATCCCTATCATGGAAAGTCGAAGTAAAAAACAAAAGTAAAAAAATCACCCTTAATCTCACCGAGGCCTTAAAAATCACCAGTTACCAGAGTTCTTCGAAACACTTTCAAATTGAACTAATAGAGGCTGCGCCGGGCAAAAGGTGGACAATCAAGATCACGCCGAAAGACACGAACAATCCGAGAATGAGCATAATCATGCTGCGCAGCGACTACCCACATCGCCCCTGGGATTGACTCAGCATCAGCGCCCGCATTGAACCTTAAGAAGGAATAAAATGTGCCATTATTAAGATCGATCCGCGTAAAAATTCCTCGTAGATCAACGCATCTCACAAGTGAATCGCATGACCAAAAGCAGCTCCTGAAGCTTCATGCAAGGCCTCGGCATAAGTCGGGTGAGCATGAATGGTATTCTCAATATCCTTCCAAGTTGCCCCCATCTGCAGAGCCAATCCAGCTTCAGCGATCATTTCGGTCGCTTCTCCCCCGAGGATATGAGCCCCTAGCAATTTGTCCGATCCATCATCGGCAAAAATCAGTTTGGTAAAACCCTCGCGCTCATTGGCCGCCAGTGCACGTCCACTGGCCATGAAGGGAAACTTGCCAACCCGGTAGCCCACCTCCTGGTCAATACAATCCTGTTCGCTCAAACCAATGCTGGCGACTTCCGGATGGCAGTAAGTGCAACCGGGAAAGTTGCCGGTTTTTTTGGGCTCATAACCATCGAGGTAGAGACCTTCGATCACCTGGATCGCTTCAAAGCTGGCCACATGGGCGAGCCAGGGAGCTCCTATAATATCGCCAGCCGCATAAACATTGGCCAGCGAAGTCTGGTAACGATCATCAATCCGGATAAATCCTTTTTCGCTCAGCTCCAGTTCTCCGAACTCCTCCGCAATCTGCGGCAATACCGGGCGCACACCGGTGGCCACAAGACAATAATCGGCCTGAATGGTTTTTGCCTCACCCAAAGCTTCATTCGGCTGAACCACCAGCTCTACGCCACTCTCCATCACCGTCGCTGACGTGGTTTTGTGAGCGGTGAGGCAACTGATCCCCTGACGCTTGAACGATTTTTCCAAGGTCTCAGAAATTTCCACATCTTCGACCGGCACCAGCCGATCCATCATTTCGACCAGAGTCACTTTGCTGCCAAAAGCACTGAAAAAACTCGCGAACTCAACGCCGATTGCCCCGGCACCAATGATGATAATGCTCGCCGGGCACTCAGGCAGGGTCATCGCTTCTTTCGAAGACAAAACACGCCGGCCATCAAAAGGCAGAAATGGCAGCTCAGCCGGTTTGCAGCCCGTCGCAATCAGAATGTCCTTCGCTTCCAGAATCAGAGTCTCTGCCGTGCCCTCGCTCCTTTCATCCTGCGACAGAAGCACCTTAACCTGACCTTCCGCCTCCAGTGATCCAATGCCACGAATGTAATCGATACCGTTTTTCTTGAAAAGGAATTCCACCCCGCCGGCCAGACGGCCCGAAACCTGGCGGGATCGCCCGATCACCTTGTCCCAGTCAAAACTGACCTTCCCATCGATCTGAACCCCGAACTCACGCGACTGCTTGGTGATTGCACGATAAAAACTAGCATTTTTTAATAATGCTTTGGTAGGGATGCAGCCCCAATTCAGGCAAGTGCCCCCCGCCCGGTCATTTTCGACACAGGCTACTTTTTTGCCAAGTTGAGCCGCGCGAATGGCGCCGACATAACCAGCAGGCCCCCCCCCTATAACTATTAGATCGTAAGGCATTGTGAGATGAAATTAGCGGATATATATTTGATCAAGGGCCGCCAAATTCACAAAAAAGTCTGCCCTTTGTGGAGAAAAGTGGCGGATATCGGCTGAATTGAAAGCAGAAAGAACAGATTTAGCTCTTAAAATCACTTGAGAGGCGACTCAAAATCGATAAAGTCAAACCGTCTACGTACCGCTATCTGGGTCGGTTCAAAAGCTTCTTCAGCGCACCAGTATATTTTCCATAAAATTATTATGTCTACGAAAACTAACGTATCTGACGAGGAATCCCACGAAGAGAAAACGGATCCTGCAAATTCTCCAAAATATCCTGGAATCCGCGTCACCTGTAACGGCAACCAGCTGGTGACCCAATGGGTGGAGACCCGCATCACAGAAGGCGGCATATTTTATCCCATCACCCCCAGCACAGAAGGTGGTGAAATTTATCAGGAGTCCTTCGCCAAGGGCGAGCTGAACGTATTCGGACGGCAGAAAATCGCTGTTGAGACCGAGGGTGAACATTCGGCGCAGGGTGGCGCAACCGCCTTTGCCGTAACCGGACGCCGCGCCGTCAACTTCACTTCCGGCCAGGGATTGGTATACGCTTCCGAACAGTATTATCACGCACCAGGCAAGGGCTCGACGATGGTACTGCAGGTCGGGGCCCGCGCCCTGACCAAACATGCCTTGAACGTACATTGCGGCCATGACGACATCTACGCCGTTCTGGACACCGGCTGGACCATTTTGTTTGCGAAAGACGCACAACAGGCTGCCGACCAGTCTATCATTTTACGAAAAGTTAATGAGCTGAGCTTGAATCCGGGCATGAACGTGCAGGACGGTATGCTGACAACCCACTCCGAGCGCACTTATTTTGCCCCGGAGGCTGATTTGTTACGCGAATTTCTCGGCGCACCGGACGAAAAAATCAAATGCCCGACCCCGGCTCAAAAAGAACTTTTTGGTGAAACCCGTCGCCGAGTGCCGGCGATGATCGATATCAAAGCCCCGATTTTACTTGGGCCGGTTCAAAACCAGGAGCATCACATGAACGGCATCGTTGCCCGCAGGGATAATTTCAACGAACCCATCATGGGATTCCTTGAAGACGCTTATAAAGAATTCGGAGATCTTACCGGTCGTTATTACGGACCGATCACCAAATACAAAACCAACGATGCTGACACCGTCTTTGTGTCTATTGGATGTGCTGCGGAAAATCTGGAAGAAGTTTGCGATTATCTTCGTGACCAGCGCAATGCCAAGGTTGGATCGATCCACATCAATGTGATTCGCCCCTTCCCGGAAAGTGCTATCATTGACGCCTTGCGCGGCAAAAAGCAGGTCATCGTGCTTGAACGCACAGATGAAGGCATGGCCGGAGACAACCCACTTGGACGGGACATCCGCACCGCCTTGTTGAAAGGACTTGAACAGGCAAAATTCGGTGGCACTCGCGAAGAAATGACGATGGAGGAAATGCCGCGCATGTTCCGCGGTGTTTATGGAGTCGGCTCACGCGATTTCCGGCCGGAGCACATGCTCGGCGCCTATGAATTCGCAATCGGGCAAACCAACCGGAAAGACGGAAAGGGTGCTGATGACGGGAAGTCATTTTTTGTGCTGGGCTGCGATCACCCCTACGCAGTCATTTCGAAGGAAACCCCTTCCCTGCTTCCGCAAGGTGCGATCGCAGTGCGCTTTCATTCGATCGGCGGTTGGGGAATGATCACCACTGGTAAAAACCTTGGTGAAATCATTGGAGACTTTGGTGATTTTGTATCACATCGCGACCCCGAGTATGACGAAGCGGGTACCCTGATCGAAAAACTCAACATCATGGCCAACCCAAAATACGGGTCGGAGAAAAAAGGTTCGCCCACCAACTACTATCTGACCGTGGCTCCCCAGCGTATCCGGGTCAACTGCGAGCTCAACCATGTGGACGTCGTGCTCTGTTGCGATCCCAAAGCTTTCACTCACACCAACCCACTGGCAGGCATCAATAAAGGCGGCAGTTTGGTCTGGGAGTCGAGTGATGATCCCGAGACTGCTTGGCAACGCATCCCGAAACAACACCGGGAGTTCGTTAAAGAAAACAACATTCGTATCTTCATCCTGCCCGGATTCGATATCGCCAAGAAAGCGACCGAACGTGCCGACTTGCAGATGAGAATGCAGGGCAACTCTTTCCTCGGGGCATTTTTCAAAGTCTCGCCATTCCTGGAGGAATACGGCATCAGCGAAGAACAGTTCCTGGAAACTGTTCGCGCCCAGTACCAGAAAAAATTCGGCCGCTTCGGTGATGCGGTTGTCGATTCCAACATGACAGTGATGACCGAAGGTTTTTCCCGCGTGCAGGAAATCAATTACGGTGAGATCGAAGATCCCGACACCTCGAGCATGCGCCTGGCTCCACTCAGCCCGATTGGCGATCAGCAACTTCTGCCAACTGCCGGTTGCACGGTTTCTAGCATTCACTCGATTCCAACGCCCGAGGGTCAGCCTGAAAAGAATCCGGTCCAGACGATGAAGAAGTTTGATTCGGAATACCGTAGCGGCCTGGCCTATCACCAGCCAGCTGGCCCACTCGCAGCGATGGGAGTCATGGCAGCAGGAACAGGAGCAACTTCTTCCAAGTATGTCGCACGTCGTGAAACTCCGATCTTTATTGCCGAAAACTGCACGCAGTGCATGGAGTGTATCACCGCCTGTCCTGACACAGCTCTGCCAAATACTTCTCAAGACATCAACACCGTCCTTACGACGGCCGCCACCAATTACGTGCGCAACGTTGATGAGCGCAAGAAGCTGATCGCCGAACTGCCCGGCATCGAAGAACGCGCCCGCACTGCAATGAACGAAGTAGTCTCGGAAAAAGGCGGCGTTCCTTTTAAAGACATTATCCGCAAAGAAGTCAAAGGACTGAACGGCGGAATTGCCGCGGAAAGCAAAGACGAGTTTCTTGCCATCATCGACAAACTGCCGCTGGCTTACGCCAAGGTGCCTGCCATTTTCAAAAACATCGAAAAGAAAAATGCAGGCGAAGGCGGCCTGTTCTCCATCTTTGTTTCCGACCTTTGCAAAGGCTGTGGTGAATGTGTGACCGAATGCGGAGATCACAACGCCCTGGTGATGAAACCCGACACCGAGGATCTGAACCAGGACATGATGACCTCACAAATTTTCTCCCGCCTGTTGCCTGAAACACCGCAAAAATACCTCGGCCTTTACGACAATGCCTCTCCACATGAATCCCGTGCAGGAGCACTGAGAAACCACCTGATGGTGCGCAGCAACTATGAAGCCCTGGTTTCCGGAGACGGCGCCTGTGCCGGTTGCGGTGAGAAAAGCATTTTACGTGCGCTGGCATCGGTCACCGAGGCTTACATGAGGCCGATCTATCACAAAAAAGCCGACCGACTGTATGACAAAGCTGCCAAGCTGCAGGCCGACGGCGTCGCCAAACTCGAAGCCTTGAAAGCTCAAGATCCGGAACAACATGATCGTTACCGACGCGCCTTTGCTCAGTTGATCATGGGATTGGGCGGCGAGAATCCCGATGACACCAACCAGCGCATCGATGCTCACGGTGAGATCAGCAACCAGGAAGTGGTCGATGGTTTGTGCGCCGTGATGAATCAGGACGCCTACAACCACAAACGCCTTCAGGCAAATGACGGGCAAGCTGCCAACGGCATGTCCGTGATGGCTATGGGCGCCAGCACGGGATGTAATACCGTTTACGGCTCCACCCCACCATCCAATCCACACCCTTACCCGTGGATGAATTCTCTTTTCCAGGATGGGTCGACTGTTTCCTGGTTGCTGGGTGAGTCACTCATTCTTCAGCACTCCCGCCGCTCAGTGGCTCCGGAAAGATTGTGTAATTCCCTGATGGAAACTCCGGAAGGCTGCGACGTTATGACGGAGCAAACCTACTGGGATCTGACCCGCCTCAACGATACGCTGATGACTGAGCAGGAAATCCGTGAGTTACCGAAAGTCTGGATCGTCGGCGGAGATGGTGCCCTTGGTGATATCGGCTTCCAGAATCTCTCGAAAGTGATTCTGCAAAACCGCCCGAATGTGAACGGCATCATGTTGGACACCCAGGTGTATTCCAACACCGGTGGACAAAATTCCGATTCATCGACGATGCTCGGCGGCTACGACATGAACCAGTTCGGACGTCAATCGCAGGGCAAGCTCATTGAGAAAAAGAACGTGGCGGAGATTTTTACTTCAGGTCACGGCTCACCTTTCATCGCCCAGGTTTCAATGGCCAACTCGGCACGGCTCTACAAATCCATGCTTGATGGACTCGAATATCGGGGCATCTCGTTTTTCCAGTGTTACACTACCTGCCAACCTGAACACGGCGTGGGTGACAACATGTCCGCCGAACAAGCCAAGTTGGTGCGCGACTGCCGCGGCATGCCAGAATTTGTTTTCGATCCACAAGCAGGAGAGCTTTCCCAGGAATGTTTCGACCTGAAAGGCAACCCAACTCTCAAACGGGACTGGTGGGAAGCCAGCTACAGCGACAAAAGCAAATACAACTTCACCGTTGCCCACTGGGCAATCACTGAGGCCCGCTTCCGGAAACATCTTAAAGTAATCAAGGAAGAGGAAGTGCCTAAGTTCATCCATCTGGATGACATACTGGTCAGTGTTTCTCAGGATGATATAGTTAATCGTCGCATTTTTGATATAAATCACCGCAGCTATGTCCCTGATTTCCAAGTGTATTTTAAAGCTGAAGTAGATGGCAAATTCCGTTATTACATCGTGTCCCGCCAGATGGTGCTCTTTGCTGTAGAACGCCGGAAAGCCTGGCGCATGTTGCAAAGCAAAGCTGGCATTGAAAATCCGGACTATGCCGCCCAGAGGGCATTGCTTAAAAAAGTCGATTCAGGGGAAATCTCGGTAGAAGATTTGCGCAGCCACCCTCAAGACTTGCTGCAGGCTGAACAAGCCGAGCTCAGCGTTAAATAAATTAATGCCATTTATCTGGCTCAAGCACTTCCGGTCATAGAACCGGAAGTGCTTTTTTTGTGTAGTCACTGTGCTATAATTGCCATGCTTTTCTGGCTAACAATTTTTTGTCGATGCGAAGCTCCGTCACGGATTTGATCATCACCATCAATGCAGCAATCCACTCCGCCAGAACCTACACGCTCGCCAGCGCGTGAGCCTGCTCCGCGACAAGCATCACCAGCGCCCACTTACGGTCACCGGCGCCAATCCATCTGGCGCAGGATAGGTCGCCGACTGATGCGTCGCAAGGTCTCACGCACCGAGGAAAGCATGCTGCCGGTCCTCATCCAGGTTTTTGCTGGTTTCAGTAAAATGGATGGACGGGTAGACGAAGGTGATATCGATTCAACCCTGGGATTTTTGCGTTATGACTACCCTGAAACTGTTTATTCCGAGCTGAGGGAACTCTATGCCGGGGCCCTGCACGAATGGCAAAACCTCGACGAAATCGCCGAACACATTGCCGAACGTCTCCACTTTGAGGATAAAATTTTGCTGGGAGTCCAGCTTTATGTCCTGATCTCCCGTGCTGATCTGCAGAAAGAACACCTGATATCTTTCTACCAATTTATGACCACCCTGGGAGTCGCTTCCGAAGCGATCGCGCTGGTCTACCAGCTGAATACCAGCGACCCCTACGCACGAATTCCTGACGACAGCGATGATTCCGCCCAACCGCTGGAAACACTAATCATCGGGCGCAGGAAACCCGCTGACGTGGTCATCCCCTCGATGTCGGACAATTGCTCCCTGGCCGCTTTCCGCTTCCAGGAATTGATCCTGTTAAAGAATATCGGAACAGAACCCGTGATCGTTCGTGGTCGTTACATTCGACAGGGGGAATTCTGCCGTATCTATGAAGGCCAGGCAATTCTGCTTGCCGAAGTGGTCCTCGATTTCCACGACATCGTTTTTTATCTCAACGCCAAAAAGAATGTCTCCTCGACCCAGCTTTTCCTGTCGATCGACCACAATAACAAAAGCCACTTTATTGAAAAATCCCGCTCCAAGCTCAGTTACCTGGAAATAAAATTTGGTCTGGATATCACTGTCAAGGTGCTGCGGGACATGGAGGCATCCATCAATACCGTTCGCCTGCATGAAGGCATCACCATGGAGGTTAATCTTAATAATAAGATATTTTTTGATGACCTGACAGAGATTGCCATTTCAGACCTCAGGCGCCGGGCCCGTGAATTAGGTGGGCGATTTGACCTGCTGCCCAACCGCTCTGAATACTTGGTATCAAACAATCCCAACATGCTGCGCGAGGGTGATATCCTCTTGTCCTCGGGATCAATCGGAGAATTACTCTTGAGAATCCGATGCGACTACGCAGCAAAATCCGGAGAGCTGGAAGTCCTCGCCGCAGATCGCCCGATTATGATAGGTGACGCCATTGTCCGCGGTTCTGCCTATCTGCGTGACGGGGACACCATCGCCATTGGCGAAGGCCAGTATCTGCGCTGCCACTTCAGTGACGGAATTATCGAAGAGGAACACAACATCATCAGTTCCCTGCAAGTCCGCGACCTCTCCCACAGCTACGACAAAAGAACCACCGCACTCGACAACATCAGCTTTGCGGTTCAGCGTGGAGAGATGATTTGCGTCATGGGCCCCAGCGGATGTGGGAAAAGCACTCTGCTAAAAACGCTGGCCGGGCAGCTAAAACCCAATAGCGGCAAAATACTGCTCAACAGCGTCGACCTCTACGATCACCATTCCGACCTCACTTATTACATTTCTTACATCCCTCACGAAGAGGCACTTGACCCTCTGTTGACCGTCGAAGAAAACCTTGATACCGCGGCTGCCATTCGGGCACCCTATTTCACCCGAGCCGAACGTCGCCGCCGGGCCGATGCCAAAATCGTCGAGCTGGGCCTTAGTGAAATGCGCCACCGCCTTGCCGGTGACGCCAACACCAAGCATCTTTCCGGAGGGCAGCGTAAACGCCTCAATGCGGGCCTCGACATGATCGGAATCTCCGATGTCTATCTCTTTGACGAGCCGACTTCTGGACTATCCTCCAAAGATTCCGAGCACGTATTGGAGATCATCCGCGGCCTGACCCACAATAAAATCACCTTGGTGAGCATTCACCAACCCAGCAGCCGCCTATTCCACCTGTTCGACAAAGCACTGCTTCTCGACAATGGTGGCAAACTCGCTTTTTTCGGCACCCCGGCTCAAATGCTGACCTATTTTGCCGAAGCGCGGGACCAAGAGGGCGTTGCTCCCAATGCCTTTACCGAGCCCGATGCCAGCATGGCTTCTCTGCACTCGATGGAAAGCATTCCCTCTGAAGCAAACGCCCAGCAGCATGTCCCCCACCAGGTTCCCCTGACTCCTGATTTCATTTTTGACATTCTGGAAACCCCCCTTCGCGATTTGGGCGGAGATATTATTTATGAACCGAATGATCGCGGGCAACTGGCTCCAGCCCGCAGATTCAATCCCAGTTTCTGGCGGGACCGCTTTCAAACCTACCGACTGCTGGAAGAGGTTCATCAACGGCAAATTGAACCCGATGCCTCGGCCGCTTCCCATGCACTCACGCCACCCCGACGCCCTAAACGAAATCTCTCCGAGGAGTGGGTACATCTCATCAATCAATTCAAACGCGCCTTCCTCAGTAAATTGCGCAACAAGTCTAATCTCGCAACTACGCTGCTCGAAGCCCCTATGCTGGCCCTGCTGGTTGCCACTGTATTACGTTACTCCGAGGAGGGGCATTACAACTTTGCCTCTGCTTTCCATATCCCCACCTACCTGTTTTTAACTCTGGTAATCGGCTTGTTTCTTGGCCTGACCAACAGTGCCGAAGAAGTGATCCGCGACCGCATCCTTCTCGAACGGGAGCGCAATCACGGCATACGCGTTTCAACTTACATCCTAAGCAAAGTCTCTTCACTAGGATTTTTTGCCCTTATCCAGTGCGTGATTTACCTGCTCATTGGCAATGCCATCCTCGGCATCCGGGACATGTTCTGGCACAATCTTTTCTGGATGTTTTCCACTTCATTTGTCGGCATCACAGTAGGGCTGTTTATTTCCAGCCTTGTAAAAACCACTAAAACGGCCGTCAACATCATCCCCTTGATCTTGATTCCGAATATCATTCTCGGTGGGGCATTGATCAAATATGAAGAAATGAACAGTGGCCTGGATGTCTTCCATAGTATCAGCAGATGGTTAGGGCCCGAGCATGTTGAGCCGGCTGTAGAGCCATCCAGCAACCTCCAGGTACCTGCCATTTGCAACGTCATGCCACTGCGTTGGTCTTACGAAGCCGTGATCATTGGTCATGCTGAACGCAATCCGGCGAGTGCTTTGATCAACGACATTGAAGCCAAGCTTAAGTATTTCATGGCAAAAAAAGACTTGTCGCCAGAAGAGGAAATTCAACTCGACCATGCCAAACAAGCACTGGCAATCGTCTATGGTTTATCCGCACCCACGGCAAAAAAAGTTCACCGTAAACTGAAGGATATCCGACGAGCATTAGCTGATGACAGTCTTGATCCTGACGACTATCTGCCGGATCCCGAGCTGCCCGATGATACGAAACTGGTTTCATCCGAAGATATTTATCTCAACGAAAAAGTTCTGGATCTCTTTAACCGAGCAGAAGTGGAGAAACTTGACTATCGCCAGGAGGCCCCGCCCAATGTTTTTTTTGGATCGACCAAACGACTCACTTTACCCAGCAAGGAAACCGAAAAAGTTTACACCTTCGACACCCTCAAATTGAACGCACTTGCGATGGGGGGATTCTCCCTATTAGGGTTAATTTTCCTGCAAATCAGTTTATCCCGGCAGTTGAGAAAGGTGTGAAACAATTGAGAACTCCGTCGCGGCAAGCCCCGGGCAATGCTCTCGTCATGTATTCAAGCCCCCGATTCCATCGTCCGGGCCAGTTCACTTTTCATTAATGCCGATGTCTCGATCTCAAGCGGATCCGGCGTCACCACAGCAATACACAAACGCCCACCAGCATTTTCACAACGCAACACTCCCAGCCAGCCCCCCTCTTCCAGCGGAAGGTTCAAGGCCCCATCTCTGGCAAAATCCGTGCGTGCCTGAACTTGCTCAAGCACACTTGTCAGCCTCATCGCCGAGTCCACCATCGCCGCGCCCTCCACACTCCCTCCGTCAGCCAAATCCTGATGCAATAGAGGGTACCCCTGGCCATCGACAATCACAATCCGCGAAGCCTCGGTTAATTGTATTGCCCAACAAGCAAAGGCATCAAGCCTCACCCGCAGGGGTCCTTGTGGCATTTCAAAAATGGCAGAAGCCTCCTGTTCCCCTTGTTTTTTAACTTCTTCCTGATTTTCAGATTCATCCCTTTGTTGCTCAAAAACGGGAGGGATGGCCGTCCGCTGCGATTCAGTAATTGATGGTCGCTGATCGCGCCGCTTGAGAAAACCATTTTCCTCGGCCCGCAGGCGAACTTCCGCGAGAGCTCTGGCAGCCCGCAAAACCGGACCTTCGTCTAGCTCCCCGCCACTTTCAATTGGATCAGCTGACGCCACCTGCTCAACCATGCCTGCCGCAGGGAACTTGTCCACAGGCTCACGGGAAAGCACTGCTGGCTCTGGAAACGGGGCTGCGCGATAAGCTGCCGGCTGATCAATATCCAGACCCGGTTTCGGCAGTCCGATGCTTGACGCACCGTCCACTGAAGCCTCTTCATTTCCTTGATCATCCGGTGCCAGTGCCTTGGTAAGGCGCAGCATTTCGGATTGGTCAATCCATGAGTCGAGTGTATTCGTCTGCTTCTTCTTCACTTTCAAGATTCAGTTCATTCTCCATCTCCGCTGCCAATTGATCAAACACCAATGCCGTAGCGCTTGGTTTTTTATAAAGTAATCCCAGAGGAACACCCAAACGACTGGCTTTTAAAAAATCTGCGGCCCGGGGGATGCGTGTATCGCACATAAGTTGATCGGGTAACAAAGCGCGAATTTCTGCCGCCAATTCCATGCTGTCGGGCTCCTCCTCCTGCAACATCGTCAACAGAACACTTGCTCCCGCTCTTTGCCCCCGCACTCCATCTACTCCCACCACCGCTTTCAACATCTGGGGAATCGATCTCAAACTGAGCGGTTCCACCTGCTGGGGAAGCAAAACATGATCGGCAAAACGAAGTAATTCACCTGTAATCCCATAAACACCCGCCGGGGTATCCACGATCGTCAGGTCAAATCCACCGCCTTCTATACGATGAAATAATTCTGCCATCCGCCCCCTAGCCGAGGCAAAAACAGTGCCCTCCTGCCCCATTCCTTTGTAAAACAGATCGCCTCCACCCGCAGTGAGCAAGCGGTATTCCGGCAGACGGGTTGGCAATATCAGTGAATCCACTTCAGCTCCGCTGGTCAGCACATCGTAAAAACCTCGACTGGCCCGTGCTTTTTCACTCAGAGACAAGCCGACCGAGCCCTGGGGGTCCGTATCCACCAGCAGTGTTTTCCAACCGCGCCGAGCAAGCGAATAGGCAAGATTAATCGCCACTGTCGTTTTTCCGACCCCTCCCTTTTGACTGGCAATGACGAGTGTTGTCACAATAAATGGTATTTCAGAGCAGCCTTTAGAGCAGGCTTTTTATTATATTGACTCGGAAGCGAGGGAAAACCAGTTCATTTTTAGCAGCTTTTATAGAAAGTCATTCCTTTTTGTATCGAAAAGGATTGTCGGCAGGTAAATTTTTCCGTAAACTCACTGGTTCTATCTACTTGCATCTACCGAAACTGAAATCATGACGACCCAAAAATCACGCCGCCTCTCTATTGGCCTTGCCATCCTTCTGACAAGTCTGGCTCTGCCTCTACTGTCTGGCTACGGCGATACCATCACTCTGAAGGACGGAAGCAAACTTGAAGGCAAAATCACTCTCGAAGCGGCCGATTTCATAAAGATTGAATTGGCTCGTTCCGGCAGCATTAAAGAAACCAAGCTCGTCAAACGAGCAGACATTGCCACCATCGCCAAAACCAAACCCGATGTCCTGGCACTGGCAAAAATCAAAGGCAGCCTGCCAACGCCCTCTTTGATGAGTTCTTCGAGCTACCAGGCTCTGATTCAAACCGGACCCGAAGATTTTCTCAAAGCCTACCCGAACAGTTTACACAAAGCGGAAGTCCAAAAAATCCTTGAAGAACTCAATGCTGAAAAAGCCAAGGTCGACCGCGGGTCCATCAAACTCAATGGCGTATGGATCAGCGCTGAGCGACGCCAGAACTTCAAAACCCTGACAGCTTCCCGCATTCGTCTTTATTCGATGAAGCAGAAAGCCGCACAACGCAATCACACCGCTGCCATGCGTGATTTCCAATTCATTGAAGATCAGTTCGTGGGAACCCCCGCCTATCCCGAGGCCGTTCAAGTAGCCATCGCCCTCCTGCCCACTTACGGTCAACTGCTGACTCGTCAGTTGAAAGATGCAGAATTCCTCAACAACAAACGTGAAGCCGACATCAAACTATTGCCACCGGAAAGCCAGGCGCGAACCCAGGCCGCTTACAAAAAAGAGCAGGACCGCTTCAAAGCACTGGCCGAACAGGAGAAAAAAACAGGAGTCAAATGGAGAAGTGTCAATCGCCGCAACAAGGACAGCATTGCCCCGATGATCGACACCGTCAGGCAGGAACTCACCGAGTTGAAAAAAATCGATACCGCCAAGCTCGCCGCAGAGGCAAAACTTTTGGTGCAGGTGGATGAACTGATCTATGAAAACAAGCTCAAGGATGCGCAAGAAAATCTTGTTGAAGCCGGAGGAAAAACCACATCGGGCAAGCGGAAAAAATCGACTTCTCGCAAGGGAAGTAAAACGAAATCTTCTTACAGCGAAAATCTCTCGCAAAAGATAGCTGCTAAAATCGAGGCCGCTGAAACTGCTGCCGAAAATGCTAGCGCCAACGCCAAGGCCAAAATAGTTGCGGCGGCCATCACAAATTCCTCCACAATGCCAAAAAAAGGAGAAAAAGCAGACAAAGAAAAGAATGCTGAATCGAGCAAGTCAGCAGAAAGTGCGCTGGATGCAGCCATGGCAGCACGGAAAAAAGCAGCGGATGCAAAAAAACAAAAAACTCAAGCCAAAGCAGCTCCTCAAAAACCTAAAAGCACTAAGAAAAAGGTCAAAAAAAGCAAGCCTGCATCCGTCAGCGACGACGAAGACGGCGGAATCAACTTCCAGTTTCTTTTAATCGGCTTTGTGGTTCTCATGGGGATCGTCATCGTGGTTTTGAAAAAAATGGGCATTGGCGGCGGCGGCGGCGGCGGCAAAGCTGACGATGCCGGCGCCAGCGAATAAACCTCAAAGGATGAAAGGCCTGACAAGCCTTTCATAAAGGCTTGTTGTGAAGCCTTGTTGGCAGTATTAGTGGCCAAGTTTATATTCTGATTCCAGGAACCATGAGCACAGAGCAACGTACTGCCAGCATTCACCGCAAAACCGCTGAAACTGAGATTAACATCTCGCTTGAACTCGACGGCACCGGCCAGTCAGAGATCGAAACCGGCATTGCTTTTCTCGATCACATGCTGACGCTTTTTTCACGGCACAGCCGCATCAATCTGAAAATCGATGCCAAAGGCGATATCGATGTGGATTTTCACCACACGGTGGAAGATACCGGCATCGTTCTTGGCCAATGCCTCAAGCAAGCTCTGGGGGATAAAAAAGGGATTTATCGTTACGGCTCGGCCTTGCTGCCGATGGACGAAACCCTCTGCCGAGTCGCCCTCGACTTCAGTGGACGCCCCTTTCTCGAATACCGGGCGCCTGGGCAAGTAGATACCATCGGCAGTAGCTTCTCTTTCAGTTTGGTGGAGGAGTTTTTACGCGGCTTTGCATTCAATGCCTTGATCAATCTCCACATCGAATTGCTTTACGGCCGCGATGCCCACCATATGGCAGAAGCCATTTTCAAAGGCCTCGCCCGATCTGTCGACCAGGCTATTCAAATCGACGAACGCATAGCCGGGAAAATTCCCAGCACCAAGGAAATGTTGTAAGTGGTATTTTGCGTGACAGCCAAAGGCAACCAGTCATGAGCGAAGCCACAACAGGAATCATCGATTACGGTGCCGGCAATCTATTGAGCGTAATCAACGCCTTGAAATCACAGGGCATCCCCGCCCGTATCATCGCTGATCCTGACGGCTTCGATGGACTGGAGCGGTTGATTTTTCCAGGGGTTGGCGCTTTTGGCGACAGCCTGCGGCACATCGATGAACAAGGTTTACGTGAACCCCTGCTTAAATGGCTACAGGCGGACAAACCCTTTCTCGGTATCTGCATCGGTTACCAGGTTCTATTCGAATCCAGCGAAGAAGCCCCCGAAATCGAAGGGTTGGGATTTTTGAAGGGAAGGGTGGTTCGCTTTCAAAGTGAGCAGCAGCTCAAAATCCCCCACATGGGCTGGAACCAGGTGGACTTTTCAGATCCCGGTGATCCCCTGTGGAGAGGTATGCCAGACGAGCCTTATTTCTATTTTGTGCATTCTTACTACCCGGCCCCCGAGGACAAAGAACTGATCAGTGCCACCGCGGACTATGGCTTGTCATTCGCAGCCGGAATCCGCAAAGGCAATGTCTGCGCCGTTCAGTTTCACCCCGAACGCAGTCAGGATCTGGGACTCCGCTTCCTGAAAAACTTCGTCGAAGCGACTGCTTAAGACAGCTACCTGGAACGGGATACATAGCCAGTTTTTCTCACGGAGTCACAAAGACACAGAGAATGAAATATAAAATTAAGTGGAAAACCGCCAAAGACACTTCCTTCCTCTCCGCGCCTTTGTGACTCCGTGAGCCCCTCCTTCTATGCTTCCACTTTCTCTCAAAATGCTAAATGAGAAATGTTAACTGCTAAATTGTCACACTTCCCAGCCCTTCCGATACTCATAGCCAACGAACTGATCCGCCTCTTCAAAGCCGGTGAATTTCATATTCTTGGCATCCCAGTGCAATTTTGTTTTGGTCATCTTCTCGCGCAACTGGGACCGTAAAGCCACTGTTCCCAGCAACACCGCCTCTGTCAGCGGCCCTGCCCAGTCAAAGTTCGATCCCGCTTTCGGTCCGCCTTTGCAGGCGTCGATCCACTCCTGGTGATGCCCCTTGGACCGCTCCAGCTTTTTCGGCGGTGCGCCATATTCCTTTGCCTTTTTCTCCGGTGACATCTTCCAACTGCTCCAGTCAGAACTCAAGTAACCGTCATCACCCACGAGCAATAAGCCATTGGCTCCCATCGTCACCCCTTGGTCAACTGCATCCGGTCGCGCAGGTCGAAGGCCCCCGTCATACCAAACCAGCTTCAGCGCAGGCATGTCACCACGCGCAGGAAATTCATAGGTGATCATCGATCCGACCGGATAAGTTTCCGTATTCACCCGCGTGGACGCCGCTTCAACTGTTGAAGGAGATCCCAGTTTGAGCGCCCGAAATACCGGGTCGCAAAAATGGCACCCGATATCCCCCAGCGCCCCGGTTCCAAAATCCCACCATCCGCGCCATTTGAATGGCAGATAAGCTGGATTGTACGACCTCTCCGGTGCTGGCCCCAACCACAAGTTCCAGTCCAGCGTACCCGGCGCGGGAGGGGTATCTTGCGGACGCTCAATTGCCTGCGGCCAGTATTCGCCGAATAACCCTTTCGAAGGCCGGTCGGTCCAGACGTGTGCCTCACGAATCGGGCCCACCGCATTGTCCATGACAAATTCCTGCACCACCCGCGTCGCCTCGTCGGCCTGGGCCTGGTTGCCCATCTGGGTAGCCACACCGGCCTTGCGTGCCGTCTCTGCCAGAATGCGGGCTTGCTGAATAGTGTGCGTCAGGGGCTTTTCACAATAGACATTTTTGCCATACTTAAGGGCTGTCATCGAAGCGTGAAAATGATGGTGATCCGGAGTCGCCACCACCACGCCGTCCACCTCCTTGTTGATCTCTTCGAGCATCTTGCGATAATCCTTGAAGCGTTTCGCCCCGGCATATTTCCTGAAAGATCCCGCCGCCCGACTCCAATCCACATCACACAAAGCCACCACATTCTGTGAGGACAACTCCTTAAGATCAGCATTGGCCCGACCACCCGCTCCAATGAAAGCGAGATCCAATTTTTCATTCGCCGCATAAGTGCGAGCCGAACCGGCTTTCAGAATAGTGATGCCTGCAGCAGCTTTACCGGCGGTTTTTAAAAAATCTCGGCGGGGAGTGGATGGGTTTTTCATAATGGGCAACAATAGAGAACGGAATGGCTACCCATTCAATCGCAAAACTCCCCAGCTGCTGAATCGAAAGATTCGAACTGGCAAGCACGGGGAATTCAGTTGATAGTGCTATCATGAACAAACTCTCACGACGCCAATTTATCACTAGCTCTTCTTCTTTGGGGCTTGGAGTTGCCGGCTCCCTGCTGCCCTCATTGCCGGTTTCGGCCAAAGCTGACAAAAAACCCCTATTCAGAATTTCATTGGCGCAGTGGACCTTGGTCAAGGACCTGCGCTCTAAAAAAATCGACAACCTCCAGTTTGCCGAGATTGCTGCCAAGCATGGCATCGAAGGCTTGGAATACGTGAACACTTTTTTCATGGATAAAGCCCGGGACGAAAGTTATCTCGCGGAGATGAAAAAACGCGCTGCCGATAACGGGGTGGAAAGTGTGCTCATCATGTGCGACCGCGAAGGAAACCTGGGTGATCCTGACACAGCCAAACGCAAAAAAAACGTGGACAATCACCGTAAGTGGATCGATGCCGCCAAGTTCCTCGGCTGCCACTCCATCCGCGTCAATGCCCGCAGCACAGGAAGCTGGGAAGAGCAAGTCAAACTCTCTGCGGATGGCCTGGCTCAACTGAGCGAGATCGGCGCGAAGTCGAACATGAATGTCATAGTCGAAAACCACGGTGGCCTGTCCAGCAACGGCAAATGGCTGCTTGAAGTAATTAAAACCGTCAACAACGACCACTGTGGCACCCTGCCTGATTTTGGAAATTTTAAAATCTCCGATACCGAATCCTATGACGCCTACCGTGGAGTGAAAGAACTGATGCCTTTCGCAAAAGGAGTTTCAGTTAAAAATACCGTCTGGACTGCCGATATGAAACAAGTCCCCCTCGACTTCGAAAGAATGCTCACCATCGTCCTGGAAGCCAGTTACCGAGGATTTTGTGGCATCGAATTTGGCGGATACGAGGGCCTTAATCAATCCCGCGAATCTCTGGAAAAAGCCCGCACAGCCCTGGAGGAAAAATTCAAGGCTTGAGAATACTTTTATCCATCACCATCACCTTCTTTCCGTTATAAGCAGTGCGCTTGCTTCCACGCTATACTGGAACCCCGCTTTAGCACAGGTGAAGTAGAGTGCGTCGCCAAGAGGTAAATTTGTCAAATTCAAGGTTACGTGACGGGCTTTGGACGAGCCAGGTTGAAAGACCATATTTACCCCCTTCAAACCTGGAACCTTTTCCGCATCCAGTTCTACCGAACGCTGCTGAAGAAAAGCGAGGGCATCCCTAATCGGCGTATCCTTGAATTCAATTTTTGGAATTTGAATTGAACGAAGTTTGTTTTTTTGGAATTTGATTCCGGCTTGCTTTTGTTCGGCACTCAATGCCGACACCGGGGTAATGGCAATGCCCGGTTCGATAACGACCGCAGAGCGCTGAACCGACATCTGTGCCCCCGCCAGAAATACCGAATAACGTAATACTTGTGACAGCGGCACATTTTTCAGTTTTAATGTGATTTTTGTTTCTTTTAGCTCATCTCCCAATATCACTATATTCACCCCTTTCCCTGCGGTTTCTTCAGTCATGCTGTCAAGTTCCACACTACGATCACGGAGGTAATTGATAGCATCTGAAAAGGGCGTCTCTAAAAAATCAATTTTAGGAACTATCATTTCCCCAAGTTTTTTTACTACAGCTGCATCCCCGGCTTTAAGGGGAGTGCTCTCTGAAGAAACTGGGACGGGGGGGATGTCACCGGCTTCCCCCTTCGTACATCCAATATGCCCGATCACAAGAATGATCATGACTGAAAAAACAGGAAGCACTCTTCCTGTAAGACTCAGCCCTTTGTCAGACTGATTAATAATTTTTCGAATAGTGGAGTAGGTCCGGGTTTCACTAAGTGCCGTCCAGACATCCCGGACGGTAGCTGGATGTTTCTGAAAAATCACATCCATAACTTCCCCCTCACACCGGCTGAGCCGATTTTTAAAATCCAATACTTTCCCTGCCATGAGAATTTTTTCGCATGTATCCAAAACTATATCAATATCCAAGTGCTATTTTTTTTAGCATGTGGCACCACATCAGAATGAGTATGCCTCTGGATCAGCCGCTCTAAACAAATACCAAGGTTCGCTACAGTAAAAAAAGCTTGGTTTTCACACATCCTGTCGACATATTTTCATAATTATGAGCGACGGAATCGAAATCACTATTAATGGAAATTTTGCCCACGTTAAAACCACTGGCAAATTAACCAAAGAATCCTATCAGGAATTCGCTCCTCTGCTGGACGAGCAGATCAAGACAAACGGAAAACTGCGTTTGTTATTCGAAATGCACGACTTCCATGGCTGGACGATCGGAGGGATGTGGGAGGACATGAAATTTGATATCCAGCATTGGAGGGACATCGAAAAGCTAGCGATCGTAGGGGAGAGCAACTGGGAAAAAGGAATGGCCAGCATCTGCAAACCCTTCACTTCAGCCAAGATCAAATATTTTGATCACAGCGTGCTCGACGAGGCAAAATCCTGGATAGCTGCCGATTAATTTAAGTCTGGCCTCAAACGGATCCGTATCGATTACGGCATTCCGTCGCTGAACTCCACAACTCCCGTTTCCAAGCAATTGAGAGGCTAGCAACTGCATCGGCTCTGAAACAAAACGCTGGCTGCCCTGTTGCAATCAATTAAGCGCTTCTATTGCTAGTATCATAGGGGCTTGACGTTTTTGCGTATCACTTGAAATTTTGCAATCTTTACTGCATATTTCCGCAACAGGCCAATGATTGCTGTTTGATTACACTCATTTTAGACCTGCGCTCCGCAAAACAAGCGAGGATGAGGCTTTTCTTTTGTCCATTTAAAGCCTACAATCCACTCCCCCTGCTTTTTTCAGATCGAAAATTCACTTTGTTTCACTCATTGAAACCCTTTTGAAATCCATGCTTGACCGGCTGTTCTCAAAATCACGCCTCAAACAACAAGGCTTCTCCAGTGGGCGCAAACGGCGCACCCAGAAGGAAGACGCCTTACGTTATGCGCTAGCCGAAGGCCTGGTGATTCGCATAAGCCTGTTCTTTTTGTTTGCCGCATTGATAGCCGCGCTGCTTGTTTACGGAGCTGACAGCGGAACCCGGATTTTTACTGCAACCTCCCAGATTGTAGTCGCCGTCACCCTCATCACCTTCACGATGCTGGTACAATTCTACATCAACCTGCCCCAGAGCTTTGCGCGCAATTCACGGGTTCTGATGATGCTGGTAGCGATTCTCGCCCACCTGTTGCTGGTTAAACTTTCGCTCTATTTGGGGCAGTCCTTCTCTGTGGGAAGCGAATACGTCTTTTTGATGGCTCCCTATGCCTTTGCCCCGATGATCATGTCGCTGTTACTGGGGCGGAATCACGGCACCATGGCCGCGCTCTATGCAAGCCTGCTCGGCAGCTTGCTGGTGGCTGAGGGAGCGGCATTCAAATTTTTGATCTTCAGTCTGGTCTGCGGACTGGTAGCGGTTTACCTCACTCACGACATGCGAAGACGAAGCCGCTTGGTGAGAGCCGGCCTTTTTGTTGGACTGACTGGAGCTGTGCTGGGGTGCGCCATGGGTGAAATCCCCATCTTCAATCCGGGTGCCGAGTGGAATTTGGTCGGCATGCAGTGCTTGACCTCCATTTTTGTCGGAGTCCTCACCGCCATGGTAGTCAGCGGCATTCTTCCTGTTCTGGAAAGCATTTTCTGCATCACTACCGCTCTCTCCTGGCTCGAGATGGCCGATTTGAATCACCCCCTGATGAAACGCATGACGCTCGAAGCCCCCGGCACCTACCACCACTGCCTGGTTTTGGCCAATCTCAGTGAAGCCGCTGCGGAGGCAGTCGGTGCCAACGGAACCAAATGCCGTGCCTGTTCGTATTTCCATGACATCGGAAAGCTGAACAAACCCGGGTATTTCATTGAAAACAGCGACGGCACACACAATCCCCATGACGAATTGACTCCCACCATGAGCGCCCTGGTGATCATGGCTCACGTGAAAGACGGGGTGGATTTGGCGCTCAAACACCATCTGAACGCTGAGATCATTGACATTATTCGCGAGCACCACGGAACTTCACTGATCTACTATTTTTACCACCGCGCACTGAAACTGAAGGAGGAACTGGAAGAGCAAGTCAGACAGGACAAAACCCGTGAAGAAGATGTGCCCGAAGTGAGCGAGGCGGGCTTCCGCTACCCCGGCCCTAGACCACGCAGCAAGGAAAGTGCCATTATCAGCCTGGCCGATGCCGTGGAAAGTGCTTCGCGCAGCCTGGTCAAACCCACCCCGCAACGTATCGAACAACTGATCGAAGAAATCACCGACAGCCGCCTGCGTGAAGACCAACTGGACGAATGTGAGCTAACCTTGCACGACATTGCCTTAATCAAAAAAAGCTTTGCCATCACTCTGAGGAGCATGATGCACAATCGCATCGCCTATCCTAAACAGGAAAACGAGAGCAAGGAGAAAAACTCAAGTGATGGTGATAAAAATCAGCGCAAAGCACGCAGCAAGACAAAACGCAATGACAAGACCAACTCGGATGACAAGTCGGTTTTAAGCAAGCGCGACAAGCTCGAGACGTCCAGGTGGAAAGCTGCGAGCTAACCTTTGCAATCCATTTTACGGATACTTGCGCGTCACCAAGCAGCAAAGCGGGCTACTTTTTATTCACCCGTTTCTTTTTTGGATTGGCGTGGCGTCCGGGAAAGGTTAACTCGGCAATTCCCGATTTATCCAATCCCCCCAGACCCTCCCTCTTCATTCGTTCATATTGTGCCTGCGTCGCGGCATTGACCGGAAGCTTGAGTTTTTTCTGACCGGCGATTTTGCCAGCGATCCCGGAGTCCTTGGCTGCATGATCCGAAGAAAACCAGCATTCGTGATCGCGATCAATCATATCGTCGGCGTCAGTTTCGAGCACCCGAGAGTTGGCACCCGTTTGTGAGAAAACTTCGCATATCATCTTCAGGTCATGCCCCAAGGCCTTTGCCAGACCGAGCCCTTCAGCCAGCCCTGCAGTGTTGATATTCATCACCATATTGACCAAGGCCTTCACTTCTGCAGCCTTGCCCGCCCCGCCGATGTAACGAAGGTTCAAACTCAGATCTTCAAGCAACTTGCGGTTCTTTTTGAAAACCTCCTCTTTGCCGCCCATCATCAAATAGAGCTTGCCCTCACGCGCATGACTGATGCTCGATGCCATGCAGGCCTCGAGCACATCCGCTTTGCGACGGCCCGCCGCACGGGTGACTTCACGATGCATGTCCGGCGATACCGTGGCACAGTTGATGAACAACTTGCCCGCTGCGCCAGTCAATAGATTGTCTTTTTTGCCAAAGAAGATTTTCTTCATTGCAGCGTCATTGGTGACCACCGTGAAAATGATGTCCGCATTAGCGGTCACCTCGGACAACTTGCGGTAAGCCGTTGTTCCTTTTCCCAACTCATCCGCAAGCGCATCCGCACTAGGGCGGTGCACATCGTAGACAGCTGTGACTCGATATTTCAGATCTTTCAAATGACGGGCCATGTTGGCACCCATCCTTCCAACTCCAACAAAAGCGATTCTCTTTTTACTCATAATTTTCTGCTTATTAAATTCGCACTAAGCGTGTATTTCTTTATCTTAGTTTTCCCCTTTGCCAAAGAAATTTATCCTACTGATTCCCGATTCGATATTCCAAATTGACTCCGTCTGCCTACTCTTCACTCCGGCTCCTGATTATACCTCGTGCATCCTCTGGCAAAACAACTTTTCATGAAAATGGCCTTGGCCCGGGATCCTGCCAGGGCGGCACCCATGCAGGCCTACATGAAAACCAGGCAGCCTTTTTATGGAATCCAGGCCAAGGAAAGACGGACGATTTTTAAGGATTGTGTTGCCCATCATCCGGTGAATGATCAAAGCGACTATGAAGAAGTGGTGCGCACTCTCTGGGATGGCGAGCACCGGGAGGATATGTATCAGGCACTGGAAGTGGCTGAGCATTTCAAACAATTTCGCACCGTAAAATCCTGGCGGCTTTACGAAGAACTCGTTCACAGCGCCCCCCACTGGGACACCCTGGACTGGATCGCAGGCAAACTGGTCAGTGAATTGGTGCTGGTGGATCGCCCTCGCTTCGACAAACGGCTGATGGTCTGGCGGCATGATGACAATCTCTGGGTCCGCCGTGCCTCCCTGTTGGCACATCTTCATCACGGTAAAAATACCAATCGTGAACTGCTCGGCGAAACCATTCGCCTGCTGATGCCAGAAAAAGAGTTTTTCATCCGCAAAGCCATCGGCTGGGTGCTGCGCGACTTTGCCAACACCGACCCGCTGTGGGTAATTAAATTTGCCCGCCAATATGAAGCCGACCTATCCGGGTTGAGCCGACGTGAAGCGCTGAAGCATGTGGGTGATGACGATGAGCTGTAAAATTATAGCCGAACTTGACGACAGCGGACGCATCGTCCTACTTGCATTCTAATTTTTAACAAATCATGAGTACAACAGCACCTATTGATCTGCACACCGTTTCGGTTCACGATAACGCCTTGCCTGAGGAGCTGTATAAAAAGTTAATGGTATTTTCCCGTCGGGCGCGTTGGCAATACGGTTGGAATACTCCCAGCAACCCGACGGCGCGATATTGGCACCACGAAGTTGGATTTGGCAACAAGCAGAATACAGAGTGCATTTCTGAAAATGTTCGAAAAAACCCAGCTAAAATTCTCTCCGAATACCAGGAATGGCTTCTCAGGTTATTTCCTGAAAACACCAAGGTGCTCAGATTTTATCTGAATGCCTATACTTTCGGCACAGATGGCTGGCCTCATACTGACACTGATCGAGGAGGTGAACAGACTGCATTGTTATATCTCACTAAAGAATGGAAACCCGCTTGGAGCGGCGCAACTGCCATCTATGATGACGAAGGCAATGTAACGCGGTCTGTCATGCCCAGACGCAACAGGCTTCTCTCTTTCCCATCCAATGTACTTCATGCTCCCCAACCGCTCGCGCGTGCTTTTATGGGCATAAGAATCGTCCTCGTTGTCAAACTTGGCTTTGATGAATGAACGGCCGGAAACGGTTGGGCAATAAACTATCCAGACAGAATAGAAGAAGTGGAGCGGGAATGCTTGCAAACTGGAGAGGTGTGTCAGAAACAATGTCCTTGTCTTTCCCGAAAGTTATGGCTTACGCATGTTAGCTTGGATTTTGGGCATCAGCACCCCCAAGCACAAGCTTGATAGTGGACAGGATGATCTGTGATCCTTATCTTCCGGGATGACTGACAGCCAACATGCCCTTCTGGGTTATGACCATTACCATCAGATGCTGGGTGACCCCATTCGTATGGAGGCATTTCGTAAGGCGATTTTTGCTGTGGTGAAACCTGGTGATATTGTGGTGGATCTGGGAGCAGGCACGGGAGTCCTTGGTTTCTGGGCATTGCAGGCGGGCGCCAAAAAAGTGTATGCTATTGAAAAAACAGAAGCCATGCATCTCGCCAAAGAGATCGCTGCCGCCAATGGTCTCGAAAGTAAAATCGAGTTCATCAACCTTAACTCCATCGATGTCACACTACCCGAGCGAGCCAACGTCTTGATTTCCGAAACTCTGGGATCATTCGCTATCGATGAAAACACCCTGCACTTTACCTGTGATGCGCGTAAGCGCTTTCTTGCCGATGACGGACAAATGATTCCGCAAGCACTAGAGCTTTTTGTCGCTCCTCTGGAGGATTCAAAAATCTATGACAAACTCGACTTCTGGCGCCATATCCCCGGTTTGGATTTTTCACCGGCCTTCGACCTTTTCACCAAAAAGATCATGATCGAGCAAGTCACGGCTGACAAACTCCTCACTGATCCCGTATCCCTGGCCTCGATTGATTTGCGCACTGTGCCCGATGGCGCTTTTGAAGGTCATGCGTTTATTACGATGAAAAAACCAGGCGCCATACATGGAGTCGCGGGCTGGTTTACGCTTGCCCTCACGGATGAGATTAAAATCTCCACTGCTCCCGACGCACCACAGACTCACTGGAAGCAGGCAGTTTTCCCTTTCCCTGATCCCATTGAAGTCACCAAAGGCGATATCATGGATTGGACGGTGACTTTAGCTGTCCGCGAGCAAAATAGCGACAATACGCAGATCGAGTATCACTACCGTTGCTCACAAATTGCCCGGGAATCAGATCCTGAAGCAGCTGCGATCAGCATGAAAAACTCACCGTGCCCATGTGGATCGGGCAAGAAATTCGCCACCTGTTGTTTGAGGTGAAATAATGGAATGTCTTTGCAAATTTCTATTATTTATAGGCATATCTTGGAGATCAGCTCTGAAAATCCATATTTTTCCCAAGATGAGGATGAAATATCATAAGAGTGGTGTTCTCTTAGAGAGTATTCTTTAATCCCCTGTTAATTTTTACCATCATGAACCCCACTCCGCCCAAATCTGATTCCAAAAAATCCTCTCAGCCTCAGTCAGCCACTCCTCATGTGCCCGTTAAGGTTGTAATCTCTGATAAAATCCCCATTCCCCAGCTATCAAGTGCTCCGCCGGCGGTGAAAAAGGGAAACATACCAGAGACACCTCCTGAAAAAAATACAAGTCCTTCAGCAAAGGAGCTTGCTCTTAAGGCAGGAGTGCAGAAAATCTCACCGGAAAAACCTGCGATCACCAAGGATGTAAAAGTAGAAATTGCCTCTGCTCAAAAAAGTCAGGAGAAGAAGGAAGGGGCAGAGCCTGTAGTGCCGATGCGCAGCTTGTTGAGTCATTTTGCGGTGGAGTTTTGTAAAAAAATCGATCCGCTTTGTTCTCCCCTTAATAACCTGGATAGCCTTATTTCTGCTTTACCAAAAGAGTCGAGCCTGCACAAGGTTTTACCTGAACTACGGGATGTTCGTCACCATATCCAAGCCCTGTTAGAGAAGGTGAAAGAACAGCAGGCATACGTTCTTATTTTTGGACCGTTGAAAAGTGGTAAATCCACTTTAATGAATGCCATTTGCGCCTCTTATGTGAGCGAGGTCACCGCACTACCCGCCTACCCCTGTCTCGTGAATATTTCTTATTCCGACAAACCAGAATACCTTGCAGTACAGTATGATGGGCAAATTAAAACTTTTAGCGATCAGGATGATTTGCACAAAACGATTGAGCGTGCCCATGTGGACTTGACCTACAAGCTTCGTGAAGTCGAGGAAAAAGGCCAGGACTTTGATCCTGTGGTGCATATGCCAACCGCATTCCGCAAAATCGACATCAAACTAACGACTTCAGAATTAGCGACATCCAGCGCCGTTCTGGTGGACACTCCGGGATTGTATAGCCGGATGAAATTCGGCTATGACCAGATGACCAGGGATTTTCGCAATACAGCAGCGTGTGCCATTTTTGTGGTTAAAAGCGACAACCTCTTTCTGGAGCAGGTCTTTGAGGAGTTCACCGAACTGCTTGAATTGTTTAGTCGCATCTTCCTGATCGTGAACCTTGATTCTCGCAAAATGGACCTGAACTCCAAGGGCGAGTTGGTTCCTAGTCTGGAAAAAAAAGATCCTAAGAAAATTATCGAAGCCTTCCGCAACCTGGCCATGAGTGCCCCCCTGAAAGAAGCGGTTGATGATGAACGTTTGCGAATATACCCCGTGGACTTGCTCAGCGCGGCGAGCGGAAGAATTCAAGCGAATAAGGATTCCGGAGAAGATGCGAAAAATGAAAAAGCCTCGGTGGAACAGTTTGACAACTTGAGGGGTGATTTGATTGATTTTCTTAATAGCAATGACTACCTCAAATCATTTTTAGTCGATAGCGTTCGACGAGGCTCTTCATTGATGACTTCGGTTCAAGGGGTTTTAAAAAATCCATCTTTTGCTCAAATCATAGCGAATATCGAAAAACTGGAATCAGAGAAGAAAGTATTACTTGATGAGTGTGATGCGCTTACTAATTTGGGATCCGAAGACTGGCACGCCCGATCCTCGAAGCTGACAGAAGAACTGGAAGCCAAAGTCAAAAACTCAGCCGAAACGATTAAACAATCTGCAGAAACACAAATTGCAGAAATCCTGGATCTTTGGTGGGAGGAGGATACCAGCCTCCACAATTTAAAAGAGCAGAAAATAAAACCCTGTTTTGAAGAACGGGCTCAATCTTATGTGGATGAAGTTGCCAATTTGATCAAGCTCAAGACCACCAATAACAATGCCGGTCTGGAAATCAGTGATTCTGTGGACAGCGATCTGAAAACCTTGAAAATCGAGCTTCGTTCCAGTGTGGAAAAATCCCTGGATTTGGCAAAACCCGCAGCTCTCTCTACGGACTTGAATCTGAATATCGCAGATATTCCTGTGAAAAAGCGTTTTCTTGATTGGTTATTCTTCCGTGGGGCACGCAGGGTGAGAAAGGATGTATTTGGCGATGAGCAGGAACCCACACAAGCCATTCCCGCAGGTACAAAAGAAAAACGCCTGCGTGCAGCTGGTCGCGAAGTGATTTTCAATCAATGCTGTGAAGACTTTGCCAGGATTTTGGATGAGTCTGCGCTCTCTTTGCCAAAAGAAAGCGTGAAAAAGTATGTCGATGCAATCACCAAAAATCTTACTGCAATTTGTAAGAACAAAGACCAGAAAAACAAGAAGGTGATTGCCGACAGGGAAAAGCTTATTGCCGCCTATGCCTCGGTTCTCAAAGAGAGCGCATCGATCAATAAGGAAGTCGCTGGAATCGAACAGTTTATTAAAAAGGCTTATCCGCTTCCAGCCTGGCCTGACAACCAGTCGAAAAAAAGCAGCTAGGGTATTTGCTCTTGCTCTCTCTTCCCTCCTACTCTCCATAGCCCCACGAAAGAGGAACGAAGGCCGATTGGGATAATTGTGCTCACGCAATCAGGTTTGAAAAAATGAAAAAATATTTTTTGTCATTTTTTATATTGGTTCTGTTCATAATTCCCGCCGGTTTTGGCCAGCCGGTTTTAGACCATTTTGTTTCCCGCGAAAGCGACAAGCTGATGGATGGCGAAGAAGAGTTACGGTTTATATCCTTTAACGTGCCTAGTCTTCACTATTTGGAAGATTATCATCCCATTGAGGCGACGCACCCGTATCGATTGCCGAATGAGTTTGAGATTGCTGATGCACTTAAAAGTGTTAAGCAAATGGGGGGGAATGTCATCCGGATTTATACCCTTTCTGCATTGAAAAAAGACGATGCGGGCTCTGTGCCTAGGCATGTGATTGCCCCCGGAAAATTTGATGAAAATACGTTTAGGGCGCTGGATAAAGTCCTTGAGCTGGCAAATAAGTATGGAGTCCGAATCATTATTCCCTTTGTATGTAACTACAACTATTGGGGTGGGATTGAGGACTATGCCGCATTTAGCGGGAAGGAAAAAGAAGATTTCTGGGCTGACCCCGAAATTATATCCGACTTTAAGGAAACAATCCATTATGTGCTAAATCGGGAAAATTATTATACCGGAATTAAGTACAAGGATGATAAGGCCATTATGGCCTGGGAGACCGGCAATGAACTTTATCCCTGTCCCCCGAGCTGGACCGGCGAGATTGCGGCTTACATCAAAAGCATAGATATGAATCACCTTGTCATGGATGGGTGGGCGTGGGGAATCAGGAAGAATTCCCTGGATGATCCCAACGTGGACATTGTAAACAGACATATCTATCCGCAAACCTGCAGGCCGCCGGTCGGTCCCGATGAGCCCCAACCGTTGATCGATCAATTGCAAGCGGCTCGTGCAATATCGAAAGACAAAAAGCCCCTGGTTGTCGGTGAATTTGGATTAATCAACAAGGCATCAACACAAAAGCTGTTGAATGCGGTGATTGAAGGCGGCACATCCGGCGTGTTGTTGTGGAGTCTTAGGTTCCATAACCGGGACGGAGGTTTCTATTGGCATACGGAGTCAGCAGACTTTCGATCCTTCCATTGGCCGGGTTTCCCCTCGGGCGAACCCTATGAAGAAACAGCCCTGTTGAATCTAACGAGAGAAAAGGCCTTTCAGATTCGAAACCTGCCTCTTCCTTCAATTCCCGTTCCAGAACCTCCGACTTTACTGCCAATAAGCAAGGCCTCGGCGATCTCATGGCAAGGAAGTGCCGGTGCAAAAACGTATGATATTGAGCATGCGGAAAATATAAATGGACCTTGGGTTACGGTGGGTCAAGACATGACGGATGATGTTAGCCTGCACCAACCGCTGTTCAATGATGCCATGGTGAAAATCGGAATGAGTTATTATTACCGGTTAAAGGCAAAAAACAGTTCGGGGGGGTCGATATTTTCCAATGTTGTAGGGCCCGTCAACGTCGAACACTTGGCTGTTGTGGACGAGATGCAGGATTATTCACGGATTCATTCCAAGTCGGGAACGCTGTCACTGGAACTGAAACGGGGTACGGGTATGGCAAAAGAAGAGACCTACCGGATCAAAGGCCAAAAGGGCAGCCAAATTACCTATAAAGTGCGGGGAGACATTTCTTCCTTCAAAGCTTACACATTGTTTCCTAAAGCGATTTCTGACTTTAAATTTTTGGTCTCCCCGGAGGGTAAGAAGTTTATTGAAGTAGCTACTGTAAAGAAAGAATACATCTATCGATGGAAACCCGTTCAGTACGATTCTAAAACTATTCCACCGGATTCGACATACCTCAAAATTGAGTTTTCGACCGACTCGCAGCTATCAAGAATCGAAATAGAATACGGCAAGTAGGTGGTGGGTCGGAACGGCGGGAAGATCGTGTCATTGAACTCCGACGGCATCATCGTGTTGGGTAG
The DNA here is from genome assembly GCA_030625775.1 of Verrucomicrobiota bacterium. Classification (GTDB taxonomy): domain Bacteria; phylum Verrucomicrobiota; class Verrucomicrobiia; order Verrucomicrobiales; family DEV007; genus JAADHD01. The sequence continues at coordinate 30,565 of DAOUQC010000002.1, forward strand.
CAGTAATATGGACTTGGTGGCCAAGGCCTCCAAGATTCCCGCGCCGGAATTAACCCGGCATTCACACCCATCTATTCATAAATGCCCTTCATCTGCCAGGCATCGAGCGAGATCAGTTTTGCTGCACTTCCCTGAGCACGAAGCGAAATCCCAAGGCTATCTTCACGCCCTGGATAAACACGCACGGCAAGACACTGCTTTCCGTTCACAAAAACCTCGAGAACACTTTTATCAATAAAAACATGCAGTTTGAGTGTCTCCTGGCTTTCTAAATGCAATTGAGCTGTCTCAGGATAACGCGACTTTGCATCGGGCAATGTGGATGAACGGGATGTGTCGATCGAGACCACGCTATCAGTCCTGCCCGACCGCTTGTCTGTGAATTCACGACGCTTGTAGCCACGCTCCGGATAGAAGACAACACGGGTGACCTCTTCTTTGCCGGGAGAACGCAGCACGTTCAGCTCCAACATCTGCGCAGATTGACAGTCGATCTCTGTGACCAATTCCATGGAGTTGCCTTTGATTTTTTCGATTACTATTTCTTTGTTTGCCGGAAGGTTCATACTGGAAATTTTTTGGTGATCGTATCGCAAGGATTTCATGTCGCCGGCAGGTTCAATTCGCAAGGAATTGAATTCATCATCCTCAGCAAGGGTCAAACGCCACGGCAGGGTCATGATCCCATTCCAACCTTCATGCTGCATTCCCTCATTCATATTGAAAATGGTGATCACCCCGCCTTTACCGTCGGGAGTTGCCGACGGCGCATGTAAACCGGAAGGGCCATAGGGGCCAAAATTAAAATCACCTCCATCGGTAACTACAAATTTGTCTCGCTTCTTGTCGTAGTCGCCCAACATGTATTTGCCACCCGACATATGACTGAAGTGAAGAAGGATATGCTTGTCGCCAATTGGCCAGAAATAGGGGCAGGCGCCATCGTCGCCGATCAACCCGAATCGATCATCTTCCAGAAAGGGATGAAGATACTCCCAATTCGCGAGGTTTTTTGACCGGTGTACCCACTCTTTTCTAACACGTTTCCCGCCGGGACCGTCTGTTCTCCATCCCGCTGTCAGGGCGTAATAGTATTCCCCCTTTTTCCAAAGAAACGGATCAAAAATATTGTAGGGAAGTGGTTCGGTACCATCTTCAGGAAATGGAATCACCGCCTTGCCGGTGACCTTTTCCCAGTTCAACAGCAAGGGGTCGTCCGACACCGCAACCATGCTGCCTACTTTCGTGCCATGATACATGGCGATCACCCGATCCTCTTCAACAAGGGTCGAGCCGGAATAACAGGCTCTTTCCGGATTGGGATAAATGGCATAAGGAAGATCACGCCAATGAATCAAGTCATCGCTAATCACGTGCCCCCAATGCTGACGTGGGTCTTCAGGGGGATATCCCTGATAGAACATGTGCCATTTCCCTTTCCAAAAACAGAGTCCGTTGGGGTCGTTAAGCCTGTTTTCCGGGCTGGTGAAATGGTAGAGTGGCAGGTATGGGTCTTTTTGCATCTCCTCCCGGGATTTGCGAAAGCGTTCCAAAAGAGGATTACTCTTTAATTGTTTTTCCTGCTCATCCAAAGTATTTGGAAACGTGAATTTTGGAACCTGTGATTCGTAACCGGGATCAACAAAAATGGGCAGATGTGGTTCGTCCGACTGCATAATATGATCGATGCAAATGTGCCCCCATCCGCCCGTGGCATCATCGACAATCCGAAGCATTGCTTTCTTGCCCTTAAATTCCGCAACGTTCCATGATTTCCAATCAAGAATTTCCCGCCCTCTGTTGTCCTTGTTCTCTGGACCGACTGCGGTGCGAACCACCTTGCCCTCAACGAGAAGATTGATACAGGTTTCCCCGGCATAGCCTCCTGCACCAATTAGGAAATTGATGTGCTTCCGTTCGATGGTAAATTGGGGAGATGTGAGTGTACCTGTGGTTTGATCTCCGTTAATATAGGAATTCACCAGACCCTTGCCCAGATGCCCAACAACTATGTTTGCGGGTGGCTTCACATTAGCTTGAACAGGGTGCTGACCAAACGCATCACCCTCCACTTTCCAGGTTCCGTAAGAAGCACCTTCAAAATCTGCAATGACAATATCATCTGAAGCTTTGGCTCCAGTACAAATCACAAACATCAGTCCCGCCACAGCAATCCATTTTTTTTCGATCATACTATCTATTTAGTTCTAATTTAGCTTTTGTTGGATCAGTTATTATTAGGGTGGCCAAATGAGATTTTTCCGGGCTTCCAGGAAGCCTTGGTTCGTTGCCTTCAATTTCTATGCCTCAAGCTTTCGAATAACTCCTAGGAATCTGTCGGAGTCATCTTTAAATAGCACCAATTCCGCATGTCTACATCACACTTGCATAAGTTATCGGTTGTGCTCTTCAAATTTATTATCTACATGGGTTATTTTTTGGTAATAGCTGCTCTAATTATTACCGCACGTTTACTCCCGAAAAGCTTCACTTCATTCTCCCTTTTTAGTGAAGTTTAATACTCCCAATTTGTCTCAAAAGCCCAGCTCTTTGACTCGGGTTTCCAAATCTGCTCGATAGTGACAGCTCTCCATGTTGTCATGGGAGAGAAGTCCAAATAGGCTATACGCAGGTCAGTAAGCTTGTCGATGATCCCGCGTTGGGCTATGCTGCGCTGCCGGTTGCTCACTCGGTCACCGAACTTGTACTTGACCGAGAATTTCTCAGGAATCGCTCCACACTCGATGAAGGCCTCGAACCGATAGCCCTCCCACTCAGGTGGACGGTCGGCAGCGAGCATGATCCTGATTTCCTTCCAATGTGGTTCCATCTCCGCATAAAATTGCTGCTTCTCGGCCTGCGTTGGTTGATTCATGACGTGGGATTTCTATACTCCCTGGTACTCTGCTCCAATGGCAGGGGAGGAGTCAAGGCTAAGAGGCCGCTGGATATTTCTGCTTCAGCAGTCAGCGTTGTCAGTCACTAGCAGCGGGTGCAGTTGTGTCACTGACCGCTAGGATCAGCGGATCTTCACCCCAGATTCCCATGATGAAATCCCTCCACAACGGATGCAATGCACGAACGCTTTTGGCTGATGGTGGAGGCAACACAAAAAGCATAGACTGCATCGCTTGTGCCCCGCTCTGGTTCTTGCCGTCCCCAGCTTTACGCAAAACCGGGCGCTGACGTCCCAACCGAGTGTCCATCCCTCGCTATTTGTTGGAATAGAGTCCGTAATATCGGATCGTCTGCTGGCCTTTGAGCGGAATGTGTTGCACGGTCGAGGCAATAAAGTCTCTGGCGGTAAATATCTGGTAATTTTTTTTGGTGTGCCAGCTACGACTGGAACGTAGAGGTCGCGGCATGACAAACACAAACTGACGAGGCGGCACATCAAAACACATGATTTGTGCGATCCAGTCACCCGTCTGGTGAACGCAACGCTGGTGGCAACTGGGACAGAAATGACGCATCTTGCAACTGATGGCGAGTATTTTTTCGTATCTGCAACCGGGACAATGCAACCGTGTGAAGCCTCCCACGAGATCCCCGCAACGGTAGAATTGGTTCACTGCTGTGATCACATCGTGATGCAATGATCCCTGAACTTTGCGGCAAGCACTTTCATAGCACTTGCAAAAACCGCTCCCCTCCTGATAGACAATTTGTTAGAACGGTTAGGCACGGGGACGACGAGGTCGATAGATAGAGAGTATAACAATTATTCACTTGAACAGTTGTTATAAATGGAAGACTAGCCTAAAGGCAGGCCCTCTCCCATTTATGAACACCCCAGAACCTGCCCAGCCAAGTTGCTCGGCTTACCAAGCCCTCAACTTAAAAAATGCGGTTTGTTCGTAGCCTGCCCTCGTCTAAGCTCTCCCCATGCAAGCGGCAGCTTACATTGTAATTGATGGTTCTTCAGACCTCGAATTTGACTACGCGATTCCCGATGAAATGAAGGAAAACATCGCTGTCGGTTCGCGGGTGGAGGTGCGTTTGCGCAATCGCCCCGCCACCGGCACCGTACTGGAGATCAAGGAAATTGATGACAACGAGCTGTCCTTCAAGCTCAAGCCGATCAACCGACTGCTGAATACCAAACCCGTGCTCACCCCGCCCTTGCTGAAACTGGCGCATTGGCTTTCGGATTATTATTTGTCCCCGCTGGAAACCGTCATTCGCAGCATGATCCCGCAGGCTGCGCGTGAGGGCGAAGGCGGCGAAAAAACCCGCAAGGTGGTACATTTGATCAAAACTCCCAACGAGGAGGAACTCACCAAACTCAAAAAACGAGCACGCCGCCAGGCGGATGCGATTGACTACCTTACCGAGCAGAAACCTGATCCTGTCATGCCCTTGGCTGAGCTGGTCAATGCGATGGGAATCTCCCGCCAGTCGATTAAAGCACTGGAGGACCGGGGCTGGGTTCAAATCAAAACAGAAACCGTCAACCGCGATCCTTATGCTGGCGAAGAATTTTTGCCCAGCCCGCCGCTTATCCTGAACCCCGAGCAACAAGTTGCTCTCGATGCCGTCCTCACCGCCGAGAAAAACCCCAACCGCAAACCCATCCTCTTATCAGGTGTGACCGGATCGGGAAAAACCGAAGTCTATCTGCAGGCCATCCAGCACTGCATCGATCAGGGCAAAGGCGCCATCGTGCTGGTGCCTGAGATTTCCCTGACCCCGCAAACTGCCGAGCGATTCAAACGCCGCTTTGCTGCGATTCAAAACCAAGTCGCTATTTTGCACAGCCATTTGTCAGCCGGCGAACGCCTCGACGAGTGGCGCAAGGTGTTGTCTCGCAAAGCCCGTATCGTCATCGGTGCCCGCAGCGCCATCTTTGCGCCGGTCGATAATCTCGGTTTGATCATTGTCGATGAGGAACATGAAAACTCCTACAAACAGGAAAGCCCTCCGCGCTATCACGCCCGTGACCTGGCCGTTGTGCGCTCACAAATCGAGGACTGCCCGGTTGTACTCGGTAGCGCAACACCCTCGCTCGAATCCTGGAACAATGCCCTGCGCGACAAATACGATGTGGTGAAAATGAAACTGCGCGTGGACGACCGTTCATTGCCGCTGATTCGTGTGCTCGACCTGCGCATGGAGTCCCGACGTGGCGGTCGCGGGTCGGGCCCCGCCATTCTGTCGCTCAAACTACGTCAGGCCATCGAGGCTCGCTTGGAAAAAGACGAGCAGACCATCCTCTTCCTCAATCGCCGAGGATTCTCACGATCCTTGTTATGCCCTGAATGCGGAAAGGTGGTCGAATGCCGTCACTGCAGCCTGCCGATGACATTTCACCGCAAAGAAGAGCGGCTCACCTGCCACGTCTGCGGCTTTGCCCGCATCGTACCCAAACGCTGCCCCGAATGCAAAGCCCGTGCCATCAGCCTGGTAGGATTTGGTACAGAAAAAGTCGAAGAAGTCTTGCGCAAGGTTTTCCCCGAGGCCCGCATCGCCCGTGTTGATACCGATACGATGAAACGCAAAAACCAGTTAAAGGATACCCTCAATGCTTTCAAGGCTCGCAAAACCGACATCCTGATCGGCACCCAGATGATCGCCAAAGGCCTGCACTTTCCCAATGTCACCCTGGTCGGGATTTTGAACGCCGACATCGGCCTGCACGTTCCCGATTTCCGCGCCGGTGAACGCACCTTCCAACTGCTCACCCAGGTAGCTGGACGGGCCGGGCGTGGAGACCTGGCCGGTGAGGTGGTGGTGCAGACTTTCACCCCGCATCACCCCTCGATCGCTTTCGCCCGCCACCATGACTTCGAGGGATATGCCGAGCAGGAACTGGAATTCCGCAAGCAATTCAACTTCCCACCCTACCCACATATGGCCATGCTCACCGTGCGCTCCACCCACATGGAACGTGCCGAATTTTCCCTGAAAACCCTGCATCTGCGCCTCACCAAAGCCCTGCCCGAGAGCAATCCCGACCAGATCATCATCTCTGATCCCGTCCCCTCCCCACTTGTCAAATCCCACGATCAGTTCCGTTTCCAGATCACCCTGCGCGCCAACAATGCCCGCAAAATGACCGCCCTGATCCGAGGGGTAATGAAAAAAATGTCCTTCCCGGCCGATGTCATCGCCACCGTCGATGTTGACCCTTATTCTTTGGGATGAGGAGAATCACTAAATTTGACTAATAACTGGACTTATAGTTAACCCAAAACTATGCAACAAGCATGAGAAGCATGACTGGTTACGGCAGGGCCGAACGAACATCGGACGACTGGCAGATCACCATCGAGATCGCTGCGGTCAATCGCAAACAAACGGACATTGTTTTGCATTTGCCCTCGGGCTTGGCCGCACTTGAGTCTGATTTGAAAAAACAGATCACCTCGCAGGTACTGCGTGGACGTGTCACCGCACGCATCTCCGTCGAATCGGCCAGCAGCACTTCGAGCGGGATCAGCTTGGACAAAAACCTGGCCAAACAATATTTATCCATGGTTCAATCACTGGCAAAAGACTGCGGTCAGGACATCCGGGTTTCCGGTGCGGATTTGTTACGCGTCCCTGGAGTTTTTACTTTTGAAACCAACACCATTCCTGCGAAGGAACTGCAAAAGGACATCACAAAAGTCCTCGATGAAGGGCTGAAAGCCTTGTTAACCATGCAGGATGCCGAAGGAACCCATTTGAAAGAGGACCTGGAACAACGATTAAAATTTGTAGAAAAAGAACTCGAGGTGATCGCAACGGCATCCCCTTTAGTGGTCGAGCGCTACCGGAAAAACCTGCATCAACGCCTGCAGGAAGCGGGGCTCGAAATTGATCTGGACGACGAGCGTTTGCTACGGGAGATCGGACTTTTTGCCGACCGCTGTGACATCAGCGAGGAAATCACCCGCACTCGCAGTCACATCAAACAATTCAGAACCTATATGGATTTAGAGGATGCTGTTGGTCGTTCATTGGACTTCCTCTGCCAGGAACTCAACCGTGAGATCAATACCATCGGCTCCAAGGCCAACGATGCAGAGATCGCCCAACATGTGGTCGAAACCAAGACAGAGCTGGAAAAAATCCGCGAGCAGGTGCAGAATATCCAATAATCATGGAAGCAAACCCACAACGAAGAGGCATTCTCTGTGTAGTGTCCGGCCCTTCCGGCTCGGGCAAAACCACCCTGTGCCGTGCTTTTAACGATGAAGACCCTTCATGCAGCTATGCGATTTCCTGCACCACCCGCCCGATCAGAGAAGGCGAGGTGAATGGCAAAGATTATCACTTCCTCAGTGAAGAAGAATTTCTGGCACGAGTAGATAAAGGTGATCTGCTCGAACATGCAAGGGTCCACGGCAACCTCTACGGCACACTCAAATCCTCGGTGATCGAACAGGTCGAGAACGGACAGGATGTGTTGATCGATATCGACGTGCAGGGAGCCTCTCTGATTCGCAACAATGATGACCCTGCCATACAGGCCTCGTATATTGACATCTTCGTGATGCCCCCTTCGCAAGAAGAATTGCAAGCCCGCCTGGGAGGGCGCGGCACGGAATCTGAACAGAACTTCGCTCTACGAATGGAAAATGCGCAGGAGGAAATCGCCCAATGGGAAAAATACGCCTATGCTATCGTCAGCGGAAGTCGCGAAGAGGACTTGCAGAAATTTCGCTCGATCATCCACGGTGAACGAAACCGGGCTTCGCGGCTTGGTATTTCTCAAAAAAAATAACTACCTATGTCAGCTGAAAGCAACAGTTCCGGAAAAACAATTCTGCTAGGAGTGACGGGATCCATCGCCGCTTTTAAAGCGGCCGACATCGCTAGTCACTTGGTCAAGCTCGGCCATCAAGTGCATGTGATCATGACAGACGAATCCCAGGAATTCATCACTCCGCTGACTTTGCAAACCTTGTCCCGCCAAGCCGTGATCACTCGACTGGCTGATGAAGCCGACAGTTGGCAGCCTGGGCACATCCAGCTCGCCGACCGTGCCGACCTGCTGCTCATCGCCCCTGCTACTGCGAATATGATCGCCAAACTCGCTCATGGCCTCGCTGACGACGCACTCAGTTCCATCGCCCTGGCTGTTCGAGCACCGGTTTTGATTGCACCTGCCATGAACGGCAATATGTGGCAGCACGTAGCTACTGAGAGCAATGTGAAAACTTTGACTGAGCGCGGCGTGCATTTCATCGGCCCCGAACAAGATGGCATGCTCGCCTGCGGTTACGAAGGTGTCGGCCGTTTGTGGAATGTTGAAGGTATTATTGCTAAGACTGAAGAATTACTTTCGTGAAATAAAAGTAGGACAAAATTCCATTTTTGTCATTTTGAGAGGAAACAACAGCAAGAAAGGGAAATATAAAAATTGCCCTGCCCTTTTCTGACATCTCCCTCCGCAACAAGCTGAAAAGACGGTTTTGGCCGTGATTTAGAACTCATCCCGACCCACTTTGAAAATACTAATCACAGCCGGACCTACCCGTGAAGCCATTGATCCGGTTCGCTACATCAGCAATCGATCGTCAGGTAAAATGGGCTACGCTATCGCCGAAGCGGCACTGGCGCGCGGCCACGAAGTGATTTTAATATCCGGCCCCGTAGCCCTCGCTGCCCCTGTAGCAGCTCATACGATACACGTGATCAGCGCCGCCGAAATGTATGCGGCGGTGGAAGGGCAAATCAGCAAAAAGGTTGATGCCGGCATCTTTTGTGCGGCCGTTGCCGATTACCGCCCCCTCACCATTGCTGATCAAAAAATCAAAAAGTCTGGAGAGAGTCGAATGGAACTTGTCCTGGAAAAAACCGCAGATATTCTCGGCTGTGCCCGGGATGAAATGGCCTTCACAGGGACGCTGGTTGGCTTCGCGGCTGAAACCAATAATCTCGAAAAACACGCACGGCACAAACTCACCACCAAAAAATGCGACCTCATCATCGCCAACCACGTCGGCACTAGCGAAACGGGATTTGATGTCGATGAAAACGAGCTGCACTTATTTTACCCAGACGGCCACAGCAAAAAACTGCCATGCCAGACAAAAGCCCTACTGGGAGAGAAAGTGATCGAAATCATCGAAAAGCTGGGCGACGCTGGCGCATGAGCGAACATCTCAAAATTGCTATCGAAGCTGCTAAAAAAGCCGGAGTTTTACTGCGGGAAAATTATGAAACGGATCTGGTGGTCGATGCCCTGCATGACCACGACATCAAGCTCAATCTCGATGTTCGTGCCCAGGATCTGATCACGGATTGCCTGCTCACAGCTTTCCCCGATCACGCACTCTACGGCGAAGAAGGCATCGCGGGAAATCTCGAAAGTGACTGGCAATGGGTAGTGGATCCGATTGACGGCACAGTGAATTATTTTTATGGCATCCCACATTTCTGTGTATCGATTGCGCTGCGTCATAAAAAAGAAATCATCCTCGGAGTGATCTACGACCCGATGGCAGATGAATTATGGGCAGTGGAAAAAGATGGTCTGCCAACTTTAAATGGCAAGAAAATCCAAACCAGCTCACGCGACCAACTGAAAGACACTGTGATGACCATCGGTTTTTCCAAAACCAGGGAATCGATGGATGCCGGTTTGCAACGCTACAAAGAAATCGCTTACAAAGTTCGCAAGACCCGGATGATGGGCAGCGCCGCTCTAGCGCTAGCCTACATCTCCTGTGGCCGCCTCGATGCCTATATCGAAGAAACGATCAGCCTGTGGGACGTAGCCGCCGGCATCCTGTTGGTTGAAAATGCCGGAGGAAAAATCGAACTCACTCCCGTCTCGTCATGCGAGGATAAATTTGGTATCGTGGCTACCAACGGAAAAATCACTTTTGACTAAAATTTAAACCACTACCGGAGCCTCAACTATAATTCTCTTCTCTATCAGTGAAATCCGTGCCATCCGTGGTTCAAAAATAGCCAATCAAAATTATGCAGTGCAGTGGAATAGGATACGACGTACATCGTTTTGCAAAGGGCCGCCCGCTCATCCTCGGCGGAGTGGACATCCCCCACGAACGCGGCCTTGAAGGTCACTCGGATGCCGACGTCCTATCACATGCCATTGCTGATGCGGTGCTCGGAGCTCTTGGTTTGAACGACATCGGTTTTTATTTCCCTCCCGAAGATGACAGTATCGAGGGCATTTCCAGCTTGGAAATCCTGAAAAAAGTCCGCCATCTGGCCGAGGGGAAATCAGCGTGGATTCACAATATCGACAGCACCTTGATTGCCGAACGGCCAAAAATCATGCCACATGTGGAGCGCATGAAATTAAAAATTTCCGAAGCTCTGGGCATTGACCACACCCAGGTAGGAGTCAAAGCCACCACCAACGAATTGATGGGATTCATCGGCCGAGAAGAAGGCATCGCCGCCATGGCGGTGGCAAGTGTCGAGATCCGGGAGTGAGGGCTCAAAGGCGGACTAATCCGTCTTTATCGAAAAATCCTGTATTCTCCGTTACCGCAAATAAAAACCTCAAAAACTCCTACTGCGGCGGCTCACCCCCACTCAACATCACCACCACACTGACCGTGTTAAATCCTGCATGGATACCAATAGGTACCCAGAGGCTGCCGCTCCATTCATAGGCCAGAGTCAGGATAATGGCAAAAGCCCACAGAGGCAGGAGAGCCGGCAGATTTACATGCACGACGGCAAACAGTGCTCCCGCACTGATGATGGCAAAAAACGGATTGGTGAAGTGTTTGAGCACTCCATAAATATACCCTCGAAAGACCAATTCCTCGACTAGCGGTGCGACGATGCAGGCACTCACAATCATCCCGGTTTTCAAGCCGATTCCCGATGCATTTTTTAACGAATCAACCGTTTCCTGTTCCTTCATTTCACCAAAAATCGGTTCCAGCCATTCAGCTCTGGCCCACTCGCTCAAATACAGGATCAAGGGAGTCGCCAACAAAATACCCACCACCACCCATAACAACCATTTGAAAAAGCTCACCTGGTCCAGACCAAATAACTCAACCGGATTGCGCCCGCCTACCCACTGCACGGTCACCAATACTATAGTCGCCAGAAACAAACTCAGCACCAGCCCACCCACGATGAGCTCCGGCGACATCTGCACGGCCTCCTTCTCTTGTGAAGCAAAGAGAATCACGTTGTAATAAAACCCCAACAACAGACTAATCGCAACGAGATCAACTCCACCAAAAGAGCTGCATCGAATCTTTCCAAAACCATTGTTCACTTCCTGGGTTTGTCTCCGCACAGCCCTGATCGAAACACTGATCAGCAATCCCACCAACACGGTCAGAAGGGCCAGATGCTCAAATTCGAGCAACACGGAATGAAGCGCTTTTTCCATCCTTATCTGACGGGTTTCACCTCGATTTCCCACTTCACCAATTTTTTCTGCAAAACGCGAGCTGCCGCCTTGCCTGCAGCTCGGTCAAGCAAATTGTCTTTTTCGCTCGGGTCTTCAGCAAGGTCAAACAGCCATTCTTCTGTTTCCCCGGCTTCCGTTTTTTTCAGGTATTTCAAGTCACCGTCACGAACCGCCCACCAAGTGCGTTCTCCGCGACGCGCCCGCCAGAACAAAGTCCGCATCACATCTTCTTTGCCTTGGATCACGTGATCCAGAATGTCGATGCCGTCCGAGGCCATTCCCTGCTGCGGCTGTGCTCCTGCAATCGCCATGAAAGAGCGAGTGAGCCCCATGAGGGTGCCGATCTGATTCGACACTTGGCCCGGTTTGATTTTACCCGGCCAGCGGGCGATGCAAGGCACCCTAATCCCGCCGTCAAACAGAGTGCCCTTGAAATCCCTCCACGGCGTATTAAGACCCGGTTTCATCGCCCCGTGATCCGATGCAAATACGACCAGAGTATTGCTCGCCTGCTGATTGTCTTCGAGCGTTTTGAGCAAACGTCCCACCTGTTGATCGAGGTCTTCGAGCATCTTGACATAAGTGCTGCGACTGCCCTGGGTCCACTGCTCCTTAGTCGGTAATTTTGTCGGGCCGTCTGGTGCTTGAAAGGGAAAATGCGGAGCCGCATGAGGAACATAGAGGAAAAAGGGTTTGCCGGGCTTGTTTTTTTGCCGATTCAAAAACTCAATCGCATCCTCTGTGATCAAATGGGTGGTGAAGCCCTCGCGCTTGATCGCTTTGCGTCCGCTGTAGTAGACCGGCAGATCAGAAAGCTCAACGTGATGGAAATAATCAACGTTACCACCCAGGAAACCAACAAACTCGTCAAATCCCTGATCGAGAGGATTGAACTTTGCTTCGTATCCCATGTGCCATTTACCAAAAATTGCATTGCGGTAGCCCTCCTTTTTGAGTGCAGGAGCCAATACAGCCATATCGCCTGGCAAACCCAGATCGCTCTTGCCGGCAAGACGAATCGCATCGTCATAACGTCCCACATTCCCCGTACCGATCGCACACTCCAAACCGCCGACACGTTGCGGATAACGACCTGTCAGGAATGCCGTTCGCGAAGGAGAGCACTCGGGACCATTGGCATAAAAATTGGTGAACTTGACCCCTTCAGCAGCTAACTTGTCGATGTTCGGCGTCTTTGCATCAGGGGCCCCGTAGCCGGACAGGTCAGCATACCCCATATCATCAGCAAGAATGAAGATAATATTAGGCTTGCCCTGTGCCGACAGTGTGACCCAGAGAACCCCTAACAAGATAATTGTGATTTTTTCAAAAAGCTTCATGATTTCAAACTGGTTTTCTGTAGGGTTAAAGCGCAGGCACTCCTCGTGAAGCCAATGCAGCTTCTTCACAGGATTTGATATCCAGCTTACCTGAAGCTAGATGAGGCATGGCATCAATCACCGTCAGGGTTTTAGGAATCCACAACGCAGGCACACCCTTCGCTAACAAACGACTGCGCAGTTCTGATTTATCGAGATCAGCTTCAGTGGTCAACAAAATCAAGGCCTCCCCTTTTGCTTCGTCAGGAACACCGACAATGGTGATTTTACGCTCATCTTCAGGATCATATCCCATTGCTGAATTGATCAGTTCCTCGACCTTTTCGTGAGGCACCATTTCACCCCCAATCTTTGAAAATCTCGACAACCTGCCTTCAATATAGAGAAATCCGTCTTCATCCATCCTGCCCAGATCCCCGGTGCGGAACCAGCCATCGATCAACACCTCTGCTGTTTTTTCAGGCTGGTTGAGATAACCCTCGAAAATATTCGCTCCTTTAAGCCAGATCATGCCGCTGGACTCAATCGGCAAGGCTTCATCGGTATCGGGGTTGGTGATACGAACAGCGATGCCGGGAATCAGATGCCCCACCGAGCCAGGCCGGTGATTGATCACCACCGGACGGCAATCTCCGGAATCACAGGGTTCCGGATTCGGCAGATTCACATTGGTAGCCGGTGAAGTCTCGGTGAGCCCATAGCCTTCCAGAACAGGCTTGCCAAAACGCTTTTGAAAAGCTTCAGCCACTTTTGACGGCAGCTTTTCAGCACCCGTCACCACCAGAGTGGTTGACCGCAATTGCTCGGGTTTGGCTTTACGGAGATAACCTCGCAAAAAAGTAGGGGTCGAGAGCAACAGACTGATTTGGTATTGCTCGATCAAATGTGCCAATTTGGCAATTTCGAGTGGACTGGGATAAGTCACCAGGGTCACTCCCTGAATAACCGGATACCACATCGTGACGGTGGCACCAAAGCTGTGGAACAAGGGCAAACATCCGAGCACCTTATCCTCCTTGGTCAAATCAATGCGGGAACCAAACTGATTGATATTCGCCAGCAGATTTCGATGGGATAAAACCACCCCTTTCGGGCTGCCCGAACTCCCACTGGTGAATAGCAACATCGCCTCTTCCCGGTCACCCGTTTTGCAGACCCCCAACATCTTCGCCAGACGATTCGCTGAAAACAATTTGCCAAAAATATACCAGAGTTTGATTCTACCCTTGATTTTTGGCAAAACTTTCTCAACAAAAATCAGCTTCTCTTCAGACGGCCAGGGGAACTTCGGTAATTTATCAATGAACGGCTGTGCGGTGAGGAAGCGATCCAGGTCGGCTTCCTTGATGGAATGGTTCACCGCCTCCACGCCCGCAGTGAAGTTCAGATTCACTGGAACCTTTCCTGCAAACAACACAGCCAGATTGGCAATCAAACCTCCCTTGCCCGGAGGTAAAAGAATTCCTACCCGTTTTTTTGAGGTGCTCTTACGAATATGTTTGCTCAAGGCCGCCGCCGCCGCAAAAACCTTGTCAAATCCAAGCTCCTTGCCATCAACCCCATCGATGACCCTCGCCGTAGTGCCGTGTTGTTTTAATCCCCTCAGCAAAGTGAAAGCCAGGCTGGCCTTCAAAATTGAACGTTGACTAAACGCCCTCTCCGAGGCCTCCAGAAGATTCTCGAAATAATTAGCCGAATTGGCATGCCCCCCCTCAAGCACTTTTCCAAACGATAGCACCGTCCCCCCTGCCTCCTCAACGGTCTCCACCGCAAGTCTGGTTTCTGCGAGATGCTCGACAAACAAAGGTGCTACAGGAACGCCCGCATTCACCAGAAATTTCACTACCGGGGTCGGCACACAGGTCGTCTGGGCGCAGCGGGCGTTCACTTCGCCCGGTATGAATACGACCGCATCGCCCCTGGTGACACAATCATGCACCGCCTTTTTAAAAGCTTCCTGATTTTCCTCACTGCAGATGAATTCAAGCCCCTGCACCTCCTCTTTTTGTAAAAAATCTTTGATTTCGCTGCTGTACTCAAAGCTGCTTCCGACTAGATAAGTGATGTCGCGGCCTTTCAGTTGTGCCTCAAGCAATAACAAATCCTCCATCGACAGGCGATTGGGAATAAGCAGGACCCCACCTTCAGGCAGGTATTCTTTGCCACTTACTTCGGGGATGGGATTAGCTTGAGTCGACACAGTTATAGATGGATTCGTAAATTTTATTATACAGGCCAGACGGCTCACTGCACCAACGCAATGTTATAAGATTCTCAACCTTCCGATTTTCGGCCTTGAGTGACGCCTATTCAAGCTCATTATCCTGATGTTTTTTACCCTTTCGGGGCCATTTCCTATTGCTCAACACGTATCTCTGCTCAATTTAACTTCTCTTCTTGATTTCCTGTTGGCAAATAGGTTATAGCATCGATCTCTATTGCTAAAATTTTCGTATTATGGAAACTGACTCCCCTGATCCCCATTCAGCCCCTTATCAAAAGGCTTGCCTCAAAATAGCCGCCAGTCTCCTGCTTATCTGGTTTTCAGTAAGTTTTGGCTGCGGCATTATTTTTCGGGAGTGGTTGGATGAACATGCCCCGCAAGTGGGCACCGCTCCTTTTGGATTCTGGATGGCTCAGCAG
The DNA here is from genome assembly GCA_030625775.1 of Verrucomicrobiota bacterium. Classification (GTDB taxonomy): domain Bacteria; phylum Verrucomicrobiota; class Verrucomicrobiia; order Verrucomicrobiales; family DEV007; genus JAADHD01. The sequence goes on from DAOUQC010000002.1 coordinate 45,886, forward strand.
GGCGCGATCATTTGTTTTGTTATCCTGCTGGTGGTTTTTGCGGTGCTGATGAACCGCTTGGATGCCAAGCACGGTTACAGTGAAGAAGAAAATTCAGCCAAATAATAAATGCCCCAGGATACCTACAATTTTATTTTCATTGGCATTTCCTTTGCCCTCTACATTGGTATTGCGATTAAATCGCGGGCAAAATCGACGAAGGAGTATTACACCGCGGGTGGAGGGGTATCGCCACTCGCCAACGGGATGGCTACAGCAGCCGACTGGATGTCTGCAGCAACTTTCATTTCCATGGCGGGCACGGTTGCTCTGAGCGGCTACGACGCTTCACGCTTTTTGATGGGTTGGACCGGGGGTTTTGTGCTGCTGACTATTCTAATGGTCCCCTACCTGCGCAAATTTGGCAAAGCCACTGTGCCGGACTTTATCGGCGATCGTTATTATTCCAAAGTGGCTCGCGGGGTGGCTGTAATCTGTGCCATTTTTATCTGCATGACTTATATCATGGGGCAGATGCGTGGTGTGGGGGTGGTATTTTCACAGCTATTTGGCATCGGGATACCCGCAGGGGTGCTGATAGGAGCAAGCATCGTGTTTTTCTACGCTGGTCTCGGTGGCATGAAAGGCATCACCTACACCCAGGTTGCCCAATACACGGTGATGGCTTTTGCCTACACCATTCCGGCAGTCTTCATCGCCATCGCGATGACAGAAAATGTCGTTCCTCAACTCGGCCTGATCGGTAATTATACCGTAGGGGGCGAACACGTGCCCTTTCTTGAAAAGCTGAATAATATTAATACCGAACTGGGTTTTAAGGAGTACACCTCGGGGAAACTTTCGCCGATCAATATGTTCTGCATCACCGCAGCCCTCATGTGCGGCACGGCAGGTTTGCCGCATGTGATCGTCCGCTTCTTTACTGTGAAAAACGTCAAGGCCGTAAGAACTTCAGCCTGCTGGACGCTGCTCTTTATTGCGGTGATCTATCTTACTGCGCCAACCATTGGTGCATTTTCACGGGTGAATCTGATTCAAACCTTGCACGAAACGACTTACAAAGAAGCTCCCGCTTGGTTCAAGGACTTTGAAGCCACCGGCCAGATGGCCTGGGTCGATAAAAATGGCGATGGGAAAATTCAATACTTTGGCCCGGGAAAATCCGAAGCAGGAATCAACACGGTTTTTCAAGGCAAGGGCCCGACCTACCCTCAGTACGATGCACCGGAAGATCAGCGGATTGGAAAAAACGGGGAGCTTTTGTTGGCCAACAAAGCCGATGAATCCAACCCCAATGAACTGTGGTTTGGCAATGACATCATGGTGATGGCCAACCCGCATATGGCAGGTCTTCCAAAGTGGGTGATCGCCCTGTTGATGGCCGGCTGCATTGCTGCCGCCCTTTCTACCGCAGCCGGGCTATTGCTGGTATTATCCACTTCGATTTCGCATGACTTAATGAAAAAAATCGTCAACCCGGATTTGAGTGACAAAGACGAAGTCCGTTATGCACGCTTTGCCTCCTTTGCTGCGCTTGCGGTTGCTGCCTATTTTGGCATCAACCCGCCTTCGGCTTTCATTGCTAAAACCGTGGCCTTTGCCTTCGGCCTGGCGGCCTCATCCTTTTTCCCCACTCTGCTGATCGGTATTTTTTCCAAACGCATGAACAGGGAAGGAGCGATCAGCGGCATGGCATGCGGCATTTTATTCACTATCGGCTATATTGTGTACTTCCAGTTTCTTGGAGGCAAAAAGGAACAGTATTTCCTCGGTATCACCCCGGAGGGAATTGGATTTGTCGGTATGCTGATCAATTTTGCCGTCGCCTTTGTCGTCAGCGCTTTCACCCCTGCTCCTCCCCAGGAAGTACAGGACATGGTAGAAAGCATTCATATCCCGAAGGGGTCAGGCGCAGCGTCCGACCATTGAAGAAGTAAACCCCTACTCCCCTCCTTCAGGCTTCTCGCGGGTAAGCATTTTTTCGAAATCACCGTCTTCACAGCAGCGCACAAATCCCTCGGTATAACGTTTCAGATCCTCCCACACCTTGCGGATGCGCTCACTCTCATCCTCGCTGATCGATTGATCGAATGCCGCCCGGGTGATCACCTGCAACAGATCTGCAAATTGCTGCACGATTTCGTTGGTCGCCGGCACCACTTCATAGCCATCTTCACTTTCTTTATGCTGATTGTGAACATAATACCCCCCGGTGCGCACACACAGCCACTGGATCAGCGAATGATCATCGGTGATCTCAACTAACTGCAACACGCGATCCAGCGGGTTCCTACTGCCCGAACCGTCTTCCTCCGCTGCCTGCGCCCATTTGTAGATCAGCGACAGCGACAAGCCCAATTCCGCTGCCACCTCTTTCGGACCGGTTTTGTCCACCGCATCCTTGATGATTTCATGAGATTCCATAACTTGGGAACTCTGACCGAAAGTAGTGAAAAAGACAAGCACGACTGCTCAATCGGGACTTTCCCTGTCTCCCGGTCGCGGTGCCGGAATGGCTTCACATTCGTTCCTCCAGCCGGGAAAGTTCCACTCATTGGGGAAACCTTTGCATTGCCGGGGTTTGACCGGCTGGATCAGACAGACATTGTCATCGAGGAAAATGCACTCGTCATTGGGTTTTTCGATCAACGACAAACCCTGCCTATCGGTTCGCAACCTCATGTATTGCTGGATAAAATCCTCTTCCGACAGCCCTACAAAACGTGCTACCGGAGAGATCTCATCTTCATCAAAACACACATCTCCCGCCCAGCGACAGCAATTTCCACAGCGCTGGCACTGATAATAGACATCTTTTTCAGTAGAATCCGTCGACTCTTTTTTCATCAATCAGGGATCCGGAATGGTTTTACAGAAACAACCTCAAAACAAGGACTTGGAATGCAGTAGCTCCGATCAGAGATTTCGACAACGAACAAATTTAGTTCTCGACGTCGCTTTACCTTGACTTAAGGTGCATATGATTTGTTTTATGCAATCCTGCACAGGATGATTTCGGATTGTTTTAACAATTTGAACCTGGAAGGCAAGTAGTCGGGCTCTGATGGTATTGAAGATGGAAACCTCAAAGCAGACACTTTCCAGGCTGTGGCAGATTGATGAATTTTGGAAATATTAGGAGTTTAAATGTTCGGAAAACTATTTGGATTATTTTCCAGTGATATCGGAATTGATTTGGGCACGGCAAATACGCTGGTGAACGTGAAGGATCATGGCATTGTCCTGCGCGAACCTTCTGTCGTAGCGGTAAAGGCCGGAACCAACCAGGTTCTTGCCGTGGGTGACGATGCCAAGCGCATGCTGGGCCGCACACCGGGTAATATCGTGGCCATCCGGCCGCTGAAGGACGGAGTGATCGCTGATTTTGAAGTGACCGAAGCGATGCTGCGCCACTTTATCCGCAAGGTACACAATCGACGGGGCATGGTGCATCCACGAGTGGTGATAGCCGTTCCCTCTGGCATCACCGAGGTGGAAAAACGAGCGGTGAAAGAATCGGCCGTTCATGCGGGAGCCCGCGAGGTCTATCTGATTGAAGAACCCATGGCCGCTGCGATCGGGGTTGGCCTGCCGGTGCAGGAAGCTGCTGCCAACATGGTAGTCGACATAGGCGGGGGCACCACGGAAGTGGCCATCATTTCTCTTTCGGGCATTGTTTACAGTCGCAGCGTTCGCGTAGCGGGCGACGAACTGGATGAAGCCGTAGTTCAATACATGAAACGGGCCTACAACCTGATGATCGGCGAACGCACCGCTGAAGAGATCAAAATTCGAATGGGGTCAGCTTATCCCCAGGAAAAAGAAACCACGGTGGAAGTGAAGGGTCGCGACCTGGTCGCAGGCTTGCCCAAAACCATCACTGTGACTTCTTCGGAAATCAGGGAAGCGATGATGGACCCCCTCAATACCATCGTCGATTCTGTGAGAGTAACTTTAGAGAGATGTCCGCCGGAATTGTCGGCGGACCTTGTGGACAGAGGATTTGTATTGGCAGGTGGCGGAGCTTTGCTGCGCGGGCTGGACAAGCTTTTATCGGAAGAAACTGGATTACCCGTGCATGTGGCTGAAGACCCTCTAAGTGCGGTCGCAGAAGGTGCGGGCAAGGTTTTGAATGAGCTTTCCTTCCTGAAACGTGTAACGAGCAACGAGAATTGATACACCTGCCGCTTTTCCAATAGGATTGCGGTAGAATGAGTCGGATAAACATCATAACCCTGATTGTTTTCGGGGTGGTTCTGGTCTGGATATTTATGTTCAGCCCGGAAACGATACAAGTCGTGCAACGCGGGGCATTGGCCGTGTTTTCGCCTGCCATGTCCGGCAGCGAAAAGCTGGAGCGCACGGTGGATGAGTTTGGTGACGACGGCCGTTCTCCCCGTGAATTGAGAAAGCAACTGAACGTGCTCGAACGGGAAAGCGCCCTGCTACGCCTGGAGAATGAGCGCCTGCACGATTTGACCGAGGAAAACCGCAGCCTTCGCCAAGCTCTGAATTATGTGGAAAACTCCCCCCTGAGCCTCGTATCGGCCCGGGTAATCAATCGCAAGGGGCCCACTTGGTACCACACTCTAGTCATCGATCAAGGATCACGGGCCAATATTACCGTGGATAGTCCGGTGATTGTTCCGGTGGAAAATGAAGCCGCCCTGGTGGGTAGAGTTGCCCAGGTGGCGGAAGACAGCTCGGTCGTAATTCTTTTATCCGACGAGGTGTGCCAGGTCTCTGCCCGGGTGATGGGTACCACCGAGCAGGGAATCCTCTCAGGCCAACGTGGGGCGCTCAACTCCGCCCCTGAACTGAAGCTGCGTTATGTGTCAAAGGACGCCGCCATCGCCCCGGGAGATACGGTCATTTCATCCGGTGTCGGCGGTGTGTTTCCAGGCAACCTGTTGCTGGGGGAAATCAAAGAATTTTCACGTGGTGCGATTGCCGGAGAAGCCGTGGTCGTCTCCAGGGTAGATTTTGCCCTGCTGAAAAATGTGTTTGTCGTATCGGGATTAAAGGAATGATCTACTACCTGATAGTTTTATTATCGATTTGCCTGTCCTTCGTGATGCAGGAGTTCGTGCCGGTATTCGAATGGGCCTACGGAGCCCGCTTGATGCTGGTATTCACCGTCTTCCTCTGCGCAGCCGTAACTCTGCCCTTCCCTGTCATGCTGCTAATGGCTGTCTTCACCGGCTTCATCTGGGACGCCCGTTATCATGTGCCTCTCGGCGACTCGGGAGAACTGTCGTTCGGGCTCAGTATTTTTATTCTGGGATTATTGGGATTATTCATCCAGGGAGTGCGCCCTCTCTTCAGTCGAGGCCGTTGGGAGGTGCCGGTTTTCATGATCGGCACGATGATCATGCTGGGCTTGATCATTGAGTTCCTGATGATCAGCTTCCACCGGGGCGGGATCGATTTTCCAGCCGGAATATGGTTCAAAATCCTGATGACCTCCTTGTTCTCCATGTTGATTGCTCCCTTTATTTTGTTGTTGCTGAGTCGTCTGGCCAAACGGACCGGCTTTCGTATTCGTCTGGAAGGTATCACCCGTAACCTCGATCATTATGGCGACTCATTTTCGACTTAGACTCTATCTTTTGGCTGCCGTGGTGTTCCTCGGTTTCGGGTTGCTGACCGTGCGCCTGTACGATATCCAAATCCTGCAGCAGGAAAAATACAGCAACAAGCTTCCCGGCGGCTCTGAAGTCTCGGTACGCATACCTGGGGTTCGCGGGGAAATCAAAGACCGCAACGGCATCACTTTGGTACAAAACGTAGCCAATTATGAGGTGAATCTCGATTTGAAGGAAATCGTATCGCAATACAAAAAGAACCATAGCGATGTACCGCTACACACCTTTTTCCCCATTGTTCGTGGCCAGCCTCAGGAAAGAAAAGAAGTGGATGTTGTAGAGATAGTCAAACAATCCGTATTGCCTGGGTTGGCGGCATTGGGGTTGGCAGCAGACTTCAACTCCAAACAACTGAGACTGCATTACCGCACTACCTCCGGCCTGGTTCCCTACACTTACCGGCGCGACTTGAAATTCGAGGAATTTGCTGTTTTTGCAGAACACAATCTCGACGTTCCCGGTGTCACCGTCTCTGCCAAAGCCAGTCGTGATTATCGCTATGATTCTTTGGCCTGCCACATTCTTGGTTATGTGAACCTTCCCGATATCAAACTCGTGCCCAAGGAAGAACAAGAGGAATACAATCACTACGTCGGGGATGACTACGGAGTTTATGGTGTGGAAAAAACCATGAACCACTACCTGCAGGGCAAACCCGGAAGGCGGGTTCTTGAACGTGACGAAAAGCGAAAAATTGTAGGGGAATCCAGTTACAACCCACCCCAGCCCGGTGCCGATGTTTATTTGACCATTGATGCCCGGATCCAAATGATCACAGAGAAATCTCTGAGGAAAATCGGCCGCGGTGCCGCAGTGGTTATCGATCCCCAATCCGGCGACATTCTGGCCATGGCATCCGTGCCTTCTTTCAATCCTAACGCATTTATTCCAACCATCACTTTGAGTGACTGGAAACGCTATACGGAAGATCCCAGCAGCCCGATGTTCAACCGGGCCGTCAATCCTTATTCCCCGGGATCAACCTTCAAGGTTCCCATTTCCCTTTCAGGGATGCTCTCGGGTACGCATCACCGCAACTTCACCTGTTACGGTGGCGTCCAATATGGCGCTAAATACATGAAATGCTGGTGCCTGTCAAAAGGCTTCACCCATGGATCGATCAATGTCAGCGAGGCGCTTAAATTTTCCTGCAATGCCTTCTTTTACCAATACGCCAATGTTTGCGGCATAAGTGAAATCCAGAAAATGACCTCCATCCTGGGGCTGGGGCACAAAACTGGTATCGAAGTGACAGGAGAAAGCCCCGGCAGCGTTCCCGGCCCCCAGTGGTTGCGGATGCAAGGCCTGATGTGGAGTGATGCATTCACTGCCCTGGCTTCTATCGGCCAGGGGGCCAACGAAGCCACTCCCTTGCAAATGGCCAGCGTTACCGCAACCGTCAGTAATGGTGGTCGGGTATTCCAACCACGACTGATCGAACGAGTTACCGAAAGGGATGGCAGCATCGTTTTCCGCGAGCCACCCAAGGTCAAACACGACCTGATTAAAGAAGGCCTGACCCGGGAAGACGTGGAAACTGTCAAACGAGGAATGTGGCGGGTGGTGAATGAATCGAGAGGTACCGCACCGCGGGCAAAATCCGAGATCACTGTTATCTCTGGAAAAACCGGCACCACTCAAACCGGCAAACCCAACGAACCCACCAATGCCTGGTTCATTGCCTACGCACCTTATAAAAAACCAAAACTGGCTGTTTGTATTTTTGTCCACAATGGCTACTCCGGAGGACGCGCCGCATCACCGATTGCAAAAAACATCATTGATGAGACCATGGCCATGCGCAAAGGCAAGCAAATCAAACTGGAGAGACTGCCCGAGGCTGAAGGCAATTTCGACCGCATCCTGATGGTTTCTTTTGATGGAGAAGGCCTGAAAGAATATGCCAGTGATGATGCCGACGAATCGGTTGACGTTTCCGGTATCATGCCGGTGCAGCTGACGGCTCGTAAAATCACCAAAAAACGGGCTCCGGCACCTTCTATCAAGCGCAAGGCGGATGCCGAAGGATCCGTAGAAAAACAAAATGCCAAACGAAAACAACGCTGGAAAAATTTGAGACGGTTAAGCGGCGGACGCCGGTGAAACCATAGTCAAAAAGACAACTACAAAATTAATCAACCGGGGAAACCCAACTTTATAAAATGCTAAAAAAACTAACTAAAGTCTTTCGTTCAAAAGCTCTCGAAGGAGGCACCAAAATAGCGATCAACTGTGAAAAACTGGAAACCCGAGTAGCTGTCATGGAGGATGGACTGCTCGAAGAATACACTGTCGAAAGAACCGATGATGTGAATATTGTCGGTTCAATTTACAAAGGCGTGGTACGCAACATCGAACCCGGCTTGAAGGCGATGTTCGTCGACATTGGTCTGGAAAAAAATGCCTTCCTCCACTTCTGGGATGCTATCCCGGAAGCTCTGGACAGTGGCATGGAAGAGATTCGCCGAAATGGTGGCGGCAAAAAAAGACAGCCCCGTATCACCTCCCAGGATATTCCAAAACTTTATCCAGCCGGTTCGGAAGTGCTTTTGCAGGTTTCCAAGGGCCCGATCGGCACCAAGGGACCACGTGTGACCACCAACATTTCACTCGCGGGACGTTACATGGTACTGATGCCTAGAAATGACCAGTTTGGTATTTCACGCAAAATCGAAGATCCCCAGGAACGTGCCCGCCTCAGGAAAGTGATGGAAAAGCTCCAGGTGCCCGAAGGCATGGGCATCATTCTACGGACGGTGGCCACTGGCCAGCGCTTGCGTTACTTTATCCGGGATTTAAGCATCCTGCTCGAACAGTGGGCTGATATCGAAGACAACGCGTCCAACAACAAGGCTCCCGCCTGTGTCTTCCGTGAACCTGATTTGATCGAGCGAACGGTGCGGGATTTCCTCACTGACGAAATCGAAGAAGTTCTCTGTGACAATGCCGAATCCGTGCAGCGCATGAAAGACCTGGTAGGAACAATTTCCCGTCGCTCCAAAAAGCGCATCCATCTTTTCGAGAATTCCGAGCCTATTTTTGACTACCTCAAAATTCAAAAACAAATCGATGACGCCTTTTTCCGCCAGGTTTGGCTGCCCTCCGGAGGCTATCTGGTGATTGATGAAACCGAGGCCATGATCGCCGTGGATGTGAACACCGGACGCGCCAAGAAAAAGGACAACATGATCCTGCAAACCAACATCGAAGCCGCCCGGGAAGTCGCCCGCCAACTCAAACTGCGTAATATCGGCGGACTGGTGGTGGTGGACTTTATCGACATGCGGGGCCGCAGGGATCAGCAAGCAGTTTACCGGGCCATGAAAGAACGGCTCAAGCTCGACAAAGCCAAAACCCAGGCCCTACAAATTTCGCAACTAGGCCTCATGGAAATGACCCGGCAACGTCTCCACGAAAGCCTCAACATGACGGTAACCGAGCCCTGTCACTACTGTCAGGGACGGGGACGGGTCAAGACTCCGGAATCCATGAGCGTTGAACTTCAACGCGCGGTATCAGCAGTGCTTGCCAAACAACGTGACCGCATCAACGAGCTGGTCATCATCGTTCATCCAGATGTGATGGAACGACTGAAAACCAAGGACTCCGAGTTGCTCGTCGATCTCGAACGCCGCCACCAGGCCCGTTTGACTTTCCGCAGTGACCCCGCATTTCACCGGGAAAAAATCGCTATTCTTGATGGCGAGACACAAAAGGAAATCAACTTTTAAAAAAGCCGGAACCAGCTTCGCCGAGGCGAAGCCCCTGGTTTCACGGATCAATAGGGCTCCTTCATTTCGATGAGGGAGCTGCTCCATCCAACAGACCGCGAATGTAACCAAAGGCGAAGAGACGTCCCAGCATGGTATAACCCGGTTCCAGGTCGAATTCGCCTTCATGCTGGGGCACGTGGTCAGGGCGCAGGGGACCGTCAAAGCCGATTTCCCGCAAGCTCCGGATGATGGCCGCCATATCAGTCGGACCGTTGTCGTGAAATGTTTCGGCAAAATCTTCCGCTGTTCCACGGACATCACGGAAATGGATGTAGGCGATTTTTTTGCCCAATTGATGGATAGCGTGCTGGATCTCCTCGCTTTCCAATCCCATCGCGACAAAGGAGCCCACACAAAAACAAATTGCGTTGCAAGGATGATCGTTCAGTGACAGCAAATGTTCGAAACTTGCCAGTGAATTCATGATGCGGTGTTTGCCGCGAAACTCAGGGATCGGCGGATCGTCCGGGTGCATCGCCAAAACAACTCCGGCCCGCTCGGCCACCGGAATGATTTCAGTTAAGAATTCCTCGAGATTTTTCCAGAGTTCATCTGTGTGGATCACGACATCGGGAATTGCATCCCGCTCATCATTGAGGGAAACTGCACTTTCTGCGTCAGCAAGCCGGAAAGCTGTCACTTGTGCGCCTCCGCGCTCCGGAGCATCCGTGTTTGTCCTTACCCAGTCGGTTCCCGCCATGAAGTTGTAACAGAGCAAGGGCACCCCTGCTTTTCCCATATTCTCGACGAGCTGCTTCATCAATTCCAATTCGGCGCCATCACAATCAGATCCGGTTTTGATTTTTTCAATCGGCAAAAAACCTTCGATCCCCAGCAGACGAAGGCCCTGGGCTTCGATCTTTTTTTTCACCAGCAACAAATCTTCCAGTTGTGGCCCGGGGTAGCGGTGAACCACCCCCTCGACCCCGCATTGAGCTGCTAATCGCAGATTTTTTTCTGAAAGTGGAGAAAGAACCGATGCAAGCTTCATGATGTAATTAGTGAATAAGAAAAAGAGAAAGGGGGCGATCCTATTTGCCTGACTGGGGCTTCCTCCCGGGAAGCAGCTTCCCAGCGCGCAACAATACCACCGCCAGCGCAAAGCCTCCCAAACTGATTGAAAACCAGTCGCCGAAGCGTGCATAGATTGTCAGCGGTGAATCTTTTTGCATCCTCACCACTCCCGGCAAACAGCCGGTAACAAAGGTGCTGCCAGACACATCATCGACAATCTTGCGCTCAAAGGCTTGCTTGGATTCGCGATCGTAGAGACTGCCAAGTTCATCGATAAAACAACTCACCCCGGTGTTCGCTGCACGGATCATCGGACGTCGCAATTCGATGCAGCGAAAACGGGCATTGGCAAGATGCTGCGCTGATTCCGAGCTCTGCCAGAACCACCCGTCATTGGTCACATTGACGATTAACTGCGGCACTCCGGCGCGCACAAATCTGCGTGCCAAAGCACCTATGGTGTCTTCAAAACAAATCAGTGGAATGATCTGCCACTCACCTCCATCAAGTTCCAGTGGCTCGAAACTTTTTCCAAACCGAAAGTCCCCGGGGATCAGATCCCCCGCCACCCATTCAAAAGGCGGAAAAACACCGCGTAATGGAAGGTATTCGCCGAAGGGTACCAAATGGATTTTGCGATACATCTGGTAATTTCTGGTCGAACCCTTCATCAGAACCGCAACGTTATACAACTCCTCGGGCTGTACTTCTTCCTCAACTCCGGCCATCAGATAAAAATCTCCAGTCGCCAGTACCCGGTTAAAAAAGTCCTGCACCCAGGGATAAAAATAGCGCCCCGGCAAGGCTGTTTCGGGCCAGACCACCAAATCAAAATCTGACGATTCCACATAGGCGGTCGTTAAGTCATAATATTGCTCCAGATGTTGACCGAGAGATTTTTCATCCCACACCTGATCAATGGGAACATTCAACTGAACCAGCAAAGCCCGAATATCTTTTGTTTCACCCGGATCCCGATTGATGCGGTTGAGGCCATAGAGGAAAATCCCCATAATCATCGCCACCGCCACCGTGAAATCCAGATGTGGACGCAAACCCCGGCTACCGAACTCCTGGGCCAGGCGGACGGTGGTCGCCAGGGCGACACAGGCAAAAAACATCAATACAAAAGAAAGCCCCGTCACTCCGATGATATCAACAATCTGAATGAGGTAGAGGTTGCCGTGCAGCGCAACCCCGAGACCGTTCCAAGGAAGCCCGGTGAAAGCCACGCCCCTCAGCCACTCCATCCCGCACCACATGGCTCCATTCAGGAACGCCACCCTCAGCACCACCCACGACGGAGTGAAAACCTTCTGCCACTTAGAAAGGTTTGCATCTTCCACCAATCCCACACTCGCATGCCATCGCCCCAGCGTTGCGGCAAAAGCTCCCCAAAAGCCAAAATACACTGCCAGATAAGCCGGCAAAGCGAGCGCACCCACGCCACTGACCTCTCCCAGCCAACTCAAATTGACCAGAAAAAAAGCCAGTCCACCCAGATAACCGATCCAACATCCCCGCCAGGCCCGACTGCGGGCCCGACCGTCTTTTTTTTTGCCCGGATCAGAAAACCACAGAGCAGCCAACAAGGGCAAAGCCCAAAACCAAATGAGCGAGCTGATGTTCCAGTTTGGATAACACAATGCAAGCAATACGCCGCTCAGAATAGCAGCAACGATAGGCCAGATTTTTTTTACAGCAGTCATCGCTTTGGTTGTGGGGTCTGTTGTGGGGTCAGTCAACAAATCTTGACTTACGCCACTCCCTCACTTTTTTTGTTAATCCCTTTTCAGGCACTTTTTCAAATCTGCGCACCTGCTGGCTCACATTCGCTGCGCTCTTCATCCCCAGAATTTCTGCTATCCACCCTTGACTCATAGTTGTCTCACGCATGATCGCCCAAGCCACCGATACTCGTTTCATATCACCCTTTTCCTTCAATTTCAGGGTTTCCAGATCCATTCCATAATGTGCCACCGCCATATCCAGTATGGTCCGTCCTTTTTTTTCTCCGTGGTCTTTCACCAACCGACTGCTCGCGTAAGTACGGTTGCTTCCCTTTTTTTTCTTCCCATACTGTTTTAGCATCGCCTCCTTAAATTCCTCCGAACCCCAAAACCAGCCTCGTTTCACTCGTGCAGACAGACTCACTCCCTCTACCCTGCAATCTTCATCCTCATCTTCACCAGCAAGTCTCTCATCAAGGTGAGCAATGTACTTCCGCCTTCCTCGCGCGGAATCCTTTTCGCCTTGTAAATCAAGCCCCTCCCCGACGGCCATCCACCCAGGGCGTTTGCTGGGCGACAGAGCGTATCCCTGTGAAATACTGCTCCATTGATAATCCAGAACACTTTTCCCATGTCCATCAACCAAACCCGCATGCCCTGGGTTCAAATGCACATAATCTATCAATATCCTTAAATAATCCCGCCAAACATTTCCACCCTGATCCTCATTCTCCACAAGGATGGATCGATACCTGCCCCCAAACAAATGCCCCCACAGCTTATGCCGAGAGTTGAGCCGTCTGGTGTATGCGTTCTGCATCCATTTCATCCCTTCGACTAAATTCGCCTCCGGTGTTTTAAACACCGCATGATAATGGTTGTCCATCAATACCCAGGCGTAAACTTGCCAACCCGTCATCTGGCAAGCCTCACCAAATGTTTTTACAAACAGCTTCCGGTCATCATCACCAAATACGATAGGCTCACGATGATTGCCTCTCGCCATCACGTGGTACACGGCGTTTTTAAATTCAATTCTAGGGGCCCGGGGCATCTAATACGCTAATCATGCAAGGCTATTTGTCAAGATTTGTTGACTGACCCCATAAATATAAACCAAAAGGGATAAGTCTATTTCTTTGCTGGGGTATTGGTGAGTAAATCACCAATTACTTTCTCCAAATGTCTCACGTGGCCTTTTATCCGGACAAACTCGTGTGGTTTATTCCGATTCGTTTTCCACTCCGTGTTACCGTCTGAGTCAGAAATTACGTGACCCAGTTTTGCTAGATTCCAGAATTTGGGTTGGACACCTCGGACGGCTAATAGGACCGTTGCGAGATCATGGTTTGGTTTTCCGAACTCCAATGCGCTTGAATCATGAAAAGGTCGAAGCTCATAAGCGCGACGAACAGGGTTTGCCTTTGGTTCTGATTTGAGTTCGGCACCATTACTCATTGCTGCTCCGACTTCGTATCCTTGCCAGGTGATGAGTGTTGGCCATTGATTTACAACGGTGACAACAGACGCTGGATCGAGGCGGAGATTGGTTTCGGGGCGTTTAGTTCGAGGAAATCCGCCGCCCATGATGTAGGTATGCTTGACCTTGGCTTTTATCAGATCCAATCCTCCTAGCTTGCTAAATTTGTCCGGAACTGATCGAATGAGATCTTCCAGATTGCTCAATGCTCCGACGCTGCAAATGACAACACTTCCGTCAGGCTGCGCGGCGAGAGCTTTGCGATAAACAGAAAGAGCATCCTCCATTTTGTCATCTGGTTTTGAATCGTGGGGGAATTCATCGCGAAGTTTTCCTGCATAACTGCTAGGTCTACCGCCTCGGATTGTTGCCCCGTCCTTGTCCGTTCCAATCGGGATATCACCACGGCCATACCAAGTATTAATGACATCAACTGCAGCAGCAGATGCGTTACTGGGATCTTTACGATTGGTTACGATGGCGAGGATTTCTGCTTCATTCTTATCGACGAGTGCATGAAGAACAGCAAGGGCACCCGCATCATCGCAGTCATTCGCCATATCCGTATCGAAAATAATCTTCACTGGATCGGCGGAGAGCGGTGTTGTGCAATGGATTGCGACGAAAATGAAGATAAAGAGTCTTTTTAGACTGCTAGGAATTTGCTTTCTCACCCTCCCCGCCCTTTCTTTATCGAACTGGGGCTGGAGGGGGTCAAGGGGGAGGAAGGGATTAATACCATTCATTTCTGCGATTAAAACACGCACATTTTCCCTCGTCAAGCCCGACGGCCAACCAAATCAGTGCTCTCGGCGCCTTCCACGATGGTCTCATCTGAATCGTTAACACAACGATCCATAGCCGCCCTTCTCCTGATCAAAGAAACCTCCGGGGTCGGTCAACAAATCTTGACTAACTGTCAAAAGGGTCCTAAAAAACGGGCATTAAGCTTAATCATTTCATGAAACATCCAATTTTTTCTTAGCTTTTGAAATCTTCCCGCCTTCTAGACCGAGACCTTTCTCACTGTGATAGTCTCGCCGTATGCAGCTTAGGTCAGGAAACAAATATCAACTATAGTATAACTACAATGCTCCGAAAATAGATCAAGGAAATATTGCAGCCATTATAACGCCAGCCGGTCATCAATATCTTGCTCCAGCCACGCCCACAGCGCTTGCAGCGAACTGCCAACAGCATTTTTAATGCCCGGCAAATCTGCCTCTGAAAATTTTCCTCCCTGCTCCGGTAATTGTTTCCCATAAAGGTAATATTTGATCTTTGGTTCGGTACCCGACGGACGGACAGCAAAGGAGCGCCCATCTTCCAATTTTACGATCAGCATATTTTCCCGCGGCAAGGTATCCCCCTCCACATCCTGGATTTCCTGGGTGGCAAAATCGAGCACATCGCAAACCCTTGACCCATCTACTTCGTTCGGCGGCTTGTTGCTGTAGGATTTTGCCAGCTGTTGGATTTTACCAGCCCCTTCCGCCCCTTCCATCACCACTGAGTGAAGCTGCTCCTGAAAGTAACCGTACTCCAAATAGATCTGATCGAGCAATTCAGAAATGCTCAAATTCTGAGACTTGGCATAAACCGCCAATTCAGCAAACATCACCACCGCACCATTACCGTCCTTATCACGCACCACATCCGAACCCAGATAGCCATAGCTTTCTTCACCTCCAAAAACAAAAAATGACGAATGTTTCAAGCGCAGTTCCCGGGTCTCACTCTCAGCCAAATCCTGATAGTTCTTACGCAGTTCCGCAGGGATCTGGTGTTCATATTTGCCCAGCTTTTCACCAATATATTTAAACCCCGTCAGCGTATCCACACAGCGGATCCCAAATCGATCGGCGATGACTTCCTGCAAACCCGTAGTGACAAAGGTTTTTACTAATACCGCATTTTCCCGATTTCCATCATTAAGAATCCCCTGGTCAAACAAGGTCTTGATCCGGTACCAGCCCATCAAGGATCCGATTTGGTTTCCGGTCAGCAATTTCATCTCCTCTCCATCTCGAACCGCCACTCCCATGCGGTCACAGTCAGGATCAGTCGCGATTACCAGATCGGCTCCATCACGCAAAGCCTGCTCAACAGCCATAGCCAAGGCGGGCGCGTTTTCCGGATTCGGAGAATCAACCGTTGGAAAACGCCCGTCTTCGATATCCTGTTCTGCCACGGTGTCACAGTGAAAACCCAAACGCCGCAACATGGCCGGTGCAATTCTTCCACCGGTGCCGTGCAGGTTGGTGAAGATAATCTTCAACGAATCCTCTTTCGCCACTTTTTCAGGATCGAGTAAAAGTGTTTCCAAAGTATCCATGTAAGCCGCATCGATTTCTTCTCCCACTTCGATGATTTTACCCAGCCCATCTGCTGAAAGAGAAGGTTCATCGTCCGTGGTAACCGCATTCACCTGGTCAATGATATTACTGGCATGAGGCTCGACAACCTGTGCTCCATCATTCCAGTAAACTTTATAGCCACTGTCATGCGGTGGGTTGTGACTGGCTGTCAGCACGATCCCACCGGAGGCATTCAGATGCCTTACAGCAAAGGACAACTCAGGTGTCGAGCGCGGGCTGGTGAACAAATAAACATCGACTCCATTCCGGGTAGCGACCTCGGCAACATGGGCGGCGAACTCTTCGGCAAAGTGACGAGTGTCATGGGCAATCACGATCGAAGTCCTTCCCCCGCCCGCCTGCTCCCCGGCTGTGATCAAAGACCTCACATAACCGGCCGTCGCCCGTTTCAGATTGTAAAAATTCACCACATTGGTTCCCACACAGGGGAATTCAGGCCGCCCAAGTTCATTGGGGGTGCCCCGCTCAGCCGCAGTGACAATTTTACCAATGCTTCTGCCACGCAAGCCTCCCGTGCCGAACTTCAATGTTTGATAAAACCGGTCATTGAGTTCCGACCACTCCTGCTGGTCGATTAACTCCGCCACGCTGTCGTGATAAAGCGGCAGATCACTCGAATCGAGCAAATGGCGGATATTCTCCGCACTGGATGAAAAAAGGTGGCCGTCGGCGACAGCTTGTTTAATGGTCTCACTAAGTTCAGGTGTCATTTCGTTTGCATTGTAGTTCTTCGCCGTGAGAATTGAAAGCACCTCGTGGCAAGCCACGAGGAAACTCTCCATACCATCTTGCCTTCGGAAAAACAATATGAACTCGCTAGCTCAGCGGCACACCACTGAGAATACGCTCGTCAGGTATTCAATCATTCTGAAATGATACAATGGGAATCTCAACTGCAGCCGATGCCCAACGCCCGCACCACCGCCGGGCGTGTTCTGCATGGTTCGGCTCTGGGACGACCCGACCTCAGAATCGATCAATACGATGGCCATTGGCTGGTGCAGACTCGTGATGGTGATTTTCCCGACGAGTTGCGTGGTATCACACCAGGACTGGCCCGCTCCCTGTGGTGGAAACGGCTCGATAAAACCTCGAAAACCGCACCCCAATGGATTGAAGGTGAAGGCCTCGAAAAAAAATTCCTGGTTGCGGAAAATGACGCCCGTTATGCAATTGATTTCCAGGCAGGCTATTCGCAGGGCCTGTTTCTCGATCAACGCCTGAATCGTGAGAAATTAAGCCGTCGAACCCAGTCCGGAGACCGGATATTGAACTGTTTCTCCTATACCTGCTCGTTTTCGGTGGTAGCTGCACTGGCTGGTGCGATCACCAGCAGTATGGATTTGTCTAGACGTTATCTGGATTGGGGCAAGGAAAATTTTCTCCTCAACCAGCTCCCGCCCGACGACCATTTTTTCTGTAAAGGGGACGTGATGGATTGGCTCAAACGTTTTGCCAGGCAAGGCCGTCGTTTTAACGGCGTGATTCTTGATCCCCCCACTTTTTCCCGTAATGGCAAAAAAGTATTCAAGGTCGAAAAAAATTATGCTGAGCTGGTTCAGCTGGCTGCGACGCTGTTGAACGAAGACGGAGGCTGGTTGCTGTGCTCAACCAATCATCACAGCCTGCAGGAATGGAGCTTCGAAACTATGCTCTATGAAGGCATCGATATGGCCGGACGCAACCTGGTCAAATCCGAAGCGGGGGAAATGCCTCCTGAATTCGTTGGTGACGATTATTTGAAATCCTTCTGGCTTGATGTTGAGTAGTCAGTTCCGAGTCAGCTTTCCTATTATGCGTTTCATTTCCTATCAGCAGAAAAATTTTAAAACGGCGATCAAAAAATTGTCCCGCCGCTCGCAGCCTCTTGCCCAGGTTGAGCGCACCGTCACGCAAGTGATTGACGAAGTGAAAGAGGGCGGAGACAAGGCTCTGCTGGCTATAGGCAAAAAATTCGACCGGGTGGATTTTCGCAAGGCCGGCGATCTGAAAGTCTGTGAAGCTGAACTGAAAGCAGCCGGAACCAGCCTGAATACAAAAGAAAAACGCGCCATCGCCGCTTCACGTAAAAACGCGATTTCCTTCGCCAAGCTCAGCATGCGGAAAAACTGGACAGCCAAAAATGCCCAGGGAGCTCAGGTAGGAGAAATCTTCCAGCCCTTTGAACGGGTCGGCATCTATGTGCCCGGCGGCACCGCTCCCCTGGTCTCGACGGTCAACATGACCGTTGCCCTTGCCAAAGCCGCAGGGGTACCGGAAATCGTCGTCTGCACTCCACCTGCACCCGACGGCACCATCAACCCCGCCCTACTCTACGCCCTGCAGCAGGCCGGAGCGACCGAAGTTTACAAAGTCGGCGGCGCCCAGGCCCTTGCCGCCATGGCCATCGGCACCCGCACTATTTCTCCAGTGGCAAAAGTTTTTGGACCAGGCAATTCCTACGTGGTAGAAGCCAAACGCCAACTTTTTGGCTTGGTGGCGGTGGACCTGCTGCCCGGCCCCAGTGAAATCCTTGTACTTTGTGACAACACGGCCAAACCTGCCTGGATCGCCACCGATCTGCTGGCCCAGGCTGAACACGGACCGGACAGTGCTGTAGTGCTGGTCAGCACCAGCGAAAAAACACTGAAATCCGTGCAGCAGGAAGTTGAAAAACAAGCTCTCACATTGAAACGTCAGAAACCTCTGCGTGAAGTCCTCAAGAAGGGTTCCACCTACGTGCTGGTCGAAAATATGGAAGACGGCGTTCAGATTGCGAATGACTTTGCCCCGGAACATGTATTGCTCATTGCGCGCAAAGAAAAAAGCCTGCTACCTAAAATCAAAACAGCTGGTGCCATTTTTCTCGGCAATTACTCGCCGGTGGCCGTCGGTGATTTCCTCGCCGGCCCAAGCCACGAACTGCCGACCGGCGGCGCAGGGAAATCTTTCCCCGGCCTGACCGTTGATCAATTTCAACGCCGGACCAGCGTGGTCAAACTTGACCGGGCTTCGATGGAAAAATCAGCCCCCATAGTAGAAGCTTTTGCCCGAATGGAGGGCCTGGACGCGCATGGTCGCTCGGCTGCGATCCGGCTGGAAAAGTGAGCTGATTATTTCTTTTTGAAAATCTTCTTCAACTTGGTGAAGAAGCCCGGCCCGGAGGGTGCACCTTTTTGTTGTGTTGCCGCTCCACCGCGATGGACAGCACAGACCGCCCTGGGGAACAAGGTGTCAGGAACCTTGGTTCTGTAAGCCACCCCCTTCTGGCGGCAACCCTTGTTCACCAGTTTTCCAGAAATTCGGCACAGCTCGACCTGCATCACATCCATCGCCTGTGGTAGCGGCCCGGCTTGATACTCCTTCATCGCCCCGGCAGTCTTCATCGCATCCGCCCAGATCGGCAGGGCAAGACGGCTACCGTAACCATGATCGATGATCCTCTGCGGCTGATCCAATCCCACCCACACCCCACCCGTCAAGCGGCTGCTGTATCCTAGAAACCATGCATCCTGATAGTCATTGGTTGTACCCGTTTTGCCACCACTGGGCACAGTAAAACCCATCTCCCTCGCCGATGACCCGGTTCCACCTTTCGCCATCACTTTCTCCAGAATCCGGGAGGTGACCCACGCCGCTTCAGGCGTTAGAACCCGATAGCCCACCCGCCTGTTTTCATAGACCATGTCATTGCGGCGACCTTTGATCCGCTCGATCAAATAAGGTCGCAGGCGATATCCCTCGTTAGGAAATACCGAGTAAGCACTGGTAACCGCCTCCAGAGTTGCCGTCATATTTCCGATATAGAGCTGCGGTGATTTTTCAATTTTGCCCTCATTGCTGAGCCCTGCATGGATCGCCATTTCTTTCACCACATCGATGCCCGCCCGCTCGCCCACGCGTACACTCATGGTATTGCGCGAGCGAATCAATCCAAGTTCTGCCTTCTGCAGACCGAGGTATTTGCCATCTGAATTGCGCGGACTCCAATTACCCGGATACCACTTGATTTCACCTGGTCGGATCGGGTTGTCGTTGATCAGGGTGCCCGGGAAGGTTCCCGATTCAAATGCTGCAGCGTAGACCAGCGCTTTAAAAACCGAGCCCACTGTGCGCCGGCCGACTAGAGCACGATTGTATTGACTGTGCTGATAATTGCGCCCCCCGACCATCGCCCGCACCGCTCCGCTTTCATTGTCAATCATCACCACCGCCGCCTGCAGGTAGTCCGGTTTTTCGTCCTTCTTCTTAAACCAACGAGCCTCGAAGTGTTTCATTGTTCGATGCGGATAGCCCGCCGTGAGCTCGATACCCCGCAAACGTGCTTCCACCGCCTGCTCAGTAGCCCGCTGCAGACGCATGTCAAAAGTGGTATAAATTTCCAATCCCCCGTCTTCCAATTCGGCCTTCTCCAGAATAGCCCTCAGCTCCCTGCGAACCGAACCCATAACTGCTAAATTTACAGGTTCTTTTTTACTGCCCGATTTTTTAAACCAGGAAATAAGCGGCTTCTGTCTTTTGACCCGCACGGCTTGCCGCTCCACTTTTTTCTTCTCTTCCGGCGTGATCATTCCTTCGACCAATAACCGGTCCAACACCATGTCGCGCTCGCCCAGCGCGGATTTGTAATGCCGGAAGGGAGAAAAACGATTCGGCGCACGAATGATCCCGGCCAGCATGGCAGCTTCACCCAATGACATCCCGGCAGCGGCTTTGCCAAAATAAGCCTGCGAGGCCCTTTCGACGCCATACAGTCCGGAGCCGAGAAAAATACGGTTCACATAAAAACCCAGAATTTCCTCCTTCGAATAAGTGGCTTCGATACGCCGGGCAATGGCCATCTCGAGAAACTTTCGCTTCAGGCTGCGCTCCCGCAGTTCAAAACTATTACGAGCAAGTTGCATAGTCAGAGTACTGGCACCCTGCACCACTCCGCGATCTTTCACGTTGCGGACAAAGGCTCGCGCCACGCCACGGTAATCAATGCCACCGTGATCGTAAAAGCGCTTGTCTTCTCGTGCGAGCAAGGCATCCAGAAAGTAAGGGGAAACTTTTTTTAGTGGGACAACGATACGGTCATCGGCCTGCAGACGCCCGATTTCCTCTCCGTGCCTGTCGTAAATCACCGACTCCCGTGGCATACTGCCAACTTTCCCCATGTCGAAGCCAGCCGCCTGATGATCAAAATACAAAGCTCCGCAAATCAGCAACAAAGTCCCACTCGCTCCCGCCAGCAACACCAGCATGACAGCGAGACGCATCAAGCGTCCCAAACAACCGCGTTTGTGTTTGCGCTTCGTCTTGCGCTTTGTTTTGGAATGTTTAGAAGCCCCTGCCTTCTTTTTTTTTGCTGGTTTTTTTTTGCGTGAAGCTGTTTTCTTTTTGGCTGTCTTCCTCGCCGTTTTTTTCTTTGTTAATTTTTTTTTCGCCCCTCCTCCACCAGTACGCGCGGCCAGAAAAAACCACTCATCTTCATCAACGTGATTATTATCACCCTCATACTTGGACTTTCTTTTTCGGGGAAAAAACATTAGAGATATTCTGACGGTCACTGTCCTACTGCCAACGGCAGGCAACGGTAATGGAAAATTAATAAGGAAACCTTAAGCATATACCCGATTATTCCATTCTTCCAGTGCCATAAACACAACTTCCCCGGTCAAGCGGATCACCCAGTATGTCCCAGAGTAACGAAATACCGCAAAACGCCCAAGACCTGATCGATCTCGCGCTGGCTGAAGATTTGGCTGATCTCGGTGACGTCACCTCGCAACTCTTCATTCCAGCCGATCACAATTCCAGCGCGACCATTGTCACCCGGGAATCCGTATGCCTTGCTGGCATCCAGACAGCGCGGGCAGTATTCACTACCGTCGACTCAAAGCTGGAAGTCGAAACTCTACACCCGGATGGCGATGTAATAGCACCGGGAGGAAGCATCATGACAGTCCATGGCTCGACCCGCTCTATTCTCACTGCCGAGCGCACCGCACTGAACTTTCTCCAACGCCTGTCCGGCATCGCTACGGTGACACAACTCTACGTCAAGGCGGTTAAAGGCACCCAGGCCCAGGTTCTGGACACCCGTAAAACAACCCCGGGGTGGCGAATGCTTGAGAAGGCTGCTGTTGCTGCTGGTGGCGGACGCAACCACCGCATGGGCCTCTACGACGCCATCATGGTCAAAGACAATCACCTCGTAGCTGGAGGCGCTCCTGCTGACATCTCTGCAGCCATCGACATCGCACGCAAACAATTTGCCAATATCTGTATCGAACTGGAAGTAGACACACTCGAACAATTGCAAAGTTACCTGAAGATACCCGACATCGATGTGATCCTACTCGACAACATGAATCCGGAATTTTTGGCGCAAGCGGTGGGCATGAGGGATAAAACCGCCCCTTCCGTCAAATTAGAAGCCAGCGGCGGGGTCACACTGGACACCATCTACGCCATCGCTGCCACAGGCGTCGATTTTATCTCGGTCGGCGCTCTCACCCATTCTGTTCGCGCAGTCGACCTGTCACTCGAATTGCAGCCCAATGCCTGAATCCCACACCGACTCGAATTTTCCCGCTTTTGAAGCAAGTAGACTCCGTCTCGCTCTTCAGTCACGGCAGGCTGATGCTGCCGTAGGCGATATCCATGTTTTTGACCAGCTACCTTCCACCAATGATGAAGCTTCCCGATTGGCTCGTGCGAGTGCCAAAGAAAGAACCGTCGTTTTTGCCGAGAGCCAAAGCGCCGGACGCGGGCGACGCGGCAATGCCTGGAACTCACCACCGGGACGAGACCTTTTGTTTTCCCTGGTGCTTTATCCCAAAAACACCGCTCTTATTAATCACAGCCTTCGCCTCCCTCACTTGATTGCTGTCGCCATTTGCCAGGCCATTGATTCCTCGCTGCCTGATAAATCAAGTCAATTAAAGTGGCCTAACGATGTATATGTGAAAGGAAAAAAAATTGCCGGTATCCTGATTGAAAACGCAACGGTATCAGGTCAAACATTTTTCATTGCAGGTATAGGTATCAATGTTAATTCCCTCAGCAGCGATCGTCCTGCGGAGCTTCACACGACCGCTACTTCTTTGCGTGAGGAGAACAATCACCCGCTTGATCGCCATGAAATCGCCGCAGCTTTTCTCTCCAGCTTTGACCACATCTACCCACAGGGTTTGCTGGATTTTGATGCTACTCTAAAAGAACTCAAAAAACGCAGCTTGCTCCTCGGCCATGAAATATCAGCTTCTCTAGAGGGCAACAAAATCACTGGTAAGGTCGTCGGTTTTGGTGACAATGGAGAACTGCTTATTATTAATCCTCAAGCTTATGGCGAAAAACCTGAAGCCCTCTACAGCGCCGATCAGGTAAGACTGGTATGAAGTACTCCAAACAAAATCCTATTTTAATCGTGGGCCAGGGTTTGGCCGGCACTCTGCTCGCCTGGCAATTGATTCGTCAAGGGCAGGAAGTTATGGTGGTTGATCGTGAAGATGCCGTGACCTCTTCCAAAGTCGCTGGCGGCATCGTTACTCCCATCACTGGAAAACGTTTGGTCAAGACCTGGCGTCTGGACGAATTTTATCCTTTCGCAAAAGAATTTTATCGCTGGGTCGAAACTCAGACTTCCAGTGAACTCTATTTTGAAAAGCCCATCCAACGTTTGTTCAAGGACCCTGACGAACAATCTGAATTTGACCACCGAATCAAAGAACCTGGATTCGCCCGCTATGTATTGAATCGAGGGGTGCCCGACAACCACGGGCTATTGGCAGATAAGGGAGGTTTTGTGATGCCAGGCGCTTACCTCGACATGAATCGTTTTTTAAAGGCCAGTAGGAAATTTTTATCCGAAACGGATGCTTACCAAAACGGAGAAGTAAAACCCGAGGCAATCGAAATCCTTACCGGCGGTATCCGCTGGCAGGGATCACTTTTCAGTCAGCTGGTATTTTGCGAAGGCTGGACAAAAAATCCGAATCCCTTTTTTGACTGGGTGCCCTTCAAACCTGCTAAAGGCGAAGTATTGGAAATCACCTGCTCCGGTTTAAGCGAAGACCGGATCATCAATCGCGGAGGTTTCATCGCCCCTCTGGGTGACGGCAAATTCCGCTCCGGCTCCACCTACGAATGGCAGCAACTCGACAATCAGCCCACTGAATCCGGTCGCAATCAAATCTGCGAAAAAATCTGCAGCATGACTGATTTGCCCTTTGAAATCACCGATCACCAAGCAGCCGTGCGCCCCGTGATCGGGGGAAGCAAAGCCCTGCTCGGACGACATCCCGGAGAAGAACGGCTGGCGTATTTCAACGGATTGGGCTCAAAAGGCGTGCTCAACGGCCCCTTCCTATCCGCCACGCTCGCTGACCACCTCATCAAAGGCAGCCCCATCGAGGAATGTGTCGATGTAAGGAAAAACCTCTGAAGCCCCCGGCGATCCCCGTAAATCAATGCCGGAACATCAATCATCACGCTATAGGGACAGACCCCCTGTAGATAACAATATCATTCGCATGCTTTGCGGCCGCCCTACCGCAGTGGCCCACGATTTGATTTGTGAACATGTAAAATTGGGTGACCGGGTGGTAGATGCAACGCTTGGCAATGGGTATGACACCATTTTTCTCGCTGGACTGGTAGGGCCAACAGGCCATGTCGATAGTTTTGATATTCAAAAAGAGGCGATTGAATCAGCCCGGGAAAAACTGCGCGAACACAACACTTGCTCCAATCAAGTCACCCTTCACCACGCCAGTCATGAAAAAATAGGCTCTCTGGTAAAAACACCCCTGCAGGCGGTGATGTTTAATCTGGGTTATTTACCCGGTGGAGACAAACAGGTGATCACCCGGGCAGCCAGCACCCTGTCCGCTCTGCAGGCCGCTCTCGATCTTTTGCTGCCTGGAGGAATTGTGAGCATCGTGGCCTACATCGGTCACCCCGGAGGAATGGAAGAAGGGGAGGCGCTTAGAGTATTCTGCCGCGCTCTGGAGGGAAGCGCTTTCTCGGTGACCTTCCATGAATCACCCTCAGACAACCCTATCGCGCCCTTTCTGATCACGATCAACCGCGATTAGGCTGTCAACGGGCCTGCGAGTCGCAGGCCCCTACCATTACGGCTTCACAGAAAATTCTTAATAAACAAAGAGTTCGCCGTCGGAAAAGAAACGCTTGAGCTCGATCTCGGCAGATTCCTGAGAATCCGAGGCATGGCAAACATTGTTCTGGGTATCCACGCCGAGATCACCACGAATCGTTCCCGCATCCGCTTTGGTGGAATCGGTTGGTCCGAGTAAATCCCGCACACGGCCAATCACATCCTCACCCTCCAGGGCCATGGCGATGATTGGTGATGAAGTCATGAACTCCACCACACTTGGGAAAAAAGGTTTGTCGGAAATATGCGCATAATGTTCCTGCAACAGGGCATCTGACATTTTCAACATTTTGACTCCACGGATTTTAAAACCCTCGGCTTCGTAGCGCTTGATCACCTCCCCACATAACATTTTAGTTACACAGTCAGGCTTGAGAAGAATAAGTGTGGTTTCTAAGGACATAATAAAATTCAGTTCAAGTTGAAATTACCGATCATTCTGCGGCGGGCGATACCTGTAAACGGGTTTTGCTAGATGGAAAGAGGAAAAACAAGCCGCCCCTCTTGCTCTCGAGCCCCGCACTGCCGCAATCGCGCTAATTGCCTCAAGTCCTCGCGTCCGATAGCTTTGCCTTCATGTCGCGTATTCCGCTCACTATCATTACTTTCATTTTTGCCATCGCGACGCTTACCTCCGGTACCGACAAAAAACCGAATCTGATTTTCCTTTTCGCCGACGATCAGAATTTCGATTCGCTTGGCTGTTACGGAAATCAGGATGTCCAGACCCCGAACATCGACCAACTCGCAGCGGACGGCCTCGCCTTTGACCGCCACTACAATACCTCCGCTATCTGCA
The DNA here is from genome assembly GCA_030625775.1 of Verrucomicrobiota bacterium. GTDB lineage: Bacteria > Verrucomicrobiota > Verrucomicrobiia > Verrucomicrobiales > DEV007 > JAADHD01. Next base: position 71,847 of record DAOUQC010000002.1, read on the forward strand.
TGGCCAGCCGGGCAAACGTATTTCTCGGACAATACGAATACAAAACCGGCTGCAATTTCGGCACCGGTAATCTCAGTATTTCCCAATTTGAAAAAAGCTACCCCGCCCTCTTGCGTAAAGCTGGCTACCAAACCGCCTTTGCCGGAAAATTCGGAGTCGTCATCAACGGCAAAAAAGATGATCACGGCAGTTTTTTCGATGCCTGGGGCGGAGGGCCAGGGCAGACAAATTACGCAACAGCCAAAAATAAATCTATGGCCAAGTATGCGAAGCAGTTCCCACACTCAACTCTCTCTTATGGAGCCTTCGGACGTGACTTTGTTAAACAGTCCGCCACTGGCGGCAAACCCTTCTGCCTGTCGATCAGTTTCAAAGCCCCTCACCGACCAGTGACCCCTGACCCAAAATTTGACAATATATACGCGGGGAAAACTTTCAGTAAACCGGCCAATTACGGCCGTGAGGCAGGTGCACATTTTTCCGAACAGAGTAAAATAGGCCGTCAATATTCCAGATTCGAAAGCTGGGGATACGCTGACGATTTCGACGCCGTGATGGCAAAATATCATCAGCTCATTTACGCCGTCGATGTTGCCGTCGGCATGGTTCGTGATGCGGTGGAAAAAGCCGGGGTCGCGGACAACACTGTCATCATCTATACCTCGGACAACGGATATTTTTGTGGCGCCCACGGTTATGGATCCAAAGTGCTTCCCTATGAAGAAAGTAGCCGTGCTCCACTGATCATTTATTCCCCCCACCACGCATCTGCAGGGAAAAAATTACGCAGTCCGGCCCTCACCGGCAATATCGATTTTGCACCAACTCTGCTCGATCTCGCCGGGCTGCCCATCCCAAAGGAGATGGACGGGGAAAGTCTCGTGCCCCTGCTTGACAAACCATCCGGGAGAATTCGCTCTCATCTTTCCATCATGAATTTCTGGGGACCACAGCAAACCCACTCATTCGGAATCGTAACCGAAAAATACAAATACCTTCACTGGTACTATGCCGGTGAAGGCATGCAGCCCACCGAAGAATTATACGACCTGCAGAACGATCAGCTCGAAATGCTGAATCAAATCTCTGATCCCAAGTCCCCAGGCCACCTCGAATCGATCCGTCAGATTTATGACCAGGAAATTACTGGTCTGGAAAAAACTTCTCGCTCGCCATATTACGCAAAATACTCAATCCTGTTCGACCGTACCACCACTTGGGAGAAAAAACGCCCCTTGCTCCCGAAAAAACTCACGCCAGCAGGAAAATAAAAATCCCAGCAGTTAAATAAGCATGAATAAATTTATTTCCATTATCGCCATAACCGGCCTCCTCTGTGCCCAAGCCTTTTCCGCTGACAAACCCAACATCATTGTCATAATGGCTGATGACCTGGGTTATGGCGATATCTCCTGTTACGGCGCCACCGCCCTCAAAACACCTAACATCGACAAGCTCGCCTCCGAAGGCCAGCGCTTCACCAGCGGTTACTGCTCGGCCTCAACCTGCACACCAACCCGCTATTCTTTCCTGACCGGCACCTATGCTTTCCGCGAAAAGGGAAAAGGGATCGCCGCACCGAGCAGCCCACTGATCATTCCTCCGGAAACCTTCACCCTTCCCGATTTGCTCAAAAATGCCGGTTACCAGACCGCCGTGATCGGCAAGTGGCACCTCGGGCTCGGCGGCAAGGAAGGCCCTGACTGGAACGGTGATTTGAAACCCGGTCCGCGGGAAATTGGCTTCGACTATAACTTTCTCCTGCCCACCACCAATGATCGCGTCCCCCAGGTTTATGTCGAGAATCACCGGGTCCTCAATCTTGATCCCAAGGATCCACTCTGGGTCGGCAAAAGGAAACCGAGCCCGGATCATCCCACTGGAATCAGCCACCGTGACACTCTGAAAATGGACTGGTCCCACGGACACAATTCGACTATTCATAATGGCATCAGCCGCATCGGTTTTTACACTGGTGGACACGCTGCACGATTCCGCGATGAAGATCTCACAGACAAGTGGGTCGAAAAATCAATCGAGTGGATCGAGGCCAATAAAGACCAACCTTTCTTCCTGTTTTTTGCTTCACACGACCTGCACGTTCCACGCATGCCCCATGAACGTTTCCAGGGCAAGACCCCACTCGGCTTCCGGGGTGACGCCATTGTGGAGTTGGATTGGGGAGTCGGTGAGCTGATGAAAACTCTCGATCGTCTCAATTTGGCCGAGAACACTCTGGTCGTTTTCTGCTCCGACAACGGACCAGTGATGGATGACGGTTACAAAGACGGTGCGCTGGAAAAAGTCGGCGATCACCGAGCCGCAGGGCCTTACTCCGGCGGTAAATACAGCGTTTACGAAGGCGGCACACGAACCCCTTTCATCACTCGCTGGAAAGGGAGAATCAAACCTGGAATTTCAGACAAACTTGTGTGCACCATCGATCTGGCGGCCAGCTTTGCCTCCCTGACAAATACCAAACTTCCCGATGATGCCTGCCTCGACAGCATGAATGTCATGCCCTCCCTGCTTGGCAAAACGAACACCAAAGGCCGCGAATCCCTTATTCAACAGGACAACGGCAATGCCGGCAATTACGGCTTCCTGGTCGGCGACTGGAAACTGCAACGTCACGACAAAAAACGTACCCGGAATCTGAAGGTTGCCAAAAAACTCGACAACACACCAGTGCCAAAATTCCAACTTTACGATCTTTCAAAAGACCCTGCGGAAAAGAAAAACGTCATCGAACAACACCCTGATGTTGCCCAACGTTTGAAAAAACAACTCGCCACTTTAATCGAAAAAGGACGTAGTCGTTAAGATTTTACACAAGCCCGATGACAACATGTAAAATGGATTCCCAATCCGTTGATTCAACCACTATAGAAATAGACGGAATGGATTGACTTCATCTGTCTTTGCTTCGCTTTGGCTCCGCCCTACAATTCTGCTCCCCATTTTCAAATCCTCCAAAATTATGAAATACCTCACCCTCCTCGCTTCCCTCCTGATCCAGCTTTCATTCTCCGGCCTGCAAGCTGCAGAGCGTCCGAATATCCTCTTCATCCTCGTCGACGACCAGTCACCCTATGACCTAAAAGCCTACGATCCCAATTCCCCTCTCGACACTCCCAACCTCGACAAGCTCTCAGCCGAAGGCATGACCTTCGATGGTGCGCACCAAATGGGATCCTGGGTGGGCGCTGTCTGCACCGCATCACGTCACATGATCATGTCTGGTCGTACCGTCTGGCATATCCCCGACAAACGTGGCCGCACCAACAACCCAAATGTCAGTAAACCAAAGCTGGTTCCCACTGATCTCGCCAGCAACACCATGGCGGCGGTCTTCAATCGCGCCGGTTACGACACAGTACGCACCTGTAAAAACGGCAACTCTTACGAAGACGCTAACAAGCAGTTCACCACCCGCAATGACGCCACCAAACGCGGTGGCACCGCGGAAACCGGTAGCGCCTGGCACGGTGAGCAAATTCTCGACTACCTGGGGGAACGATCGCAGCAAAAAAATCGCAAACCCTTCATGATCTATTATGGCTTCTCACACCCGCACGATACACGTGACGGTACACCCGAGCTGCTGGCCAAATATGGTGCGGTCAATCACACGGACCCTGAAATTCTGCCGCCCGCCCACCCCAAACAACCCGCACTTCAAATCAATTACCTGCCCGGCCACCCTTTCCACCACGGCCATCCCGGACTGCGTGATGAAGTCAAAGTAATGGGAGTCTGGGAAAAACGTGACGAACGCACCATCCGCAACGAACTCGGCCGTGAGTACGCCTGCAGTGAAAATATCGACATCCAGATTGGACGAGTTCTCAACAAGCTCAAGGAGATGGGCGAACTCGACAACACCTACATTTTTTACACCGCCGATCATGGCATGGCCATTGGCCGTCACGGCTTGCAGGGGAAGCAGAATCTTTACGAACACACCTGGCGTGTTCCCTTCATCGTTAAAGGCCCAGGCATCGCTCCTAAATCACGGGCAAAAGGTAATATCTACCTGCTCGATGTGCTGAGCACGATCTGTGATCTCACCGGCGTCCCCATACCTGACAGCAGTGAAGGCCTCAGCTTCAAACCGGTTCTCGAAGGAAAAAAAGATGCCGTTCGCGATGTGCTTTATGGCGTTTACTGCGGAGGCACCAAACCCGGCATGCGCTGCGTCAAAAAAGGCGACTGGAAACTCATCAAGTATGATGTGATGGACGGTGAGGTTCAGGAAACCCAGCTCTTCAATCTCGCTGAAAACCCCAACGAGCTGATTGCGGAACATCACGTCCCGGCAACCATCGCGCTCAACGGCAACACCCCTAAAAAAAATCAGCGCGACCTCGCAGAAGATCCTGCTTATGCAGACAAACTCGCCGAAATGGAAGCCCTGCTTCTTAGCGAACAGCGCCGCCTGCATGACCCTTACCGTCTTTGGAACCAGCCTGACGACGGACTGACTCCTCCGGTGATCAAAACTCCTGTTAAGAAAAAAAGAAAGAAAAAGGTGGCCAGGTGACTGATATAAAAATCAGCATTTCCAAACCATGGACAGCATTGATGCAGCACGATCTTTTCTGGATCAACAAAACAATGTAGCCATCTGGTATGCCGAATACAAAGGCCGCGATGAATACATTCGTTATGCAAACAAATGTTTTTCCGAGGCCTTCGACATCCCTGTTCAACAAATCCTCGCAAGGGGGAAATATCATTTGGTTAATCCCCCGGGCACTAGTGAAGCCACCATCGAAAGCTACAAAGACGAAGATCAGAAAGCCTTGGACAGTGGGATTTTCATCAATCGCAGCCCACTGCAACCCGGCAAAGACATCCTTGTAGTAAAACTCCGCTTTGACCGGGGAATACTCGGCCTGTTTAAAACCATTGAATCAGACCCCGTTTCCGAAAATATCACTTTGAAAAATATGGAACCAGAAATCCATGTTGTGATACAGAAAACTTGTCCAGACCTTGTATAATAATACCACCTCTCCCCCGTCAATTCAGAAATATTTTTTCTACTGACTAGATAAGCCCTTCCATTTTCTCCTATCTTACAATCTATGAATTTTATCACTCTTTTATCACAAAATACCCGTTTCCCGAAGTCCTTCACGGAGCCGGAGGCAAGGCCTTCCATGACGGCGTATTTGTCGTTGTCGGTGGTTTGCCCAAAGGTAACACTGAAAACCACGTCTATGCCTACACGCCCGACTTCAAGTTCATCGAACGTCATATGATCCGTAGTGGCTATACCCTGCTCAAATAAACCCGGCAAATCTACATACGTATCCAGCAATCCAGCAATTCCCAATGAATCCACATTTATTTATTGTAACTATAATAATAAGCGTAAATTTTACAATTTGCGCACAACAACAAGATTTTCTTCAACCCTATACAGGACCATCAACCCAAGGTATTGATACCTCATCTTTGCAGGGTAAAATTATCTGTGGTTACCAAGGGTGGTTCAATTGTAAGGGAGACGGAGCCGGACTGGGTTGGGTGCATTGGATCAAGAGTCGCAAGCAAGCTCCCGGCCCCGACAATGTGAGCGTCGATCTGTGGCCGGACGTTTCGGAACTCAAACCCAGCGAGCGTTTTCCAACCGCCTTCAAACACGCAGACGGCAGCCAGGCCGAGGTCTTCAGTTCTTACAACAAGACCACTGTGTTGCGGCACTTTAAATGGATGCGGGAATACGGCATCGACGGAGCTTTTGTGCAACGTTTTGCCAACGGCCTGACCAACGTGAAACTAAGTCATCACAAAAACGCCGTACTTTCTCATGCCCGGGAGGGCGCTAACCGAGAGGGACGGACTTATGCGGTGATGTACGACTTGAGTGGGCTGAAGGCCGGTGAAGTTTCCCGTGTGAAAGAGGATTGGTCAAAGCTGCGTGCTAAAATGCAGATCACCAAAGATCCTGCTTACCTGAAACACAAGGGTGCACCCGTTGTGGTGGTTTGGGGGATTGGATTTAATGACAAAAATCGCCCCTATACACTCAATGAGTGCCGTGACCTGGTAGCCTATCTGAAATCTGACGGCTGCACCGTCATGCTCGGAGTTCCAAGTTGGTGGAGGGAAGGAAAACGCGATGCGATAGCTGACCCTGTGGCACATCAAATATTCGAAATGGCTGACATCCTCAGTCCGTGGACGGTCGGTCGTTACCGCAGCCCGGAAGAAGCTACCCTCCACGGCGAAAAAGTCTGGAAACCTGACGTCGAGTGGTGCGCGAAGCGTGAGATGGACTTCATGCCGGTGGTCTTCCCCGGCTTCAGTTGGCACAACCTGAAAGGCGATCCACTCGGGGCTATCCCACGATTAAAAGGGCAGTTCTTGTGGGCTCAAATGGTCGCCGCGAAACGCAGCAACAGCAAAATGATCTACGTCGCGATGTTTGATGAAGTGGATGAGGGCACCGCTATCTTCAAATGCAGCAACCGGCCACCGCTTGGCGATGGTTTCGACTTTCTTGACCTTGAAGGCCTGCCCAGCGATTTTTATCTTCGGCTCACCGGACAGGGCGGAAAAATGCTCAATAACAAAATCCCCCTAAGCAATACCCTGCCATGAAAGCAGTAGTTTTAACCCTCACTTTACTCGGCACACATCAACTGTTAGCCGCTGCCGAAACTCCTCAAACTGTTGCCGATGCCTGGGCATTGTTTGACCCCAGAGCCGATCCACTGGAAACTGAAGTGATCCGTGAGACCACTGAAAACGGAATTGTGCTACGCTATATTCGCTATGTCGTGGGCACCTTTGACGGCAAAAAAAGCAAGGTGGCCGCATTTTATGCCTTTCCCAAAAACGCAAAAAATCTGCCTGGCATTGTACAAATCCATGGTGGCGGACAGTTTGCCCGCAAGGGAACGGTGCAATACTGGGCCTCACAAGGTTACGCGGCGATTGCTGTTAACTGGGGCGAAAAAGTAATCGATCAGCCCAGCGATCCCAACACCGAGTGGGCGGGCATTCCCGCTGGCTTTCTCAATCCCAAACATCACAACGATGTAACGCCCGGGTCGGGCACGATCCACCAGCTGCCACACCCCTGGAATAGCAGCTGGCTGCTCTACTCGGCTGCCGCCCGCCGCGCAATCACCTTTCTCGAAAAACAAGCGGAGGCCGACCCGGCACGCATCGGACTAACCGGGCACAGCATGGGAGGCCGACTTACAGTGCTGACTGCGATCGATCCGCGGGTGAAAGCCGCCTCGCCCTCGGTTGGAGGCAGCGGATATCTCTACAGCGACCTCGCAGGCGTTCCGGGATCGGCGCGGCGCATGCAGGCTGATCTGCAACTCTACAACGCCACTCTGGATTGCAAAAATTATTGGCCGCTGATCAAGTGCCCGCTGATGTTTCTCGGTGCGACCAATGATTTTAATTCGCCGATGGAACTCGTCCTGCGTGGATTTCGTTCCCTGCCTGATAAAAACGGAGCCTTCTCGTTCACTCCTCACATGAATCATCGTTTCACCGCCGACAATTACGCCGCCCGGGTGCGTTGGTTCGATACTCACCTGAAAGGGAACTTCGCATTTCCAAAAACAGCAAGCGTCCAACTTGTTCTGAAATCGAGTGACGGAATTCCGCGATTCACCGTCCGCCCCGATCTATCGGGACCTCATCCTCTCAAATCAGTCACCGTTTTTTACGGTTACGACCGCGACCCACGTGCCCGTTTTTGGCGTGCGGTCGATCCGGTTCGAAGTGGAAACGAATTCACCGCAGCCTGTCCGGTGATGGAATCCGGCGAGCCGCTCTTCGTTTTTGCCAACGTGACCTACGATACCGGCAAAGCACTCACCATGCCCCAGGGTTACGAAGATACCCGATTGCTGACAATCACCAGTCAGTGCCGTCAGGCATCCCCCCGTCAGCTTGCTGAAGCAGGGGTCACGGCCGCCGGTGACCGCCAGCGCCTGATCGAAAACTTCAAACATGGTTGGCGGGACTGGTCACTGGTCGGCGTCAGACACACGACCCACTGGAATTATCAAACACACAAAGTATGTGATCCAGCCTTCGTGGGTCCCCGCGGAGCCTCTCTGGCAATGGAAATAAACACAACAGCGCCGAACAACACACTCGCGGTGATTCTGGAGACGGATCAATGGCGCAGCTACACGGGCCGGAAGCCCCGTCGTTATGTGGCGATGGTCGAACTGCCGGAGGCAGGATCCCATTCCCTGCTGCTGCCCATCAAAAAATTCACTACCGAAGATAGGGAAGTTCTTGAAAATTACGATTTTGTGACCAGCCTGATCCTGACCCCCGGTCAAAAAGAACGGCCCAAGACCGTACCGAAAGAATGGCAGGGCAAGGTTCCTACTTTCCAGAATATCCGCTGGCAAGGCGGGCAGTTTGCCTCCAGGCCCCGGCCTTATCTCAAACAGGGTGCATCCAAAATTGACGCCGACGCGGCGTTCCGAGAACAGTTTGAGAATGCAGTCGATGAATCCGTCGAACGGGAACAACAGGATCAGAAATAGCCAAACCAACCCATACAAATAATTTTTTCTGGAACGATTTCGGGAATCTTCAACTCCTTCCGCTTATAAGGCCCCATGAAAACACGATTCTCCCTGCTTACCGCCCTGTTACTTTTCAGTCCGGGATTCGCAACCGCTGCTGATGCAAGCAAACCGAATATTATTCTCATTCTGGCCGATGACTGGGGCTGGGGGGATCTTGCCTGCCACGGACATCCTTACGTGAAGACGCCAAACATCGATCGCCTGGCGGCTGAGGGAACGGACTTCTCACACTTCACTGTGGCGAGCGGAGTTTGCTCGCCCAGTCGAACCGCAATCATGACCGGACATTTCCCGGCGCGTTATAATATCGACGGTCATTTTGCCTGGGTTCCCAGTAATGCAAAACGAAACATGCCAGACTGGCTGGACACCAAGGCCCCGACCTTGCCGCGCTTTCTCCAACAAGGCGGCTATGCCACTGCGCACTTTGGCAAGTGGCACCTTGCAAACAACATGATCCCGGACTCACCTCTGCCGAGCGAATATGGCTACGACAGCTATGGCGCCTTCAATTGTGCGGGCGAACAAATGCCCGTGCATGAAGATGCAAACCGCACCATTGCCTTTATTAAAAAATCCCATCACGAGGAAAAGCCGTTCTTTATCAACTTGTGGCTGCATGAACCTCACACCCCCTTCCATACCTTACCCAAATATGAATGGCGCTTCCGCAGCATTGAAAAAGAAGCGGACCGGATCTACGCCTCCGTTTTGTCCCATGCCGATGATCGAATAGGTCAAGTGTTGCGCACTCTCGATGATTTGAAACTCACTGAAAATACGCTTGTTATTTTCACTTCGGACAATGGCCCGGCACGGGCGGCTCGCCCAACAAAACTTGAACTTCAGTATGACACCGCAACTGGAGCAGGCTGGGGCATCGGAGCAGCAAAAGGAATCACCGGAGGCAGGAAGGGATATAAAAGCGCCCTTTTTGAAGGTGGAATCGGCGTCCCTTTTATTGCCCGCTGGCCGGGAAATATTCCAGCAGGCAAAGTGGATGATACAAGCCTGATTTCCGCCGTTGATATACTGCCGACTTTCTGCTCCATCGCCGGAGTGACCTTGCCCGCCTCCTACTCGCCGGATGGCGTCAGTCAGGTAGAAGCGCTGATGGGCAAAAAAACTTCTATGCGGGAAAAACCGCTTTTCTGGAAAATGGCTACCCCCTGGCCGGTGCAAAAATCCAAACCCTACCACTGGGTTTCATGGGCCATTGTTGATCAGAACTGGAAACTGATGAGCAACAGGGATTCCACCTACCTGGAACTTTACGACATCGAGGCAGATCCCTATGAGAAAAATGATTTGAAAAACCAGCAACCGGAAGTCGTGAAACACTTACTCGCAAAACTCGCGCTGTGGAAAAAAACTCTTCCTCCCAAACCAAGCGGCAATGTCTTTTCGGCTGAAAGAGCTGCTAAGCATTGACGCCCGTCCGTGACGGATGCCGGGTGAAATTTTTCCCGCTAACGAAACGCTATCACCTCTTTGATGGTGTGGGCAAAAATCCGTCCATTGGAAAAACTCAAACTGGCTCGGGTCCACGCATGGCCAGCAGGGCCCAGATCGTTGATCGAGATCAAAGCGTTTTCATCGAGCTTATCCGCATTCCATTTCAAAACGTAAACAGTTCCGTTCATCACCGGAACATATAGATGCTCACCAATCGCCGTCGGGATCTGGGTCGCCACGTGTCCCCAGCCATTACCGCGGGAACGTTCATCCCCCATCACTTCAAAGCCGCGTGAGTTCTTCATGTCATTGTGCACCAGCAACCAGTAATTCTGTTTGAGCGGCCCCTTCTTCTTTTTATTGCCCCACGGCGCAATCGATCCCTCGGCCGACCAGTGCCGCACATCTGCTTTTCCTTTCTTACGCACGAGTTGCACCGGCAATTGCAAATACTCCACCTGATCCGTTTTCAGATTCACTCGCCCAAGATAATTTTGCAGGTAGTTGCGAAAATAACTGAAGTCTCCAATCTGCAAATTTGATTGCTGTGTAATCATCCGGCCTTTCTGGCCAGCTTTCATCGCCACCACTTCTGTCACCCATTTGCCATCTCGGTGCAGACGGGCAGGAATGCTCTCCACGATCGAAATCCGTTTCACGATTTTACCAGTCTGCACATCCACCTTCAACAAATCGGAGCCATGATAAATAAAAACGTACCCGCCATGTGCATTGATAATCTGCGTCGCCATAAAACCCTCCAGCGGAAGTGTCCAGATCGTTTTGCCGTTTTTCACATCAACCATCGAAACCCCCTCCGGCTTCTCGGGTGGAGAATGACCTCCCCCGCGACCGACAAAAACCACCTCTCTACCATCGTTCAACTTTTGCGGCACCGGAATCGATCCCATGTTGACTCCGCAGTCCGTTGTCCAGACCACCTTGCCCGTCTTGATATCAAAAGCTTGCAATTGGGTCCACTGATCCAGCGGTGCATCCTTGTGCTCATGAGTGAAATGCCCTTCCCCATCCGGAGGATAAATCTGCCGGATATAATGCACCAAATTCTTCCGCAAAAATGGCTGGGTTCGTCCCACCACCAGCCGTTCCACCGACCATATTTTTTTTCCCTCCAAATCAAAGCAGGCAATCGTTCCAGAAGCATTGAAGAAGCAAACCCGCTCCCCATCCGTCACCGGTGGCGGTGATGTGCTGTCACTGAAACAGCCGGAGAGCCGCAACGGGTGTTTGCCGGCAATCTCCCTAGTCCACAATACTTTCCCCGTCTCCGCTTCACAGCAATACGCCACGATATCCCGCCCGAGAGTAGAATCCTCCTCGACCGGTTTCATTATAGTGAAAAACAGTTTCCCTTTTGCCGCTACTACCGTGCTCTGCCCCGTCTCTGGCAAGGTCAGCCTCCACGCGATATTTTCATCGTGTACCACGCTCCAGCTCAATGGAGCCTTGCCATCCGCCATTACAAAGTTGCCTTCCGGCCCACCACCTTGATTCCACTCGTTCAACTGTTGAGCCTCTGCGCGGATTGCATGCAGTGTTGCAAATGCCGTGACAATGATAAAAAGCCAGCTTCTCATTCATGAACCATAGATCACTCCATCTTTTTCGCCACCAACTCCAACACCCGGGTATCATTCACTTTAAGAATCCCAAATTGATTGTCATTCTGCGCGGACACATACAAATAGCCATCACGGTAAACCAAGTCATGCGCGTTATCAAAACGAGCCGCATTTCCCATCATCAATCGGCGAGTTGAAAACAATTTACCTCCACGGTATTGCGCGATGGATACCGGTTGTGACGGATTAGAAATATCAATCGCCTCCACCGCCTCTCCCCCGGCAACAAATAATATCTGCCCGACTGCTGTCATTCCCGTGGCATGAATATCTGCGACTGGCATGTTGGCAACCTGTTTCGCTTTTTTTGGATTACTCAGATCCACCACCCCCACCCGGCTTGCAATAAAAGCCCCGATACCCGCATACGACCCAGTGATCGCTACCCGATTAGCTCCTCCCAGGTGTTCACTCAGTTTGTCATTTCCCGTGATAGAGCTCTCGATTTTCCACTCATCCACCGGCAGCAACTTGTGCGTCTTCACATCCGCTACTCTATAAACCTGCGCATGATTGACATCTTGATGTCCTGCATTCACCACGATGATGTGATCTCCAAAAGTTGCTATGTCATGTGGCTTGCTCAAACCGCCGTGTGTTTTTGTATCGAGCACTTCTTTCAATTTCGGATCGGCCGGGTCACTCACATCGAAGACTCCAACAAAACCGCTTTTATTGGCAGAAAAAATATACTTGCCGCGCAAGGCCATTCCGTTGATCAGGTCAATCTGCGGACGAGCGGATATTCGTTTTACGATTATCGGTTTACTCGGATCACTGACATCCACCGCCAGAAAATCCCGGGTTCCGACAAGTAGAATATCACCCATCAGTAAAACCGTTTCAGCATCCTCCATTCCTTCTATCCCGAACAGCGAGGACAACAGTTTTGGCTCGGTCACATCGCTGACATCAATGATAGCCAACGACCCTCCCTTGCCCGGCACGTAAGCTATGTCGCCCTGCAACTCCACATCATGAGCACGGTTCAAAGCTTCGTCATCACGCAACAATCCCACCAGTGTGAAGGCCTCTTCCGTTCGGGCAATATTTGCTGAAACCAGCCAAAAAGCCAAAAATGCAGCCTCCGTCACCCTTCTTTTCCCAAACAAATGCTTCATGAATCAAAACTAGCACTATCCATGTATAATCACAACTATACATACTTATACATTAAATATACATTTATGAATAAACTTAAACAGCTCCTTACTTGATTGCTGTGTGCCGCAGTAATAGATTGGCAATCCAGAATCCCCCCATGTCCTCCCAAAACTCAGACCAGCACCGCGACCTGATCCTCAAAGCAAAAGGGCGGGGTCACGATGCCACTTTCAGAGCTTACCTGAAGCTTTCCGGACCCGGTTGGCTGCAAAGCGCCATCACCCTGGGCGGCGGTTCGCTGGCCGGAAGCCTCTACCTGGGAATCATCGGCGGATACGAACTGATGTGGCTGCAGCCACTGATGATGGTTTTTGGAATCGTCATGCTCAGCGCAATTGCCTACGTGACACTCTCCACCGGGGAACGGCCTTTCCGGGCACTGAACGAACACGTCAACCCGGTTCTCGGCTGGACCTGGATTGTGGCCACGATGATGGCGAACCTCGTCTGGGCGATGCCGCAATTCTCGCTGGGAACCGCCGCCCTGCGCCAGAATCTTGGTCTGTTCACTTTCGACGGCGGTGAGTTGGTCTGCGCCGCGGCACTGCTCATCGTTTCCGCCCTCGTCGTGTGGCTTTATGACGCCAGCTCTCGGGGCTTCCGCGTCTTCGACATCCTGCTCAAACTGATGGTCGGCATTGTGGTGCTCAGCTTTGCCATGGTGGTTATCATGCTCGCCACCGGCGAAAGTGGCCTGCCCTGGGGACGCATCCTGTCCGGCTTTGTTCCGGATCCAAACCTGCTCTTCCATCCAACGGAATCACTGGGTAAGCTCGTCGAACAATCCTCCGCGCCGGATTACTGGCTGGCGACCGTCGTCTCGGCCCAGCGCGACCGCATGGTAGCCGCCGCCGCTACCGCGGTCGGCATCAACATGACCTTCCTGCTGCCCTACTCGATGATGAAACGTGGGTGGGACCGCAACTTTCGGGGACTCGCCCGCTTCGACCTCGCCACCGGCCTGTTCATTCCTTTTTTATTCGCGACCAGCTTTGTCGTTATTGCTGCCGCCTCACAGTTTCACGCCAAACCCGAGCCCGGCCTCCTTGCCCTGCACACTGGCTCAGGAAAATCTACGGTTCCGGCAAAGTTGCAGGAAGCCTACGAGGGCAACCTGGGCAAAATGTTACAGTCATCGGGGCGGGAAACTGATCGTGCCACGATGGCGGCCCTGCCCGAGGCGGACCGGATTCTGGCCGCAACCCTCATCAAGCGGGATGCCTTCGACCTGGCGAATTCACTGCAGGCATTCGCCGGTACGCACGGAGCCCAGATCGTGTTTGGGGTCGGTGTTGTCGGCATGGCGGTTTCGAGCATCATCATTCTCATGTTGATCAATGGTTTCGTGGTATGCGAGATGATGAACCGTCCGATGGGGGGTTGGCCCTACCGTCTGGGCTGTCTTATGCCCGCACTCAGCGGGGCTTTCGGAGCGCTCTACCTGTGGTCGGGCAAAGCCCAGTTTTACCTGGCAGTGCCCACCAGCCGTTTCGGCATGGTGTTGCTTCCCATCGCCTATATCGCGTTTTTCTGTCTGATGAACAAGCGCAAGCTACTCGGCGACGACATGCCGAAAGGCGGTGCCCGCATCGCCTGGAATGTGCTCATGGCGATCGCTGTGTTGCTTGCACTCATTGGCGCTGCGGTCTCTATTTTCAACGATACCACAACGATCCCCGGCACCGGAATCTATGTCCGGAATATTGCGCTTTCCATTCTTGGGGGGCTTGTCCTGCTGGCTATCGTCATTCATTTTATCCGGAGTAAGCATACAAAAAACACCCCCGATTAACCAAAAAAATCCATGAAAAACAGTAAGAACCGTATCTTGACTACTCACGTCGGAAGTCTGGCCCGCCCATCAGGCCAACTTAAATTACTTTTCGCCAGGGAAAGAGGTGAATCCACTGACGAAGCTGCGTTCGAAGCCTCAACTCGCGAAGCAGTAGCCGACATCATGACTGGTCAGGTCGAGGCGGGTATCGACATCGTCTGCGACGGCGAGCAAGGCAAGGCAAGCTTTCTGACTTACATCGCCCAACGCCTTAAGGGCTTCTCTCCTCGCGACGAAGAAGGTGAAAATCTGTGGACAGAATCTCGAGAGACCATTGCCTTTCCCGAATTCTACGATGCCCATCGCAAGTCTCGCGAAGGCTTGGTCGCACGCCCGGTTCGCCTGGTCTGCACCAGTCCCGTGGAGTATGTGGGGCAGGATATCCTGCAGCGCGATATTGCCAACGTAAAAGCCGCGGCAGAGAAGCACAATGTCGAGGAAGTATTCATGACAGCGGTATCACCTTCCGATGTCGAAGGACAGCAGGGCAATAAATTCTATGAATCGGACGAGGCCTATCTTTTCGCCATCGCAGATGCCATGCATGAGGAATACCAGGCCATTGTCGATGCGGGTCTCATCCTCCAGATCGACGATCCCCGTTTACTAACCTATTACATCTCCCGTCCCGACCTCAGCGTGGATGACTGCCGCAAGTGGGCAGAGCTTCGGGTCGAGGCATTGAACCACGCACTCCGTGGACTTCCTGAGGATCGAGTGCGCTTCCATACCTGTTACGGAATCAACATCGGCCCACGCGTTCACGAGATGAATCTTGCAGACATCGTGGATATCATGCTCAAGGTAAACGCAGGAGCGTATCTCTTCGAAGCCGGCAACCCGCGACATGAGCATGAATGGAAAGTCTGGGAGAATGTGAAACTCGAAGAAGGTAAACTCCTCGTGCCCGGCGTGATTTCTCACTCTACTCCACTTGTGGAGCACCCGGAACTCGTTGCCCAGCGTCTCATTCGTTTCGCTGACATTGTGGGAAAAGAAAACGTCATTGCTGGCAGCGATTGCGGTTTTGCTTCCTTCGCAGCCACCGAGCAGGAGATTCACCCGAGCATCGTGTGGGCAAAATTTGCCAGCCTCGCGGAGGGAGCCCGTATTGCCACCCAGGAGTTGAACTGAAGATAATCCCCGTTTCTAACCATGACCGACCAACAATGGGACTATTTACTACGCATCATTGACGGGGAAATATTCGACCCGCTGCCGGTGGGATTTCTGGTGGACGGCCCGTGGGTCGCCGAGCTGGCCGGTGCCTCATTGATGGATTACTTCGGTGACGGAGACTTGTGGTTGCGGGCGAACCTGGAGGCACAGCAACGTTTTCCGGAGGTGCTGTGGCTGCCGGGATTCTGGGCAGAGTATGGCATGATTTCCAACCCGCCCTCGTTCGGGGCGAAGTGTATCTGGCCGGAGGATGGGTTCCCCACCTGCGAACACATTTTGCGTGGTTACGACGATATCGCAGACTTGAAACAACCGAATGTGCGCACCGACGGCTTGTTGCCCTTTATCATCCAGCGGCTGGATCGCTACCAGTCGGATATTGAAAAGGCCAGCCATCGCTACCGCTTCGCCTCGTCCCACGGCCCGCTGACGATTGCCTCATATCTTCTGGGTTATACCGAATTTTTTATCGGGATGGCGGAGAACTCGCAAGCCATTCACCAGCTGTTGCGCAGCGTCACCCAATTCATCATCGACTGGGTGAGATACCAAAAGGAGAAATACCCTGACATCGACGGCATCTTAATCCTAGATGACCTCATTGGTTTTATAGGAGAAAAAGATTTTAAGGAATTTGTGCAACCCTACATGACGGAGATTTTTTCGAGCCTGGATGTTTCGGTTCGCTTCCTCCATAATGACGCGGCCGGCATGATCACTGCGAGCCATCTAGATAGTATGGGCGTCAATCTTTTCAATTTCTCCTTTGAGCACGATGTGAACGAGATCCGCAAACGCGCCGGGGACAAAGTCACTTTGATGGGGAACATCCCGCCGCGCGATGTCCTCGGGGCAGGCTCCTGTGAGGACGTTCGCCAGAGCGTTGCCCAACTACTCGAGTCAGTCGAGGACAAACGGCGCTTGATTGTGTCAGGTGGCGGGTTCACCCCGGGTGCATTTTCGGAGGACAAGATCACCGCCTTCCGCGAAGCAGTGCTTGAGTCGAGTTAACTAAAATAAACCATCCCTATGAACAACACGCATTATCCGTTCCCTCTCTTCCTGTTTGGAATCCTGGCTCTGCTCACGTCCTTTGCATCTGCGGCAAATGAGCGCCCCAACATCGTCATCATTCTTGCCGATGACTTTGGTGTCGGCGACATCCAGGCTCACTACCCTGACAACAAGATCGCGACACCGCATCTAGATCGTCTGG
The DNA here is from genome assembly GCA_030625775.1 of Verrucomicrobiota bacterium. GTDB lineage: Bacteria > Verrucomicrobiota > Verrucomicrobiia > Verrucomicrobiales > DEV007 > JAADHD01. The sequence continues at coordinate 88,920 of DAOUQC010000002.1, forward strand.
CTCAGCAGGGCATGAGCTTCACTGATGCGCACAGTCCTTCGTCCGTCTGCTCCCCCACTCGTTACGGATTGCTGACAGGCCGTTACTCCTGGCGAACACGCATGCAGGAATGGGTGATTGCTGTTTACGAACCTCCATTGATCACTGCAGACCGACCGACCTTGCCGGGACTCCTCAAGCAGCGTGGTTATCACACCGCCATTATCGGCAAGTGGCATCTCGGATGGAATTGGGCCGGCCCACAACCCAGCCGTATGACCGAAATTGGCAATGGACAAAAAAATCTCATCTGGGACTTCACCAAGCCGATAGGTGGCGGCCCCACCCAACGCGGCTTTGATTATTTTTTCGGCGTTGATCTGCCCAACCTGCCGCCCTTTGCCTTCATCGAAAATGACCGACTGGTGGTGCAACCAAGCGCAAAATATATCTACGACACCAGTGAGGGAGTGAACCTGCCAAGAGGCTTTGTCGGTGCACCGATGGCCCCCGGTTGGAAGATGCAGGAAATACTTCCGGAGATCACGCGTCGCGCAGTTAAACACATTCATGAATACGCTAAGAAGGACAAACCCTTTTTTCTCTACTTCTCGCAAACTTCCCCCCACGAACCCGTCTCCCCCTCCAAGGACTTCGTCGGCAAAAGCGGCATCGCGCCCATCGCGGATTTTGTGATGGAAACCGACTGGTCCGCCGGACAGATCATCAAGGCCGTCGATGACGCGGGCATCGCTGATAATACCCTGATCATTTTCACCGCCGACAATGGTCACTCCCATTACACCGGCTGGCCTGATTTGATCAAAGCGGGGCACATGCCGAGCGGCCCTTATCGTGGACACAAGGGAGATGTCTGGGAAGGCGGCCACCGGGTTCCTCTCATCCTCCGCTGGCCAAAACATATCGCTGCCGGGTCAAGCAGCAAACAAATGGTCAGCCTGACAGATCTGTTTGCGACCTGCGCTGAAATCACCGGCGCAGACCTTCCTGAAAATGGAGCTGAGGACAGCATCAGCTTTTTGTCGGCAGCACTCGGGAAAAAAGATGACACACCACGCACCAGCTTGGTCAACCATTCCAATCACGGGGAGTTTGCCTGGCGTGACGGTCCGTGGAAACTGGTTTTTAAAGAGAGCTCTCCGAAATACACACAGTCACGTGGCAAGCCCACCCTCGTGGAGCTGTATAACCTCGACAACGACATCGCGGAAAGTAACAACTTGTCCGGAAATCGTCCGGATGTCGTTAAGCGGATGACAGAAGGACTGACCAAAGTGATCGCACGCGGCGCGAGTCGCCCAGGACTGAAAAGTACCAATGATACCGATGTGCGCTTCGATACGATCCAGATGCAACGCTGGGCACCAGCGGCGAAGTAAATTCCTCCAACATCCCAAGCAGCTGCCCCTCATCGCCATTTCTCAATTGCAGCGACCCAACCATTTTTTATTAAGACCGAAAAAAATTGTAAGCTCATATCAAACCATCCGTCTGAGTTGCATATACACCTGCAATATTTTGAATAAACCCTCACCAGATAAAATCCACACAGCCGCCTCTACTATCGCTGCTGACTGCCTCGCCATGCGGGTGCGCTACCTGAATCGCTCGCTGACCTCAATCTACGATGATGCTTTCCGTTCATTGGGCATTACAGCAGGCCAGGTCAATATGCTGGTCGCCATCATCAAACAGAAGGAACTGTCTGCCGGCCAACTCGGCGACATCCTCAACATCGAAAAATCCACCCTGAGCCGTAACCTCGATCGCATGCGTAAAGCAGGCTGGATTGAGGTCACTCCCCCGCCCTCGGGGAGAAGCCACATCATTCAGGCCAGCAATAGAGGTAAGGAACTTTTACTCGAGCTGCTACCCTGCTGGCAGGAGGCTCAGGAGGATGCCGCCCAACTACTCGGCCCAACCGGATCCCGGGCCCTGAAAAAAGCCGGCAATCATGCCCGGGGGAAATCCTGATACTCTATTAGATAAGCACCCCATTATTTTTGCTCTTGAGTTGTATATACAACTAAAGAGCGCATGACAAAAGCAAAAACAAAAAACACCATGAAAGCAAAAAAAACAATACTAGTCGTCGGAGCCACCGGAAAAACCGGGCAGCCAGTTGTGGAACAACTCCTCAGTGAAGGACTCGAGGTCCGCGCCGTCATACGCCGCGAGGACAATCGATCTGAGAAGCTTAGAAATGCCGGTGCGCAAACTGTGTTTGGCGATGTCCACGACATGCAATCCGTGCGCGATCTCGTGAAAGGGGTCGATCACATCTACTTCGCCTACCCTCCCCAGGAAGAACGCTTGGTCGAAGCTTCCGCCAACATTGCCATCGCGGCAAAAGACGAGGGGATCTCGGGAATTGTGAACATGTCTCAGATTTCTGTTCGCGAAAATGCACGTAGTGCCCTCACCCACCATCACTGGTTATCAGAGTCTGTTTTTGACCATGCCAATGTCGGTGCAATTCATATCCGTCCGACTTATTTTATGGAAAATCTTTTACTGTTCAACGCTGGCACGATTGCTTCGGAAGGCAAAATTTACCTTCCCTATGGATCGCGGAGCCATGCTCCGATCGCCGCTAATGACATCGCACGATCGATCGTCGCCCTGCTTCTTGATCCGGCACCTCACGCCGGTGAACGAATCATCCTGACTGGACCCGACAACCTGGGCATCGCCGAGATGGCAAATGTGATTGGACAGGAAATGGGACGGCCGGTTGAATATGTCGATCTCCCAGCCGAGCAATGGCGTAAGATTCTGATCCAGCAGGTGGGCATGCCCGAATTCCTGGCTGATCACCTGTACAAGGTTGCCATCGATCACCAGGAGGGCATTTTTGATCAGCAGACCGATACCGTGGAATCCCTGACCGGAACTGCAGCTCAATCTCTGAAAGACTTTGTACGAGAGCACCTCGTGCAGTTCAAAGGAGAAGAAGCGGTGTTCCTGGGAGGAGTGCCTGCTTCGGAAGGCGCATAAAATAGAAACTGGAAAGCAGTGGCTTCGTCGAGATTCGGCGAAGCCATTCACTTTTTCTCATTCACCAGATGAGTTTTGCTTACCTCCTCCGGTTTTTCGGGTTTGAATTGATCGCGCAACAAATCCAGATAGCGTTTTTTTAATATGGCACGCCTTTGATGCCACTCGTCCTGTGTTTTTACCCCAGTCAGCAAATCATCCCACGAGGACTGGATCGCCGGTACCTCCATCAGGGAATTCGTTTGCTGGGCACGGGTCGCTTGCGTAGTGAAAAAAATCAACAGCACGAGCACAAAATACCAGCGGCTTAGGAATTTTTTCATGAGTGGGGATTTGTAAATAAATTTAGGGAAACTCGAGATCGGGATATTGGTTCTGCAATGCTTTTTTCACCTGCGGCATGAGTTTTGCGGCATTGCCATAATAAACCTTCCTCAATACTTCATCCGGCAGCTTGAGCCCATAAACCGGTGGGCGGCGACTGGAAAAACTGATCAGATCATCATCTGTTTCCAGGAATCGAAAATGATTCCGATAAGTTGCCAAAGTCTGTATCCCGTCCTGACCAAACAGAATGCGGTCCTGGTATTGGATGAAAAACTTGCGAGCCAAGTTCGGTTGCCGACCAAGCGTGATATGCCGCTGACCAATCTCCACATAAAAATTCGGATACTTGTCAAAGGTTTCACCCAGCCTCTGTAAATCATCCTCCAGGCTTCCCATGTGTGCACCAATGATGACTAGCTCAGGAATCTCTTTCATCAGGGAGTTTCTTCTCAGCATCATTTCATCTCGTGAGATCACCGATGTGCCATGCAAATTGTACTTCCGTGAAACATTTCCCCATCGCTCGTAGGGGTGCTCACCACAGGGCGCATAATTCCCAATGGGCTCCGAGATATGAAAAAGCACGGGTAATTTTAATCGAGCGGCGGCCCGCCAAACAGGCATGATTCTTTTGTCATTCACATGCACCTTGCCTCTGGCGTCAGGGCGCAGGGCATGACCATACACTCCGGCGCCCTTATCGTGTGTTTCCCCCACCCCGGCAATTCGCATCGTCTTCACATCCGCCTCAAGCTTGTTGATCGCCTTCCCGGCAAAACCGTCCTGATATCGATTGCTGAAATCAATCGTGCCAAAAGTAATGTAGCGATTAGGAAACAGTTTTTCCAACTGCTGGTAAGCATCTTCCGTTCTTTGACCAAAAGTCGCCAGAGGTGAATCAACCAGCACCGCAACCCCCGCTTCATCCAGTAACTTCAGATAATCCGTGGGTGTTGTGTCAGACAAGAGCACATGCGTATGGACATCGACAACCGGGAACCTGGCTTTGTTGATCACCGTCTCCGGAGTAACGATCAATTGCTTGGGATCACGCCTTTCCAGCGAGCTTGCCGACAGTGGTTTGCGCATAAAATACCAGCCCCAACCTTCGGGCATGAGATCCAGCTCAACCGAGTCCCCTGCCTTTCTCCAGTAATCGTATTTAGGCAACTCCGGAGAAAAAGTATAACCCTCCATGGACGGAGCCCCTTTCATTGTCAGAGCCACCTTTTCTGCATTACTATCCTTATCAGAAATAATAACAATATGCCATCCCAGGTCTTTGAAAGGCTTGACCTTCACCGTTCCTTTGTCCGCAAAAAAATTTTCTAATTTACTATACTCCCCGTAATTCCCAAGCCTCCTGCTGATATCAGCTTCTATTGATGACCCGGGCTTCAAGTGTGGCTTGATTATTTTTGCAACTTGCTCAGCCAGTTTTTTAGAACCATTCTGGCTATAGTGCACATTGTTTTCCGCAATAGAATAGCTCTTCCATTTCGGAGCCATAAAAGCGTGCAGGTCATTCACTTGGATCTTGTGCTTCTTCATGACCCGCACAGCCGCTTCCAGATATTTCTTCTCGGTTGCCGGATCAACAACCACCTTGCACTTTTGCTCCGCCTCCGGGCATGCGGGAGTGGTGGTCGCCCAGATGAGTTTGGCTCCGGTTTTTTTCAAGCGCTGCACCAACGTGTCGAGCCTCTTTTCATAGGCTGCAGGAGACCGCTCGTCCTCTTTGTAATTCCACAAATACATGTCATGCAGACCCCAGTTGAAATGGATCACATCCCATTGATCCACAGCCAACCATTCATCAATATTTTCAAGCCCCCGCATTGCAGGCCCCGCGTTGCCTTTGTTGTGAATGACCAATGCCTCATCCTTCATCATCTCAACTACGTAGGGCGTGTAGCCTTTTGAGATGGAATCCCCGATGAGAAGGACCCGGGGAAGCTTTTTGTTAATTGCCGCATCGTTTTCGGCAAACAGGTTAAACGAGATGAGGGTTAAAATTCCAAATATGATATTTTTCATTTCTCCTATCAATGTGGCACAGAATGGTAGCATCGGCATCTTGCCGATGATTTTGTAGGGCAAGCTCCTTGCTGGTGCAGGTGAATATTTTTCTTAACCAATTAGTGCTGGCCTGGCGAAGTCGTGCCTGACTACTCATGGGCAGAGCCGAACGAAGTGAGACAGCCGGAGGCAATCCCATGCTACAACTCACCGATACGGGTTCCCCGCTTCGAACAGCGCTAGAACCTCGTCATCACTCATCGCACGTCCAAGGATGAGCAATTCATCAACGCGACCACTGAGCTTGCGGTCATTCTGATCCCAGTTGCCAATCTGTGCAGAACCCAGTTTTGCCAGGTGTGCAATTTCCTGACACGTTTCGCTGTCGAACTTGCCGTTGAGATAAAATCGAACCGTGTGCTTCTGCGAATCATAGGCCGCTGCCAGATGCACCCAGCGGCCTTGCTCGGGCAATACAGAGGTTAGGGAATCAGGGTGACCATCGTGCTCCCGGGAACCCGCCTCAAGCGTGTTCGCGAAAAGTGCCAACCTCATTGTCATGTGAGACGTGACCATCCAGTGAACCTGCCCGGATTTATTTTTACTCCAGCCGTCCGTGTGCAGCAGTGATTGATAGGGCTCACCGAGGCGGTCCAGCCGCACCCATGCCGCCAGCGTGAGTTGCGGCCAGGCATGGTCACCGCCGACATTGAGTTTCATGTGATCACTCACATTCACAAACTCCGGCGCATGGGATCCCGGCCAGCGCCCCTGAACCATCCGGTAAGCGCCCTCGGGAAGATCCCTGGATTCAAAATCAAGCAAGGCAATCAAAACCGGATCGTTCCTCAGTTTTGTGATCGCCGCATCCGAATGTGCACGCTGACCTGCTGCCAAAGCAGCCTGCAGTGAAGCCACTTCATCCGGCCGAATAAAAGCCGAAGAGCGCAATTCGCGTGCGGCGCCCGCTCCCGCCCGCAATGAAAAAGCTTCACCATCACGCAAACTCTGTTTTTTGCCACCAGTCGATTGTGCGATGACCTCACCCTCGAACACGTGGATTTCCGCCTCACCTTCTTTCGGCGCATCTACTCCAAATTTGGTGCCGAGGTCCACCGCTTCACCCGTCGGCGTGATCACCGTGAAGCCGATGGCTCCCGGCGCTACATCGGCTGCCACGCGACCATGCTGCAGATGAAGTCGTTGAGCGGACTCAAAACGAAAGGCTGCCGGCGCTTCGATAACCACACGAGCTCCGCGTTTGGTGATGAGCTCAACCGAGCCTGCGGTAATTTTATAAGACTCACCGCGAAGTCGAGCGCCATCGGCAAGTTGCTCGACTCCCGCTCCCAAGTGAACGGTTGCAAAGACTGATTGCTCCGCCCGCCACCACCAGCTGCCGCCCAGAAATAAAGCCAGACAGACAGCGACCGCCAACCAGTGTGCCGCAACAGGGAACTTGATGATGCGATGCGATGCGACCGCGCCCTGATTCACTTCACCTTTCTCCAAACTCCAACCCGCGGCTGCCGCAGCCAGGGCGGAGTCAAGATTCAGCAATTCGGCAAATTCTTTCCGTGCTTCAACATCATCACGCAACAGCTCGTTCAAACGCTCCATGCTTTCAGCAGAAATGGATCCGTTAACATAGCTGTCGATGAGCTTTTCCAGATCGCCCTTCATGATGAAACCTCCCTCGCCGCTTCACGCCGAATGCAATCCAGCAAGCTTCGCCGCATGCGGTGCAACCATTGATAAAAACCCGTCACCGTGCGCCCGCTGATACGCGCCACTTCTTGAATCTGTGACTCCTGTTGATAAGCCTGCATCAACAAATCCCGCTGCTCGGGAGCGACTTTTTTCATGCATGCTTCCAAAGCTTCACGCTGTTGTTCAAGATGCGCTTCATTCTTAACTGTTTCATCTGCAAGTTTGCCAACCACGTCTCCATCGAGCACCAGGCGATCGCGCCCTTTGTCACGGAACCAGGCAAGCACTTCAAAACGCGCAACCCCAAATGCCCAGGGACGAAAATCCGCCCCATCACGAAAGTCACCGAATTTTTCCCACAGCACTACCGACACTTCCTGCATCACATCGTCCGCATCCACCCGACTCGGCACCATGCGCCGGACATAAGCACGCACGGCCGGCTCATGCGCAGTGAAGCTACGCAGGAATCGATGGTGCCGTTCGTTTTCTTCAAGAGTCATTCTAATTCAGGCCAGCACTTGATGGATCAGCTCTCCCTCCACATTGGTCAGACGTCGTTCGAGACCGTTGTGATAAAAGGTCAGCCGTTCGTGATCGAGACCCAGTAGATGTAAAATGGTAGCATTAAAGTCGTAGAGACTCAGCACATTCTCTACCGCTTTTTGCCCAAGATCATCGGTCACTCCGTGACTCACGCCCGGTTTCACTCCGGCTCCGGTCATCCAGCAAGTAAACCCATTCGGATTGTGATCACGCCCCTTCGCTCCCTTCTGGAAAAAGGGCATGCGTCCGAATTCGGTGCACCAGACCACCAGCGTTTCTTCCAGTAAGCCACGCTGTTTGAGATCGCGGATCAGCGCAGCGGCCGGTTGATCCATGATCTCGGCGTGAATATCATACTGCTCCTTGAGCTTGCTGTGACCATCCCAGTTAAGCTTGCCGCCGCTAGCGTAAGCTCCGTTGAACAACTGCACAAAACGCACGCCTTTTTCAATCAGACGCCGTGACAAAATACAATTACGCGCAAAGGCAGCTTTGTTGGGATTCGATTCATCGTCAGCTCCGTAACTCTTTAAAATGTGATCTGGCTCGGTGGAGAGGTCGCTGATCTCCGGCACACTGAGCTGCATTCTCGCGGCAAGTTCATAAGAGGCGATGCGGGCGGCAAGTTTGTTATCCCCCGGATTTTGAGTCAGATGACGTTCGTTGGTGCGTTGCAAAAATGCACGTGTCGCTTGGTCCGTTGATGGCGAAATTCCACCAGGCCTATCGAGATGACGTATCGGATTTTTTGCACTGAAAGGCGTACCCTGAAACTCCGCGGGCAAAAATCCCGGACCCCAATTATTCACACTGGCCTGCGGAACCCCACGCGGATCCGGAATGGAAACAAAGGCCGGCACATCCTGATTGTCACTACCCAGTGCATAACTGACCCAGGCCCCCATACTCGGAAAACCATCCTGCACAAAACCCGTGGACAAAAAATTCTCTGCCGGCCCATGGGTGTTCGACTTGCTGGTCAGGGAATGAATGAAGGCGATGTCGTCGGTCAACTCTGCCAGATGCGGCACCATCTCCGATACCATTTTTCCCGTCTGTCCACGCGGCTTGAACTCATATTGCGGACGCGCCAGATTCCCCGCTGGCCCTTGGAAGGTCACCGCAGGTCCACCCTTCAACGGTTTGCCGTCCTGCTTGATCAACTCTGGTTTGTAATCCCAGGTTTCCAGCTGGCTCACCGCTCCCGCACAGAAAATTACGACGACGTTTTTCGCCTTGGCCGTCTGGTGACCCAATCTCGGCGCGTAGGGCTGAGCCGGATCGATGATCGGCCGCTCTTGTGCAAGCAAGCCATCCTGTCCCAGCATTTTTGCCAGAGCAATGGAGCCCAAGGCCGTACCCGACTGGGACAAAAAACTGCGCCGGTCAAGAAATTGACGTCCGACAGAAGAAAGGTATTCGGCTTGATGGCTCATGGGATAAATAAAAATTCACTGCTGTTATAAATAGCACGACAAAGAGCGGGCAATCCGTTGCTAGAAACTAAAAGCGTCGCATCCTCCAACTCCCCGGCATCAGGCCCACGTCCGTAAGCAATTTGATAAACCCGCTGGATTTGACTCTTCGACTCGGGTCCGGCTTCTTTTTCAATGCGCTTGGCGAAAGCTGCAGATTCATCAATCGTGAATCGACTGTTGAACAAATTGAGCGCCTGTAGCGGCGTGGTCGACTGGCGGCGACGGGAAGAAGTCTGGCCTGCATCGGGGCAATCAAATGCGCCAAACACCGCTTCTCGTTCCATGCGAATTTTGTGAGCGTAAATCATACGCCGCAGACCCTCCCCTTTGAAAGTTTCAACGGGAGGAAATCCGCTCAACCCCCCGCGTGATTTAAACATATCAAAACCCGAACCACCCATTTTCAAATTCAACCGACCACTCACCGCAAGCATGGTGTCGCGAATACTTTCACCCTCAAGCCGTCGTGAAGGAAAACGCCACAGCAGACGAACATCGGCATCTTTGGCCTGGACATCCGGGCGAATTTTAGCGGACTGACGGTAAGTCGCAGAGAGCACCATCATCCGATGCATCTGCTTGATCGACCAGCCGGAGTCGACGAATTTTTTTGCCAGCCAATCGAGTAATTCAGGATGAGTGGGCCTGACCCCGGCACGCCCAAAGTCATTGGAGGTCTCAACCAGACCAATTCCAAAATGCCCCTGCCAGATCCGGTTCACCATCACGCGCGCAGTCAGCACATTCTCCGGACTCGCGACCCAGTCAGCCAAAGCGAGACGGCGTTGTTTGTCTGTCGCACTTTTGGGCAATTTCAAATCACCCAAAGCAGTAATCGCCGCAGGAGCCACCTCCCCCTTCGGCTGCTCGGGGTCTCCGCGTCGCAGCAAAAACATCGCTTCGGGCTCGCCAAATATCCCGCCATAAACCAAGGAGTCATTACTGAGTTTTTTGATTCTGGCCTCCAGCATAAGTTTCTCCTGCTGCAAAGCTTTCGCCTCTTTGCTCTCTTTCGCATTCAGTCCAACCAAAGTGAAATCAGCAGGTTTTTTAAGCTTGGCATCATACTTTTTCCGATCAGTCGAATCTGCGACCACCTGCCACTTACCTGTTGCATCCGCAACTTCGATCACATACTCCAGTGGCAAGCGATCAGTAAATTTAGACTGACGGTCACGACCCCAGACGACGCGCTCGATCTTATGTTCATCGGCAAACTCCAGCATCACCCAACCCTTGCCCTTTTCATTCGACATCCATGAGCGCGAGTTGCCGTAACGCCCATCGTTGATGTGTTCCAGCTCGTGACGATTGGCAACTACGATGCTGCCCGAAGCTATTGGTTTCGTGCCGACACTGGCAAGTGCCACATTTTTTCCGTCCGTGTTAAATACTTCCAATTCATCCAGACAAGGCTCGAGATTATTAGTCGTCTTGACCGTGAAGCGAACACGTTTGGCTTTCACCGGAGCGAATCGTTCGATGTTGATTTGTGCATTCACCGACGGCCGCTTGGCACCGGACTTCGCCAACGGTACAAACTCCGTCAACTGATGATCAATCTCCGCCACCTGCACCTTGAACTTTTTGGCCTCCAATCGCGCTGAGTCGGCTTCAGGTGATTTGATCGCACGATCCCCATATTTCACACCGGCAAAAAAGGCCTGCATGGAATAATAATCATGAGCGCTGATCGGATCGAACTTGTGATCGTGACAACGCGCACAGCCAATGCTGAGCCCAAGAAAGGCCTCGCCGGTATTGATAACAATTTCCCCCAGCTCGTCCTGACGCGCCAAGCGTTTCGATGCGTCGTCCTTGCCAATTTGGCCCGGCAACAAGACAGCTGAGGTTACAAGGAATCCGGTCGCCGCGTCCTTGCCCATGGTATCACCGGCAAGTTGTTCACGAATAAACTGAGCATACGGTGTGTCCTTATTGAAAGCTTCGATGACATAATCACGATAGGGCCAAGCATTGGCGCGCGGGGTATTCACCTCGAACCCGTGAGTATCGGCGTAACGCACCACATCGAGCCAGTGTTGCGCCCAGCGCTCACCGTAACGTGGAGAAGCGAGCAATCTGTCGACGACTCGTTTGTAAGCATTGGCTGACTTGTCTCTCAGGAAAGTTGCCAACTCGGCTGATGTCGGCGGCAGGCCGGTAAGATCAAATGTCGCCCGCCGCAGCCAGGTCCATCGATCAGTTTCCAATGATGCCTGTAAGCCCTCCTGTTCTAATCGTGCGAGAATAAAACGATCCATTTCCGTCCGCGCCCATTGCTGATCTTTCGTCTTGGGTGGTGCCGGATTCGCAACCGGCTTGAATGCCCAATGATCCCGTCGGTCTTCCAGCTTCACCAAGTCCACCCCATCCGGCCATACCGCTCCCTGATCGATCCATGCTGTCAGCGTCTTAATCTCGCCAGCCGACAAAGCTTTTCCCTCAGCCGGCATACGCTCACCCTTATCATCAGACGTCACCAGGTGAATCAGCGGACTCTTGTCAGCTTTCCCCGGAATGATATCCGGCTGGTGGGTATCACCTCCCTTGAGAGCCAGTTCCCTGATGTCCAGCCGCAGCTCGGACTTCTGCTTTTTCTCACCGTGACACTCGTAGCAGTGCTTTTGAAAAATCGGCTGAACCTCACGCACAAAATCCACCGGAGCCGCTAATACAGCAGCCGGTAGAGAAAAAATCAGGGCAAAAACAGCAGGTCGAGGGAAATAAATCATCGTCGTCACCTATTAATCTCCACAAGTCTGGAAGATTTAACGAACTTTTTCGAAAAAAATTCTCCAGCATATGAAACTTGCCACAGCCTGACTTTTCAAGGCAGGCTATTCGAATAACTTATCGAAGGGAAGGCGGGCAAACACACCTTTCCCCTTCAAAGTTTCGTGCAAGTCCCGATAGTGAACATATTCATCTCCAAAGACAGATTTGAGCGTTGCCTGGGTCATGTTCTCCGACCAGTTTTCGAGCAGCACTTCCAGTGAAGCTTTTTGCTCAGGGTATTCAATGATCGAATAATCATCAATTTTTACCATACTGGCTGCCACTTCTATCGATTTTTCCAGCCCTCCAAATTCATCGATCAGACCAATCTCCAGAGCATCTTTACCCACCCAAACACGCCCCTGCCCAATTTCATCAACTTGCTCACGAGTCATTCCCCGCCCTTTGGCCACTTTCCCTATAAAATCACTGTATACGTTTTCCACTGTGGCCTGAACGGCATTTTGCTCAAATGCATTCATCGAACGGTAACCAGAACCGACATCCGAATGACTATTGGAATTCACTGTATCGGTAGTCACCCCAAGTTTGTTGTTTAACAGACCTTTGACATTGGGCAACAGCCCGAATACGCCTATAGATCCCGTGATCGTACTCTCGTCGGCCAGAATGCGATTGGCGCCACAAGCAATATAATAGCCGCCCGAAGCCGCCATGTTTCCCATAGACACGACAACCGGCTTCACCTTTTTCGCCAACTCTACTTCCCGCCAAATCACATCCGAGGCCAGCGCACTTCCACCCGGGGAATCAACACGTAGCACAATAATTTTCACTTTTTTATTTTTCCGTGCTTTGGCAATGGCCTTGGAAATAGTCTTAGCCCCCATGATTCCATAATTACTTTTCCCCATTCCGATGCCTCCACTGGCATAAACCACCGCAATTTTACTCTTACTATATTTGTTACCCAGAGCTGAACTATTTTCCAATAGCCGACTGTATTTTGATATGCGTATTTTACTTAGCGCAGCACCCTCCTTTATCCCGTCAACTTTTTTCAGTGCGGCAACAAACTCATCCCGGTAACAAATTCTATCAACCAGACGCAATGTCATGGCGTCTTTAGCAGAGCGAAGCTTCAACCCGTCTGCGACCTGATTGATGGCTTCGGATGAAATGCCACGCCCATCAGCCATGCCTGAGACCATTTTATCCCACAAAGCTGTTACATATTTTTGAGTCTGCAGTTTGTTCTCCGGACTCATTGCATCCAGTATAAATGGCTCGACTGCTCCCTTGAACTTGCCATGGCGAATCACCTGCACCTGCACGTCCAGTTTCTCCAATGCTTGTTTATAAAACATCTGCTGACTGCTCAGGCCCTGAAGCTCCAGCCCCCCAGCCGGATTGAGACTGATACTGTCTGCCACCGAAGCCATGAAGTAGGCCTTTTGCCCCATGTAATCAGCATAGGCATGCACCGGTTTTCCTGATTTTTTGAATTTTTCCAGAGCATCGCGAATCTCATTCATACTGGCAAAACCCACATTGATCTGGGACAGGTCGAGATACACCCCGCTAAGGCGATCATCCTCAGCGGCAGCTTTAATGCTTTTCAGGATATCATTCAGACCAATCTGCGGCACTGCTTTAAAGCTAATAAAATCAAAGCTGGCAAAGGGGTCGTTATTGCTTCGGTCCGTGATGATTTCTTTAAAATCCATGTGAAGCCATGAATTATCTTTCATGGATACCGGCCCTTGATCGGCACCGGAAACAATCATCCCGATAATAGCTGCAATGACAGCAAAGCCGATCAAGGCTATTAGAAAAAGCGTGACCATCAATCCCATGATTGAGGCCATCATCATTTTGAAAAATTGCTTCATAGTTTTTGGTTTGGTTTCCTGAGCTTCAATTTCTATACCACAATACAGTAGCCAGATGATAGAAGTAGAATTGCATTTAAAGTCTTCTCCCAATTCAAACTTGTGCAAATGCTGTTTTCAGTTTGCCTTAAGCCCCTTCAATAAACTCTAATCTTCGCTTATTCACACATGCGAATTATTTTTTTCCAATTACATTATCTCCGCTTGCTGGCCCTGCTTTTTTTCTCTTGTTGATGCTTTATTTTTTCTGCATGCCGGCGTGCCTCCTGCTCGGCTCGTTTCCGTGAAGCCGTCTCTGCAGCCCGTTTGCGTGACTCCATCCTGGCTTTTCCACGCCGTGACTCGGCGATCACTTTTTCCTTGGCCGCCCGTTGATGTGCCTCTTGCTCAGCTCGTTTCCGTGAAGCCGTCTCTGCCGCCCGTTTGCGCGACTCCATCCCGGCTTTTTCACGCCGTGACTCGGCAACCGCTTTTTCTTTAGCCGCCCGTTGATGTGCCTCCTGCTCAGCTCGTTTCCGTGAAGCCGTCTCTGCAGCCCGTTTGCGCGACTCCATCCCGGCTTTTTCACGCCGTGACTCGACGATCGCTTTCTCCTTGGCTGCCCGTTGATGTGCCTCCTGCTCAGCTCGTTTCCGTGAAGCTGTCTCAGCAGCCCGTTTGTGCGACTCCATCCCGGCTTTTTCACGCTGCGCCTCGGCAACCGCTTTTTCCTTGGCCGCCCGTTGATGTGCCTCCTGCTCAGCTCGTTTCCGTGAAGCTGTCTCAGCAGCCCGTTTGCGCGACTCCATCCCTGCTTTTTCACGCCGTGACTCGACGATCGCTTTTTCCTTAGCCGCCCGTTGCCGTGTTTCCTCTTCGGCTTGTTGTTGCATGACCACCTGCGCCGCCCATTTGCGCGACTCCATCCCGGCTTTTTCACGCTGCGCCTCGACGATCGCTTTTTCCTTAGCCGCCCGTTGCCGTGTTTCCTCTTCAGCTTGTTTTTGCATGGCCACCTGCGCCGCCCGTTTGCGCGACTCCATCCCGGCATTTTCACGCCGTGACTCGACGATCGCTTTTTCCTTAGCCGCCCGTTGCCGTGTTTCCTCTTCGGCTTGTTTTTGCATGACCACCTGCGCCGCCCATTTGTGCGACTCCATCCCTGCTTTTTCACGCTGCGCCTCGGCGATCGCTTTTTCCTTAGCTGCCTGTTGCCGTGTTTCCTCTTCAGCTTGTTTTTGCATGGCCACCTGCGCCGCCCGTTTGCGCGACTCCATCCCGGCTTTTTCACGCCGTGACTCGGCAACCGCTTTTTCCTTAGCCGCCTGTTGCCGTGTTTCCTCTTCGGCTTGTTTTTGCATGGCCACCTGCGCCGCCCGTTTGCGTGACTCCATCCCGGCATCCCGGAATGTACGTTTCTGCCCAAACCCCCGGTAATTCTTATCCGCCTGGCCTCTCCCGGAAATTTGTTTGCCTGCATCCTCCTTTTGATCCTTCACCCTGGCCACATGCCTGACACGCTCATCCTTCGAGAGATTCAACGGGTCGACATCCCTCTGTTTTGTGTGATCCAATCCTGCTCCCTGATGCTGCGCCAGGCCGATTGCATTGCTCGATTCCTCAGTTACTGGTTTTCCCTCCCTTTGAAGCCCTTGCTCAACAGCCCGAAGCCGAGTTTTCATTCCTTTCACACCAACGCTCACTCCAGTCCTCTTTTGGCTCAATTGCTGACGGAGCCCCTCGTTCCCGGATTCATGTGCTTTTTCAAAAACCTTACTCTCATTCTTCTGCTCCTGACTTGATTTGCCAACGGCAACTTGATGGATCTCTTTCCGGTGACGCAGCATCACTTTACGAGCTTTTCCCAATTTTAGAGCCTCACGAGCAAGCTCCTGACGCTTCACGCTTGCCAGGTGAAAACGATCCAAAACGCTACGGTTCATTTTTTTACCTTCGCGCAGCACCTGCACCCTACCCAGATTACTCTTCACGCGCACTGGGCACACCGCAGGGTTCCACGGGGATTTCACTGACGGGGCAAAAATCCTCAGCTGATTGCCATCCACATAATGCCGCCGCCGATCCCTGACATGATCCCGCCCGTGCCTCAAGTCGAGCTTGTAGCGTGTGATCCTCCGCCCGCACATCCTGCTCACCCAATCATATTCCGGGCCACCGCAATACACTCGTTGGTTGCGAATGTGGATTCTCGTCACATTTGTCGTGTGAATGATAATTGAACTAACGGTTGTTCGCGGAACACAATAGCTAACAACCGGTTGGTAGAAGTGCTCCATCGGAACAAAGGAATACCACGCCGGTGAAGAATCGTAGTATGAATCAATCCCTGAATCATAGCTATAATCTTCATCGTAAACCGTTTCAGGTGGCAGCGGCGCCCAGCCAAGATAATCATCATTCGAACGCCATGACACCCAGGCGGGAGCCCAGTCCTCACCGGGAATCCAGACCCAACCCCGGTCCTGTAACAGGGCCCAACGCCCGTAATGATACACCGCCCAGCCAAAAGGTTCATCGGAAGCCCATGTCCAGCCCTGATCAGAATAAAGCCACCTCCCTCGTATGTAAGGCCTCCAATCGGGATCTGTAGTGACCTCTTTTGGCTGTCAGACGTATCCATAATCGTCAGTTTGGAACCACTCTCCGAAACGCGCCAACTCCACAAAAAACACCTGGAAATCCTCCCCTTCAAGAGCCTGCTGAAAAGACGAGGCTTCTTCCTCTACAGTCGCTTGCAATGCTTCGCTCGGCTTGACCACTTTCGCCCGGATAGGTTCCGGACCTGTTTCCGTGTTTACCTCCGTTTTTGCATCCTCTGCAAACACATTTACAAGAGCTTCACTACGCTGTGCTTCAAGTTTCGCGAGAGCATCCTGCAACAGCCCGTGGGCCTCCGCCAGTTCATCCGCCATCAGCAGCCGTTCAGGCTCCGCTTGTTTCAATTGCTCGGCTTGTTGCCGCTCCTTCTGCTTCAGCTGAGCAATCCGCTCCTTCATACCGAGGGGCTCTTCAGGACGTTCACAGCCTCCCAAAAGTAAAGTCCCTGCAGCAAATATTATTATGAATAAATCAGAGTATGTTGTTTTCATCACGAGTTTACGGGCTTTCCGATACATTGGACTGATCTCCTCTCAAAAAATTCACCTCGTTTTAGATCTGCCTTAGACTAAAAATACACTAACCCTTTAACTGCCCATTTTTAAACACCCCGGGCAGCACTCCCCCACTTTCGCAAATGCACATAATTGGCTTGACCTCAATTTCCGGATTATCTAATATCAATCTTAGTGGAAACGTATCTGACAGAACTCCTCTCCCACAAGGGAGGCGATGTTTTTGGCGTTGCTCCCGAAACAAGCGTTGAGGAAGCAGCCCAAATAATGGGGGAGAGAAAAATCGGCGCCCTGCTGGTCATGCGCGATGATGAATTGCTTGGTATTTTCACTGAGCGCGACATCCTCATCAAAGTAGTCGCTAAAAAACTCAATGCCGCTGACATCGAGGTTCATAGCATCATGACCAAAGAAGTGATAGTCATCGATCCGCGTCGTACCGTTCGTGAGGCGATGCAGATTGTGACTGAAAAAAAACTGCGCCATCTGCCTATAGTGAAAGAGGGGCAGTTGGTGGGAATGTTATCGGGTGGTGATCTCACCCGCTCAATAGTCAATGAAGCAGAGGGCGTCATCGAAACCCTCTACGAATATATCCAGGGGAGTTATCCTGCTTAGAAAAATTGGAGTTAGCCAAGTTTTCCTCCCGTTGCCACCAGCATATTTGCAATCAGCCCTGTCTCGTTCTTATCCAGCGTTCAATAGCGGCAATAATTGCCTCTGTAACCGCCATGCCCATAACCGCCTCCACGCCCTCTCCTATAGCTCCCATAGCGATAACTCGGACGATAGTAGTTGTTGTTGTAATGATGGTTCCTATTGTCTGCGATAGCATATCCAATAGCACCGGCTGCTACGATGCCCGCAGCGGCGACGACGGGATCTACTGACTGTTGCGGTCGTCCATAGGCGTCATACGTGGTGGTGCAGCTGACGGTCAGGCCCAGCAGACAAGCACAAGCAGTGAATCGAAGGATGGCATCTTTCATCATGACCATTAGGACGGCCATGATACTGCTTTTATTCACCCGGATCCCACTTTTTCAGTGATTTCAAGGAATCACAGCCCCTTTAACTCTGCCAGCATCTGCAAAAGGTTTTTTACCAGAATAACGGAACTGTCTTTTTCAAAACGTGAAGTCCCCAACCAGGTTTCATATCCTCCGAGTTTGTGCTGGTTAGGTGGCGGCAGATAGCCGTAACCGCCATTAGCCAATTCGATGGTGAATGTATGCGGAAACGGGCTCTTTTCTTTTATCTCAAGCCCTATTTCTACCAGCACCTCAAAAGGCATGGAGAGGATGGCCTGGTCACCAATCCTTACTGCCTGGATGATCACACTTTCCGTTCTTTCCTTTTCCGGGCTGGCGTAAGAGATCGTATTGCTCGCCACGGAACCGGTGCGCTTGTTGATCGCATCACGCTCTTTGCGGGTCAGCTTCATCAACTCAATCGCCTTATCCACCTGCTCCCTGGAAGGAGTCCGGTATTTCAAAGTCACCTCACGCTGGAGGATGGCCACCTTTGGATTTTCATTATAGGTCTCGATTTTTTTTACCGCCCGCCAGGCTGCATCCGCGGTCTTGTGTGCGACAATCTGAATCTGCTCAAAGGGAGCACGCGGTGATCTTTTACGATAAAAATCAATATTGTTGATGTCCCCACTGGTGCCATTGGTCATCATTGCTACAAAATTTTCCGGTGGCTTCGAAGCCCGTAGCCGAAAGGGCATGATCCTGGCAAATTCTCCATAATAGTCGGCAGATGCCATCCCCACCACTTTCCCACCCTCTTCTGTTACCTTCGGAATGCCACCTACATAATGAAGCGAATAGTTCGCGATCAGTCCCAACGCACGACCCCGACGAGTTCGAACGTCCACCACACACACCTCCGGATCCGTCGGACCCGCAGGTTTCAATAATCTGTCTCCTCCCGCATTGGTGCGCACCTGATCATACCCACCCAAGGGGTTTCTATCCATCGTTCCCGGCTTCAAATACCAGCGCCGATTGTAAACTTCACTCGGCTCTTCATCGGAGGCAAATCCCACCTTCGCCGGCTCAAGAGACTCAATTGCTTTTGTCAGCGCCTCCACCAATCCCTCGCGTCGAGTTTTTTCGTAGGCTATCCGACCAGGCGAGGTATCTCCACCTTTGGGTGCAGTGTGTGTGTGCGTTCCACTGACCAGCATTTGCTCCGGCTTCCATCCTGTCTTCTTCGCCACAATCGCCTTGGCTTCATCCGTCATCTCGCGACCCACCCCAATGGCATCCATCAAGGCAATGACCACACGGCCTTCTCCATTTTCGAATGCCACCGCCCGGACATGCAGCGGATCATGCACATATTTGGATTTCCCTGAGCGCAGTTGCATCGGAAATACAGTTGGAGAAATATCAACAGCGGCAGTCCCGGCGCGAAGACCGGACTGGGCCCGAACCCCTGTGGAAACACACAGGGCCAATAACAAAATGTAGAGGGAAGTTTTCATTGTTGAGTAGTCTCTAATGGTCGCTGAAATACGCAAGCATAATAGGCACAGCGTTATTTCAACTTAATCGCCCAGAGTGTAAATACTTTAATGCTGGGGTTGTTGACAGGCAAGGCAGTTAGGCCGACGACCAGATTCGTCATCAAGTGGTTTTCGGACATGATTCCACAAACATAAAATCACTGCGCTTTCAATTCCGCCAGCATCTCTAACAGATTCCTAACTAAAATGACCGAGGCATCCTCTTCAAAACGCGAAGTTCCCAACCAGGTTTCATATCCCCCGAGTTTGTGCTGCTTCGGCGGCGGCAGATACCCGTAGCTACCATTGGCTAACTCGATAGTAAAAGTGTGAGGAAACGGACTTTTCTCTTTTATCTCAAGCCCGATTTCTACCAATACCTCAAAGGGCATGGATACTATGGCTTGGTCCCCAATGCGGATCGCTTGTATAATTACGTTTTCTGTTTTTTCTTTTTCCGGACCAGAGTAGACAATTGTATGGTTTGCCACTGAACTGGTGCGCTTGTTGATCGCATCACGCTCTTCGCGCGTCAGCTTCATCAACTCAATCGCCTTGTCCAGCTGTGACTTGGAAGGAATCCGGTAATTCAAAGCCAATTCACGCTGAAGGATGCCCACCTTCGGATCTGCGTCATAAGTGTCGATTTTTTTCACTGCACGCAAAGCCGCATCCGCAGTCTTGCTTGCCACGATTCGAACCTGTTCAAAAGGCGCCCGGGGCGGTCGTTTACCAAAAAAATCATAGTTATTGATATCTCCACTGGTTCCGTTGGTCATCATCGCCACAAACTTTTTCGACCGCTTCGAGCCTCCATATCGGAAGGGCATAATTCGGGCAAACTCTCCGTAGTAATCGGCAGAAGCCATGCCCACAGCTCTTCCCTTGTCTCCCTTCACCTTTGGAATACCGCCCACATAGTGCAGTGAGTAGTTGGCAATCAGTCCGAGGGCATAGCCGCGACGAGTGCGAACATCCACCACACACACTTCTGGATCCGTGGGTCCCGCAGGTTTCAAAAGATTGTGCCCTGTATTCGTACGCACCTTGTCATACCCGCCCAAAGGGTTTCGATCCATGGTGCCGGGCTTCAAAAACCAGCGCCGATTGTAAACTTCACCCGGTTCTTCATCGGAAGCAAAACCCACCTTGGCCGGCTCAAGTGATTCGATCGCTACAGTAAGTGCTTTCACCAAACCTTCCATGCGAGTCTTTTTGTAGGCAATTCGTTCCGGCGAGCTGTCGTCCCCCTTAGGCGCGGTGTGCGTGTGTGTTCCGCTGACCAACATTTGCTCAACTTTCCAACCGGTCTTCTTTGCCGCAATCGCCTTGGCTTCATCCGCCACTTCTCGGCTGACGCCTATGGCATCCATCAATGCGATGACAGCACGACCCGCTCCATTTTCAAATGCGACCGCCCGCACATGCAAGGGATCATGTACATATTTGGACTTCCCTGAACGCAAATGCATTGGAAAAACAGTTGGAGAAATATCAACAGCGGCGGTTCCGGCGCGAAGGCCTGATTGAGCCCTAATCCCCGTGGAAACACACAGGGCCAATAACAATATGTAGAAGGATGTTTTCATCGCTGAATAGTTTCTAAGCCACGATGAAATACGCAAGCATAATAGATAGGGTGTTCACGGCCTCGTGCCCAAAGATGTAGGCACCGTTTTCCGGTCAAGGTAATTCACATACACTAAAGAACCCAATATCAGCACCGCTCCTATATAAATCCCCATGCCAGGTTTTTCATTGGGGATCAGCAGTGACGACAGAATGATTCCCGCCAGTGGGATCAGAAAACGATAACCCGCCAGAATGTTTACCGAAAATTCCCTGGCCAGACGATTCCAGAGCACAAAAGCCGCGGCGGAAACAAAAGCGAGGTAAAGTATCATCCCCGCAACTTGAGGTTTCAACAAAATACCAAGTTGCGGCCATGCACTACTCCCCACGACAGTGAACACAACACCTCCCAGAAACAGCGAAAAGGCGGTGGCTGTCGTACTATCCAGAGTTCGGTGCAGTGACTTCAGGATGATGAGACCAAGCGCACCGCTGAAGCTGGCCACCAGAAAACTAAGTGCCCCCAGCATTGGAGAACCACTCCCTATTCCCGGTTTGTAGACGGCCGCCGAAATTCCAAGCGCACAGATGATCAGCACCACCCAGTGACGGGTATCAGGTTTTGGTGTTTTTAAAATCAAGGGAGCAAGCAGGATCCACCAAAAGCTTCCCGTGGAAACCATCAGGGATCCCAGCACCCCGCTTGAAAGTGACAAGCCCATGTAAAAAAATACATACTGGGCAAAGGTCTGAGTCAAAGCCAGCGCCGCCAGCAATCGGAGGTCCGCTTCTTTCAACTGAGCAATAATACCTTCCCGGCGGGCAAAAGGCATGATCATCAGCCCCGCAATCATAAAGCGGATCCCTGCAAACAGCATTCGTCCATCCCATTCCCGGCTTTCCGGCCAAGTGCTGTAAACGAATTTGATCCCTGGAAACGCCGTGCCCCATAGAATAGCACAGATCATCACGTAAACGGGCAGCAGCCGGGCCTGTATTTTCATGCGGTCACAGTAAAGAAGAGAAAAGCCGGAAAGTCCAGTTGGATGATTTTTGTCACAGAAAAAGAGAAAAAAAGAAGCACTATGGTATAAAATCCTGACTCTAGTGAAACTTAAGGAGCCCTCAGATCACTTATGATTACCGGCTTCCGAAAGTCTGTAGCTTTGCGGGGTCAATATCAAAAGACGGCTGGCTGCTGGTCGCCACTGCAATGGGGCTCACGTTTGTGATCAACCAGAACGCGTCCACCTCATCATCCCCTCTCCTCCGGGCGTTCGCTATCCTGCCACTGTCACTTCCGGCGGACCTAACTGGAAAACCATTTACGCCACCTGCGGCGACAAGGTTTACAAGCGGAAAACACAGATGACTGGAGCGATTCCATGGAAATCTGCTGTCAAATCCCCAAAACCAAGGCTTTAATAACTTTATCCAAAAATTTGCAGGCCCGAAAAGTTACCTATAGATGAAAAAAACATTCAAACTAACGCACCCCAAAATCAAAGTTGCCCGCCTGTTCGATGCGGTTAGAAGAGACGTTAAAAAATACATCAAACGAGAGCGCAATAAAGATTTGCCGGAAGGAGACGATTTCTGGGATTTTGACTGTAAATTCGGTCCGACAGTTGAAGAGGCGGAGGTGATCCATGTGGCTGAAATAGGCAAATGCATCAGTACTGCTGAGCAGCAGCAACTGGAGTCATTTTATGTGGAGATCCTCGCCAAGCCTGCCCGTAGGACAAAGAAGCCTAAACTCTCTCCAAAAGGCACCGCAGACTAAACAAGCAGCCACCCTCGATTCGGCAAATTTGTCTTTGCCAATCTATATATCTAGTTGACGATTTGTCTTTACGTCTGCTTTTTTACACTTACCCTGTGCCAACAGGCGGGGAAGTCCCAACACCTCGAAACTCAATACCAAATCGAAAGAAGCGAATCATGAAAATTACAGCTGTCCTATCCACAATCAGCATTCTAGTTGTCTCAACCCTTCTCCTATCATGTGGCAAAGATAATGGTGACTCCCAGCCCCATGACCCTGACAGCCACTCGACCCACTCAGACTCGATTACCATAGAAGACAGCCTTGACGGACTTAGCCTAAACAAGGGGGGGAAATGGAAAATGGATGATCACACCCGGTCTATGTTTGCCAAGATGGCCTCTTCCTTTTTAAACTCCGATTACGCAGACTTGGAAGAAGCCGATTTGAAAAAGGCAGGGGCTGGCCTTCAAGTTAATATCAATGAATTGATTCAAGGTTGCTCCATGGAGGGAGATGCTCACGACCAATTGCATGCTTATCTCAATGGCTACATTCCAGCAGTCACCGATCTTTCGGAGTCGGGTCAGATGAAAGACGCTAGGGAAGTCGCGCGTTATTTGAAAAAATACAGTGACTACTTTGAGTAGAACTCACGCGATAATCTGCTCAATCGGCTCACCGAAATCCATGTCAATTCGCTTCTGCCCGGGAACCTCGAGCTTTCGTGCATCCAAGCCCAATTGTTTCATGATGGTCGCGTGTACATCTGTGACATAATGCGGGTGTTCGGTGGCGTGGAAACCAAGTTCATCGGTAGCTCCATGCACCACGCCACCTTTGATTCCGCCACCTGCCATCCACACGCTGAAGCCAAAAGGGTGATGATCGCGGCCATCGGAACCCTGTGACCCGGGTGTGCGTCCGAATTCAGTCGCAAACACCACAATGGTTTCATCGAGCAAACCTCGTTGTTTCAAATCCTTGATCAGACCCGCCACCGGGCGATCCACCTGCATGGCGTTCACTGCGTGTTTTTCCTTCATCTTCGAATGCTGATCCCAGGCTCCGGCAGCTCCCGTGCCATGCATAATTTGAATGAAGCGCGTACCTTTTTCAACAAAGCGACGCGCAGCCAGCAACTGCTCACCGAAGGGTTTGGTTTCTTTCTGGTCGAGACCGTAAAGTTTTTTGGTCGACTCGGACTCCCCCTTGAAATCAATGATCTCCGGTACAGCACTCTGCATGCGATAAGCGAGTTCGTAGGATTTGATTCGTGCTTCCAGCACCGGATCGTGCGGAAATTTTTCAGCGGTCAGGCGATTGAGCTGATTGGATAATCCAAAACCAAGGCGCTGTTCTGCCGCAGTGACATTGCCCTCAGGCTTGGCAAAATCCAGCGGGTTGTTGGGATCTACTTTCAAAGCAACCGCATCGTGAGCCGGCCCAAGATAATGGCCGTCACGTTTGTCAAAGTAGCGCGGCCCCATCATGATGAACTGAGGTAAGTCATCGTTGAGTGATCCCAATCCGTAATGAATCCACGCACCAATAGTGGGAACCCGAGGATCAAGCATGTGACGTCCCGAGAAAAACTGCACCTGGGCTCCATGATTGTTATCAGTCGTCCACATCGAACGAATGATCGAAATATCATCGGCACAGGATCCAATATGCGGAAACCAATCACTGATCCTGGCTCCACTCTGACCGTATCTTTTGGACCCCACCTGCAGCGGATAAATTTTAGTGCGTTGTTTGCCATTGGCGTCATTGACCACCACGACGCGCAGGTCTTTAAACTTTTCAGGATTGAGAACATCAGCGTGGGGCGTTTCCTCGATGGTTTTGCCCTCGTATTTAGTCAAGGCAGGCTTCGGGTCAAAGCTCTCCATATGGCTAAGGCCACCGCGCATGAACAGGAAAATCACGCTCTTTGCTTTTGGCGAAGAATAGGGTAGGCCGGAGGGATTAGTAAGCTCCTCACCCCGAAGCAAATTCTGGAGAGCAAGGCTACCAAAACCATATCCTCCATATTGAAGGAACTGGCGACGAGCGAGGGCGGTTTTGATATCGGGATTCATGGCTTGGGGGAGCTGGGTTCAGCGGATATTGATAAAATCATTGTGATTAAAGAGAGCGTGAACCAGTCGGGTCCGAGCCGGGCCTTTTGGTGAAACCTCTTCGAGTCGGACTAAAAAAGTCTTGCACGCATCGAGTTCCGCTGCACTTGGTTTCCGGCAGAGAACGAGCTCAAAAGCCTGGGCTGCAAATTTGTCATCACTCTTTTCAGCCTTCAACGAAGCCGCTACTTGTGCACTCGAATCGATCGAAATCTTACTGTTGAAAAGCGCCAGGGCCTGCTGCGGAACAATACTTTCGCTGCGGCGATAACAAACGAGGGCATCGGCGTCATCAAACATGGAAAGCAGTTTCACCTGTTGCTTGGGTGAGCGCGAGAAATACAGGCTGCGGCGAAGAACACTCGGATTGGATTTAACGGACGGCCCTCCCTGCTTCGGATCCAGAGTGCCCGCCAGATTGAGCAAGCTGTCACGAATGACTTCCGATTCCATACGATGTGAGTTCATGCGCCAGTAGAAGTGATTGTTCGAATCTTTTGCCAAAGTTGCGGGATCGGCATTCAAATTAGACGAAGTCCGGCGCCAGGCTTTTGAGGTCACAATCAACTCATGCAGGTGCTTCATGCTCCAGCCAGACTCGATCAATTCGGCAGCAAGGTAATCCAGTAACTCCGCATGTTCCGGGCGCGGTGCTCGCAAACCAAAGTCATCAACACTTTCCACCAGTGGTTCACCAAAATGCCTCAGCCAGATATGATTGACTGCCACACGCGCAGTGAGCGGATTCTGCCGGGAGATCATCCACTGGGCGAGAGCCAGTCGGCGCCCCGTACTCGTTTTTGCATAGGTGGCCGCGTACTGAGGCTCTTTATGCTCCGGTGTTTCGAGGGCTTTGTAACTGCCACGAAGCGATTTGTATTTTGCATCGCTTTTCTTGAGCTTCGCCTCCGCAGTTTTCAGGGTCTTTTCAGCGGCCTTCAGTTTACCCGCCTCTGCGGTGAGGACTCCCACCCGGGCGAGTTCAACCACATGCTCGCGTTCCAGTCGGGCGCTGACGGCCGGATCCCCTTTGCCCTTGCCAAGCAAAGTCGCGTTATCGGCGGCGATTTTTGCTTCAAGTGATCGCAAACCAATTTGAGCCTCCTTCACCCGGGCTTCTGTTAGTTTCAAAGCCTCAGCCGGATCCACCGACTTGGATTTCTGAGCCGGTGTACCTGACTTCATCAGTTCAATATCCTTGGACAAAGCTTGAACCTCTATCGAGTCAAAGTCGGCAGTTGCATCGAAGGCAAACAACTCAATACGCCCATTCGGATTCCGATTCGGCAGATTGTAAGCGATCAGGAATTTATCGTTCAGCAACACATTGATGAGATTCCCACGCACCTGAACGCGCAGTTTGTAATCCTCATTCACTTTGACCGGATAGGCAGCTCTGGCATTCGGGTAAGTGGTCTTGCTGTCATGAGTATGGGAAACCTGTACTTTAGGGCCTTTATCATAAGCACTGGCATAAACGGTGTGTGAATTTTTACCGTTATCGGTCACGTCAAAACGAATGCCCACGGATTTGTAAGTCGTTCCTCCGGTTGTCCGAAAATCGAGAGCAAGATCAAAGTCGGCTGGGTGTGAATTTTTGGAACGGGCAAACTGCTTGTCCCGGGATGGCATCGTCTGAATCAAGATACCTCCGTTGTAACTCCATCCGCTTCCGACGATATCCCAGAGCTTCGGATTTGCGCGGTCGAAACTATCTTTGATAACAGTTCCGGAGTTATTTTCACCCTGGGATACAGACTCAGGGTTTTTTTGCGAAGCAACAGCCAGCCTGGCTTTCTCCAGAGCTTTTTGTGCTCGGTCAAGTTTCAGCCTGGCTGCTGAGAGTTGATCCTCCTGCACGTAAGCTCGGGCACCGGGCGCCCAGGCATAGGCCGGAAGTTCTACCTCTTTTGCTTTCGGAGCATAACTGGCAAAAATAGCCGGCACACCAGCTGTAACTTTTTTACTGGCATCCGGAGTCGTCGGATTACCGCGAATATGAAATTGGGTCTTTGCGTCGGGGTGGTCATCGAAGGCTCGCGGCAATCCGTCTTTTTCGAAATCAGTTACCCCGGCTATGGGATCGAGGCGTATTTGATGCGGTTCGAAAATGGCACGCATATTATAATAGTCCGTCTGCTCGATCGGATCGTATTTGTGGTCGTGACACTTCACACAATTCATCGTCAGTCCGAGGAAAGCCTTGCTGGTATGTTCAAGCGTGCTGTCGAGCCAGGTCGTGCGATTGAATAGATAATAATTGCGTGCAAGAAAACCGGTGCCGGCGACCACCTCAGGATTCTCGGGCTCGAGCTCATCCCCCGCAAGCATCTCGAGAATCATCTGATCATAACCCTTGTCTTTATTGACCGAGTTGACGATCCAATCGCGCCAATGCCAGATATGCTTCTGACTATTGCGAACCTGTTTGCCGAGACCATACCAGTCGGAATAGCGCCAGATGTCCATCCAGTGTCGCGCCCAGCGTTCTCCGTATTGAGGGCTGGCCAGTAAGTCCTGAACCATCGATTCAAACGGGACGTCGCTGGCAAGTTGTTTCCTGGTCGGCGCCAGCCCGATCAAATCTAGGTACAGGCGGCGAACGAGCAAGGATCGCTCGGCTTCCGGCTGAGCTTTCAAACCCAGCTCTTGCTGTTTTGCTGCCAGGAAAGCATCAATCGGATTGGCCTCCTTCACGCCCTCCGGAAGAGAGGGTCGCTCTATTTTTTGGAATGACCAATGATTGGCGGGATCATCCGCCGGCTTTTCATCAACTGGCACAGGCATTCCGTCGGTAATCCATTCACGAATTGCGTCGATCTCTTCCGCGTGAAGCGCCGGGCCTTCCTGTGGCATTCTTTCTTCGAGGTCGGAAGCCGTCAGGCGTTTGAGCAGTTCTCCGCTCTTGATAATACCCGCGTCAATGATCTGTTGTGCCGTGTCGAGCCGCAGGTCTTTCTTTTGTTTGAGCGCTCCATGACAGGCATAACACCGCTCCTTGAGCACGGGCTTGACTTTATCAAGGTAATCCTTTGCTTCTGCGGATTGAGAATCTGACAAACAAAATCCGATGACGGACAGCAAAGTAAGGATTAAATAGGGGATGCGGTATTTCATAAGGGGAAATTTATCTGCTTGTCCAGATCTCGCTGAGAACCCGGTGATTGCGAATGTGACACGAGAGCGCCTTGCGCGCACCACGCCAATCTTTATCCAGCAGTGCCGTTAGGATATCCTGATGTTCGTGAACAGCCTTGATCGCTGCATCACGATACTTGGCTTCTTTTCTGAACATCATGGTGAAGTATCCGCCGTGACGTTTGAAAAAATCCTTGATGTAAAAATTGTCCGCTTTGTCGATGAAGTATGAGTGCAGCAAATTATCAAGAACCGGAGCCTCCCCCACCGACGAAGGCAGACGATTGCTAGCAAGCATCGTCTGCAAGTCAGCATCAAGCAGATGTGGTTGGGCCAAATCGAGTGCTTTGAGTTCAAGAACCTCGCGCGCTTCACAAAACGAATCCAAATCATCCTGACGGAAAGTTCGCAACCTCCAGCCACGCCGTGGAATGTGATCCAGTATTCCAGAGCCCGCCAGACGATGAAATATGTTCCTTACCGCCGAACGACTGAGTCCATATTTTTCTGCCGTGGCCTCTTCCCTCAGGTAAATCGACTCCCCTTCCAGACTAAGATCCACCAAGTCACCTTCGATAATGGTGTATGAATTTCGTGGAGGCGTTGGTAGTTCTGCTTCATCAAGCTTCGATGTAGCCCCTTTCTCACTGGGCTCAATACGAGCGAGGCGTCCATTTGGCATTTTTGTCAAAAGGCCCTGTTCAGCCAGTTGCTCCAAGGCCGTGCGAACTGGCGTGAAGCTAACTTCATAGTGCTTCGCCAGCGCATTGATAGTCAGAGGCACGGGCAAAGCCTGCCCAGCCTGCAGGCGCGCACCGAGATCTTCGTTGATGTAAGTCGCGATACTGATGCTTCATCAATATTTGCTTTTGGCGACAAAAGCAAATTATTCCTGCCGGCAATTTGCTTTTTGAGCCCCTGCTGTCCCCATCGCCTTGTAGTTGAAAAAAATCCCTATGATGCGTGACTAGTGTAACTACTATCAGCAAATTAATCAGGCCGAATGCAGCAGAGGGGGGCAGTGAAAACGGCTTCGTTCGCATTGAGCGTTAAGGGAAGCTTCTATAGAAGCTTTATATTTTCCAGTATAGTCAATGACATTATTCACTTGTTTTAAAGGCGTATAAAAGGATGCTCTGTAATGCGTTATATAATCACCCTGCTTGTTTTACTTTGTGTGTTTGCGCCTTCGGGTTTGATGGCTGGGCCCGGAGCTTTATCGGCAAAGAGCATCCTGGCCAAAGACCCGGACACCATTGCCTCTGACTTGCATGACGTAAGCGAAGCAGGACAAGATCGCGCCGCTCGAATTTGGGCAACTGCCAAACGTCTTGAGACTGAAACAAAACTTGCTGCGACATCGGTGCCAGGAGTGATGCAGCTCGACTATTGGCGCCAAACACTGAACCGCTGGCAAGATTTATGGTTGGATCTTCGGTCAGTAGAATCCGGTGGCGGGACAATGTGGGGGCACTTTGCTGCCCGCAATGATGCTACCCTGGAGAAATTTCTCGCCGCCCAATGTGAAGGTTTGAGTATGGATTTTTCAGACAGCGAAGAAAATGTCTCCCTCGATGTGCTTGGTCGGGCTGCGAAACATGTTCAAAAGGGTAAGGTTCTGGCTAAGGATATGGGGCGTGATATTGATCAGCTCAGCAAAAAACTTTTGCAACAGGTGGAGGAGATGCAAGCAGAGCTGCACTTTTCCATTGCCGGGATTCGGGATGCTGAAACGCGAAAATCGGTCAATCAATGGGTCGTCGACAGGACAAAATAGCCCCCCCGGCTGCCGGGGTTCTGGAAAACAAAAAATCATCCTTTTCCCGGTATAAGTGAGCAAGCAGCATGAAACTTTCCGGACTTTCTACTTCCGGGACAAATGATTATAGGAACCTGAAATCACAGTGATATTCTATGACGGACATTCCGCAATGATGACGCTCTGGTGATCATTTACTGCCCGGGTTTGGATCGACAATACATCAAACTGTTCTCCTACTACGCTGCGCATGGCTTCATCGCTATGATAACTGCCATGGTAATATTCCGGTAACTCCGGGATCGGCATGGTCTTGTAAAAACTGAACCCATCTTCGCTTTTGACCGCCATGTCGGGCGTAAAATGCTCTGCTGCCGCCGTGTCCGGCATGAACGACAAAACGATGAGTGCTCCCGGTTTCGCAATTCTGCGCAATTCTTCCAGCCATGCTCGCTCCACGGCCAAAGGCAGATGGGTAAAGACAGAAATCGCAAAAATGAAATCCAAGCTGTCACTTTTCAGATTACTTGGAGGCATTTCCGGCAGAACGTAGGTGCCCGCCAAAAAGGGTAAATTATCCTCACACCACTGGACCGCTTCTCCGTCGACATCGGATCCATAAATCCGGGCATTGGGAAAAATATCCGGCAGACGGCGTAAGACCCTCCCGCAGCCACATCCAAAGTCGAGAACAGATTGAAATTTTGTAATGTCCCTATCGACCATTTGGCAAAAATTTGCCAAATCCCTCTTCACAGTTTCTCCCACTTGGAGATAGGAGGATGCCGCCCGCATCCCGCCAATTCGCCAGAGCAGGTCGGAGGAGGGAAGAGGATAATCCAGATCGAGAGGCAATGGATTGGCTTCAGCAAGTTCAAGATCTTTGATCACCTCTCTGTGCAGAACGCGAAATTCCTCCCGTTCGACCAAAGCTTTTTCAAGTCGGGCTGTCGTTTCGGCCAATGCAGAAGAGACCGCATCTATTTCTCCGGCATCGGTCGGTTTTGACCCCTCCCCCTTTGATACACGCAAACGATAACGATCCCTCTGTTCACGTGCGTGGTCACGTTGAGATTTCAGTTCATCTAAACGTTGACGCAATCTATCGGCCTCTTTCTGACATCTTCGTCTTCGGATCCAAGGCCATTTCATGAAGTCCTCTTAGAGTCATGGTAGAATAAAGTCAATTCAAACTCTGCACTACTGTCAGGATGCATTGTAATTGTTTCCTTTCAATGAAACAGGATTCGAAATCTTCGAGAAAAAGTGCATAGTAGGCGGCATGGAAAAAATCTTGAATCCTCACACAAGTCTATGACGTTTCTATTACAAAATACAGCTCCATAGTTCTCGTGAAACGGGCTGCTACCACGATGAAAATCCTTTACCTGATCCACCAGTATATCCCGGACGCCATTGGTGGAACGGAGCTACTGCTTCACGATCTAGCCGAGAGCATCCAGGCTGACGGAAATGATGTTGCAATTTTTGCCTATCACGAATCTATGGATCCGAATCCAGCCAGTTTTGGCACTCGTATCGAAATGGTAGATGGTATTCGTGTGTATCGCTTCCATTTCAATTTGTCGATCCATCCAAATATTCACACGGGTGAATTCCGCAATGCTTTTGCTGAGCAAGCCTTGAATGAGGTCATCGAAGACTTCTCTCCTAATGTCGCCCACGTCGTTCACGCGATGAAACTTGGAGGTGGGATTTTTGAAATTCTGTCGAACACAAAAATCCCAATTGTAACTACACTGAGTGATTACTGGTATTTCTGCCTGCGCCACAATCTCCTGCTCCCGGATCAATCTCCCTGCACAAAGGGCCCTATCCCAGGTTCCCGTTGCCTGACTTGCCTGCAGGAGAATCTCAGTCAGGCACAGGCTAAGGAAAGTGATGCGGTAAAAGCTCTCAAGCAACGCAATCCCTACCTAAAGGAAGCCCTGCTGTGCTCACACAGCATTCTCGCTCTTTCTGCCCATCAGCGTGAAACCTATGTCCGGTTTGGATTTCCCGCAGAAAGGATTCAGTGTGCAGAACACGGAGTTGATACAGGTTTGCTGGCCCCGGCTCGCGAGCAACACAGCAAGCAGACGGAACGGGAAAGCGAAGCCCCCATCAAGATCTTGTTCGTAGGCACTCTGCTCCCCCACAAGGGAGCCCACCTCTTGGTTCACGCCGTATTACAATCACCCGAAGCCCAGGTTGAAGTGCGAATCATTGGCAACCAGGGGCACGGGGGTTCCTATGCGGCTGACCTGGTCACTGCAAGTGCAGAGGATAGCCGGATCATCTTTGCAGGAGAATGCGATCATGCCTCCCTCCACAAGGAATACGAATGGTGCGACCTGTTGGCCATGCCTTCAATTTGGGATGAGAACGAACCCATTGTGGTCAAAGAGGCCCGCTGGTGTGGCATTCCTGTGGCCACTCACGACTTACCCGGAATGGGAGACCTGGTTCACGATGGGGAGGATGGCTGGATCATAGCAGACCCGTCCATTGAGTCGTGGAAAGACTGGCTCGCTCAATTGGAACAACATACGAATCGATATCTACCGCCGAAAATCGAGCTTCCAACCAACCCGTCCTTTGCGAGCACCATGTTGGAGTGTTATACAAAGGCTGTCGAGGCAGGGAGTGCCGCCTTGAAAAATTCGGATGTGCTCGCTGAGATTGAATAACGATGAGCCTAATCCGACTAGTAGAACAATTTGACGAAATCCAACTTGCCGCGGATGGCGAGGCTCCAGAGATCCAAAGAGTCATCATCGGACGTTTGGCAAAAAATTCAGTCTTCCAGCATCCTCCGTCTCTGTTCTGGTGGCCGGTCACCCGAATTGGAGAGGCAACAAAACTCGACTTCTCAATTGCTATCAATCCTGCAGTGCGGGACCAGATCCAGACGGCGTGTGATTTCAAAATCTGGCTTGCGATCGGTGAGCACGATGCCGCCACATGCATTTTTCATGAAACCCTGGACCCCCTGCAATCCAAAGCCGCATTCGAGTGGAACCCGCAGGAAGTCGATCTTTCTGCCTACGCAGGACAGTTCATCCGATTGGGCTTTCAAACTGTGGCACACGATGACAATTCGGCCTATGCCTGGTTGTTGTGGGGAGACCCCCTCCTCACCGAAAATTCGCGGGCGAACGCCACCCCACCCCCCAAAGTAAAAACACCAGCCTCCCCGAAACATCCCCACATCTTTCTCATCACCAATGACGCCTTGAGGCAAGACCATTTGAGCTGCTATGGCGCCGAGCAACTGCAAACGCCCAACCTGGATTCGCTGGCCGAACAAGGTTTTCTGTTTACCAATGCGCGGAGCAACTCGGACTCAACACTTGCCTCTCACCTGAGCTTGTTTACCGGAAAATCACCCGAGATCACCGGCGTATTTTCCGAATGGGGTGACTTCCCCGCACATTTACCAAATCTGGCCACGGTGCTCAAGGGGCAAGGTTACCAAACCCATTTGATTTCCAGTGAACGAGAGTTCACCGAGGGTGAGCATTCGCTGGCTCAGGCATTTGACCATGTTTACCACTGTCTGGGTAATCCTGCCCAACCCACCTCCCTGACCATTGCACGCACCCTGAAACTATTGGAGCAAACTGACTGGTCAACTCCCCAGTTTTTCTGGCTGCAACTGTTCGATCCCCATCCCCCGGAGATGCCGGATCCTGAATATGCCCGGAAGTTTTATCCTGGTGATCCCACCGATCCTGCCAACCGTCACCACCCCGAACGTGTGACATCGATTCATGCCATCGAATCCTCCCTGGAACTTGATGCTGCTTTACCCATGCTGGAAGAAGGCAGGGTTGCCTACAGCCTGCTGCAGCGACTCGAGGATACGGTTCGTTACCTGACCGGAAAAATTCAGTCTGGACCAGATCTCGCTTTCCATCTTCCATCCCTCTTTCCCAATGGATATGAAAACAGGTCACTCGAAAAAACCATCGTGTGGCTGGGTGAGGAAACGAAACGATTGCGTAGTGAACAGATCACCGAAAATCTCATCCAGTTTCTCAAAGAAACCCATCGACGCTTGCAAATTTCAGAAGGCAGTATGTTGGCTTGGATGAAGGGGGTCGTAGACAGCCGTTATCCGGAAGCAATGTATGCCGCTTGCATCGAAGAAAATGATGCACAATTGGGCAGGCTGTTTGACTATCTTCAGGAAAGCGGCCTTTGGGAACATTCCTGCGTGATCCAAACCTCTCCTCATGGGGAATGCCTGGTCGAAAAAAATCTAACCTTCGAACACCACACCCCGACAGAAGACGTTCTGCGCATCCCCTTTCTGCTGAAACCTCCGGCAGGAAATTCCCAGGCATCCGGTTCCCGGATCGATACGCCCTTCCAATTGACCGACTCCGCCAGCCTGATTCTCGATATCTGCGGACTTCAAGGAGGAGAACTCCTCGCGGGAAAAGTGCCTTTCGAAAAACTGGCGGATGGCAAGCTCAGCCCTTCTCACCAATCATCGAACGGAGCCACTATTTCGATTGGCATGCAGGGTAATTATTATGTCGTGTTTCGATATCCCTACAAACTGCTCTGTGTTCTGGGGGACGGCTTGGCCTGGGTGAATGGCGAGCGGCTATCTGGCGGCACCTACTTGTTCGACTGCACCTCGAAAAACGGTGAGACATCGGATCTTGCCTCCACACTACCTGATGCCGTTCAAGAACTGCTTAGCTGTGTTGAACCGGATGAATTGCGCCATAGCCTGCCCCGCCCCCCCTTGTCCACTCCGCCCCGAAACATACAAATCCCCATCACGACAGAAGTCAGTCCGGTATCAGTAAATGATACACCGGGAAATACGGTCGTTTCCTTTTTTGAGGATATCTCGAACGACCATGACTTTGGCGGCATGCCTGTTCAAAAATGGATTCGACGGGCCGAGAAAATCATGCTCCGTTTAACGAAAGAACGGGATTACGCCTTACGTCAAGTTGAACAACTCAAAGATGCACAGACTTATCTCTATCAATCGAAGAGATGGCGCTTCTCCAATTCCTTCAAGGCTTTCCTCAAGGGCAATCCTCCAGGCTACCCTCCTGTAGATCGTATTTTTGGAAAAATTGATAACTGGAAAAACAATCACCTCTCCGAAGCAATTGCTTCTCTTTGGAGCAGGGACGGATACGTGAACCAGATCAAAGCCTTACGCTCTCGAGAGTCTTCCGTGGATCGGGTCAACCGCTTCCAAGCTAAGAGCTCCGCTAAATTCCTTGTCCTCATCAGTCACATCGAAGCTCATGACGAACTGAAAATTTGCAGTGCTTACAGGAGCCTTACCGAACAAAGCTACCCGCATTGGCATTGTGCCCTTAGCACTGGTTCATCAGCCAATCCTCCCTCTGCGGCTGAATCCACCACCCCCGGGCTGCTCGAAAAATGGCAGGAATCAGACATCTGGTCGCATGTGATCGTGCTGGACTCACGTGATTTGCTCGAGCCTCACGCCCTGCTGAAGTTTGCCGAGGCCATCTGCGATCATGAAGATGCCGCAATTTATTATGGCGACGAAGATCGCTTGATTGGAGAGGATCAGTGGGATGATCCCTTTTTTAAACCTGACTGGTCACCTGACTTAATGGAGAACATGGACGCAGTTGGCAATGCAGTAGCGATCTCGCGAAAGATCCTTGCTGACACCGCCACCACCTACCCATGGCTGCTGGAAAAACGCATTTACCGTTTGCTCCTGTTTCTGGTTAATACTTATAAGCTGAAGCCTTTTCACATTCGCAATGTCCTGCTGCATGTTCATGAGAAAGAGCCGGAAGACTGGCAGCGCCGTAACGCACACGAAGCGAAGCGGGTAGCGCGAGAATTATCCGAACATTCAGAATCCATCGGAGAAAAAGTGTGGATCGAAGCACGCCCTGCCTATGGAACGGTAAGAATGCGTCGCATCGTATCGATTCGAAAAAAGGTTTGCATCATTATTCCAACCCGTGACCGTCTGGATCTGTTACAGAAATGTATAACCAGTATCGAACAGCACACATCCTACGAGAACTATGAAATCCTCATCATAGACAATGCCAGTTCCGAACCTTCCACACTGCACTACCTGGCGCACTGCAGCCATAGAGTAAAACGCATCGAAGGCAAGTTTAACTACGCGGCCATCCACAACAATGCCGCAAAAGACGTCGATGCGGACTGGATGATTTTTCTCAACAATGACACCGAAGTGATCGATCCCGACTGGATTCAAGCCATGGCGGAATACGGACAATTACCCGAAATCGGAGCAGTGGGTATACGCCTGTTGTTTCCCGACCAGAGCATCCAGCATCAAGGAGTTGTCATGGGTATCCAGGCACGTGCTTCTCACGCTTTTGCCGGCTGCCTTCCCAATGACGCTTTTGCACGAGGCCAATTGCAAGCTGCTCGAAACTTCAGTGCTGTCACCGCTGCCTGCATGTTCACCCGGCGCAGTGTGTTTCTCGAGATGGGCGGTTATGATACTGAGAATTTTAAAATCGCCTATAACGA
Source organism: Verrucomicrobiota bacterium (assembly GCA_030625775.1). GTDB lineage: Bacteria > Verrucomicrobiota > Verrucomicrobiia > Verrucomicrobiales > DEV007 > JAADHD01. Next base: position 125,141 of record DAOUQC010000002.1, read on the forward strand.
TGTGGATTACTGTTTGCGCTTATGGACCAAGGGATACCGTGTTGTCTGCACTCCCCATTCCTCACTGATCCATTATGAAACCTCGAGTCGCCCGAACAAAGACAATCCGGAAGAAGTCGCCGAACTGCAAGCCAGATACTTAAGCGATCCCACCTGGAGGGATCCTTATTACCATCCCTACCTGAGGCAGGATTTTCCGAATTTTGTACCGGATAGAATCGGCTGAGTAAAGCATGTCGGACGTTGTGCGCTCCGTCCCTTCAGACAAGCGGTCATTATAAATCCCATCGGATGAAGATGGTTTTCACTTCTAATTTCATTTTTTTCATGACTTTGTTCGAACTCTTGAATTCCCCATCACCCGCAATTTTTTGTGCATCGCTCTCTGCAATTTTTTTGTCTGTCCAGAAGTCCAACTGCAAATTTTCAGAGAGCTTTCCTTTTTCCCATGAGGTGGTTCTGCCCGGGTAATCCCATTGAAATCCCGTAAGTTTAAAAACAGTCGAATTATATTTTTCAACTTTCTCCAAAGAGTCTCCTATTTTCAGACCATTGGAAAACCACCATAACCCTTTCGACGAACTGATCGTAATTCTCTCCGGGTTTTTCAGCTTCCCCCTCCACTCAATCAACAATTCGTTTTTTGTCCCTGCAAACAGAATCGCACCTTCGACAAACATCCCCTCTCCAGCCGGGAGTTGCTGTCTCTTCACATTCTCTTTCCCGTAAATCCTGATCAATTCTTCTTCCGAAGTGTTTTTGTTTATTTTTCCTACCTTCTCTGATGGATCTATCAGCCAGTCATCCTTGTCCTCACCTTTTGCTGAGATAAAAAACGGCAGGAAGGTGATTAGAACCAGGGTAAATAATGATTTCATTTCGGTAGTCAGTTTTCGTAAATAGTATGTTTACCAATCCCCGACACCTCCTTCCTTGTAAAACAAAATTACTCTTGCAATACCACGCCGCCTGGTAAGACGTTAATGTAATATTGCGTTTTTTCCCGATGGGAAATTACTGTATGCTACAGGTTGACGCAGACTGACATGACAGACAACAAAAACCAAGGTGACCGCATGTCGGAATTATTTTCCGAACTGAACACTCTAGCTGAAAACAATCCAGCACTTATTTCCCAGGCGATGGATCGGCTGAAATCGGTGCATCGGGCCAATGTGTTCGTTTCCAATTATTGTAACTCTGATATCGAGAGGGACAACTTTGTCACACAAGCTGTCGATAATCCCCTTTGGAAATACTTTCAGAATCATCATGAGGGAAAAGGAATTTGGAAATGGGAACACTATTTCGAAATTTATCACAGGCATCTGTCCAAATTTATCGGAAAAGAACTAAATGTCCTTGAAATAGGAGTATACAGTGGTGGCAGCTTGGACATGTGGCATTCATATTTTGGACCTCAAAGCCATGTTCACGGGGTAGATATTGAAGAAGCCTGCAAAACATATGAGAATGATCACACGACCATTCATATAGGAGATCAGTCTGACCGCAAATTTTGGCGAACGTATAATCAGGAAAGCCACGGGGTCGATGCCCTGATCGATGATGGTGGCCATACGCACGAACAGCAATGCATCACACTGGAGGAAATGCTGCCAAGATTAAATCCTGGAGGAGTATACATCTGTGAGGACGTCACCGGATACCCCAATCAATTCAGTATTTTTGCATCTTCGTTGATAGAGCACCTCAACCGATCCGAATGGATAGTCGAGGAAACGCTGCAAAGCAAAAATACCGTGTTTCAGTCTGCTATCCACTCAATTCACTTCTACCCATTTATGGTTATTATTGAAAAACAATCCTCTCCCCTAACTCATTTAGCTGCACCCAAAAAAGGAGCCGAGTGGCAGCCGTTTTTTGACTAGATCATCTCTCTCCAGTAAGTGGACCGATTCCATGATAGAATTATTTTTTAGCTGGTTTCTCTAGCCGTTCTTTTAATTTGGCTAAGTCGTCTCCACAATAATGTGGTAGGATCCTCTCCTCTGTATTTTCATCACCTAAGACTTACTGAAATCATGGCCTGAATTATTCAGTTTTTAGGTTTTTCATGCTACTGGGAATTCATTTTAAATCTTCTGGTGATTTTTTTCAGAAGCCCGGGTTTATTTGCCGCTTTGATTAAAAGCCTATCAATTCGGTTAGTTTTTCTGTCTATTTCTGCCCTCAGACGAGCAACCCTGTTTTTATATTTTTTAAGATCGTCGGCCAGGGCTTTATTATTGACACCGCTAGCTAGTATAAACTGGATCGAGGGATCAATCATTCTTTCCCAAAAAAGAGTATGTGGTAAATTGAGGTCACCACTAACAATTCCTGAATGTTCGTCATACGAAGAACTCACCAGCGGTGTTGCTACAAAAACTTCCAACCGTTTGTCTTTACTTGAAAGATACAAACTGTTACCCAAATATGCCCAGTTATCGAGCAAACCGGAGTCTGGGGACTCTGCAATAATTTTACAGGCCTTGGCAAACAGATCACTGCTGATAGCAAAGCAGGCACCAACCCCCAACCCAAAACCCGATGCTTTAATGGTAGTATCCGTGGGAAGATAAATGTCCGTAGGACTCTCATCGTTCACTAAGGGAAAAGCGGCAATCCCGGATGTCCCTTGACAAAACCATCTTGTCAATGTTTCGGCAACATGTTCGAGGTTCATTACCGCTGCATCAATAAAAAGTGCAATATCGACATCACTCCCGGACAGTGCCTCAAGCATTAAGGAAATGGCCGATGGGGGAGAAGCACCATTTACAGAATCAATTTTTGAAATGATATTGCGTCTGGGTTCAAGATCCTGAATGAACTGAATTTTTGAAATGATTTCAGTTAATGATTCGGGAATCAATTTTACAAATTGTTCACGCTGGCAATTATTCGCATACCTTACCACTATCAAGGTCTTCGGTTTTGGAGAAACCCCAGCTTCATCATTGTCGGCAGAGCTTCTGGTTCTCTCAGGAAGATTTGCATGCCATTCTATCCATGAACGATTGGTAAGTTCTGGATTAATTCTAAAACGCGGCACACGCATAGCATCGCTACTCAGTGCACTAAGCAGCGATGCACTCAGATTGACCGCTGGATCCACATTTAGATCAAAGATGCAATCCTGCATATCCTCTGCAAGTATCATTTCTGGAATACCTCCTGCATTCGAACATATAAACGGAACCTCCAGGGCCAGGCATTCCAATACAGTATTTGGCAGATTATCATGAATCGAAGCTATTACTGACAAGCGTCCCTCGCCTTGAATGTAATCCATAGCTTGACCATGACCATACGAGTCGAGAATCTTCCAATGTCTTTTCCATTCTTTACAATGACGTGTGATGTAATCTGCGCTTGAGATGCCGTCTATACTGTCCGGCTCTCCTAAAAAAGTTATACTTAATCCTGACGGGAGCTTATCTTCTATTTGTGCTATTGCATTGATGAAGTGGTGTATTCCTTTTCTGATTTCCAAGCGCCCAAAAAAAACGATTTCCTTAAGCGTTTTTTTGGGGGAGGAACCCTTTATGCACGAAATTGGAAGCACATATTGACGAACTAATTTTGAATCTGGAAGCCTCCACCCTTGTGCCTGAATCCAATCAAGCATGTGCTGACTGGGTGCCAGGACAACATCTGCTAATTCAATACACTTTTGTTCAATCGCATCTGTTGAAAATTCTTCCAATGATTGCATGACTCGTTGATTCCCTTCATGACACCAACGCAACGAACCATGAGGAGATACAGCAAGAGTCACTCCGGTAAAATCCTGCCCGGCTTGTTTTGCCTTCACGGCATAATAACCATGCCCTTGACATTCGGAAAAATGAATAATGTCGAAGGATTGTTTCTTATGCTCCTTCGAGAGCCACTGATACACATCGTAAGCACGGTTAAGATGCAGTAATCCGGCAGTTTCCCTTTGAGGCAAAATTTTTAAATCAATATTTTGAGATTTATAAACTGCAATTTGTTCGTTTATTCTGCCCTGGTCATCAGGAAGCAAGCCGCTGAATAGAATGGTAACTTTATGGCCATGAAATGCCAGCAACTTGGCAAGTGAAGTATTTGCAGTGGCCACACCATTGCGAACCAAACCTCCAATGTTGTTGGAGGCAAAACAGATACGGCGAAGAGACGTTCCTTTTTGCTGTGATTTTTCTACTATCGATTCCATACACATATCAGTTAAGATTTAATCGCTTTAGAATTGATCGTTTAAGCTTCGGCCAGAACCGTCTTCGCTTTTCTCTTTCCAGATCTTTATAGCTGGATTTCAGTTGTTGCTGAAGTTCTTTTATGGTCTTTCCCTCCTTATTTCTAGCTTCTCCAGCATCTTCGAGTTGTTCGTCGATTTCCCGGTACCGGTTTTTGGTTCCCCCCTTGGAACTGGCCGACGGCTTATGCAACAAATGCATCCCACCATAATAAGAGGGTGCACCGTCAACAAGCGTATCTGATAGACTCTCGTCACATTCAGTGACCAGGTTCCCACAGTCAATGATTCCCGTTTCCTCGACAACTTCATTGATAGCGCGACGCAAAGGGTGGAAGTGGGAATCATGCATTAAAATATACCCCCCGCTAACAAGGAATGGCAAAAGCCCCAGCAGGTCACGTTTTACCGCATCATAAGAGTGATCTCCGTCCAAAAAAATAACATCAAAATCATCCCCTGCGAGCTCCTTTGCCGCAGGCAAAGCCCACGGACAATACTCATCTATAAAATGAACGCCATAAGATTCCTCAAGATTGTGGCGCAAGATTGTGGGAATGCTGTGTTCGGGCCAATTGTTAGGATCCATGGAGACAAACTCCGCTCCTTCAAGGTGCTTGATCGCCTCAGCTATAATGAAGGTTGATCCTCCTCTAGCCCGCCCTACCTCCAGCATCCGTTTTGGGCGCAGGCTCCTTACCAAGGTATAAAGCACAAGTCTTTCATCTGGCGACATCTGGCTTGCCAGCGACAAACGATAGTCACTGGTGAGCGATTCAGGTAAATCGATTGAGGCGCTTGGTGAGTACAGTTCAGGAAAATAGAATAATGCAGTAGAAACAAATTGTGCGTAAATCGATAAGTCACTCTTAGTGAGAGATTGAATTTCGTGGAGTTTTTCAACCGCAAGCTCAGTCTCGTTTTCTTCCAACAACCAAATAACCTCATCCAATCTCAACATAAGCTGTCCGCATACTGGAATATCAGCAATTGCCTGGAAATGCCCAGCCATCCGCCGTTCCGTCTGCATGCCTCGATAATCCAGGGCACCTAATAATGGTGACGGGATTTCACTCTTATAAAGATATGCAGCAGTATTGTTAGGCAGATAATCCAAGGTGATAAAATAGTCCCTCAAAAGATGCATGGACATATGTATCCAGGGACAGCCCGGGTATTGAAGATCCTGTTGAATCACAATTGATTTACCTGGGATCAAATGGGGATAGAAAGTCTTCTCGATATGGTCAAGAATTTCTGGTGTTTTGGCAATATCGATAAATAAAATTTCAATTGGTCCTCCTTCCCATTTTTTCTCGAGGATATCACCTTGGCATATTGCCACCTGATTGACACGGCTTCCAAGATTCTCTGTGAATTCAGAAAGAAAGTTATGACTGGGTCCCAATTCCAAGCCTATTTGGCCCCACGTATTTGAATCGTCAATCACTTCAAATAAATCGTAAGCATTTATAGTGTTATCCCTCGCCTCTATACTACTATTAGCAGCGAGACCATCGAGCATTGCGACCGTCGATCCACCCAAAAATGGACCTGCATCGATGATTGCCCCCTTACCAGAATAATAGGTACTTGTTAGGTAATAAATGAGCTGCAGCTCAGACGAAGTGAGAAGTGTCTTAACTGTCTCTGGCAATGTATAATCACAGGATTCCCAGAGTTTTTGTTCAAGGTCATTCATATATGCCTTATCTATTGCATGCTATGCTCCTCGGATGAAGCATTGAAGTATCAATGTTTTTAGTAATTTAAAAAAATACCCCACTTATAGTTTACATTTGTCACTGCCTATCACCACCTTACTTTGGCTCCACCCCACATTTACCAATCCCCGACGCTGCCATCTTTATAAAATACCCGCTGAACGATCTCTTTCTCGGGCGGATGTTTTTTGATCTCACCCTCGTTTAACTCGATTCCGAGGCCAGGGCGTTGATTGGGCCGCACAATCCGCCCTTCTTTTTCCATCGTCCATCCGTCGTCGATGATATCGTCGCGCCAGGGAACATCGTTATGCACCGTTTCGCAGATGATGTAACTCGGCTGGGAAAATCCAAATTCCAGTGAAGCTGCAGTGCTGACCGGACCCTGGGGATTGTGCGGAGCGAGAGCGATGCGATGCGCCTCCGCCAATGCCGCGATCCGTCGGGCTTCGCTCAATCCTCCACAATGAGTAATGTCGAGCTGGCAGATTTCGCAGGCGCGTGCGTTGAACAAATCACGGAAGGCCGCGAGATTAGTCACTCTCTCGCCAGTA
>DAOUQC010000136.1 GCA_030625775.1 Verrucomicrobiota bacterium
GGTTTTCGCGCCATCATGCGATCGATCAGACGGCAAGTGCGCTTGCGGGCATCAGGCACAGTCTCGATCAGACGAATGGTCTTGGCCTTGATCTTCTTAAGCTCGTCAAGTGACGCCGTATTGGCGGCATAGGGCGGCGTGCCACTTATCGCATGAAATAAGGTTGCTCCCAGGCTGTATATATCTCCCCGGAAATCATCGGGTTCTCCGGCAAGCTTTTCCGGAGGCACATAAAAAGGAGTGGCCCAGACATCCTCGTCTTCATCGTGATGACCGGTCTGGACCGCAAGACCAAAATCCACCAGCTTGGCATTGCCGTCATTGGTGAGCAGAATATTGCCAGGCTTGATGTCCCGATGAATCAAGCCTGCTTTGAAAGCCGCATACAGGCCACTGGTGACGTCGTGGGCGATTTGTACCACCTTGAGCTGGGGAACTCGATCCTGATTGGTGATCAGTTCCTCCAGACTGAGATTATCCACCAGCTCCATGGCGATGAAAAAATAGCCGTAATCAGATCCCACCGTATAGACTTTCACCACATTGGGGTGATTGATAGATGCCGTAAGTTTGGCTTCGCGTTCAAACGATGCGGTCAGTTTTTCATCACGACTCAGCTCTTTATGCAGCACTTTCAGTGCAACTGAGCGTCCGAGGGTTTCATCCAGAGCCAGGAAAACCTGACTCATACCGCCTTCCCCGAGCAGTCTCTGGATGTGATACTGGCCCAGCGAAGTGCGAACCCGGATACTCTCTTTGCAATGAGGGCACGCTATCTTTGCGTAGGGAGGTAGATCTGAAACATCGATCGCCTCCCCACACTCTGGACAGGCATTAATCAATGGTCCCTGTTCTTGCGTGGGCATGCGATGGAAGCTAACATTTCCCTACCTGAATATCAATCATTCAAACGGGTAACAGACTGAAAATGGAAGGGGGCGAAAAACACCAGTTTTTAATATCAAAAGAGTCGGGCGCAGGGTTGCGTCTCGATCATTTCCTGACGGCACAATTACAGCATTTGTCACGTTCGCGACTTCAACAACTCATTCGAGATGGCAGGGTTTTGATAGATGGAAAGCCAAGCAAACCAAAGTTCAAGTTGCTTGCCGGTAAGCAAATTACCGTTGAAGTGCCTGCTCCGGTTCCTATGGCGGAAATTGAAGCTCAGCCGATTCCACTGGAGGTGATTTACGAAGACAAGGATTTTATCGTGATTAACAAAGCCCATGGGCTCGTGGTTCATCCCGCAGCGGGCAACCCCGATGGAACTCTGGTCAATGCCCTGCTGCATCATTGCCAGGGGCAATTGTCAGGAATAGGGGGTGTTCAACGCCCAGGCATCGTCCATCGTCTTGATAAGGATACCAGTGGCTGTCTGGTCGCTGCCAAAAATGACCAGGCACACCAGGAAATCAGCCGCCAGTTTGCTGATCGCGAAACGACAAAAATTTACCATTGCGTGGTTCAGGGAATCCCGGTTCATCCTGACGGCAGGATCGAGAACCAGATTGGCCGCCACCCGGTGAGCCGACAAAAAATGGCGGTTCTAGAAGCACCCAAAGGCAAACGGGCAGTTACCGATTATAAAATCCTCAGATGCTCAAGTGACAACGAAACAAGCTGGGCCTACATCCGATGTCACCTCCATACCGGGAGAACCCATCAAATCCGTGTGCATATGAAATCCCTGGGCTGCCCGATTCTGGGTGATGAGATTTACGCCCAACCTTCACGCCAGAAACCAGCGGTCCCCCGGCTTCTCCTGCATGCCCGCCAACTTGGCTTCACTCATCCACGCACCAAAGAGCCCCTCTCCTTTACGGCCCCTCTTCCAGAAGCCTTCTCAGCCTACAAACCCACCTGAACACCACAGCCTACTTAATTACATGCACATCCTGTTGCGGATAGGGAATCGAGATGTCGGCTTCATCAAAAGCCTCCTTCACCTGGCGAGTGATGTCCCAGTAGACAGCCCAGTAGTCAGATGTTTTGACCCAGGGCCGAACAATGAAATTGATTGAGGAGTCCGCTAATTCATTCACTTTGACGACAGACTCCGGATCTTCCAGAATCAATTCGTGCTTTTTCAGGATGTCCTCGAGAATGGATTGGGTTTGGTTCAAATCGTCATCGTAGCCCACCCCGAACACCAAATCCACCCGGCGAGTTCCCTTGGCGGATACATTGGTGATCACATCATTCCAGATTTTCCCGTTGGGAATGATCACCCTCTGGTTATCCGGAGTTTTCAATATGGTGGCAACTAGGCTCAGGGATTCCACGGTTCCGGAAACCCCTGCGGCTTTGATGAAATGATCGACATCAAAAGGACGGTAAAAAAGGATCATCAATCCTGCGGCAAAGTTCCCCAAAGAATCTTTCAATGCAAAACCTACCACAAAGCCCGCCCCTCCAATGGCTGCGATCATCGGCCCGATATTCACCCCCAGGTAAGACAATCCAATCACTATGCCCACCACCAGAGCCAGGCGGCGAATGATATTGACAAAAAACGAGCGTAATAAATCTGAAGTTTTCCCAGCTCGATCCAGTGCTTTGCCCACGGCACTGGAGCCCACCCGCCCAATCAGGGATGCCACGATCAGGCACAAGAGAAACAGGCCAATGGATTTGGCAAGTTTCAAACCACCCTGTGGAGAAACAAACCAGTTTTTGGTCACTACAAAAATTGTGGCAGCTCCCCCTCCGGAAGGTATCCCCCCTACGCTACGGACGTATAAATCTGCCGATGTGGTATCGACCCCCTTGGCATTTGCCACACTCATGACTTGCCGGACCCTTTCGATCAAAGCTGATTTTTCTTCATCGAGCTGGACGACTTTTTTATTATTACTGGCGAGTTCATTTTGTTTTTCGGGGTTAGCCAGGGCGAGCTCGACCAGGCTCAACTGCGAGCTTTTGGCCTGTAAAAGATCCAGCCAGGCAGCCAATTCCAAAGCAAGCTCTTCCGCTGACAAAGGCCGCAACAAAACCTTCAATGATGACGGAGGAATATCAGGATTGACAATACTGACCACCCGGTAAGAGGCCGCGCTATCTTTTTCAACCTTATCTTGAGCCAGGCCTGGAAATGTCAAAAAGGTGCAGCCAATCAAGGCAAACATGAAAAATGACCTTAAAAGCTGATTCCTGAGTTTCGCTATTTTTTCGAGTAACATGATAGCTGAATATGACGATTCGTTATCTTAATCCAAGCCGAAAATGGGCCAGGCAAAGATTTCTTGTCATATCAGAGCAATTTCCACTTGCATAGTGGGCATCCTGCAGCAAGATTCGGGCGTCGTTCCCATTCGGAACGTATAGGATTCCTGCGTAGCTCAGCGGTAGAGCGGGTGACTGTTAATCACTAGGTCGTTGGTTCGAAACCAACCGCAGGAGCCACTTTTGTCACAAAGGGAGACTTTATTTCATGAAGAATTGATCTCCTGTTCCTGACTGCCTTAGCTCCTACTTGGCCAACTCCACATCCGGCATCTTGAACGTTTTGTCGAAGAAAGCATCAGTAGCACTATAGAAGTTTACAAAAAGACTTGGTCTCTTTTCTGCCGCCGGAATCCAGTCATTTTCAAGATTTTACGCTACTCCAAGGGTGCTTCACCGCATGGTAAACTCCGGGGATTGGTCCCACGGGATACTTGGTCCATCGAACAAAGGGTAAAAAAACCTCTCCTACTCTAAAACCTTCGGCCTTGGCTGCGGTGGGGAATCGAAGCTCATTCTGAATGCTGTCCTCGTAGACTGCATCCCATCTGGTTTTGCACACAGCGTCCAAGACCTCGCGCCGCATAACGAAGCATCCGAAGGATATAAGCCCACAAGGTGATTCGCCTTTTTGCAACTGCATTTTGTGAGTCTCCCGAAACCATACCCATGGGTTACTGACCCCGGGAAGCATTAGCTCTCTTCCAGCAAGATCGAGGTATTCAGGCAACTCGGGGAGAGGTCCTGTCACTAAGGTATCCCATTCGATGACGTGGATGATGGGAGTGGTAATTTTGTGATTGTTTTTTTTCCACCATTTGCGAAGAGGCTGGTCTCCATTTTTCCAGTTGTATTTTTTTCCCTGGGGGCTGTCTTTTCCTACGACAATGTAAACCTCCACGCCGGGGTTTGAGTCTTGGAGATGTTTAATGTGAGGAATAAGAGGAGATTTTTTTTTGTCTAGATGCGTAAGTATAAGGACAGCAGTATTCATGTTGGTCAGCTAATATAGTTTCAATGAAGACATTTGCGCCACCAGAATCCATAGGGACTGACTTATTTGCTTTTTTAGATCAGATACTCCAGAGTCTCATTGAATGAGAAATATTTATAATCCCCTAATTTTACGGGAAAGCCATCCTGCTCGCCATTGTTCTATAATTGGTTGGTTTAGTCGGCTCTTCCCGGCCTTTCTCTTTGGAATGTTAGCTGTTGTGATGACCAGCAGAGCTGATGGGGATGATAGAGAGCTCCCCTTCGATCCTGCGAAGATCAGTCGACTCAGCCTCGATGGAATACCACGGTCGCTCTCGATCCGACAGGGCTCAGATATCTGGCTCGGGTATGATCTGGAAAAGGCGGTGGTGTGCAAAGTCTGGAAGGCACCCAAAAATAAGCCCGGACTAATGGTTAAAGGCTTTAAGGCCAGTTCTGTAGGGACGGCTTGGTTTCAAAAAAAGAAGGGAGAAGCTTGGCAACTGAAAGCCAAAGAAAAAAAAATACCCCTTACTGTTCGTTATCTCGGTTGCACTCAGGCCAAGGAACACTTCGAACTTAGTTGGGAACTGAGCCATCCTGACGGAATGATCAAACTGAGTGAACGCATCCCGATGGCTAATGCAGCCGGCAAGGTTCGAGTCTATCGTGAATTGCGCGCTGAATCCCTGAAAGCAGGCGGATCGCTTATATTGCCACCGGCCTACCGGGACACATGGGTTCTGACAAACCCTGAAGGCAAACCCGTAAAATCACTTGCCGGCAAGGCTTGGCATAAACTTTCCCTACCATGAACGAAAGAATCACTGCCATCTTCATCTCTCTGCTCACCGCGCTCACCCCAGTGGATGTGTTTTCCGAGCAGGCCCCTCATTCACTTGATCTACCATCGACACAGATATTTTCCAAAGGGCCAAACGTTTATAAGGGCGATGTCCTGGAGATCACCAAGGGGAGAGGCGCTATAATCGCTTGGTATATCCAGGCGAATAAGGAAGAGAATGTCCGCGTGACGATCGAGTATTCCTGTGCAGCGAAATTGAATCAGGCCTATCAATTGTCATTCGATGGTAAGGATGAGTTTTGGAATGTGGCTCCCACTAAAGGTAAGGAATTTTCACGTGCCGAGTTAGGTGTTTTCAGAATGCGGGCAGGATTACCGATTCTTGTAACCTTAGTCCCCCCCTCGGGCACAAAATACGAACATCCCTTGCGTTTTCGAAAGCTAATCGTTGAGAGTGCTACGCCGGGGAACCTCTCACGGGTGCAAACACCAGAGGGGCCCGCTGCCCCGGATTCTTTCCCCGGATTTGGTGCCAAACTATCAGCCTTACACCCCTCCCTTGCTACTTTGGATCTTCGTGATGAGGCGCTCACCTTACGCATCAGCGGTATGAAAATGAGAGGGCCAAACGAATTAATTTTCACAACCTGGGATGGCGATCTCTACTCTCTCGACCTCGCAGCCATTCCCAAAACAGGGCCGCCGCCGTATCGGCGCATCGCACGAGGCCTTTCCGAACCGATGGGATTGGCGGTGTCGAATGGGCGCATGTTTGTTACGGAAAAAAACCAAGTCACTGAACTGATAGACAAAGATGGCGATGGACTGTTTGAAACTTACCGCTGCATTTCAAACAACTGGCCCTGCTCGATGGATTACCACGAGTACCTTTTCGGTGCTGTGGTGAAAGAAGATCACCTGTATTTTTGTTCCAGCGTAGGAATGGCGAGGCGCGGTATCGACAACTACCAGGCTCCCCTGCGAGGGAGCGTCGTTAAGGTTCATATCGACACCGGAGAAACCGAAATTGTCGCTGCTGGATTACGCACTCCGGATGGAATCGGGAAGGCCGCCGATGGTTCTTTACTCGTCACTGACAATCAAGGTGAGTGGTTACCCGCCAACAAACTCATCCATATTGAGCAGGGCGGGTTTTACCAATTCCGAAGTACCCCTCCGCGGCATCCTCTCGACGTTCCGGAAGCCTCCCTGCCGGCAGTGTGGCTTCCTCATGGAGAGATCGCTGCCTCACCTACAGAGCCATTT
>DAOUQC010000017.1 GCA_030625775.1 Verrucomicrobiota bacterium
GGGATTTGATGTCGTCTTCTGTGTAGCTGCCTGCTTCTCTTTTAGCCATGGTGTCTCAAGCTTTTCAGCCTTAGTCCCTTATCATTTAAGATTTCTTAAACGATTTCAACCACGGAGTTTCGATTTGTGGATTTTGTTGAGTAAGCAATTAAATATGAGTTCAAACGCTAGAGCGCCAAAATGTTGGGGACGTGTTGACAGGGGGGGGGAAGGAGAATTTGAGAGCCTGAATGTGAAATGGGATTAATTGCTAATTTCCTTCGAGCATATTTTGAATGGCAACTAATCGCACACGTATTTTGTAGATAGCAGCCATTGACTGGACTAATTCGTCTAAGCAGTTGGTATTATTGGAAAATTCTTCCGTGGAAACTAAATCAATATTTAGTCCCATATCAAAGAAGTATTGGGCTTTATAGATATAGCCAAATTTTGAGACAAGATAATATGTGGTCAAGTATTTATAACCCTCAACCATGCTTAGATAGTCATTTCGTATTTCAACAAGGGTTTCCCAAAGGTCAAGTTTACGGAGTTGAGTTTCCGCCTCAGTTTCTGTTGCCGCTTGCAGAATGGGGAGATCGGTTATGACACTAAGGCGAATCCCACCTTCATGAGGACGGCTAAATAACTTGAACCAGTGCTCCCAATCTTTTTCGGAGAGTTTAATAAAGGCGTTGGTTTGAACTCTTTTGCCTTGAGTCTGAATAAGGGGAGCTACTTCGGGAAGCTTCTCTTTGAGGCGCTCAATGAAAGTCTTCCTAGCTTCTTTCAAAAAGGTTCCTCGATGATAATCTATATCAGGTTTGTCAAAAGCATCTAAGCTTGTTACTGAGGAGAGTGAGATAATACTCTCTACGACTTCGCCCACATTTTCTTTTTTGGATACAATAAGCGCTTTTAAGTTATTGAGAAGGCGAGAAATTGAGAGCGCTTTTTTTCTCAAGTGTAAATCGGAATCGCAAGCCTGAAATAGAACTTGTTCCCAAGTTTCATCGAATTCTTCATTCTTGCTAATTTTAGTGATTTGGTCTGCGGTCAAATTTTTCAAGTTAAATTCTAAAGAGGTGTGCTCGTTCCACTTATCAAAGCCAGGTTGTTGGTCGATCATGCGGTAGATCTTAGGGTGTGCAACTTGAAGGCAAACAAGAGCGAAATTCACTTGCAGGTTAAGTTCCGCATCTTCTTCATCGGCCTCTTGTAAGCCCCTCGATTTGTTAATGCATTTGATCAGAGATAAAGAGTTAAGAAGTCGTTTTAAAGATCTAGGGTTATTTCCAACAGTAAGATTTGCAGATTGGGTTAAGAAGTTAATTAGCTCCTTATCTTGAGTTTGATTCTTGTTCAGATACTTAATAGAAAGCAAATTTTCAGAAAGAAAACTATCGATACTGTAGCTCGATACAGGCATGGAAAAGGGTAGTTGGATGATTTTATCAAAAAAAGATCGAAACTCCCTTTCATTGGCTTCACAAAATTTTCCAAATTTTGGTTCTAGGCCTTTGATGACCACATCATAATCAATGGCTAGTATGAAAATGCACTTTTTAAGTGAAAAGATGTTTTTAAGTAATTCCAATAGTTGAACTGCAACAGGAGGGTCTATTCTATCCAAGTCATCTATGAAGAAAATAATTCCTGTATTGCCGTCTTTTTCAATGCAGTGTGAGATCAGATTTTCAAGCTCGTCTCTCAGTGCGGCAATGCTTTTATCACCACTATCTGATAAGCTATCAGCAATTATATTTCCTACATTTTCAGCTAATTTATTGGCTTGTGTGAGAGCTATATTAGTAGCGATATTACCTACTACTTTTCCAAGCTTTAAAAGCATTTTTTTCTTTTGGGTATCGTCTTGCTTTAGAATTACCATTATTCCGTCTATAAGCCCCGCCAAAATGCCGATTAGCGCGTCTTTTGCATCCTTCATTAGGGCGTATTCCCAAGTGTTGAGCCAAACTCCATGATATTCACCATCTGTGCACAAGTCTCTTTCGAGTGTATTCATTAGTGAAGTTTTCCCACTGCCCCACTCACCTTGCAGAGCAATTGTAATGGGGGTAGCAGAATTACGAGTGAATTCAACTAAGCCTGATTTGAATGGCGTAATTCCAAAAGTATCGGGTTCGGAAGACTTCAGAGGAAGGTCAATAACACTAGTGTGCATAAGGGTATCAATAGGGTAGAGGGGGTTTGCGTCAATAAATAACAGCGGAGATTGTTACGAGAGAGTAAAAGCTATCACCGTATATAAATCACATCGTATTAGGTAATATTTTTTGCGTATTCTAATTTTATGGTATTTACGATTCCATCTACATATGAATCCTTAGAGATTGTTCTTTGATTAGGGTGATATGCGGCAATGTAAAGCCGACCATTCTTGTTTGCGAAGCTAGGTCCATCTGACTGGGTGGACATGTCGTTAAGGCTTAGCTTGTTTTGGAAAAAATAATGAGTCCCTCCAAAAATAACCACTTCTGGATTAATATCTTCGATTTGATTTATTAGAAAATCTTCATAGAGCGTGTAGTAGGATTGAATATCGATCCCTTCACTGGTGGTTCCGCCTGGGAATTTTTTGATGTTGATATAGGCGAGAGTGCGTAACGCATCTCGGACGTTGTCACTCTCCATCAAGTAGGGGGTATCAGCATAATTCAAAAATCCATTTGCGATTGAATAGGACACATAAGCCATAGGAGGATAGGAGCCTTTGTTGTTTTCGAATTCCCCATTAAGTAGCAAGTCCCTAGTAACGCTCCATCCACCACCTTTTTCGTTGTCTTCTAAATTTTCCCAAGGCTCTTTAAGAATCCACAGAATTTTAATAGGAGCTAGCTTGAAGCGACATTCATCAACAATTCCGTCAAAAATTGGATCGTGAAGTTCTTCATTGTCTTTAGCAAGTGCGATGAATGTATTTTCTGATGTAGTGGAGTTCATAATATGATTTTGTGTTTGGGCTGAAATGTTTCGGCTATCCTTTTTCTTCACGAAAGAACTTCCAAACCTCCACTAAAGCTAACGTATCAAGTTGGCAGTAATCGAGCAGTTGGCGTTCGATGGCTTTTTTTCGTTGGGGTGAGATGTCAATTGCGATGGCTTCTTTGAATGTTTCGACTGCCATGCAGCCGTCGGCTACGCCGTCGAGATTGTCGTAAGATAGTTCGGGACAGATTGCGGGTAATACGGACTTGAGGCTCCAGCTTCCGTGTTGACTCGGGTGGTAATAGCGGTTGCGGGCGATAGGTAGGAGATCGATCACTCTTTCTATGATGGATTCGAGCGCAAGTTGGTGCTGTGGAAAACGTTTACCTAGATCTCGCATGACTCGTTTTTCAAAGCTTGCATTGTAGGTAAATACAACACCTTCATTGCCACAGTGTTTTATCAGTGCAATGGCGAGAGATTCCGAGGGGTCTGATCCGCTTAGATCGAGAAACTCGTGGTGTGATAGGGCTCCTTTTTTACCGCTACAGTGAAGACTGTATTGAAAAGGAATCTGCTGGTAGGGGCGTGTTCCTTTCCAAATAGGAACCGCAAACATAGCGGTTTCAAAATCAAGGAATCTTGCGGGGAATCCATAGGGCGCAAGATCAGCTGCTGCGCCGTCGGCATCAAAATAAGCTTCGCCACTTAAGCTTTGTTCTTTCACTCGCAACTGTTTCCAGGACAAATAGTCATCAGGCACTTGTCGGAGATCGTAGATCTCTTGTGACTTCATTTCTTGCTGTTTGTTCGCGCTGAAATTAGGTAATGAGGATAGTGGGTATTCGGCGGTGATTTCATCGGGGCTGCAGTAATTACAGAATGAACAATGGTGGGGCTGATGGCATTGCTCCCCGGTTTCAATCTCCGGCTCAGCACTGAGCGCGGCGATTTTCTGAGCTTCTTCGATCCACTTTGCAACTTCTCCTTGACGGGATTTCACTTCTTCGGTGAAATCCACCTCATGCAATAAACCCTGATAATCACGATCACCCGGATAGACAAAGGTATTGTTCACATGTGCCAATGAAACCGATGTCAAATCTACCCCAGCAGCATTCGCCACATAACTTTGAACGGCAATGTCATCACGGTGATAGCCTTTTACTCCAGTGCTGGCTTTTACTTCGATCATGTCCCAGCTGAGACCGGACTCGGACGGTCGTGGTAGCATCACGTCTGCGAAGGCCAGTGCTCCGGCGGCTTTGAAGCCTGCTTCAAAGATAGGAGCTTCACCTTTCTGTAGTAAGTAGGCACTCTTGGAAAAAGCCTTTTCGAATCCGAGAGTTTCGATATCAATGAGAGTTCCATTATCATCATAAATCTCTTGTGCCACATCGCCGACTTCGTTGCCTATGCTAAAGGTGATGACCGAAGCGGAATCATCGCGTAAGTCTGAGCGATGGATTTCGAGCCACAGGCGTTTGGGGCATTGACGATAAGCGAGGATTTTTGATTTCGAAAGATGGCGCATGATTATTGGGGCAGTTGGTTTCCGTTGTAGGATTTGAGTGTTTCTTCAAGCTGGTTGACGATGTCGTTTTTCAGGGCTTTGGGCTGTTGAACAAGAATCGAACTGCCTTGTGACAATACCCAAAATCGAAGTTGCCAGGAATCAAACACGGTTGCGGTAAGAAATTGCACGCCCTTTTTTGCTACGATTCTTTGATCGGTCGAGAGTGGTGTTTCTTTGAGTAAAGAGGACAAGCTATCGCTGATTTTTGCTTTTAAGGTGATGGTTTTGCCTGCTCCGAATTGGGCTCCGCCTTGATCCATGAATCCTTCCAAGGAGAAGCCTTTTGGTCGCCGGGATTTCTCTTTTGTTGGCACCGCGGAGTCCATGCGGTGAAGGGCATAGAATACGGGTTTATCATAATTAAAGGTAGTGGCAAGGAGGTAAGAGCGAACTCCTTGTTGAACCATTGCCAGAGGATGGACCAATAGTTCCTTGCACTGACTTGCGTCTGCCGAGCGGTATTCTATTTCGAGTTGTTTCTGTTGGAGTAGGGAATTTTGCACTTCATGCATGATGCTGGCGGGGATATCAGGAGGGAGGAAGTTTATGCCAGGAGGGATGTAACGAACGATGTCAGCCCAGTTTGAGTATTGATTGCTCGATAGGTTTGTAAGTTTTTTACGAGCTTGATCGAAACGGTTTCTCAAAACCCGATAAAAAGTATCTGGAACTAACTGGTGCAGCAAGTCTTCCAGCAGGCCGAGAGAGACAGCTTCTGGCAGATTCATTCCAGGAATAGTGAGCGGGGCGACCTTCTCCCAATACCATCCGTAAGGTTTAGAGCTTTGATTGCAAAGCAAAGGGAAAACAGCGTTCAAATCAACAAGATCACGTTCGATGGTTCGTTTGGTGACATTATAACCTGCAGTGACTAACGCGGCGCGCATTTCGCTGGCGGTTTTGCCTGGCAAGCTCTTGGGCAATAACTTCATGAGTTCCCATTGACGGGACAGGGTGGATTCTTTACTGACTCTTGGCATAAGGGTAGAAGATTGGGGTTTATATAATTGTATTAAGCAAATCCTATTGGGCGTGGTGGAGTACTCTTGTAATTGATTTCCTCGCTCACCGCAGCAACCAAGGCATCTGCGTTCATAAAGGGTTCGAAACGATGGCGACGGGCGGCCAAGGCGAAGTCGCCGGGTGTACAATTTGTTAGATTGGATGCTAGATTTTTAGATCTTGCCGAGGGTTTTGTTAAACCGAGCTGGTGGCATTGATTTAGCAATAATTTCTCGACTTGCTCTCCTCGAAGATAATCAAAATAGAGTTTAAGATCAAAACGTCGTAGGCTCGCAGGGTCGAGCGCTTCGAGGCGGTTGGTGGAGGCGATCATGATGCCGGGGAAGGATTCGATACGGGTGAGCATTTCGTTCACCGCAGTGTTCTCCCAAGACTTGCGGGATTGCGTTCGTTCAGAGAGAAACGAATCTATTTCATCCAGAAGTAGAATGGCTCCCTCGCTCTCGGCTTCTTCAAAAGCCTCTCCAATTTGTCTTTCTGTCATTCCAACATACGGGCCGAGAAGTTCGGATGCTTTTTTTGCGATCAGCGGACGGTCGAGTTCGGCGGCCAACCAGTGCCCAAAAGAGGTTTTTCCTGTACCCGCAGGGCCATAGAGGCAAAGCCGCGCGGCGGGCACGGAATGCAATTTTTCAGCAATGGATCCGAGATCCTGGGCAGTGTTGAGGAAGTCGAGATTGTAGTGTTTGCAACCTTCACTCCCAGCTTTCATTCTGAATGGATCAGCATGCCCTTGTGCTTTGAGGGTGCTCGAAAGAAGTCGGCTAATGGCCTCGCCTTGTTGAGGCCGAGAGGCTTTGCCGCCTCCGCTTCGTATCACCTTGCCAGCACGCTCTAAAACGGCAGGCGCAATGGTATCTGCGGCAGCGATTTTGTTCACCCAATTCACGTCGATCAAGTCGCCGACTACGGATTCGGCAATTACTAGGCGCTCAGCTTTGGGAGGCACAGGAACCTCAATAATCATATCAAAACGGCGGGCGAACGCCGGATCCAAACCGGTGATTGTGTTTGAAATCCAAAAAACCGGCCAACGATTGCGCTCAAGCATTTGATTGAACCAACCTTTATGGGTGGAGGCAACTGAACGGTCTGTGAATGAAGCTGAAAAAACATCCTCGGCTTCATCAAAGACCAGTAGTGACGGACGGTTGGAGAGAAAGGTGTCGGCAAAACTCAGGCTTTTGAGTCGGTCTTCCGGCGAAGTGAATAACATGCCTTTGGTGGAAGTCTCAACTTCGAAAACAGGTAATCCCATTTCTTTCCCCACAGCTCGGGAGAGCTGGGTTTTTCCGGTGCCGGGAACGCCATGTAGCAAAATATTGGTGCCATGATTTTGTTGTTGAGTGACTTGCTTGAGGTGTGCCAGCAAGAGCAGGATGTCATTTTTTAAATGTGGGTATTGAGCTAGTGAAAGTTTGGAGGTTTCAGGTAGCGTCACACCAAATTCTTTCATCACCGTGGCTTCGTCATACTTTTCGTAAAAGAGCAATCGTGCAGCTCTTTCGGAATCGAATTCAAAACCATTGCTGGATTTTTCGGAAATCAATCCACAGCTTCTCAATGGTCCATCCGAGGTTAAAGCGCGTTCAACGGTCGATCGAGGAAGGTTTAGAATCTTGCCTAAAAATCTGGAGGGGTCACGCTGCAGCAAACCGTCAAGAACCTGATAAGTATCTTTCAATACAGATTCTATTTTCAGACAGATAAAAAATTTAAGGATTTTTAACTCATCGGAATGAATTCCAGTAGCTTGTGAGAATTTATCAATATTGTTCTTTGCCTGACGAGGCAATCCGATAGCTCTATTGCTAAGTTCTAAAGATTGCAGCATCTTGTCCATCACCTTGAAGACATGAACGCGGGAGGGGTCGTCATCCCATATTGAGATTCCTAAATAGTGGGCAATATCGTGATCAGCAAATCTAAGTCCCAAGCGGGATGTCTCAAAAAATAAATGCCTGCCAACAGAGGGGCAAAAAGCCCGTAGGATCCAAAGAGCACATTGGCGTTGAAAGGCGGTTGTGAAGCGGCTAATTGGCATAAGATTTTTTTGTTGCCATAGCTTAGCACAAACTGCGACATAATAGGTCGCAGTCGATCAATGAATAGTAATTTTTCTCGCAGAGGGATTGAAAGTTGTCATCAATAAATTCTTAATTGCTTGGGACTGTGATGAGAGTAATATCTCAGTAACTTTCAGTAACATTAAACAGGAAATCCAGAATGTTAGATAAGCAAGCGATTAGACTGCTCCTACTTGTAAAGACGATCTGTCACTACGAATCCGAATTAGAGAGCCAGTCAGGTGAGCGATTTAATTTGCTGCAAATACTTAAAGTTGGGCATTTGGAAGTAAAAACGCACTCCCCGATTCTTGCAGAGTTACTTGATCCGTTAGGTAGTCACGGGCAAGGATGCTGCTTTCTAAAACTGTTTGTAGATCAGTTGGGGGGAAGCGAAAAAGGTGTTGAGGAAGAAATCTCTACAGAGTGCTTTATTGTAGAAGGTGCGGAAGTCAAGATGGAGCATCATATTGGACGGGTTACTGAAACGGAAGGTGGCCGGATAGATATCCTCATTCGAGATTCGGCTAAGAAGCACATTCTTATTGAAAATAAAATTTATGCGGGTGAACAAGAGAATCAAATCCTGAGATATCAACAATATGACCAGAAAGCTCATATTATTTTTTTGACCTTAGATGGAAGGTCTCCAACTAGCGCAGGAGAGATGCCTATTGAGAAAATCCAGTGCATCTCATACGAAAAGGATATCATTGAATGGCTGGAAGCGTGCAGGAAAGAAGTGGCTACAGTCCCAATCGTTAGAGAATCACTCACTCAGTATATCAACTTGATCAAGATACTTACCAATCAAAATACCAGCAGCCGTATGAGTCAGACAATCACAGAGGAAATTTTAAAATCTAAAGAGTGTTTCCAAGCCTATTACGCTCTCAGAAATTCCGAAACAGAGCTTCAGGTAAGGATAAAAAATAGAATTGATTCAAAGCTCATAGAGTTGGCAAAAGATAAATCTGTCGATTTAGAATATTGCTCAGCTAAAGAGGCGAAAGGGGCCCCAATATTTGATTTTAAATGCAAGGCTTGGGATGATGAAGGGTTCTGTATACGTTTTGAGTTTGATACTAGGAACTATAGGGATTTTTCTTTTGGAATTTATGATACTGGAGAGATGGGGCCTGAGGGTAGACGCACGATAAAAGAAAAATTTGAGGGAACGTATAAATCGGTGAACGGAGGCGGTAAATACCCCGAATGGCCAACTTGGATATACTGGGATGCTTACAGGCATTGGGATGCCGAGACACTGGAGGGTATTTATTTCGACACAGAAATCTTCATCGCTGATTTCAAACGAGAGCTAGTAAAGTTGAAAGAAATCTGCGACGATTTTGTTAAAGGTAGATGTCCTTCATGAGTTAGAAATTTTTGCTCTTTGTGGAGAGTCGCTCTTCAGAAAAGTGCCGGAATGCAGCTCGTGGAAAGATTCAAATTTATCACTATGTTATCCAATCCCTTCATTCACCTGCATCTTCACACCGAGTATTCGATGCTCGGCAAGGCTATGGGGATAAAACAACTCATGCAAAAAGCAGCGCACTGTAAGATGTCGGCGGTGGCGATGACGGATCATGGAAATATCTTCGGTGCTATTGAATTTTATAGAGAAGCCATGCAGGCGGGGATCAAACCGATTCTCGGATGCGAAGTTTATTTGACTCCTCCTGGGGTGAGATTGACGGAGCATCGTCCTGATTCAAAGAATCGCAGGAATTCGCATCTGACTTTATTGGCGCAAAATAATACAGGGTGGCATAACTTGATAAAACTTGTTGGCAAGGCTCATCAGAACGGGTTCTACCGCAAGCCTCGTATTGACAAGGAGTTGCTAGCAGAGCACTCTGAGGGATTGATTTGTTTGAGCGGTTGTATCAATGGCGAGATTAATCAGTTGATCCTTCAGGAACAAATAGGAGCAGCACGGAAAAGTCTGGAAGAATTCAGCGACATTTTTGGTAGAGAGGATTTTTTCCTCGAGATCCATGATCACGGTCTGAAGCAGCAGCATGTCTGCACCCGACAGATGGTCAAATTCGGCAAGGAGTTTGATTTGGGACTGGTAGCTGCAAACGATGTGCATTTTATTGAGCAGGAGTATTTCGAGGGGCACGAGGAGGCAGTTCGTAGAGGAGTTGGGTCGTTGCAGCGCGATGAATGCAGAATTAGCTATTCGCCAGAGAGCTATTTCAAGACTAGCGAAGAAATGGCAGGCTTGTTTAAGAGCCTTCCAGAGGCAATCTGTAATACCCAGATAATTGCAGATCGGTGTGAGGTGAGTATGGGGCTAAGTTCTACAAGTATGTTAGGGGATTATCCAGTATTCGATCCGCCCAACGATTTGAGAAGAGAGGAATATTTTCGCAAGCTCTGTTTTGAGGGGTTCCGTGTGCGATACGGAGCGCGCGCAGATCGATCAGAGGGTCTGAAGGCACATCTTGATTTTGAAATAGACACCATAATTGCGAAGGGGTTTGATTCCTATTTCCTCATCATCTGGGACATCTTCAAGTGGGCGCGTGATCGTGGCATTATTATCAATTCAGGACGCGGAACGGCCGGAAATTGTCTGGTGACATACGTCCTAGGTATCACCGATTTTAACCCATTCAGCTGTGGACTGAGTTTTAGTAACTTCATTAACTCTGAGTGTGTTTCTCCGCCAGAAATTAATATAGGTCTTTGCTTGGTCAGACGGGATGAAGTGATCGAATATATGCAACAAAAATACGGTAAATCTCTACTGTCCATTTAAGTATGGCTGAACCGGATTAGTGCCTCAGGTGAAGGATAGGCTTGCAAGTGTTGGAGGACTGGCCTGGCGGGGGCTTTTTATCATAGAGGGACCTATGGGCTTGCGGTGTAAGAGTGGCTGTCCACGGATAGGTGAGTTTGAAATGTGATTACAAACTCGGAGGGATCTTGTAATGGCTGAAGGAACGAGTGGCCGCTATGATTTGAACATGACAATGCTTGCTGTGTTATTAGGAATTTTTCTCATCGCGTCGATGGCGGCTTTTCGTAATGGTCAACGAGGGGCGGTGGTTGGAGCTTAGTTGTTATTGATGGTGACTTTTGTGGTGATTCCGATGTGCACGGGATTGCCTCACTTGTGGCTCGTTTTGTTTGCACTAGTGGCGATGTATTTGCTGATCAAAGGAGACATCGCCTTTGATGAGTATTAATGGGGGGTGAACTGTGATATCAGGATGACTTATTGGCCGCTGTTAATTTGTGATGAGTTCTTCCTTAGCCATACCGCAAAATCGGCTTCATTTATCTCGCGTGCTGCCAGTGCGAGTGTTTTTAGCGTGGCCTCGGCTTCACTGGCAGCAAAGTGATAGCCGTTCAGTTGCAGAAACAAAATGGCGCTGGTGAACCCGGTGCGTTTGTTGCCATCCAAAAAGGGATGGTTTCTCACCAATCCGTAGGCATAAGCAGCTGCCAGTTCAAATGGGTCTGGATTTCCAAACGAATGCAATTGTAATGGCCGCGCTAGCGCCGATTCAAGCAGGCCTTCATCCCGGATTCCGCTGAGCCCGCCGAATTCGGATAACAAACGATCATGCAAAGCTTTGACTGTTTGTTTGAGCAGCCAGCGGGGATTTTTCATTTTGCCAATTCACGGAGGGTATTGCGATAACGTCGGATGACATCTTCGGCCGCATTCATTTGCTCGGCAAATTCTTCACTGCCTTCACTTACCGGAGTGAGTCGCAAGCTGCCGTCAGGAGCGTCGGTCATGCAAATCGAATCGCCTTCCTCTAGGTTGAGTTTGGCCATTGCTTCTTTAGGCAACACCACTCCAACGGAGTTTCCAATTTTGCGCAGTTTTAATTCGAGTACCATGAGGTCACGTTACTACAGGCGTAATAACGGATCAAGTGATAGTCATATTGACAAAACTCATGTAATACGTAGTTTTACCCATGATCAAGACCATTGCTAAAGTGGGGAACTCACAGGGTATCATCTTTGATTCGGCTTTGTTAAAGCTGGCCAAATTGAATGTGGGTGACAAAGTGAACCTTGAAGTGCACACGGGTGGGACGATCACGATCACGCCGATCGAGGATGATTTTCCTAATCAAGAAAAGGTAAGTGATTTGATCGAGTCAACCATGACGGATTATACAAAAACGATGAAGCGTCTGGCATGAAGAGGGATGCCAATCAATGTCATCATCTGACGGTCGATATCGTTTTGGAAATTCATCAGGCTGCGATAAGCAAGTTCGGGGGGAGTCTGGGTTTGCGCTCGCTCGACCTGCTTGAGTCAGCAGTGGCTGCCCCGCAAGCTACTTTTGGAGGGGTATCGACTTATGCGGATTTGATCGATCTTGCAGCAGCCTATTTGTATTTTCTCTGCAGCAATCATCCTTTTGTGGATGGTAACAAGCGAGTGGCTTTGGGTGCGTGTTTGGTGTTTTTGCGATTGAACGGAATCACTCCCAGGCCTGATAGTGACGAATGGGGAAAACTCACGCTGGATGTTGCTGCAGCTAAACTCCAGCGTGGGGAAAGCACGGAACGTTTGCGAGTATTGCTTTGAGAGCAGTGCTTGAGCTTTGGGCTGACAAGGGAGGCTTGAAAAAAACGATATCTGGCAGATAATTCGGGGCATGCCATTGACACTTGCAGACCTAGGATGGAATGATGCTTTTGAAGCGGAGTTCCAGCCCTTTTACCAAAAAAACTGGAAGCCAGCACGCCTGATTCGTGACAATAAGATCACTTATGGTGCGCTGCTCGATGGTGGTGAGGAGCTGGAGGTGGTCATGAGTGGGGATGTGTATCATCGGGCTAAAAATGATGCGGCGTTGCCTGCAGTTGGAGATTGGGTGGCGATCGATGTTGGCAGTGACATTGATGAACCGGTGATTCGCGAGCGGCTTTCTCGTCAGACTTGTTTTTCGAGAAAAGTCCCGGGTAAAAGTTCGGCTGAACAGGTGATCGCGGCGAATGCGGATGTGGTGATTGTGGTGACCGATGCGGATACGGATTTTAATTTGCGCCGGATGGAGAGGTACATTGCGCTCACTGCCCGCAGCGGTTCGAAGCTGGTGGTGCTGGTCAATAAGTCTGATCTTTTTCCTGACGAGCAGAATGAAGAAGCGGCGGCGGAGATTCGCGAATTGAGTTCCGAGGTGGAGGTTCATATCACCACGGCGGTAAACGCGGAAGGGGTGGAGGTGATTCGTTCTTATCTCAGTAAAGGAGTCACAGGAACTTTGGTGGGATCGAGTGGGGTGGGGAAATCGAGTTTGGTGAACCAGTTGCTGGGTGGTAAGGAATGGCAGATCACAGCGGAGGTGAACGAGGTGTCGGGCAAGGGGAGGCATACCACGACGGCGAGGGAGTTGATGGTGTTAAGAGATGGCGGCATCCTCATCGATAATCCGGGCATTCGTGAAGTGCATATGTGGACCGATGAATCGACCTTGCGCGAGCAATTCACAGACATTGAGGAGTTGGCGATGCAGTGTAAGTTCCATGACTGCAAACATGGCAGCGACAAGGGTTGTGCGATTCGCGAGGCGGTGCAGAGTGGGCAACTCGATGTCGGGCGCTTCGAGAGTTTTCTTCGCCTGGATGAAGAAATTGTTAAATTGAATAAACGCCGCAAGCGTGGGCAGATGAATATTGAACGTCGGGCTAAGAGGGATCATCGGGTTAAAGCCAGGAATCTGGATGACCGTGTTGATTTGGATCGGGACTTGGATCCAAATCGGTGAGTGTTAAGCGTTAAGAGATTTGAACCACGAATGGACACGGAAAAACACGAATAAGATAGGGGTAAGAGTTTTGGGGTGGAATAGCAGAAAGTTTGAATGGGAAAATAAATGATGAGTGATAGAGATGATCCAGAATGGATTCCCAGGGAACGTGAGGAATCGTTATGCCCCTGCAAGAGTCGTTTGAGTTACGCAGAGTGCTGCATGCCTTTCCATCATGGCAAAGCCAAGCCGGAGACGGCGGAGCAGTTGATGCGCTCGCGTTACAGTGCTTATTTTTTTCGCAAGGTGGATTACCTGGTTGAAACCACTCATCCGAAAACCAAACAGGCGGGGTTGGGGGAGGAACTGGAAAAAACCATTGATCAGATCAATTGGAAATTTCTGACTATTCTATCGACATCCAAAGGTGGAAAGGAGGACAAGACCGGCAAAGTCGAGTTTGTGGCGGAATATTATGTCGAAGGGGAACCTTATGAGTTGCAAGAGTGTTCCCGTTTCAGGCGTCACAAAGGGGCGTGGAAATATCTGGATGGGAAGGCGTAGGGGGAGTTCTTTGTTCTTGGTGCTTCGTTCTTTTGTGCTTAGTGTTTTTGTTGAGAGGTTGACGCGAGTTCTTAGAATAGTGTATGCTCACTCAGGATGGAAAAAGTCGTGGTTAAATCAACTTTACGAGAATTCCGGAAAAAAAAAGTTTCTTGGAAGGATCGCAGTTATGCGGAGCGGTTGGGCGCGATGGCCGTGATTTGCCAAACTCAAGCGAAAGATGGAGAAGCTGAACCAAGATTTCCTAGAGTTTATAAAATTACTCGAAAGTAACCGGGTGCAGTATCTGATCGTGGGTGGGTACGCTGTAGGGGTTCACGGCTTTCTTCGATACACCGGAGATATTGATTTTTTTGTCGCAATTCGAGAAGAAAATGCAGCAAGGGTATTGGCCGTTTTTGAGCAATTCGGCTTCGGGGGAATAGGCCTTAAAAAGGATGATTTTTTACGGAAAGATTTTGTTGTTGAGATTGGTAGGGAACCAAAAAAGATACAGGTTCTTACGGGGATTGACGGTGTTTCTTTTGATGAGTGTTACGAAAGGTATCTGAGTGTCGACTGTGATGGGCTGCAGATGAAGTGTATTGGCCTAGAGGATCTTATAAAAAATAAGAAAGCCTCCGGACGGGCAAAAGATCTGATTGATGTGGAAGAACTTTCTGCTGAAGGTAATCTTTAATAAGGCTTACTCCCGCTCCGCCAGGTAGCGTTCGGCATCGAGGGCGGCGGCACAGCCACTGCCGGCGGCAGTGATGGCTTGACGGTAAACATGGTCGGTGACATCGCCGGAAACGAAAATGCCAGGAACACTGGTTTCGCTGCCTTTTGTTTTCACGATGTAGCCGTTGTCATCCAGATCGACGCCAATACCGTTGTTGAGGAATTGGGTGTTGGGATCGTGGCCGATGGCTACGAAGACACATTTGACCTCGAGTTCGCTCTCTTCGTCGGTCTTGACGTTCTTGAGAGTGACGGCGCGCATTTCACCTTCATCATCGGTGAGATAGGCGGCGACGACACTGTCCCATACCAGCTCGATTTTTTCGTTATTGAGAGCCCGGTCAGCCATGATTTTGGAAGCGCGTAATTCGTCACGGCGATGGATGAGATACACCTTGCTGGCAAAACGAGTGAGGAAGTCAGCCTCTTCACAGGCGGAGTCGCCGCCGCCGAGGACACAGACGGGGACGTCACGGTAAAAAGCACCGTCACAGGTCGCGCAGGAAGTCAGGCCGTGGCCGATCAATTTTTTTTCATTAGGCATCCCCATGTGACGCGGGCGGGCGCCGGTGGCGATGATGACAGATTCGGTTTGGTATTCTTTTGAATCTGTTTTGAGGGTAAAAGTGCCGTCATCGTTTTTTTCAATAGCGGTGACCGCTGAAAATTCGACCCGGGTGCCGAATTTTTTTGCCTGTTGTTCCATGCGCATCATCAACTCGGGTCCCATGACTCCTTCGGGAAATCCGGGAAAGTTTTCAACCTCAGTGGTGGTGGTCAGTTGGCCGCCGGGTTCAGCGCCGGAGATGACGAGAGGGCTGAGGCTGGCTCTGCCTGTGTAAATCGCTGCTGTCCAACCTGCGCAACCGGTTCCAATAATGATGACTTTTTCCATGAGAGAATATGAAAGCAGGAACGAACATTTAACAAGTAAGATTTAGCATTTAACAATTCGAACTTGGCAATTGGGATTCATGAACACATATTTCTTAGATGAACCACCGGACCCCCTCCACTCGCCGCCGATTTCTCGCTTCAGTTGCCGCCACCACTGCCAGCGGCATTTGGCTGCCACGCTCTACGGCACTGGCTGCGGAGAATGGGGTGGGAGAGACCGATCATTTCTGGTATCGCCTCGCGCCGACCGATGGCCCGTATATCGACACCCAGCGCGACAGCAAGGCTTTTGGCATCGGTGAGGGAAAAATTTATTTTTCGGAGGACAACGCCCGCAGTTGGTCTCGAAGCCTGGATTTTCCCGATGCCGCTATGCTTAATTTTAGCTGTATTCTTGGAAACGGGAATATCGTATTTGCCACCCGCGGGAAAATCTATGTGAGTAACGATAGTCTCAAGTCCTATCGTGAGCTCAAGCTGATTGATCGTGACGGCGGTGATTACCTGCCGCATACGCCCAGAGATCCTGCCAAGGCAGGCTGGTATTTTTACTCCCTCGACGGGGTGCACACTTGGCAGGTTGGGGGCAAGGAAATGATGATCTGGGGTAATTATTGTAACGTCAAGAGTGAGCCGGTGCCGGTGAATATTTACTACTCAAGGGACGGCGGCGAAACCGTGAAGATTGCCTACTCGTTCGGTCGCAATCCCCAGTTTCAGTATAAGGATGCTGAGCCAGCATCGTGGCTCGGTGATGCTGACAATGCGGTAGTCTGCCGCCACGTGCATTCAGTGTCTTACAATGCAGTTGAGAATGCTTTCTACGCTTGCAGTGGTGATATTGATCGTGGTCACGGCCATGAATGCCACTGGTTGCGTGGTACTTACGATGACAAAAGTGATAGCTGGAATTGGAAGGTGGTGGTGTCCTCGAATTCCAACTCACGTTTCAAATCCGGAGGCATTAATTTTGTCGACGGCCAGGCTTACTGGGTCGCTGATTCCAACGGCAAGGCATCACCTGATGGGAGCTATGACCGTGGCATTTTCCGTTGCAAGCCTGCCGACATTGCCGACAAAAACAAACACACCCGGCTGTATGATATGAAATACGAAATGGCATGCATGACCATTGAGGATGGAGTGATGCTGGCGCCCCACTACGGCAACGCAACTCCGTCCGCCACGGGCTTCCTCATTTCGCTCGACCTCGGCAAGACCTGGGGGAACTACGATCTCAAACAATTCGGCGACCGCTCTGGTGTCCGGGTAAACAAGAGGAACAGTGAGGGGTGGTTTCGCGTCGGCTTACGGCAGAAATGGTTGGATCGTGGCGAAGTTTTGTTCATCAAGCCGAAGTGAAATCCCCCGCGGTCAGCTACTTTTGCGTAGCTTAACCTTACTCATAACAAAACCACTTTTGGGAAGGGTGGGGATTTTTGACAAGGCAAAATCCATATCCTGGGGAGGAACACTGTATTCAATGTCATTCACCAGAAAATTCAGCACCACTTTCATGGCTTGCACGGTCAGTTGCTCTCCAGCGCATCGATGCCCGGTGCGTGGGTCTCCTCCTCCATGGGGAACAAAAGCAAACTTGTCATCTCTGCGGTTTTTAAAACGGCTAGGTTTGAATTTTTCTGGTTCAGGCCACAATTTTGGATCATGATCCACTCCGTAGATGCTTAAAATCACCGATCGGCCCTTGGGGAAATGATGTCCTTGCCAGGTGAAATCTTTGCGTGTTTTTGCCAGAACAAAAGGGGTGAAAGGGTAAAAACGTCGCACCTCTTGGATAAAAGCCTGATAATCAGCATCCTTGCCCCGGCGGAGTGAAGTGCGGTATTGAGGGTGTTTCTGGAGAGCCTGTGCAGTAAAAGTCACACAAGTAGCGATTGCCGTAATCGGGCGGATAATATTCAGCAATTCCACTGCGGCCACCTGGGCATCCAGCAAGCGTCCGTCTAGATCTTTGTGCCAGGCCATGGTGTACAGGGCCCGGCCTCTCGGTGCAGCCAATTTTTTCGTCCGCACCTGGTTGATGATATCCACCATCCAGGCTTCCGAGCGTTTTCTGGCGGACACACCGACTCGATTCCTGTATCCAATGGATCCAAGCCCGTTGACCATCTTGCTCATATCGCTGGCACGTTTTTCTACTTCGGAGTCTTTCAGGGGAACCCCTGACCACTCACAGGCGGCTTTGCAAAAAATTTCCTGGGCTTCATCAAAAAGGGTGATTTTTTTCTCTTTTGTCCACTGCTTGGCGGCGTTGTTCAACTGGGTTTTGAGGATCTTATCAAACTCAGTAAGTTTGCCTGGTCCCATCAGGGATAAGTACATCGCCTTGCGGTTTCGATGAACAGCACCGTCGAGGGATTGAACTCCATTTTTACCGGTTAAGGATTTTTGAACATTTTCTGGTGCCGCATCTTTACGCTCAAAAAGATCATTGTTATAAAATAATTTTGCTGCTTTGTGACCATTGATACAGATCACCTTTTTTGACATCAGCTTGGTTTCAAAAATGTCTGAATTCAGTGCCTTGCAGCGATTTGGAATAAATAGATAACCTTCACGCAATAATGCGATGGTGCTGTCAGAGGTGTCGTCTTGTCTTTTGTTCAATCCTCGCTTGGGCAGATTTTTCTGACCGAAGGCCTGCCCGATGGAAAGGCCGGCAGCTCCTGCGAAAGTGTGATGAACAAAGGAGCGGCGGGTCAGAAAAGGGGCGATGGAGCGATGCTTGTGAGATGTTTCTTTCATGGCGGAATGGTTTGTGAAAATCTTTTTTGTCACCTTTATGGCTACTTCCGTTATTAAGATTATTTTTTAGTATCTCAGCGGTTGCAGGAATCTGAAGCGATCAATCTTAATTGTCGTTATTGGAGGGTCTCTGGATACGATGGTATCGAGTTTGACCATGCGCGAGACTAAAATGATCCACACATTGAGTCAATCATTTCAACTACTCAGAAATTGCTTAATGCTGCTAGGAATTTGCTCTCGCTGCTCTATTTCCAAATGGAGTTAAAAGCGGTGGTGGGCTTTCTTCCAAGGCCTTCAGCCAATTGAGTGGCACAAATGCTGGCAAGCTCCTATGGAAGGTCGTAAACTCAAGTGAGCAACTATTCCCATAAAAAAAGGATCAAATTTGAGAATCACAATTACTAAATTGTTTTAGCTTGGGACAGCGACGCCCCACCCACGTGATTATTCTGATCTCGCAGTGGCATCAAATCCCTCGTTGTAATTATTCATTTGTAGAGGAAGACTGCAACTTGCCCCATTTTTAAAAACAGACTAAGCCTGAGTTAGAAATAACATGTCCGATTCTTCTCCACCAAATACCGAACCAGATCCGAAGCCAGAGGCAACGGGGAAAAGTGTCGAACTTGAGATCAAAGACGCCGCGCTGATTTTTAATGCAGCATGGGCAGAGCTGGAGGCCGAGCTTGGGCGTGAAAATCTATGTTTTCCAAAGGAGATCATTTTACTTGGAGGTGCCCCGGGTTCAGGTAAAGGTACGAACACTGGCTTCATCATCAAAGCCCGCGGATTGACCTGCCCGCCGATTGTGATAAGTGATTTGCTGGATACTCCGGAAATGAAGCAGCTCAAGGATGGGGGCAACATGGTGGGCGATCAGGAAGTGGTTGCAATTTTGTTTCGCAAGCTGATTGAACCTGAGTTCCGCGATGGGGCAGTGCTGGATGGTTTTCCACGAACGGATGTGCAGGTTGAATGCATGAAGCTGTTGGTTGATAAAATCAATCAACTGCACCGCGAATATGAAGACACGGCGTTGGCGATAAATTTTCGTCGCCCCACTGTTCATGTCATGGTGCTCTTTGTGGATGAAAAGAGCAGTGTTGACCGTCAATTGCGTCGTGGCCGAGAGATTGAGCGCTACAATGCCGAGGTTGAAGCAACTGGCGTAGGCGAAAAGAAGGAATTACGTGTCACTGATCTCGACCCACTCAAAGCTCAGCACCGTTATCGGGTATTCAAAGAAAGCACTTGGGATGCCTTGCAATCGCTTAAAGAGATTTTCTTTTATCATTTGGTCAATGCACAGGGCGATTTTACTGAAGTGGAGCAGAATATTCTCAAGGAACTGCAGTATCAAAGTTCCTTGGAATTAGATCCGCGTACTTTTGCGAAAGTAAGGGGCTTGCCGCTGGCGAGTGAAATTGTGATTCGTGCAAGGCAGGAATTAGTGAGACGGCTCGATGGTTATTCCCACGATCACGGTGCACTGTTTGACCGGGTCATCGATTTGATAGAAACCCGTTTCATGCCTATCATTGAGCGTCACGCCATCTCTGGTCGTGCGATCGTAAATAGTGAAGACGAGCTGCTTTCGGAGGCAAAGGCCTTGATGATGTTGATTGATGTTTTCTCCGAGCGTGGTTTTCACGCGGTGATCGACAAGCAGCTCAACCGGGTGCCTGACCGGGTAAATCTGAAGACTGGTGAAATAGGTTTTCGCCCCAATACGGTTTATCGCATTCGCATTTATTTTGAAGGCTCTGAAATTCGCCGAGGGTAGAAAATGCGCCGTTTACCGCTTTCGAAGCTTACGGATCAAGGAGTTATAATCTAAAGGTGCTCACATGCGATCGGTGGTTTCGATGCCGAGTAGCCCGAGTCCTTTTTTGAGGACTTTGCTGGTGGTGTCACAGAGGGCGAGACGGGTTGTGCGAACGTCACCTTCCGAGCGTAATACGGGGCAATGTTCGTAGAAGGAGTGGAAGGTGTTGGCGAGCTCGTAGAGATAATTGGCCAACAGGTTGGGGCGGAAGTCGGTGAGTACAGTGGGAACGGCTTCGGCGTATTGGGCAAGTTTTAAAGCCAGTGATTTTTCTGCCGTTTCGGTCAGCTGTATGGAATCAACACCCTGGAATTCATGACCCAGTTTTCTAAAAATGGCCCGGGTGCGCACGTAGGCGTTGATCAGATAAGGCGCGGTATTGCCTTTCAGGGAGAGCATGTTGTCCCAGTCGAAAATGTAATTGGTCAGGCGATTTTGCGACAGTTCGGCATATTTGACCGAACCGATACCGATGATCCTGGAAATTTCTTCCATTTCTGAAGCAGATAAATCCGGGTTCTTTTCGGCGATGATTTTGCCGGCGCGTTCGACGGCTTCGTCGAGCACGTCGGTGAGGCTGACGGTATCACCCGAACGGGTTTTGAAACGTTTGCCGTCTTTACCCATAATGGAGCCAAAGGGGATGAAGTCCAGTGAGGTGTCGAGGTCACATTTTTTTGCGACGGCAAAAATTTGGTCAAAGTGCAATTTTTGCTCGGCCCCGACCACATACCAGATTTCGTCGGCGCAAAATTCCTCTGACCGGTATTCGATGGTGGCGATGTCGGTGGTGGCGTAGTTGAACCCCCCATCCCGTTTTTGGATCATACAGGGAGCGCGTTCGGCCAGGTTGGGGTCGTCGGGAAAAAAGATACACAGGGCTCCATCCGATTCTTCTGCCAGTCCGTCTTCTTTTAGTTTTTTTACCAGTGGAGCGAGACGGTCGTTGTAAAAAGACTCACCCAACCAGTGGTCAAATTTCACATCGAGCAGGGCGTAGATTTTTTCCAGGCTGTTACGCGAAAGCGCTACACATTGATTCCAGATGGAGAGGTTTTCCGCATCGCCCTGTTGAAGTTTTACCAACTCGTCCCGGCAGGCCTGGCGAATGGCATCGTCATCTTTGCTGGCATCGTTGACTTTTTTGTAAATTTCGAGCAGGGCCTCAATGGGGTTTTTGTTGAGTGCGGCCTGGTCGAGGAAATTTTTCCAGCCATAAATGATCATGCCGAACTGGGTGCCCCAGTCGCCGATGTGATTGTCGGTAATGACGTTGTGGCCCAGTGCTCGCGAAACACGCGCCAGGCAATCACCGATGATGGTGCTGCGGATGTGTCCGACGTGCATCGGTTTGGCGATGTTAGGGGCAGAAAAATCGATAACGATTTTTTTACAATCTTCAGAGCTCAGCTTCGGAAGGCTCAGGCGTTCCGAGTCATTGATCTGTGCGATCAATCCCGCCTCCAGCGACGAAGCGGTGATACGGAAATTGATAAAACCAGGGCCGGCGATTTGTGCAGGCTCACAAAGCTCCCCGGGGTTGAAGTGTTTGGAAATTTCCTCAGCCAGTGCCCTGGGATTGGTCTTCAGTCGTTTGGCCAGCACCATGGCGACGTTACTTTGGTAGTCACCAAAGCGGGAATCGGTAGCGGGCCCCACCTGGACATCGAGGTTTTCCGGTAGCTCGGCGGAGATGCTGGTCTGTTGCAAGGCAGAGCGCAACAGTGTTTCGATTTGCTTGGGATAGGTCATGGGAAGAAGGCGGTAGCGGTTTAGGCTGTAGGTGTTCCGGAAAAAGAAGAAATGATTAAAATGGTGCTGCGTGAACCCGGATGACCGGGGCAGCAGACTGTCGTAAAGTTCACACGCGGGCCGGAGCGGGTTCGGCAAGAACTTTGATGATGTCGTGGGCGCCTCTGGCTGCAGCGAGATGTTTACGCACATCGCCGTTATTGAGTTTTTTTGCGATTGCCGCCAGGGTCTTCAGATGAAGGGTGTACTGGCTGCGCGGCACAATAAAAAGCACCACGTAGTGAACGGGTGCGTTGTCCAGAGCGCAGAAATCAATACCTTCATTTGATCTTCCAAAAACGGCGATAACATCATCAATATCATCGAGAAAAGCATGGGGGATCGCAATGCCTGCTCCAATACCGGTGCTGCATTGGTCTTCACGGTCACGGAAAGCTTCCAACGCGATGGTACGTTGAGACGACGGCAAATCATCATTGCTGATGAGATGGTCTACCAGTTCTTCGATCGCAGGCCAATGTTCGGCGGCCTTCATGTTTGCGATCACCCGCTTGGGCGATAATAATTCTGCCAGGTTCATTCTGGTCGTATGACGCGTTGAGCGTCTGCGAGCATAAGCAGCTTGAAGGACTACGCAAGTGGCTTTTTTGCGCCAGGGCCGTGATCTTATTGTGAAACAGGGTGAAGCTTTGATAAAACAAGGGAAAATAGTCGCTTACGGGGTCAATCCTTTTTGACATTTGGCAATGTCGCGCTCCATTGTCGCTGAAGGGTTTACGAGGTGGTCAGGAGATCTGGAAAGTTATCCGGACTACCAAATTCACTGTTTTGGGGTTGAGGATTCATTATGAAAGAGGTTCTTTTTGTCTGCACTGGAAATATTTGCCGTAGTCCGATGGCTGAAGGGCTTTTTTGTGAACTAGCTGCAGATTATCCTGGGCTTGTGGTGTCATCGGCGGGGATCAGTGTTTTTGACGGGCAGGCTCCGAGCGATCATTCGGTGGAGGTGCTGCGGGAACAGGGGATTGATATCACGGCCCAACGCAGTCAAATGCTGACACCGGAGATCGTGGAGCGGGTGGACTATATAGTGGGCATGACACGTGGGCACCGCGATGCGATTCTTTCGTACTACCCGGCAAGTGCGGAAAAACTTTTTGTGCTGCGGGAATTTGTTTCCGGGGTCGATATGGAGTCTCCGGAAATCGATGTGCCGGATCCGATCGGAATGGGAAAACCGGAATACACACAAACTCGAAATCTCATTCAGGAAGCGATGCCCGCTTTGCTTGACTTTGTGAAAAATACAGCGAATCAAGAGGACGCCTCTAAAGGATAGATCAAGAAACGATTGAATACCACAGCATGACAACAGCAACAGATACCAGCGATGCCCCCGCTCCATCAGTGAATGATCCAAACAACACGGCTAGCGTTATTATTGGAGCTGATCACGGTGGCTATGATCTGAAAGAAGCGGTGGTGAGTCATTTGCGAGCTACAGGTCACCAAGTGGAGGATATCGGAACGAACTCCAGTGAGTCGGTGGATTACCCGGATTTTGCGCATCAGGTTGCCTGTGACGTGGCGGCGGGGAAGCACAAATTTGGCATTCTCTGCTGCACCAGCGGCATTGGTATGAGTATTGCGGCGAACAAACACCCGGATGTTCGTGCGGCGATTGCGGATGATGTTGAGACGGCTGAGACCACTCGTATCCACAACAACTCGAATGTGCTGTGTCTGAGCGGTGCCCGGGTTGACAGTGAATTGGCTGGAGACATTGCGGACATCTTTTTGGCCACGCTGTTTGAAGCGGGTGGCCGGCACGAGCGTCGGGTGGATAAATTGGAAGCATCCGGCTGTGG
The DNA here is from genome assembly GCA_030625775.1 of Verrucomicrobiota bacterium. Classification (GTDB taxonomy): domain Bacteria; phylum Verrucomicrobiota; class Verrucomicrobiia; order Verrucomicrobiales; family DEV007; genus JAADHD01. The sequence goes on from DAOUQC010000017.1 coordinate 23,727, forward strand.
AAATTCTGGTAAAGATATTGCTTCGGTGGATCCGGCGGTAGCGGCTGCGATTGCGGATGAAGCGGTGCGCCAGCAGAACAACATTGAGCTGATCGCTTCGGAAAATTTCACCAGCAAGGCAGTGATGGAGGCACAGGGTTCCGTGCTGACCAACAAATACGCCGAGGGTTATCCGGGCAAACGCTGGTATGGAGGTTGTGAGAATGTTGACGTGATCGAAACCCTGGCTATCGAGCGTGCCAAGAAATTGTTTGGTGCGGGTTTTGTGAATGTACAGCCGCACAGTGGTTCGCAGGCGAATGCAGCGGTTTATTATTCGGTATTGAACCCCGGTGATAAAATCCTGACCATGGAGTTGTCGCATGGCGGGCATTTGACCCATGGTCATCCGGCGAATTTCTCCGGCAAGTTTTACGAAGTCCAGCACTACGGCGTTTCGAAAGATACCGAGAGGGTTGACTACGATGAGCTTGCCAAGGCGGCCAAGGAGTTCAAGCCGGATATGATCACAGCAGGTGCTTCGGCCTATTCACGGGTGATCGACTGGCAGCGCATGCGTGAAATCGCCGATTCGGTGGACGCGTATTTGTTTGTCGACATGGCCCACATTGCCGGACTCGTGGCAGGCGGTGCACACCCTTCACCGATGGAGCACGCGCATTTTGTCACCACCACGACGCATAAAAGTCTGCGTGGACCACGTGGCGGTCTGATCATGACGAACGATGCTGGCCTCGCCAAAAAAATCGATTCGATGGTGTTTCCAGGAACCCAGGGAGGCCCCTTGATGCATGTGATTGCTGCCAAGGCAGTTTGTTTGCTCGAAGCCCTGCAGCCTTCGTTTAAGGATTACGTGGCGCAGATTGTGAAAAACACCGCGGCTCTGGCAGCGAAGATGGAAAGCAATGGCTACCGAATCGTATCGGGTGGATCGGACAATCATGTGTTCCTCGTCGATCTGCGCGACGCAGGGTTGAATGGCAAGATTGCCCAGGAAACCTTGGATCACGCCGGTATCACGGTGAACAAGAACTCAATTCCTTTTGATACCGAATCACCTTTCAAGGGTGGCGGTATTCGTATAGGCACTCCAGCGGTGACCACTCGCGGAATGAAAGAGGGAGAGATGGAGATGGTTGCTGATCTGATTCACGAAGCTCTGTCGCATCGTGAGGATCCCGCGAAGTTGGAGGAGATCCGTCTGCAGGTGATGGATCTGAACAAAGGATTTCCTTTGCCTTGATTTTATGGATACCAATCCTTTTTTAGAAGAAGATCTTCATATCCGGCACCGTCCGGAAAGTTGCACTGTGGTAATATTTGGAGCCACGGGCGATCTCACACACCGCAAACTCATTCCGGCGCTTTATAATCTGGCGGCGGTCGGCAACCTGCCTCCGGGCTTAAAGGTGATCGGTTTTGCCCGTCGGGAAAAAACTGACGAGGAGTTCCGCGACGGGCTTGAGGAAGTGATCCGGGAAATTTCTCCCACTACTTTCAACGAGCAATTATGGCAGAACTTCTCTGAGAATGTGTTTTACCATCAGAGTGAGTTCCAGGATCTGGAGGGTTATGAAGGGCTGAAGGAACGGCTCGAAGAGATCGAGAAACAAGGGAGAGGCATTGGTAATCGTCTGTTTTATGTTGCTTCGGCGCCTGGGTTTTTTGATGATATTTTGCTGCATTTGCATGATGCGGGATTGAATCGCCCGGGGCCCGGCGCAGGAGTGGATGCCTGGGCGCGAGCAGTAGTGGAAAAACCTTTTGGCACGGATTTAAAAACAGCCCAGCATCTCAACCGGGTGGTGAACAATACTTTTCAGGAAAGCGAAACTTATCGTATCGATCATTATCTGGGTAAGGAAACGGCACAGAATATCATGGTGCTGCGTTTTGCTAATGCGATTTTCGAACCTTTGTGGAGCAACCAACATATTGAACAGGTGCAGATCACCTGTGCTGAAAACCTTGGCATGGAAGGTGGACGCGGCGCTTATTACGACACTGCCGGAGCCCTGCGCGATATGGTTCAGAATCATTTGCTCCAATTGCTAAGCCTGATAGCGATGGAGCCGCCGACAGATCTCAGCGCGGATGGAGTTCGTGATGAAAAGGTGAAAGTGTTGCGTTCTTTGCGTCCGATGAATGGGGCGGAAGAAGTCGGGGGAAATGTGGTGCGCGCCCAATACACAGCAGGAGTCGTGGATGGAGATGAGGCAGTGGCCTATCGACGGGAAGATCGTGTAAATCCCGGATCAATGACGGAAAGTTATGTGGCTTTGAAGATTCGCATCGACAACTGGCGATGGGAAGGGGTGCCGTTTTATGTACGCATGGGAAAGCAGTTGCCAAAAAAAGCGACTGAAATTTCTATTCACTTCAAACAGCCGCCGGCGGTTTTGTTTAACACCGTTCCGGAATCGGATTCCGAGAATGTGCTGGTGATTCGGATTCAACCCAACGAGGGAATTTCCCTGCGTATGCAGTCCAAATTACCGGGTCCTGCTTTGCGAATGGAGTCGGTGAAAATGGATTTTCAATACGCGACCTCATTTGGCAAAGGCAGTCCGGAAGCATACGAGCGCCTGTTGCTCGATGCGATGGCAGGTGATGCGACTTTGTTTGCGCGGCGGGATGAAGTGGAGAACGCCTGGAAATTTGTCGATGCGATAGAGGACGCCTGGCACAAATCCGAAGCGCCACCGAAGATGGCGGAATACCCTGCAGGATCGTGGGGGCCCCAGGAGGCTGACGAGTTGTTGCATCGAGATGGACACCGCTGGCGTCGTTTGTAAGTAGAATTTTAAATCGGAACCGGCCAAAGAGGAACCATGAAAAAAGAGGCTGACTGTCTGGCAAAGATTGATACCGAATCACTCGGGAAAGAGGTCCCTGTGAAGCGGATCGACAGTGAGCTGCGTGAATTTTTTGCATCGGACACGGGGATCGCGCGAGCCTCTTTGATGAATTTGGCGATTTACAGTGAGAGTGTTGATCGTGTGGCTCGGAATACTGAACTGATTCAGGAACTGACAAGAGAACACGCCTGTCGGGCCTTGCTCATTGTTTCGCAGCCCGGGGGAGAGAGAGCCGTCCACTCGTGGGTGCAGGCTCATTGCAACATTGGCAGCGGGGGTGAAAAAGCAGTGTGTTCGGAGCAGGTTTCGTTTTTGTTGTGTGGCAGTTCAGCCGACATGGTGCGGAACATTGTATTCGCCCATCTGGATGCAGACCTGCCGCTGATTTTCTGGTGGCAGGGGGAGTTGTCAGAGGTGTTCGAGGAGCGTCTCTACAGTCGGATTGGCCGTTTGATCGTGGATAGTAGGCAATGGGCGGATCCTGCGGCGCAGTTTCTGCGGCTGTCGATGGCTGCGCAGAGTGACGGGGCGGAGTATATCGTGCACGATCTGGCTTTTACCCAGAGTAATCAGTTGCGGGAGGCGGTGGCGCTTTGTTTTGATGAACCCGCGGCTCTTGGGGAGGTTGACGCCTTATCCAAGGCAGAAATATGTTATTCAAGCGGTCACCGGATGACGGCGGTCTGGTTGACGGCTTGGCTGGCCAACCGGTTGAACATGGAGTTGAGGCCGGGCCAGAGCAGTGGGGATGTTTACACTTTTGAGCGCAGCAGCGGACGAAACGAGGTGTTCCAAATTTCTCTGGAAGAGGACGTGGATCCTGAAGCTACTGATTGTAAGACACCTCCGATTGTGCGGGTGAATTTGTCAGCGGGGGAGCATGGCGGACGGTTTGACATCATTCGTTCGGATGACGGGCAGGGCGAGGCGTATTGGAGCTTGAAGCGGGCGATTCCAGGTCGGGCGCAGACCTCGGACCTGTGGCCCATTCGTAGTTTCGGGGATGTGGGCCTGGTCGGTGAGATCCTGATGCGGGCGGGACGGAATCGCATGATGGACGAACTACTGCCCCAGGTGAGGGCCTTGCTGACGCTTTGAGGATGATAGGAATCAGGCATGGATGAACAGGATGTTCAGGTGGGGTAATTAGAAGGAGGGGAATGCTCTGGGATGGAAGGATTGGCAAGCCGTCTTACATTTATATCATCCTGTTGGGATGTTGCGAAGGGTACCGTTATTCATCATTCCAGCCACATGCGCACGATGGAGAACTTTTGCGTTTGGGAGTTCTGCTGGGTGAATAGCAACAGGCGGCGAATGGTCGTTAAATCCAGCTCGCGGTCTTGCGGGGACTGACGAATGTCTTCCAGTTCGAAGCTGAAGTGGTTTTCACCGGACTTGAGCAGGCGTTCATCATTGAAGCGAGAATTGAGCTGACTGCAGTCGCCGTCATCGTCGATGCGGATGCCGAGTTGGAAAGGCGGGCCGGGGTTGTGCAGGGTCAGTTTTAGCTGCCGGTAAGGGCTCCAATCTTGTGGGCCGGGCAGGTAGTTGATGCCGGTGAAGGTGTTTTTTTCAGGCAAAGTGACTGTGAGTGTGGGGGGGGCGATTAATTGGGACAAGGTCGCTGTGCTGCCGTTCTGGACTTTCCACAACAGGGCGAATTGAGGGCTGCGGAAATCGCTCAGGACGGGGAATTGTTTTTGGCAGGAAAAATGGGCATTTAGCTGCTGGAAGTAGGGCCAGGCCAGGATGGTCGCGATTGCGAAGCTGATGAGCAGGTGGAGGGACTTTTTCCAGGGGGACTCAGTCATTCGGGAATTTAGCCAGAGCCACAAGCCTGCCAAGGCCGAGGTGATGCCAAAAAAATCGGCCATCAGATCGTGCAGTGAGGCCGTTCGCCCGGGGGTGAAGCTCTGTATCAGCTCGGTGCCGAGGGCCAGAGCGATGCCTATCACAGCAGTAGAGATGATTCGCAAGCCCATAGGGCGCTGCGGGGAAAAGAGGGAGAAGAACAGTATGGCCAGGAGGAAAAAAGCCGGGAAGTGGGCGGCATTCCCCCGGCCTTCATTGATCGCGGGAGGAAGAGGTTCCAGTGCATGGGGCATGATCAATAGACTGATTAAGGTCAGGATCAGCAGCCAGGTGGTGGTTTTTCTCCAGGGCATAGATTCACAGTAAGGAAATGGATACACGACGATAGCAGGTAAAAAAAGTTTTCGTTGAGGAGAAGGGGGTGAAGGGCGGGGCAATGGGTTGGAATGGGTGGAAAATCACCTTTTGCCCATGGGTTTTGGCATTGACCGCTTGCCGCGGCCCTCTATATTGGCCGTTCTTCGGGAGAAATTTCCTGAAATAACAGATTTAAGATAAAATTTCATCATGGCACTCTCTGTAGGCGACAAAGCACCGGATTTCACTCTCACGACCCTTGGCGAAAATGGGCCCGAGCTCTTCACTCTCAGTGAAAATACTGGTGAATCGAGCCTGGTGCTGTTGTTTGTGCCCATGGCATTCACCGGTGTTTGCACCGAGGAATTCTGTTTGGTTTCGGCTAATATGGATGAATACGACGGCTTGAACGCTCAAGTGATTGGCATCAGTGGTGATAATCCTTTTGCCCAACAAGCCTGGGCGGAAAAAGAAGGCTTTGGTTTGAAAATGCTCAGCGATTACGAGCACGAAGTGACCCAGGCTTACGGGGTGGCTTACGAGGCGTTTTTACCTGACAAAAATTTGACCATGGGAGGTGTGCCAAAGCGTTCGGCTTTCATCATCGACCGTGAAGGTGTGATCCAATACGCAGAGAGCAGTGACAATCCCGGCCAGTTGCCGGATTTCGATGCGATCAAAGCAAAACTCGGTGAACTCGCCTGAGTGAATTTAATTTCATCAACCGGGCCGCGGCAGTGTGAAACTGCGCGGCCCGGTCGTTTCAACTATTACCAGCCAAATAAAACCATGAGCAAGCCGTTTGATATCGTTCGCACCTTCACTACAGGAAATGGCAGTGAGGGCCAATTCCAGTCATTACCAGCACTGCAAGAGCAGGGTTTTGACCAGTTGTCGCGTCTTCCAGTGAGTATCCGCATTGTTTTGGAGTCTTTGCTGCGTAATTTTGACGGTAAAAAGGTTACTGAAGCGGATGTGCGTAATCTGGCGAACTACAATGCAGCCAATCCCGGTGAGTTCGAAATTCCCTTCACCGTTGCCCGCATCGTGCTTCAGGATTTTACCGGAGTGCCGCTGTTGGTGGATCTCGCTGCGATGCGTTCCGCCGTGGATCGCATGGGCAAGGATGCTGGCATGATCGAGCCTTTGGTTCCGGTTGATTTGGTGGTCGATCACTCGGTGCAGGTGGACTTTGCGGGCACTCAGGATGCTCTGGAGAAAAATCTCGATTTGGAATTCACTCGTAACCGTGAGCGTTACGAATTTTTGAAATGGGGGCAGCAAGCCTTTGATACTTTTTCGGTGGTGCCTCCGGGGATTGGCATTGTGCATCAGGTGAATCTCGAATACCTGGCTTCGGGGGTGCTGTCAAAAGACGGCATGTATTATCCGGATACACTGGTGGGAACCGATTCCCATACGACGATGATCAATGGCCTCGGAGTGGTGGCCTGGGGAGTGGGCGGCATCGAAGCGGAAGCAGGTATGCTCGGTCAGCCGGTGACTTTTCTGGTTCCAGAAGTGGTGGGCGTTCACATGACCGGATCCTTACGTGAGGGAGTGACCGCGACCGATCTGGCCCTGCACGTGACCCAGATGCTGCGTGAGCATGGCGTGGTTGGCAAGTTCGTGGAATTTTTCGGTAAAGGTGCACGTGCCCTGCCACTGCCGGACCGGGCGACGGTTGCCAACATGGCTCCTGAGTATGGAGCAACGATGGGATTTTTTCCGATTGATGAAGAGTCGTCCGCTTACCTGACTGGCACCGGTCGTTCGGAAGAAGCGGTGGCAACTTTCGAGGCTTATTACAAAGCACAGAATTTGTGGGGCATTCCTGAAAAAGGAGATATTGATTACACCGATCACCTTGAGTTGGAACTGGCTGATGTGGTGCCGGCGGTGTCCGGACCAAAACGTCCGCAGGATCGCATCGAGCTGCCTGACCTCGCTGACCGTTTCACCGAGTTGATGGGGATTTCCAAAAACGACGGAGGTTTTGAAAAAGAAAAAAATATCGCAGACAATGAAGTTACGGTGGATAGCAAGGGGGGGGTGAAAGATACTATCAAGGATGGCTCGGTGGTGATCGCGGCGATTACTTCATGCACCAACACTTCAAACCCCAGTGTGATGTTGGCGGCTGGATTGCTTGCTCAGAAAGCCAATGCCAAAGGCCTGACGATCAATCCTGCGGTGAAAACTTCACTCGGGCCTGGATCGCGGGTGGTGACGGATTACCTCACCAAAACCGATCTACAAAAAGAGCTAGATCAGCTTGGATTTGAAACCGTGGGTTATGGTTGCACCACATGCATCGGCAACTCAGGCCCACTTGATCCGGGTATTGAAGATGTGATTCAAAGTGAAGAGTTGGTGGTGGCTTCCGTGTTGTCCGGTAACCGGAATTTTGAAGCGCGCATTCATCAGAATATTCGTTCGAACTTTCTCATGAGCCCGCCGCTGGTGGTGGCTTATGCGATCGCTGGCACGGTTGATATTGATCTGACGACCCAGCCATTGGGGCAGGATACGGATGGCAACGATGTGTTCCTCAAAGACATCTGGCCTTCTTTGGAAGAGGTGAAAGATGCGATTGCCAAATCTTTGTCACCGGAGGCATTTCGCCAGATGTACACCGATTTTGAAGCACTCAATCCTAAGTGGAATGAGATCCCGGCATCGACGGGCAGCGTTTACACTTGGAATAAAGATTCGACTTATGTGCAGGACCCTCCTTTTTTCACAAACTTCACTATGGAGCCTGCGGATATCGTCGAGATCAAAGACGCACGGCCATTGGGTATTTTTGGAGACTCGGTCACAACGGATCATATTTCTCCAGCTGGAGCGATCAAACCCGATGGCCCTGCAGGACGTTATTTGAGTGAAAATGGAGTGGAGCAAGCATTGTTCAATTCTTTTGGATCCCGTCGTGGTAACGACCGGGTGATGACTCGTGGAACTTTTGCCAATGTGCGTATCAAAAACCTCATGTGCGCTGGTACGGAAGGCGGAGTGACGCAATATTATGCCGAGGGTTCGAGTGAGGGTGAGCAGATGGACATTTTTGATGCCGCTGAGAAATACAAACAAGAAGGCAAACCCTTGGTGGTGATCGGCGGAGAAGACTACGGTATGGGATCGTCCCGTGACTGGGCAGCCAAAGGCACTAATTTACTTGGAGTTAGGGCGGTGGTGACCAAGAGCTTTGAACGCATTCACCGTTCGAATCTGGTTGGCATGGGGGTTTTGCCTTTGAACTTCAAAAACAAGGAGGACTACGACAAGGTGGCTGATTTGTCCGATGCGACCTTCAGCATTCTGGGGATCAGTAATGACACCCAGCCGCTCAGCGAGTGTGTATTGAAAGTGACCAAGTCTGACGGGGAATTTTTTGAGCTGCCATTGCAGGTGCGCATCGATACTCCGGTAGAGATTGATTATTATCGTGCCGGCGGAATTCTTCCTTATGTCTTGCAGCAGATTTTGCGTGAGAACGCCTAAGGCTGAGCGCATAATGTTGTAGGGCAGCCCAAACGAAGTTGAGACAGACTGTAGATAGTGCCGCCCGCAGGGTGCAGAAGGCATCAAGCGCTGCATTTGTTATAAAAAACCTACAGCCCGGAAATAATGAAAGAATACCCCCTTAACTATCGAGCAGGTTCCGTGCCGGCGCCCGTTGCCGAGATTCCTTTTTTTAAGACACTGGCTCCGGAGATTGTCGAAGAAATGCTGTCGAGCATTACCATGCTCGACTGTGAGCCGGGTGACGTGGTGATTGCCGAGGGGGAAGAAGGGCGGGATCTATTGTTTTTGCTGAAGGGGAAAGTCAGGGTTCAAAAGGATGGTTCGGTTGTCGGTGCCGCTTCCGGCAGTGGGGATTTGCTGGGGGAGATCGCTTTGTTAAAAGAGGGACAGCGGACGGCTACCATTGTGGCTGAGACGCATGTGTATTGTATCAGGGTGGAGCAAGCTTTTCTCGACGGGCTCGAGCCGGAAGTGCGCAACGCCTACTATGCTGCGATGTATCGTTTCCTGGCAGAATTGCTGGCGCAGAGGCTCGATGTTTCCACTCAAAAACTCGTCAGTGCTGAGAAGATGATCGAGGAATTGAAGAAAGGCTGAGAGTTTGGCTAAATCTTTATAAAAATCTTCTGCCGGTAGAGCCATACCGAGATCAGCAGGAACACAGCGGCGATGATGGTGGCGGAGGAGATGGCGCTGTTCGGGCTTTCGATAAGGCCGTAGAGGGAAAACAAGTTGCCGCTGAAATATAATTTTAATGTCTGGCGGATGTAGCTGCCGAAGTGCAGCATTTCCAGACAATACATCAATAGCGAATTCATGCCCATGCAGGCAAAAGGGTAAACCCACCACTTGAAGCGCATGATGTCTATGACCCAGAACAGGCTCGCCAGAATGAGCACGGAAATTCCTCCGACATAAAGAGTGAAACTCGGGCTCCACAATTTTTTGATGATGGGGCAAAGGCCGGTCACATCCAGGAAAGCACCAACAGCCATCAAGGCACAACCGGAGATCAGTAATAGTTTCAGCTTCTCCTTTTTGCTTCTTTTTGATTTCATCAGCAATCCGCTCCAAAGGCCGAAGAGCATCGTGACGATGGCGGTCACAAACTGGATATAGGAGTGCGGCCCGTATTTCACATGGACTTTGATCCCGTTTTTGAATGCACCTTCAGGCACCCAGTCCACCAGAAATTTATTGATCGGGGTGCTGAGATTAGCCCCTTCATGCCAGGGCCCGCGAATTCCCTTCAAATGCTCTGTGGCCCAGGCTCGTTTTTCTTCGCTTAGATCCGGGGAGTCGAAATCAATTCCAGCGCCCGGATACAGTTCGAAGGCCGCCCAGGTAAGGATCAACAACGCGCAGGCGATTTTGACCTGGCTTTTGAAGGGGCGCAGGCTGATGAGAAAAAGGAAGGTGTAACCCAAGCCCATCTGGATCAGCACATTGGACAGGCTGACGTAAATGTAGCCTCTCGCCAAATCATCCAGGATGAAACCCAATACGATCAGGATGAGCGAACGCTTGATGGCGTGTTTTAAAAGGTCGCGAAAAGATTGACCTTCCTGGCTTCGCCGGGTGCTGGAGTAGGCCATGCCCATGCCGACCATGAACATGAAACAGGGCATGATTATGTCCCATACACTGCATCCGGACCATTGGGTGTGACTGGAATGATAATTGACCAGCTGCCAGAATCCGGAATCGGGGTCGGTTTTCAGATGGCCTCTCGCTGCGCTGCGCAATCCGAAACCACCGCAAACCAGGGTTACCATAATGATTCCGCGGAAGGCATCCAAAGACAAGAGCCGCTCTTTCACATTGGGGTTTTTGATTTCTTCTGTGGGAGTGGGGTTGGAGCTTTGGGGGGAGATTGCTTCAGGCATTATGAAGAGGGGGGCTTTTAAAGCTTTTTCATGTTGGAAGGAGTCAAGAGATCCGCAATATCACAGCTTGATCTCAATCATACCCTTTTCATTTAAGCGAAGCGGATAAGACCTGATGGCCTCTGTTGCCGGGCCGGAAAGGCAGGCGCCGGTTTTTAAATCGAATTCGGCGTAGTGCCAAGGACACATCAGGCAGCCGTCTTTGACCGGGCCGTCGGCAATGGGGATATTGGCGTGAGTGCAACAGTCGTCGAGAGCATACCATTCGCCCTGGTGATGAAAAACGGCGATGGGCTGTTCGCCCAGTTCAGGGGGAAGCTTGAAGGATTTGCTCTGGCCTTCTTCAATGCACTCAGCCAGTCCGAGAGCAATCCATTCACCTGGTTGGGGTTCAGTCATGGTGTAGCATCGGCATCATGCCGATGAATTGAACAGCGTGCTGTTGCTGCCAGAAAAAGTAGCAGGGAAGTAAGGGGGGATTTGCTCCCCGCCCGACTACCCATGGACAGGATGTCCATGCTACTATTTAACCAAGAACCACATTCCAGTCCTTGATGCGGTCTGCCTGGTCGGCAAAAAGGGCGTCCGTGGAATCGAGGATCTCGATTTCCTTGATCGCATCGCCCCCGGCAATTTCGTCAACGACGTTTTGCCCTTCCGTTACTTCACCGAATACAGAATGTTTCATGTCGAGATGGGGAGTCGGGCCGTGAGTGATGAAAAACTGGCTACCGTTGGTATTCGGGCCGGAGTTGGCCATCGAAAAAATACCGGGCTTGTCGTGAACTCGGTTGGGCTGGAATTCATCTTCAAATTTGTAGCCGGGACCGCTGGTGCCGGTGGCTGTCGGGTCGCCTCCCTGAATCATGAAATTCGGGATGACACGGTGAAATACGATGCCGTCGTAATAACCCCGGCTGGCGAGGTTAAGGAAGTTGGCAACCGTGGTGGGTACGTCACTGGCATACATGGTGGCGTGAATGTCACCTTTTTCGGTTTTCAGAATGATTTTGATGTCTTCTAAGCTCATGTTCCGACTGTCCCATTTCATAGGCAAAACTTCAAACGGCTTTTCGTTTCATTTAGGAGTGGGTGGACAAGAAGGTAAAATGAAGTTCCAACTTCGTTTGGCTTCTTTGGAGAAACCGTGAAGAAACGATGTTGGAACATCGTTTTACTTTGGCAAAGGGGGCATTCTGGGTAATCAGTTTATCATTATGGCTTGGAAAATTGCAGGGATTAATTTTGATCACTTTCACATGGGGGATCTGTTGCGCATGGTAGACGATCATCCGGGCGCGGAACTCGTGGGAATCTCCGACGAGCAACCGGAGCGGATGCAGGAGGCGAAGGCTAATTTTTCTCTGCGAGAAGAGCAGATTTTTACCGACTACAAAGAGTGTCTGGAAAAAACCAGGCCTGATCTGGTGATCCTTTGCCCGGCGGCGGCCCGGCATGCGGAGTGGACCGAAAAGGTTGCTCCCTATGGAGTGCATATTTTGATGGAAAAACCTTTTGCGGCTTCCCTGGCAGATGCTGACCGCATGGTCGAGGCCATGAAGGGAAAAGGGAAACATTTGGCAATCAACTGGCCGCTGCGATGGGCACCGGTACAGGTCAAGGCACATGACTTGATCGATGAAGGGGTGATTGGAGAGGTGCTGGAGGTGCATACCTACGGAGGCAACAGCGGGCCATTGCGCCATGGGGCTGACAAAAACGAACGCGAACCCAGTGCCGAGGAAAAGGCGGCTTCCTGGTTTTACCAAAAAGCGGAAGGCGGAGGCAGCTTGATGGACTACATGGGTTACGGAACTACTTTGGGGACTTGGCATCTTGGTGGCAAAAAACCGATTGAAGTGAGCTGCATGATGGATGAGCCCGATGGTCTGGAAGTGGATGAGCACAGCGTAACGACGGCTCGATATGCCAGCGGCCTTTCTACTTTTGAAACCCGTTGGGGAACCTTTACCGATCCGTGGACGCTTCAACCCCAACCGAAGTGTGGCTTTGTGATGGTGGGCAGGGAGGGGACACTGAGCTGTTATGAGTATGAAAAAATAATCCGGGTGCAGACGCGGGAATGTCCGCAGGGCTTTGAAGTGGACGTACCTGACTTGAATGCTCCCTTTGTCAATCCGGTGCAGTATTTCATCCACTGTCTGGAAAACAATTGCGAAATCGAAGGCCCTCTCAGTGTGGAAATATCCAGAATTGGACAACAGATCGTAGATACCGCAGTCCTGAGCGCAAAGGAAAAACGCACGGTGCCTTTGTTGGGCTAAGCAGGGCATGCTTTGTCGTTATTTGTTGCCTTGTATTGACATGATGCACTATTTGTGATCCGATTCACAACATCATGAAATCTCTCCCGAAAAAAATTGCTGCGATAACTCTTTTCGTTTCTTTGTCCCTCTCCAGTTGTGAGACTATCAATCCCGTAGCTGCCGGCGGCCTGGCGGGCGTGGGCTCGGGTGTCATTGCACGAACGGCTGGCCTTTCTTCGACAGAATCCGCCCTCGTCGGAGTTGCCGTGGGTGTGACCACGGCTGTCATTGTTTATTCTTATCAGAAAAGGAAAGCCACCGAACGCGAGCAAGCTGCCGCTGCCGCAAGAGCAGCCAAAGTTCAAAAGAAAGTCGATGCCAAGTCGAAATCCGCTCCCAAGACACGTTATGTTGCAGTTCCCACTGAGAAGTCGGATACGGTCATGCTTTACGATACCAAAAAGGAAAAGGTTGTCGGCAGCTCGGCTTATGAGATGGAGAAAACTCCCAAAAAAGGTGAGGTCGTGAAGTTTGGATCGATTAATGCCGAGTATGTGGGGACTTAATTGCCCTGCAATTTAATCTCCCGCGACAGCTTCACTTCTTTTTACCTGCAGATTCGGACTGGAGCTTCTCTATCGCGTCCAGAATCTCCTGCCATGGAGTGCCTTTGTCAGCTTTGCCCCAGGCTTGGTAGAGCTGAACCAGGCGTATGATGGCAAACTTTACCCGGGCCTGTCCCGATTCATTGCTCGGCACAGTGACTTCCAAGCCCTTGTAACCACTCAATAACAGGGGTTCCGCTTCGGCGTATTTTTTCAGATCGGTAAGGACTTCGCCGAAGGATGACTGGTTATAATAAAAGGTCCAGTCTTTGGGGGATGTCTTCTCCTGTAAGGTGATTAACTCCTGGTATAACTTTTCAGCTTCAGTCAGCCGCTCGCTCAATCGATAGGCCTGGGCAAGGTTGTTCATCATCCGTATCGAATCACGATGCCCGGGACCCAGGACCTCCCGCATCGAGGCCAGCGCATCTTCCCACAAAGCCAGCGCTTCCTTCCACCGGTTAGCGGATGAGTATGAGTTGCCTAGACTGTACATGGTGAGCAGCGTATCGGGGTGTTTGGAGCCTTGCACCTCCTTCCTTAATTCCAGGGTTTTTTCGTTCAAGGCCAGAGCAGCCTCCGACTTTCCCGCCGCTTCGTATGAATTAGCCAGGTTCTGCATCGAGTTGAGTGTGTCGGGATGCTTGGCCCCCTGCACTTTTTTGAATAGCTTCAGAACCTCTACGCGTAAAAGCAGCGTTTTTTCACCACGTCCCACACGTTCGTAAGAAGATGCCAGGCTACCCATTGAGGAAATCGTGTCAGGATTTTCCGGGCCCAGCACCTCTTTTCTCAGTTTCAAGGTCTCCTCATCCAAGGCCAGCGCTTCGCGGAAACGGCCTGCTCCCCGGTAGGACACGGACAAGTTGCTTGCCGAGGTGAGAGTGTCTTCATGCTTGAGTCCCAATACTTCCTTTTCCAATTCCAGAGTTTCCTCACGCAGATCCAGTGCATCCTGTCGGCGGCCAGTGCGTTGGTAGGAATTGGCCAGGTTGCGCATGGATTTGAGGGTCTTAGGGTCTTTGGGGCCAAGCTCTTTTTTTCTCAGTTCCAATGCCCGCTCAAGCTGGGGGGTCGCAGTTTTTGCATCACCAAGGTACCAATAGCTGGTGCCCATGGCCGCCCGGATAGTGGCCTCCACCAGTGGCTGGTCGGGAAAGCTCTTTGCGATTTGTGGTTCTGCCGCGTCGATGGCGGCACGGATGGTGGCGTCAATGCCGAGCCCGCCCTCCTGGTGCTTTGGGCGCGCGGCCGCCAGCACTTTGCTATCAAAAAATCCCAGCACAGCCTTTGCCTCCCTGGCTGATTTTTCTGCCAGTTCCCGTTGTTTCTCTGCCAGCACTTTAGCTGCTTTTTCTTCCTTGGCTGCCTGCACCGCTAGTTCCCGTTGTTCTTGCGCCACGACTTTAGCCGCCTTTTCTTCCTTGGCCGCCTGCACCGCCAGTTCCCGTTGTTCTTGTGCCACGACTTTAGCTGCTTTTTCTTTTTCAGCCGCCTGCACCGCCAGTTCCCGCTGCTCTTGCGCCAGATCTCTCTGCTTGGTCGCTTCCTTTTCAGCTTTCAGCGCCCACAAGGCTAAGACGGATGTCATCACGGCCACTGTGGATACCACGGTAACCATCACCAGCAATCGGTTGCGCTGCCGTTTGGCTTCCCGTTGTTTCAAGCGGTCAAAACCCACGCCTAAAATTCCCGCAATCAATTTAAGTTTCGCATCCGCTTTGCCGTCTCCCTTCTCTCGCGCATCGGCGGCAATGGGCTCGGCACCTCCTGCAGTTAAAGCTGGTGGGAAGCAGTTGGGAGGTTCTCCATCGATGACCAAGGCGTAGACTTTGTCCTCATTTTCCGGGCACAGGTTTCGGAAGGTTTCGATCTCTGCGTTCACATACTGCGAGGCAGCGGAATTGGGAGAACAGAGGACGATTAAATTTTCGGATGCTTCGAGTGCTTCCTGAATGGTATCTGCCAGCGAACCTGAAGCGGACAGTTCGTCACGGTCCCGGAATACAGGAGTCAAACGCCGGCTTCTCTTGCTTCCATCGGCTTTGAGTTTTTTGTCAGCGGGGTAGGCATCAATAGGAACATGATATTGCTCCAGTGCTTTGTGCAACCACTTCGCCCATTTTGCATCACGATGAGAATAACTGATGAAGGCCCGGTAGTGTTGGTTGACGTGTGGCATAAGGAGAAAATAGAAGATTAAGAAAGTCCATTCAGCCCATCAAGCCAATTCATTTTTGTAGAAAAAAGTTGTGCGTCCTGAGATCTCCTGATGTTACTTGTCGTTTGTAATTGGCAAATCATGAATCGACTTCTCTCACTCGACGGCGGAGGTATCCGTGGCATATTCAGCGTTGCTATCCTGGAGCGCATTGAAAATATTCTTAGGGAGCGTTATGCCGATGGAAAACCAGGGTTTGTACTGGCGGACTATTTTGATTTCATTGGGGGCAACAGCACTGGAGCCATCATTGCGGCGATGTTGTCCAAAGGCATGTCGGTGAGGGCTGTTCGTGAGAGTTACGAGCAACTGGGCCCCATCGTTTTCCGGCGCAAACCTTTCTGGCAATCGTGGCGCAGCTTTTACGGTTCGGAAGCGTTTACCCGTTTGTTGAAAGAGAATTTCAGTGAAGCTTCGGGAGAGCTGATGACTTTAGGGTCAGAGCAGCTAAGGACCTGTCTGATGCTGGTGATGCGCAATGGAACCACGGGTTCGACCTGGCCGATTACCAACCATCCTGAAGCGCGTTACAATCGGCGTAATCCTGATGACAATGCACCCACCAATCTTGATATCCCCCTGTGGCAGCTGATCCGGGCCAGCGCGGCGGCTCCAGCGTTTTTCCCGACGGAGTTGGTCAAACTGCATTCACCTGACGATGGCAAGGAGCAGCAGTTCGAGTTCATTGACGGGGCCGTGTCACCTTATAATAATCCGGCGGTGGCGATGTATCTGGCAGCGACCCTGCCGGCTTACGAAATGAACATGGCAACCGGGATTGATAAGCTTTTCATCTGCTCGGTCGGCACTGGAAGGGTTCCTATTACTTATGCGCCCGGTGAGCTTGGTCACGTTAATGTGCTGGGCGGGGGATTACGGGCGTTGAAAGGTTTGATGGATTCGGTATTGGTGGAGCAGGATAAAATGTGCCGGGTGTTGGGTAAGACCGTTTGTGGAGCGGCGATTGACGGGGAACTCGATGAGTTGACCGAAGGCGGCTTGGAGCGCTTTCTATACTGTCGTTATCAGCACCAGTTCACAGAAGATGAGATAGAAAACTGTCGGCAGGAAACCGGCAGTACCCATCCTTTTGAACTGAGTGATCTGCCAAGTGTACCGAAGCTGCTGGAGATCGGACGGGCCTATGCGGAACGCACGGTGAAGGATGAGCATTTGCCCTTAGCTTGATACTAAGGTTAGTCTTCCTCTTCAGGCTGTTGTGTGATTCTATCTGCCTCGATATTTTCAGCGATGACGGTGGCAGTAGCTGCTAAGAGGGGAATGGATGCATCGCTGAAGCCCCAGGGAACATCCTCGCGGGGTTCACTGTGAAAGTCACTGGAGAGTTGAACAACACTCAGGGCACCGCATAATTTTCCGGCAACATAAAAAGGAACACTGATCTGGTGTTGGGTTTTCTGTTCAAGTTTATCGTCAACCATGCCCGAGCCATCACGATAACGGTGAATTCCCTTGTGATGTATCGGGCGTTCTTCATTGTATGCTTTGGATACCAGGCCCGAGGAAAGTGGCTGACAGACATGTCTGGCAAGTTCTTCCGTATTGTAACAGGTCACCAGCTGTTCGTTTTTATTGTCAATTATCCAGATACTGCCCTCATGCCCGTCCATGTCGGACACCGTCTGTTTGAGAAGCAGTAGGGAGTTTGCCGGCAGCCACTGCATAAAACCATAAAGATCCGGGTTTTCAGCAAACCCGGTGATCGTTTTGTAGAGATTACTGTTACGATCCATGGTGCGACAGTAGTGCGGGACTCGGGGAGGGTGCAAATAGAAATGGAGAGTGAATTTGCCGGGGGAGCTAGGGTTCACGCAAAATAAACACCCGGCTGTTGCCGTAACTTTTAGGCAGGGGTCTGTAGCCGACGTAGTCGAGGGCGAACTCGTCGATCTGTTCGACGGAAGCGAGGGCGGCAAAATATTCACTGACGTAAATCTGTCCCTCCTGGACCATGGGTTCGATCCGCGCGGCGCGATTGGTGTGTTGGCCGGTAAAGTTGAGGGTGCCGGTGACAGGGTCGCGGAGTTCGAAAACCGGTCCGGCATTCAAGGCGATCCGGAAGTGGAGTTTTTTTCCAGTGCTTTGTGGCAGCCACTCCTGTTGTTCAATAGCCCGGTGGAACTCCAAGGCAAAAAGCCCGGCTTCCCGAACACTGTCGAAGACAAAATAGAAGGCGTCTCCCCAGCAGTTGGAGGTCAAGGGGGCGAAGTCAAAGCGGTTGATAGTTTCCGCAATATGTTTCAGGAAGTTGTCGTAATAACAAGGCAGGTCATAGTCCTCCAATTTGCTGTATCCAACGATATCGGCAAAAAGGATGGCTTTGATCTGTTGCTCTTGTTTGTTCTGCGAGCTTGATCGATCAAGTTGAGCCAGGCTTGGGCTTTGATGGACTTGCGGGGGTGTGGCCCCGGAGGGATCGATGATCGTATCGACAGTCAGGCCAATACTCTGCCACAGGGCGATGCAGTCGGCAGTTCCCCCGGTGATGGTTAGGTCGACCTGGTCCCACAAGGCGATGGTCTGCAAAGAGGTTTCCAAAAAATGGGATTCGAAGCGAGCCAGGCCAAGGATGAGTCGGTTGACAAAGTCGTAGATGGCAGATCCCTGGATCTGCTCATGATGTTTTCCATACGAGGCGGTTACGATACTGGTTGCTCTGGCGGCCACCCAGTCAAAGCGTTCCAACCAATCGGTATCAGAGCTTTGCAAAATGTAATCGCGGAAATTTTTCAAATCAAAGGGCAGCACCAGGCGCAGCTCGTTGCCGCTTTTTAAAACCGCTTCACAAAAGAGCAGGTCTCCTCCCGGGGCGGCCGAAGCATAGGCAATCATGGGGGTCCAGTTTGTGACGGCGGTGGAAATATTCTTCGACACGGCGGCAATGGCGGAAGGCGGGAAGCGTTGCTCGTGGCGATCAGCATCATCAATGCGATGTCCCGAAAAAACGACAACCCGTGGCATTGAGAAGACGGAATCGAGCGAAGAGGAGTCCTGACCCTGCGCATTCAGAATCTGCCGGGCCTGGCTGCGCATAGATTGCAGGCTGGAGTATTCATGGCCAACTTTTTCGGCTGCGGCGAGGTAGTGTTCGCCTGCCTTGTCAGTATTTCCCAGCAGCAGTTCAGCTTCCGCCAGGGTGGCCAACAGCCAATAGTCGTCGTTTCCCCTGATTTGTTTTTGACAAAGCTCTGTCACCTGCCCGGCTACGACAGAGGCTTCGTTTTTGTTGCCAAGCAGAAAGGCGACGGTTGCGGTATTGATGAGAGGGTAATAGTTGTCGGGCTCAAGTTTTACCGCACGTGAATAATAAGAAAAAGCGGATTGCAGGTGTTGTTTGCGTTTTTCTCCGGCTTTGGATTTGTGTGCTTCATCTTTTTGTAAACGCCCGAGTAGGCAGAACGTTTCAGCTTGCGGGGAATCTTTTTCCAACAGGCTGTTCAGCATTTCCATGGCGCTTTGGGTAGCACCGGTGCGGGCCAGACTGAGTGCTGCGATTTGAGTCAGTCGAGTAAAAATTTCATCGTCACAGTTCTCACACTGTTTGCCCTCGTCGGTGACTTCAAAGACCCAGAATGGGTGGCTGCGATGTTGCAAACGAAGGGTGAGGGCGGCGTGCAGTTCCGGGTGGTTCAGCCAGATCGCAAGAGAGCGGGATTCCCAAATGTCCCGCAGCTCGTGTATGCTGGTCGAGGGGGATTGGATCATCCTCAGCAAATCGTCGACTTGGGTGTTCTTTTTTGTCATGGATTGCTCCGAATAATGCTACTTACAGCTCATTTTTTCAAGTTCTTCGAGCTTTCCTTCGTCCCTTCCGCTGCGTCCGCCTTTGATTGCCATTCTGCGGCTTTTGTGAGCTTGCCCCAGTCCTGGTAAAATGTCAGCAAGTGTTGGCAGGTAATGTCCAGCCACTTGGCTTCGAGCTTCAGCTTCAGATTGTTCAATCCCTGATGGCTGGACAGCAGCAGGGTTTCCGCTCTGGCGTATTGTTTCTGCCCGGTGAGCACGGCACCAAGTAACGACTGCGCGTAATAGAATCTCCAATATTTGACAGACTGGGCCTTGCCTTAAATAAATGTAGGTGCTGCCCAGAGTATCGCGATGCGAGTAGCTGATGAAAGCACGGTAGTAGGCTTGGCTGGTTTTCATTATCCTGAACTCCCTTCCTGTGCTTTCTGTTGCCGGGCTTTCAATTTTTCCAGCTCTTCAATCCACCTTTCACAGATCTCTGTTTGGTTTTCCTTATCCACTCCATACAGCACGTCATCGGATTCTGGAATAGCTTTAAAATCCTCCAGGGCTTTCTCGTAGAGTTGGATTTTCCCCCTAGTGTCCAATTTTGGATTGTATCTGGCTTCGAGAATTCTGGTGCTAATGAGGGCTTGTTGGTAAAGAGGGTTTCCAGGTTTCAGGCCGAGTATTTTTTTTGTAATCTCTTCACGTTTACGAAAAACCATCATAGCCTCACCATTTTTTCCGGCAGCCAATAATGAATGACCCAAGGCCCCTGAGGCTATGAAAATAATATGCATGGCGTCCGTATTGCCAGGTTTACGTCGCACTTGTTCTCTTGCTCCATTGATGGCACGCAGATAATGTGTAGTTGCCTTTTTTTTGCGTCCTAATTTCTCATAAATAAGGCCAGTATCGAAATAGTTTTTATTCAAGAGCCCTCGAATCAACATGATGCTTTTAACTCCCACATCTCCCTCGCCTAGAATGTTTTCCGCTAACTTATCAGCCTGGATATGAGAAGAGAGAGCCTTTTCAAAATCACCTTCGTTTTTCAAAAATCTGCCTTTCTGAATCAATAAGGTAAATTGATTCCCTACATTCGATTTTTTTATAGCCTCATCCAGAAGTGCTATAATATCCCCGGCTTTTTCAGGGGCATTTTTTTTAATCAAAAAAGAAACTCTCAATAGGGTAGCCGTGCTGAAAAAATGATCTGATTCCTTCAAATCCATTTGTTTGCTCAATGCAAGGGAGCGTTTGGAATAGTCATCCGCCGCATCGAGATCAGATTCTGCCAGAGCTTGCTCTCCTCCTTGAATCATGGCCACCATATAATAGGATTTTTCCTCCTGACTCAAATTCGCTACAGGGATCTCTTTGTAATAAGCATCCATCCTTTCCACCACCTCGAATAAGGTCCTGGAATTGCCTCGTCTGTCCATGGTCTCAAGCATTTTCCGACCTATGAAAGCAGCTAGATCCTGAGCCTTGCGCCGGGCTTCTTCCGCTTCCAGTTGGCGCTGCTCGGCCAGATCCCGGGCTTCATTGGCTTCCTGTTCCGATTTAAGGGCCCACAAGGATAATACCGATGTCATCACCGCTACTGCCGATACCACGGCAACCATTAGCAGCAAGCGGTTGCGCTGGCGTTTGGCTTCGCGTCGTTTCAAGCGGTCAAAACCCACGCCCAGCATACCGGCAACCAGTTTCAGCTTCGCGTCAGCTTTGCCGTCACCGGCTTCCCTCGCATCGGCCGCAATGGGCTCGGCTCCACCTGCGATCAAGGACGGAGGAAAACAGGCGGGGGGTTCTCCCTCGATGATCAAGGCATAGATTTTTTTATCATTGCCCGGATGCAGAGTGCGGAAAATCTCAATCTCGGCATTGACGTATTGTGATGCGGCGGAATCCGGTGAGCAGAGCACGATCAGGTTATCTGATGACTCGAGCGCTTGCTGAATGGTGTCCCCCAGTGAACCGGATGCCGGCAGTTCATCCCGGTCGCGGAAGATCGGTGTCAGGCGGCGATTCTTTGTCGAGCCATCGGTATTCAACTTTTCGCCTTCACTAAAAGCATCAATGGGGACCATGTAGTGCTCCAAAGACCGGTGTAACCATTTTGCCCACTTCGCATCGCGATGCGAGTAGCTGATGAAAGCACGGTAGTGGGCTTTGGGGGAAGGCATTGGGAATGATGAATGATGAACTTTTATCTACTGAATGACAAAACGACGGCCTCGTTTGTTATCCAGTCAACGGTGAATGTTTTACCGTCACCCAGAGCTTTTCCACTGCGTTCGTTGCGCACTTGGTTCACGGTTTTTTGGAATTCTAAAGTGACAGTGATTTTTTTTGTTTTTAATCCCTGGGAATTTCCGCCTCCAGCAGAGCTCCCGGTGACTTCTGGATTCATGATGAGAAAGAGCAGGGTGCGGTCGCCTTTTTGCCAGTAGGTGATTTCATGGCTGAAGACTTCTTCCGAATTGTTTCTGAGCCGGACAGGGGATTTGATTCCGGCTTTGTCCAGATGTTTCATGAATACGGACCGGGAGCTTGCGGCTTTGGCTCCCTGCCCACGGAGAGCGTGATACCATTGCGGCGAGAGATTCATCAACACGGCTTTGCCCTGGCCGTAAGAATGGCTGTTATCGCTCGGCAGGCTGCGCACAGCCCGGGCGAATCCAGCAGGATGTCGAAGGTTGTTGTTTTTTTTGTCCAGTAAGTCCTGGTATGATTTGAAGTAAAAGTTTGCTTCTTGATCAGCTTCCACCCACAGCTGGTCACTGAATATACCGGGGGCCTTCAAACTGCTTTGGTGTTGGACAGCAAAGACATCATCCAGAGCACCTCCGTCGGCTCTTCCACGGCCGTGTTGATCAAAAACGCCGGGCAGAAAATCGGCAATCACGGTGCCGCCTTGTTTGACAAATGCACGGATGCGTCGGGATTCAGCATCGGACAGGCAATAAGTGGCCGGCAAAATCAGGACCTTGAATTCATCCAGTGCCTGGTCATTTTGAACCAGATCGATGTAGCTCAGATGGGTGAACTGAAAACCACTGTCACGAAGCATGTTCTCCCAGGCTTTGCGAACCAGGTGCGAGGTGCCAATCCGATGATCTGCATTTCGGTTAGGCCAACTGCTGCCATGGGCTTCGGCGTCGAGAATCCAGCTCATTTGAATGGACGGGTGGCTGTAATAAATAGCCACGCCGTCGTGCAGCCATTTGCTGCCGGCCTGGAGCGGGCCGATTTTTTTACCGATCTCGCGATAGTGAGGGGCGACGGCGTGGTGCCAGGCTTTTGGGGATTTGCCGTCGAACCAATCCTGCACCCAGCCAATGTGCCCACGATTGCCTTGAGCGGTATAATACCAGGACTGCCAGATAGTATCAGCGACCGATTTATGAAAATGGGTGGTGACGGTGGGCAGGGCATTGTGTGGATTAAAAGAGCGGATGACTGCCTGGGAGCCGCCGATGTTGTAAGCCTCGATGAACTGGACTTTGCGCATCAGGCGGGCGTAGTCGTAGCCGCCCATGGCATTGGGGGCCTGACCGCCAACAAAACCGCAGGGCGTGGAGGGATCGATGGAGTTGGCGTATTCGACCAGGTGACCAAGGTAGTTCGCCCAGTAGGCGTCGTTGAAAGTCCATTGGTCCATCAATTGACTGCAGTCAAATTCACCGAGAGACCATTCGGGCAGTTTTTTACGGACGTCGTTGTAGGTGATCCATTGTTCCCTGTAGTCGGGCGCATTGCCTTGCCCGTAAATTTCATCAAGCCAGGTGTGGTAGGGGGCGAAGTCTTCGATCAAGCGCCAGTTGCAGGGGCGCACAAAGGAGCCGGT
This sequence comes from Verrucomicrobiota bacterium, assembly GCA_030625775.1. Lineage (GTDB taxonomy): Bacteria > Verrucomicrobiota > Verrucomicrobiia > Verrucomicrobiales > DEV007 > JAADHD01. Next base: position 46,867 of record DAOUQC010000017.1, read on the forward strand.
GGAAATTTCGTCATCAAGGGCGTAAGCGGAACGCAGGGGGGATTGCATTACAGCTTCAATATTTTGGCGGATATGGATCTCGAGTTTTTTGGTGTTTGTCTCGTTCAAGGGGACGAGGCGGACGCCCTTGCCGGGTAGTTCCTTTTTTAACCGTGCTGTGTCTTGTGGCTTTTTGTTATAGAGATACAGAATTCCTTTACCGGCAGTGTGATCCATGTAAAAGCGCAGTTGATTGGCTTCGATCCAGGGAAGGTTTTTGGTGTCACCGCGATTGATAAAGGCCCCATTGTAAGAAAATTTACGACAAAAATCAGCACCTGCTTTGTTGTGTCCGATGGTCCATTGATAATACCACGGGATGTAGAGCCACGAGGGCCAGGCTTTCAGAGCCCAGTTTTTGTCCTGTTTCACCCGCTGGAAATCTTTGCTCGTCCTGAGGTAGTTTTCGTAGGGATCGCTTGCAGTAATTGCGTTGACACCGCTGACGCAAGCAAGCAAACAACAGAGGAGGGATAAAAATCTGGTGGTCTTCAGCATAGCAAGGGATTGGCAATCAAGCTTGACGATAGAGCATGGCACCTTTATGCGGTGTTATGAATAAGATTCTGGTGATTTTCGATTCGGCATCCGGTAATACGGAAAAAATGGCGAGGCTGGTGGCGGAGGGGGCCCGGCGCATTGCGGATACGGAAGTGCGGGTGAAATCGGTAGATGAAGCGAGCCCGGATGACGTGGTCTGGTGTGAAGGCCTGGCGGTGGGCAGTCCGACCAATATGGGAATTTTATCTTGGAAAATGAAACGCTTCTGGGATGAAACGATGGCGGATCAATGGATGAAAGTGGATGGGAAATTTGCCTGTGCTTTTTCGACGGCCGGTGGTTGGGGCGGGGGAATGGAACTGGCCTGCCAGTCTCTGCTGACGGTGCTGATGAATTTTGGCTTCCTGGTTTTCGGGGTGACGGACTATGCCGCTAAAATGACCACAGCTCACTATGGCGCGGTGGTGGCCAGGGAGCCAAGGACGGAAGCTGATCAGGCGAACTGTCGCTTGCTTGGGCAGCGGTTGGCGGAGTGGGTGGCGGTGCATGTGCACGGCAGGGCGGAGGAACATCCGGTGGAGAAAATGGACCAGCGGATGGCTCCTTGAAGGACGGTTATTAAAATTGTAACACGCAATGCTATGGCGTGAGGGTAGGGGAAATGACAGAATCGGAGCCGGAGGCAATTCTGTCCCTCGGCTTGGTTTGGAAATCTATTTTAGGGGTATTGGGTAATGCGGCATGGGGTTGAAATCTCTGATGAAGCAAAATCAGGAAAAGTCTTGCGGGAATTTTTGTTTGCCCGATGGTGCGACGCTTTTTTGCCTGTCGCAAAATGGCAGAGGCAGCAGCAGGGCTTTGAATGAGTGAGGATAAGAAAAATGATAGTCCGCAAGAGGCGGAGCGGACGACTTTCCAGGAGCAACCGCTGATCAAGATCACCCAGCGGGAGATTCAGGAGGAGATCGCTGATGAACGCAATGCACGGAATTTGCGCAAGCGCTTGCTTCCACGAGCCCTTTTGGTGGGTGTGGTCGCTGGATTGATTGCGGCGGCCTTCCGTTATTCCCTGCATTTTCTGGGAGAATGGCGTGTGGGTCTGCTTGAGAGTCAGTCCGGGGGAGGGGTGACAAAGATGTGGATTCCGATTCTGATGGTCAGCCTCGGGGCGGGAACCAGTGTGTGGATGGTTCGCACCTGGTCACCGGCTTCAGCCGGGAGTGGGATTCCCCAGTTGAAAGGGGTGCTGTTGCATTTGCGCCGGATGAATTGGCTGTCGGTTCTGGCAGTAAAATTTTTCGGAGGTTTGTTGGCGATGGGAAGCGGTTTAGCCCTGGGGCGGGAGGGGCCGATGGTGCAGATGGGCGGCGCTGCGGGGAAATTGGTGGGGCGTGTGCTGGGGATGACCCAGGCCGAGCGCTTTATTCTGATCGCCGCTGGCGGCGGAGCGGGTTTGTCGGCGGCATTCAATGCTCCTCTGGCAGGATTGATTTTTGTCCTGGAGGAGATCAGCCGGGCGTTCACTCCGGTGGTATTTTTTGCCGGTTTGCTGGCAACGGTGGCGGCAGACACGGTGTCTCGAGTTTTGTTGGGACAAGAGCCGGTGCTGCGGGTGGATGCGGTTGATATCCCTAGCCTCGCTGTATTCCCGGTTTTTCTGGTAGTAGGTGTTGTAGCAGGTGTGTTGGGAGTGGCTTTCAATCGTGGCCTGGTCGGCAGCTTGCGTTGTTTTGATCACACCAAAACCTGGCCGGCCTGGTTGGTGGGGTTGATTGTTGGAGTGATGGTTGGTTCAGTGGGCTGGTTTTTCCCGAATTTGTTAGGCAGTGGGCATACGGTCACCATGCAGGCTTTGGCAGGGGAACTGGCTATTGGCAGTATTCTGGTATTTTTTGTGATTCGTTTTTTTATGACGATGGTCAGTTATGGCTGCGGAGCTCCTGGCGGCATTTTTGCTCCAGTATTGGTTTTGGGGTCGTTGCTTGGATTGGCGCTAGGTTTGCTGGCACAAAAATATTATCCGGTGGCGATCGATCAGCCAGGGGTGTTTGCGGTAGTGGCAATGGCGGCATTTTTTACGGCGGTTGTCAGAGCTCCTTTGACCGCCATTATTTTGATTCTGGAGATGACCAATAGTTATTCATTGATGTTGCCCTTACTGGGTGCCTGCTTGACAGCTTACATGGTAGCTGAGGGGATGCGTGACCGGCCGATTTACGAAGTGTTGATGGAGCGCGATCTGAAGCAGCAGCGGGAACGGGTGAAGGATGCGGAGAGAGAGAGGGCATAGTTCCTGGTTTTTTGTTCTTGGGTGGCGTGATCCCGCCAGTTATTTGTGAGGCTATGGGAGGCAGTGCGTGATATAGCTGTGGGGATGAAATTTTTTGATCTCTGGATAAAAGTGTTGAGTGTATGGGTTGTTTTCCTGGTCGTTCCACCCGGTTTTGTTGAAGCCAGGCCACCGAATGTTTTGTTCATCTCCATCGATGACCTCAACGACTGGACGGGATCTTATGGAGGACATCCGCAGGCGATTACTCCTGCTTTGGATGCTTTGGCAAGTCGGGGGGTGCAGTTTAATAATGCCCAGTGCCAGGCTCCAATTTGCAATCCGTCGCGGGCCAGCATGTTCACGGGTTTGTTACCCTCGACGACCGGGATTTATTTTCTCGGGCCGGATTTTCGTTCGGTGGAGCGGACCCGGGAAGTAGAGACTTTGTTCCAGTATTTTCATCGATCCGGATATGATCTGTCGACACGCGGCAAGATATTCCACGGCCGGATGAGCAAAGTGGATCAGGCTTCATTCGATGAAAATAGTCCTGCCAGACGCGGGGCGCCGTGGCCAAAGGTGAAACTATCTTACGACAAACCCAATTCGTCGAAGCTGTGGGATTGGGGGGCGTGGTATGAGAAGGATTCGGATGACAAGGATTATCTGACAGCGGAATGGGCGGCACAAAAATTCAAGAAACTGTCGGAGCAGGACAAGCCATTTTTTATGGCGCTTGGCTTTTCACTGCCACACGTGCCTCTATATGTGCCACAAAAATGGTTTGATCTCTATCCATTGGAATCTCTGGAATTGCCCGCAACGATGGCTGGCGATATGGAGGATATTTCCAAGTATGCTATCAGGCTTTGTGCCAGTGGGGCAGCCCCGAGACACAGTTGGATGATGGAGAATGATGAGTGGAAACATGCGGTCCAGGCTTACCTGGCCTGCACCAGTTTTGTGGATCACTGTGTGGGCATGGCGCTGGAGGGCTTGGAGGAAAGCGGCCTGGCAGAGAATACGATCATCGTCGCCTGGGGAGATCATGGCTTTCACCTGGGAGAAAAAGAGCGTTGGGCCAAACGTTCCCTGTGGGAAGAATCAGCCAGGGTGCCATTGATTATAGCAGGGCCGGGGATTCAAAAAAATGTCAGATGTGATCGCCCGGTGGGATTGATTGATATTTATCCCACTCTGGTGGATTACTGTGGACTCAAGGAAAAGAAGGGTTTGGAAGGGCTGAGTATCATGCCTTTGTTGAAAAACCCGCAGTTGAAGTGGCAGCGTCCGGCGCTTACAACGTTCGGCCCGAATAATCATGCCTTGCGTTCTGAGCACTGGCGTTATATCCAGTATGATGACGGCTCTCAGGAGCTGTATGATCATCGCAAAGATTCTCATGAATGGAAAAACCTGGCATCGGATCCGCAATACGCGGATGTGATTGCCGATCATGTGAAATGGCTGCCCAAGGTGAATGCCCCGGCAGATCCGGCCAGTAGTGGGTCGGGCACCCCACTCTATCGAGAGCTGGAGAAAGGTAATGGCAAGTTGAAGTGAAGGGGGGATCGACATTTTGTTCCGCGCTTTCAGTAATCAAAGATAGAGCGTGGTAATATCCTTCATCACTCATCACTCAATTCTACGGGGAATTGGCGGTAGCCTGTGGGCCAGGGTTGGCCGAAACCCCAGCGCCAGGGGGTGGGCAGATAAGGGCTGCCTCCAAAACGGGTGCCGATGAAATAGATTTCCGAGGTGAGGGGGTGGCCGCTTTTTTTGATGGCAGCTTTCAGTTTCTGGTCGGCGATCAGGCGGTCACGGTGGCTGCCTCCGGCCCAATAGGTGTGATCGTGTTTGATGCAGGCGTCTCGCCAGCGCCTGGGATCCGAGTGGGGGCCATCCGGAGCACAGCTACAGCCATCGGATTCGAAAGTGGTGAGTTTGCTCGCTGGTGGCGACTCCGGTCCAAGGGTGCTGCACGCCTGGGAAAAGGTAGCAAAAATCAGGGCCAGGAAAAGAAGGGGCCGTCGAGCCCGTTCTTCAAGAAGTTCCGCCGTGTTTCTCAGGGGCTTCGTCTTCGTGGGTTTCATAATAGGCCAGTTGAACCACACGCAAGCCGTGATCGGCGATTTGCTCAAGGTGATTGTTCATCTCGATCGAGAGCATCCCGGTTTGAACCGGCACATCCTTCTGCATTTGCTTCATCGCCGCTTTGTTAAACTGCTTGCGGTGTTTGTTGGTTTGTTCTTCCAGTGCCGTGGCTTGTGCCAAATCAGACTCGGAGACGGGCTGGCAGAGTTTGCTCCTGTAGAGATCGATCATTTCACGGATCACCTGGGAGTGCTCTGCAATTCCAGCCGTCGTTTCGGTTGAGAAATTGCGTTTCTTTTCATACTTACGCTGGGTGAGTTTTACCAGACGGTAGATGGCGTCACAAATTTCCTCCAACTCGGAGACAATGCGCAACATACGGGCTACGGTTTGAGCATTTTTCGGGCTGAGTTCGGCAGATGAGCAGCGCACCAGATATTCAGTGATATCGTGGGTTAAAATGTCGGCATCATCTTCGAGATCCTTCAGGGCTTGAACGGTTTTGGTGAGGTCTTCCTCGGGACTTTGAAAAACCCTGACATAACCATCGAACATTTTCCGGGTGATGTCGCCCATTCCTTCCATCGCTTTTTCAGCTTCCGGGATGTTGAGTTCTCCAAGATCCACCATGCTTTGGGTGATGAATTTCAAGCGAGGTCGCCGCGAAGTTGATTCAGGTTCAGGGATCCACTTGATGACGACTTTTTCGATCAGTGGAACAAATCCGATAAGCAGAAGGATATTGGTCAGGTTAAAGATAGAGTGGAAAACAGCGAGTTTGAACCCGATGTCAGTGACGTGTTTTTCCGTTCGGAAGGAATCAGGTAATTGGTTGGAAACCCAGTCAATGCCTTGGATGAACCAGACAAAAATAAGCATGATCCAGAGTACACCAATGACGTTAAAGAGGAAGTGGGCGCGAGCAGCTCTGCGGGCATTGGTGTTGGCTCCGATTGATGCCAGCCAGGCGGTGACAGTGGTGCCGATGTTTTCGCCGAGTACAATAGCGGCTGATTCCTCGAAACCGATCCAGCCCTGGATCGCCAGGGTGACCGTAATCGCCATAGCTGCGGAGGATGATTGTACGATCAGAGTCAGCAGGATGCCGATGGCTAGAAATATGAAGCGTGAGGCCAGTCCGTAATCGCTGAGGCTTGCGATCCAAGAACGCACGGCTTCGGCTTGCGCATTTATCAAGGGGTCAGTGCTGGCCAGCATGCTTTTCACATCCGGTACGGAGTCTTTAAGCAGACTGATTCCAAAGAACAACAGCCCGAATCCAATCAGGATTTCGCCGCTGCTTTTGACCTTGCCTTTACCGGCAAAAAAGAAAGGCAGTCCGATGCCGATAATGGGGACGGCGATTTTAGAGAGGCTGAATTTACCGACTGCAGCGATGATCCATGCAGTGACGGTGGTTCCCAGGTTGGCGCCCATGATGACACCAATGGATTCAAATAGAGTGAGCAGTCCGGCGTTAACAAAACTGACGACCATAACGGTGGTCGCGGAACTCGATTGAACAAGGATAGTCGTAAGGAGACCTGTGAATGCCGCAGTGAAGCGGTTGTGAGTCATCGTGGCCATGATCTTGCGCATGCCGTCCCCCGCGACGCGCTGGATGCCTTCGCTCATGACCTTCATTCCATAGAGGAAGATGCCGAGGCTGCCGAGGATCTGAAGGATAGCAAAAAAGATGGCCATGATGATGCAGGGATCTAGCAGAGAAATAGCGGATATTACGGAATTGTCACCCAAAAAAACGAGCTTGTGCAAGATATAGGCAGCACAGACCTCCGGGGCCTGATCAGCTAAGGATTGGTCCGTTCTCTGTAGAAATAAATTTTTGCAATGTTTGCGGTAAAGGGCAGCTCCACTCGTGCTGGCCTTGCTCATCCGACCATGAGAGCTTGCTCGCGTGTAGAGCCTGGCGATTGAGCAGCAGTTTTTTCTCCAGCGAGGGTGTCCATCCCGTTTCTATGAAGTCCAGATAGCAGTGTTCACCGGGTTTGCCGTAGAGTTTGTCGCCGATAATGGGGTGGCCCGCCTGTTGCAGATGCACCCGGATCTGGTGCATGCGTCCGGTTTTGGGAAAACATTCGACCAGGGCAAAGCGGTGGCCATTGTTCGTTATTCTATCGAAACGTTTGAGAACCCGGAAGGCCGTTTGTGAGCTCTTGCCATCTGGATGGACGATTTGTTTGACCCATACCGGGGATTTTTCGATTTCTCCTTTGCGGCGCAGGGCGGCATCAATTTCAAATTTGTCATCCGTCGGCCAGCCCCAGACGATGGCAAGATAGGTTTTGCGGAAGCTCTTCGCCTGCATCGCCAGACCAAAGCGCCTGGCGGCAGCAGCAGTGGTGGCGACCAGTACGATACCGCTGGTTTCGCGATCAAGCCGGGTGATGATGGACACCTGGCCGCCATTGGCGATTTCAAAAGCCAGATATTCTTTCAGCCCGTCCCACAAGGTGGAGGGATTGCCGGGCACGCTGGGGTGGACCAGCAGGTGCGATGGTTTGTCCACCACCACGTAGTCATCGCGTTCCCCGATGATATTAAAATCCGGATTGTGCAGTTTTTTTTTGATGAGACAGGTGCTTGTGAATGGAAGAGAGCGGTTGAAATGTAGGGCAGATTTCCATATCTGCCTGGTGAAACACGCACTTCAGCTCGGCAGATATGGAAATCTGCCCTACAGCCATCCCAATGCTGCTTTTGGGATCGCGGACTTTCCCCTTCACTCCTCATATTTACTCCCCTATAATTACTGGACTCAGGCTGATTTTCGGCTAGTTAGTGGTCACAAATTATGTCCGCGAGTTCCCAATACCAGCAAACGCTTGCCCAGTCATCGAGCCTCACCGGCACCTCCCTGCACACCGGTGAGAAAGTGACTCTCACCATCAAACCTGCGCCAGTGGGACATGGATTCAAATTTCGCCGCATCGATCTAGATGACCAGCCCTTCATAGAAGCACTGGTTGAGAATGTGCAAAAGGTCGAGCGAGCGACGACTTTGGCTAAGGGGTCGGTCAAAGTCCATACCGTTGAACATGTAATCTCAGCGCTCACCGGCATGGGCATTGATAATGCGCTGATCGAAATGGACGCCAATGAACCGCCGATCGGGGACGGCTCGGCAGCTCCCTACGTGGAGTGTATCAAAAAAGCGGGGATTGAACAGCAGGATGAATACCGCAGTGTTTTTGAAGTGAGGGAGCCGATCCATCTGGAAACACGGGACGGCTCCATCATCACGGTGGTGCCGGATAAAGCCTTCCGTATTTCGTGCACCCAGGTGGGACCGGACGGACGCATGACTCAGTATTTCAGTACAGAGATTACTCCGGAAATTTACGAAAAAGAAATCGCGCCCGCGCGCACTTTTGTTTTTTACGAAGACGTCGAGCCATTGCTGGAAAAAGGGCTTATTAAGGGAGGCAGTCTTGAGAATGCGATTGTGGTTAGGGGCGATTCGGTTATGAGTAAAGAGCCGATGCGTTTCACCGAAGAGTTTGCCCGGCATAAAATTCTCGACCTTATTGGTGATTTGATGTTGTCAGGAAAACGGATCATGGGCCATGTGATCGCGGTTAAACCCGGTCACGCTCCGAACACGGAAATGGCCCGGCGATTGTCATCGGATTTCGGACGCCTGATGGCGATGGTGCCTCCGGTGAATATTCCTACCGGAAAATCGGTGATGGATATTACCGAGGTGCAGCGGGTGTTGCCACACCGTTACCCTTTCCTGATGCTGGATCGGGTGGTTGATTTTGAGGGTGACAACAAGTGCACCGGGGTTAAACAGGTCACGGTGAACGAACCTTATTTTCAAGGGCATTTCCCCGGCCATCCTATCATGCCGGGGGTGCTGCAATTGGAAGCGATGGCCCAGGTATCGAGCATTCTGCTGCTGCGCCAAGAGGGCAATCAGGGGAAAATCGGTTATTTCATGAGTGCGGACAAAGTTAAGTTCCGCAAGCCGGTGTTCCCCGGTGATACGCTGTTTATCAAAGCTGAAATTTTGAAGATCCGTGGATCCATTGGAGTAGCGGCGGTGCGTTGTATAGTCAACGACGAGGTCGTCTCCCAGGCCGATTTAAAGTTTGCTCTGATGGACGTTTGATCCGCCTCGAAATGTGCTAGCCCGATATGTCCGAAACCAGTATTCACCCCACCGCCATTGTCGATGCGGCAGCTGAGCTTGCCGCAGGGGTTCGCATCGGTCCCTACTGTGTGATTCGCGGTAAAGTGACGATTGGTGAAGGCTCGGAATTACTCAACAACGTCACCATTGAAGGGCCGACGGAAATTGGACAGGGGAATTTTTTTCATACCGGAGCCATGATCGGGGGCAGAACCCAGGATCTGAAATATGACGGAGAACCTACCTATTTAAAAATAGGTGATCACAATAATTTCCGCGAATGTGTGACAGTGAACCGGGCGACTGAGAAAGGGGGGGCAACCACCATCGGTAGTCACGGCAATTTTCTCGCCTACAGCCATATCGCCCACGACTGCATCGTCGGGGATCATGTTATTTTTTCCAATAACGGTACTCTGGCGGGGCATGTCACGATGGGAGATTACGCTATTCTGGGTGGACTGACGGCAGTGCATCAGTTTTGCCGGATCGGGGATCATGCGATCACCGGGGGCTGCTCGAAAATTGTGCAGGACATTCCCCCCTACATGATCGCTGATGGCAATCCTGCGAAGGTGCGGGCAGTCAATACAGAAGGTTTGCGCCGCCGTGGTTTTGATGATGCAAGCATCCGTTCGATGAAAAAAGCTTACCAGCAACTCTACCGCAAGGATCTGAATAAAACGGCCGCACTCGAAGCTTTGGCAGAGTTGGATGATCCGAGTGGAGCCGTGGCAAAGCTGATCGAGTTTGTGCGCAGCACCGAGCGGGGGGTTCATTAGGCCTTTTTGATGATTCCCGCTAGATATTGCCTGCTTGTGCTTGCCCTGGTTTTTTCCAGCTTGCATGGAATCGCCGCAGAGCCTGAAACCAGGAAAGAGAAAAAGGCGTCGCGTTCTTTGCAAAGTCAGAAATACGCGGTGAGGATCAGTGCAGAGGTCCAGCAGGATCCGCCACAGATCAAGCTGCTCTGGCCGAAAGCAGAGTGTCTGTCTTATGTGTTGTATCGGCGGGCATTTGGAGGCAAACACTGGAGTGCGGCTCCGGCAGCCGTATTAAAAGGAGAGGCCACATCCTTTATTGATAAAAAAGTTAAAATCGGTGAGCAATATGAATACCGTATCGATAAGTTTGCCGCGGCTTATGTCGGGCGTTCTTACCTTTGCAGCGGCATTGATCTACCGCTGGTGGAAGATCGTGGTGCGGTATTGTTGCTGGCAGAGTCGGGCATCGCGCTTGCGCTCGACAAGGAACTTCTGCAACTCTCACACGATCTGGCCGGGGATGGCTGGCGGGTGATCCAGCGGCAGGTTTCCCGTGATGATTCAGTCGGAAAAGTGCGTCAGCTGATTCGCAAAACCTGGCGTGAAAATAAAACGGATCTGAAAACGCTTTTCCTGTTCGGGCATATTCCCGTGCCCTACTCAGGGTCGATCAATCCCGATGGTCACAAAAACCATCTCGGTGCCTGGCCGGCGGACCTGGTCTATGCCGATGTGGATGGCCAGTGGACGGACAAAGATACCCACAAAACTTTCAAGCGAGGCAATCAGCAGAATATCCCCGGCGATGGCAAATACGATCAGGATACGATCGCAGCTAATTCGCTGGAACTTGAAGTGGCACGGGTGGATCTTGCCAACATGCCGGCTTTCAAGCTGAGCGAAACCGACCTGCTGCGCCGTTACTTGAATAAAAACCATGATTTTCGCCACGCTCGAATGCCAGCGCAGTCCAAGGGTTTGATCGATGATAATTTTGGGGCTTTCTCCGGTGAAGCATTCGGCTGGGGTGCGTGGTCTAACTTTGCGACATTTTTTGGCGAAGGGAAAACCGCTGACCTGGATTGGTTTTCCACCCTGCCAAAGACAGCCTATTTGTGGGCCTACGGTTGCGGGGGAGGCAGCAATAACAAAGCGAATGGAGTGGGTTTCACCAAGGACTTTGCCGGGCAAGGCTCCAAGGCCGTTTTCACCCTGTTGTTTGGCAGTTATTTCGGTGATTGGGATCACCCTGATAATTTCCTGCGAGCTCCCCTGGCTGCCGAAGGTTACGGGTTGACCTGCGCCTGGGATGGTCGTCCTCATTGGTTTTTCCACTCGATGGCGATGGGAAAAAATATTGGCTACTCAGCTCTGAGAACCCAGGCCAACGATTTTTACAGCGATTACCTGGGCCCCGACAATACCCGTCTGACGCTTTCGGGAAAAAATGACGATTCCGAGTGGGAGCCGAATCCAGTCCATGTTGCTCTGATGGGAGATCCGACTCTGCGTTTGCACATCGTTCCACCGCCGACCGGGGGTTCCGTGGCGAATAGAAATGAGGGAGCCTTGATCAAATGGCAAAAACCATCTGGTTCCCTAAAGATACCAGAGGAGGATCTCGCCTATCTGGTCTATCGAGCGGGCAGTGAAAAAGGGCCCTTTAAGCGGCTGACAGAAGAACCCATCACGGCGACGCACTTTCTGGATGCAAGCAAGCCCGCCGCCGGGGTGGTTTATCTGATCAAGACCTATGTCAGGCAGCTCAGTGCCAGTGGAAGTTATTTTAATACCAGCCAGGGGCTGTTTTTGAAATTGGAGAAGTGAAGGTAGGGCGGGGGAGCTTTCCAGATGCCCGCCTGGCGGAATTGTAGCAGGTTAGGAATATTTGCGTATTAAGCAGGCGGCCAGATTAAAAGTTATTTTTGCTTGCATAGCTAAGCGGACTCATTAATACTGTTCATATGATCAGTATTAATGAGGGTCCAAAATCGGGGGTGGAGTCCGACTGGCAGAGATTTATGAATCTGCTTAAAGAGGATTCCAAAATCAAGGTGGAAGCCCATTCGCACTACGGGCGCTGGGTAAGTGATTGGCTGAAAGTGGGGGGACGAGATTCCGCTACAGCTACAAAAAACTTTTTCGAGGAACTGGGCCGACGGAGTAATTTAAAGGATTGGCACTACATTCAGGCGGTATTTGCGGTGGAGCTTTGGGCAAAAAAAGTCGAGCAACTCAAATGGGCGACATCGTTTGACTGGAGTGGGTTAGCGGCTCAAGCGGTGGACTTGGAAAGTTCTCACCGTACGCTGTATCGGGAAACCCACCAAGCTCAATCCCGGACCCGTATGAATCAGATCCCTGCCCCCGGACCTAATGACCGTATTCCAGCCAAGGGTGAAAAAGAAGCCATTGAGGATCTCGTCATGGAAAGCCAGAAAGCCATTCGCTTGGCTGGATTGGCCGTGATGACTGAAAAAACCTATCTTTCCTGGATCGTGCGTTTTTCCAGATTCAGAATGCGGCGGCTAGGGCAGGGGCTACGGGAATTTAACCCCGAAGCCCTCAGCCTATACCTGGAATACCTAGCTCTGGAAAGGCAAGTTTCCCCATCAACCCAGAAGCAGGCGCTTAATGCCTTGGTCTTATTGGGTAAAAAAGTATATGGCGTTGCGGAGTTTGAGCTGGACTTTAAACCAGCTTGGAAAGGCTACCGTCGCCCGCCTACGGTGATGACTCGGGAAGAGGTGAAAAAGGTTATTGGGTTTTTAGAAAATCCATGGAAAATGATCGTGCAACTGATGTATGGCAGTGGTCTGAGGCAGAGCGAGGTTTTAAGGCTGAGAGTCAAGGATATCGATTTTGGTCAAGGAGCCATTGCTATCCATGATTCAAAAGGGGGCAAACACCGGTTGGTTCCGCTTCCCAAGGCGTTGGAGCAACGGTTGCAGGAACATTTACGGCTAGCCAGAGAAAAGCACCAAGCTGATTTGGCGATAGGACTAGGGGAAGTACACTTAACGGAATCCCTACGACGCAAATATCCCAATGCTGCAAAAGAATGGCTCTGGCAACACGCTTTCTCCTCTGCCAAACTGTGCGCCCATCCGAGAACCGGACATGTGGCGCGACACCATTTGCATGAAAAATCACTTGGTCGCCAAGTGAAAGCAGCAGCAACTAAAGCACGAATACCAAAACGAATTTCCTGCCATACGTTCAGGCATTCATTTGCTACCCATCTTCTTGAGGCGGGCGTTGATATCCGTACGGTTCAAGATCTTCTGGGGCACGCCGATGTGTCTACGACGATGATCTATTTGCATGTCATGAAACGGCCGGGAGCGGGAGCACCGAGTCCGCTAGATTTCACTTAAACGGCTTTGCTTTTCCAAATACATTTTTTACCATCAAAATAACCCAAATTTTCTTTACAAGGCCTCGCATCCAGATAAAATCGGCTGCGAAGTGTAGGAGACGAAGTCTGCCCGAGGGGGTTACCTTTGTACCTGTTATCCAGACTGTCCGCAATAATATGTTATTCAGGACAGTTCCATATTATACTGTTGACCGGAATAATTACAAAATGCGATTTGATCGACACCTCGTGATAAAATCGCGAAATCGGATGATCTATTGGTGGGTCGCTACGCCCTTCATTATGCTTGCCGGTTTTTTCGTCATGGGTTTTGATGGTGAGCTTGAACTTCAGGGCGCAATCTGGTCTCTACTGACTGCGATTCCTTACATTATTTACTGCTCCTTATTTTTTTGGCGAGTATGGGCGACACCTAGCTCCCATCGCACTGAATCTGATGTGCGAAGTATTTCGCGAATATTGGCTATTTGTATTCTAGTTTTTATTGGTGTGCAATTTATACCGATAACAGTAGTGCCTGACTTTACTGTTAATGACACATGGATTCCGCTTTGGGTAACTGGAACCATTCGAGGCTGGGGCTTCCCCTATTTTGTAGCTCGTGAATTAATCGCCAGCTTTGACCTAAAAGAGCTTTACGGTTCTTTATGGCGCGGCTCTATGGTAATCGATTTCAGTGCAGTAAAGGGAAACCTTCTTACTGGTCTATTTTTACTGTACCTTTTACACTGGAGATTGTGCTCTAGATGGCATAAGCCAACCCAACTAACAGAAGACGGTCAACAAAAGTCAGCACCGAATCCCTGAGCCGTTCCGTAGTCATGATTTACTTTAACTTTAAAAATCCACCATTTCGTCAGCGCGCGCTCCCGCTCAGGGATACGGTGTGACTCGATCGTTCTGCCTCAATAATAAGCGGATGAGAATCGCCACTTTCACAACGCTCGTATTATTAAGCATTATCGGAGCAAGCTGTGCAACGTCACCGGATTTTGACGTGAAAACAGTTGATGCGGTATCGGGAAAGTCCATTTCTGGAGTTAAGGTTGATCTGTCTACTACGCATTATACCGGCAGGAAGAGTTTCGATATTGAGAAAAGTATTTTGGGCAAGACTGACGTTCAAGGCTTGGTAAATGTTGGAAGATTAAATAACTATTCCAGAGGTCATTCACTTTCCTTTGTAAAGGCGGGATATAATAAAATGTCTCTATTTGTTCGGGAGCTAGATGGAAAACACTTTTGCATAATTATAAACAGCCATGGCGATCATATAGGTTACGTGAGAATCACGGAATCTGGAGTAGTGAAAACTAGCGATATTGCCGATATTGAATTTATTGGCAACTCTGTAACGCACTCTGAAGCCATGGTAGTTAAAATTCCTATGCGGCGTAAGTAAGCGTGAGTAAAAGCAGAACAACAAGGCGGAGGCAGCCGTGGTGATCACTAACCTTGACTCTGTGAGACTGTTCGTTCTATAATCGCTGCGAGGCACGGATGCCTCACCACTTAAACGTTATACCTAAAAAGGTGACTATTGAATCCCCTCATATATCAAAGAGCACCCTTGCTACGCATGAGTCGATAGAAGCGACTATCCAATCGCTAATAGATGTAAAGGATGATCCGTTTGCGATCCTCAATGGCGAAAAAGAAGGGTATTATATGCAGACTTTACTAACGCCTATCTCATTTGTGGTTGAATACCAAGAAGGCTCATTGGATGCTCATTTTGAATCAATAAGATCAGATATATCAGCGGAAGAGGTGATTGGAGTGTTTTGTGACTACGCAGCAGGGAATGAAACTTGGAAAGCGCGAATCGAATTTAAGAAAATGGAAGAACATCGCTCATTTCTCTATCACATAGGCTATAAGCTGGGAAAAGTTTTGGGCAATATTTCAGCTTTCATAGGAATAAAATAGTATAACAAACGAGAGCAGGTAATTCCTTTCCCGTCATCAGTTCTCTTGCCTTCTGGCTTCGATTACATCACAATTCTATTCAAAAGAGTAAGGGCTTCGTTCCAGGAATCACCTGTCTGGTGGTGTAAAAGTTTGTCTGTAAAAGCAGTGGACATGGCTTCCCCTTGCCTCACCGCCGATGGAGCGTAGCGGAATCGGCGGCGAGGCAAGGGGAAGTGCCAAATGATTGGTAGGTGTCCGCCCCGGGCCGGATACTGAAGGTGTAACAACAACTGCACCAACCATGGACGAACAGACACAAAATACCAATAAC
>DAOUQC010000016.1 GCA_030625775.1 Verrucomicrobiota bacterium
GGGCGTGATTCGACAAATCTGGGTTCGCGGGATAATGGGGTGCTGGTCAAATACAGCCGGACTGACGGGCGTCCGGATACTGTTTTTTTGGTTGCAGGTGATGGTGATGTGAAAAAACCAAAAATCAGTTTTTCATCGAATCACCGTGAGCTGATTTTTAGCTATGATTTGGAAGTGCCGGCTGGTGGGAAGGTGGCATTGGTGCACTGGATATTGCTGCGCACTTTGAGGTCTCCGGATGAGGTGAGCGAGGTATTGCGGCCCTTTTATTTGCGCCGCCGCTTGTTACAGCCTCAAGTGGGTAGGGCTATTTCGAAAGAGGTTGCCAATTTCACCGCGGAGGCTTTGCCAGAGCAGACGGTGGAGCCGTATTCGCTGGAATCACTGGTGGCTTTGAAGCAGGCGACTGATGCCTACGGTGCAAAGCGTTTGTGGGAAGATGTTCTCTGGATCACCGGGGAGAATCAATTGGCCGGGACGGTGAATGGAAAAGCCAGCTTGAAAGTCAATACAGCCTTTGGCGCGCGGGAAGTGGCAATAGGGAAAGTGGCGGCGATTCAGGGGGGGGGAGGGGTGGGACGGACACCACGTATTTTTTTACGCGATGGCCAGGTTCTGGCTGGCAACATAGAAGCGAAGGATCTGAGTATGACCAGTCGCGATGGCTGGGACATGGACTTGAAGGTGGAGGACTTGATGTTTTTACTGATGCAATTGGGTGAGGCCGACGGGAAAGCGCCGGATGGGGCTGGTATTTTTGTCGCTTTGCGCAGTGGGGATGTGTTGGCAGTTGATGGTGGGGATGGAAGTGCTGGATCCAGCGATGTGGAGTTGGGAATATTGTCACCGTGGGGAAATGATCGCCTGCCCTTGAATGAGATCGAGTCTTTACGTTATACCAGCGGGTCAGTGCCGAAGTATCGCCTGCATCGTCAGGACGGGTCTTGGATGAGTGTGTTTCTCAACGATGAAGATCTGCATTTGGGAGTAGGGTCAGAGGAAGGGCTTAAGGTGCAGGCTGGCAAGATTGCCGGGATATGGAGGACGGGAAAACAGAGTTTGGAAGGAAGGTCTGAGATGGATGAGTGGTTGGACTTTGAGGACATTGGTGAAAGGTCTTCCCTGCCGACACCTTGTTGTTTGCTGGTGGGGAGTAACTTGATGCATGGAGAAATTTCGATGGAAGCTCTTCATCTGGTGTCGGGAGGAGCAGTGACAAAAATAAATCCACGGGAGATTGTGGCGATGGAACGTGTGGATGATCTGGAGGCGGTTCCGGTTTTTAATCTGGAACTAAGTGGCGGCAATCGTTTGAAAGGGAAACTGCGTGAGCGTTCGCTGATTGTGAAAACCCCGTCGCGGAGCTGGGATATTCCAGTGCAGCATTTTATTGCTTATCTTAACAAGGAGGCCAAATGAAGAAGGCGGAGCCAGGCAGAACGGGACGGTGGCTGGCAGCAGCGTCGGGGTGGCTGGTGTTGTTTGTGGTATTGATTCCGCAATTGAGCCGAGGGCAATCAACTGCGCTTTCAAGCTCCAAGAGAGGGGTAAAAGTAGAGCGTCTCATTCCAGCCGCCATGGGTATCCGGACTGACAAGCTGGGCAACAGCTGGAATGTTGAACAGAATGGGAATCTGGGGAGAGTGGGAAACAACATGATGGTGAACAGCGGGCTCAGTCTGTATGTCAACAACCAGCAGTTTTATACCTATCAGCCAATGATGACAGCCGACGGCAAGGAGTATGTTCTGCATAACCGCCAAAACTCGTCGATGATGGGGCTACAGGTGGTGCGCAGGGTGCGTTTGTTGGAGAAACAGGGTGTGATGCGCTATCTGGAGATTTTGACTAATGCGACATCCAATCCTGTGACAATCAATGTCAGTTTGCGAACCAATTTCAGTGGTAACTATAAGAGTTATATCACCAATGACGGGCATTCCAACGTGGTGATGCTGGGTGCGAGAGAGAGTGGTGTGTTGGTGATGCCGGGTTCAAGCCAGGTGAATCGAGCATTTGTTTTTTCCCTTTGCTCGGGGAAAAGCACCCTCAAGCCCTCCATCAGCAGTCAGAATAAATACGCTTTGAGTTTTCAGTATAATGTATCCCTGGTTCCAGGCCAAACGGTGGTATTGGCTCATGCGGTGAGCCAGGTTCCGCTGCCAAACAGTTTTGATCGCAAGGCCATGCGAAGGCTTTTTCGTCCGGTTGAACTTGACCGGCTCCAGTCCGTCATTCCTGCAGAGCTGAGGAAATTGGTGATCAATTACAAAGGGGCGGCCAGTCCGGGAGGCGTGTCTTTGATGGCGGGTACCAGCGTGGAAGGTCTGGGGGTGGATCGTTCGAGTCGGGATACACTGGCTTTGGGAGAAAAAACCCGGCTGCTGGGTAAGGCGACCTGTTCCTCGTTGAAGATAAAAACGGTTTATGGAGAAGCTAAAATTCCATTCGAAAAAGTAGCCGCTCTGGTTGGAGGGAACCGGGGAAGGCGTGATGTGTCCCGGGTGTTTTTGAGGGATGGCCAGGTGTTCACCGGCGATGTCGAGGTGAAGGGGCTACGCTTTGTGATGGCGGGTGGAGGGAATATGAATCTCGATGTGCGCAATCTCGATCGACTGGTGTTGGGGGAAGTTGCCGACGAGGGTAAATGGGATCGTAATGTGGTCGCGATGGTGGAAACCTTTGGAGGAGACCGCCTGGCGGTGGTGGATGGGGAAGCGTTGGCTTTTTCAGGCATGACTTCCTGGGGTGATTTGAATTTTACTTTGGAGGACATCGTGTGGATGGCTCCCCAGGAAGAAGAGGCTGTTGGCCATTATGTCGAATTTAAAAATGGAGCCCGCAGTTTTGTCTATCTGGATGGAGATCGAGTGGCTATGGACTCGGCATTTTTTGGCAAACAGAATGTCAAAATTCATGAGATTCGGGCGGTGGTGACACGGGTTTCAATAGATCGTAGTGAGGCTGGAAAATCCCTGGGAATGGAAGAGGGCCCGGTAATTTTGGAGCCGTATTTGAAGGTGGGCGGGGATCAGCGGATTATTGGGAAAGTAACGAATTCTCAACTCAGGGTTTTGACTCATGCTGAAACGGTTGAGCTGAGACCTGGAGAAATTCGACTGATGAAAAATGTCAGTGATGAAGCCGGGCTTAATGGTGGGGCTGCGGACGATGAAGCGGTGTTCCGTTTTGAACTGTGGGGAGGGGGTATCATTACGGGTTATCTAGCCGAGAATTTTTTGTCACTTCGAGTCCGCGGGGAGGCATGGCGGGTGCCGCTCCGGGATGTGAGGGAGTTGGTGACTCCTGTTCCCCAATTGAGCGAGACCGTGCGTAAGGATCTTTCCCGCCTCATCAGACAAATGGGTTCCGTCGAGTGGCAGGTCAGGGAGCGGGCAACGGAAGAGTTGCTGGAATTCGGTTATCTTGCCAAATCCATTTTGGAACAGGAGTATCAAACGAATAACGATCCCGAAGTGCGCAGACGGATCGGGCAGGTTCTGGCGAGGCTCGGGCCATGAGGGAGGGCTGATAGAGAAGAATCAAATGAACGAAAAAGTCAGTGGCTAATACCTTAAGCACAGCATCAAATTTTTCTGAACCCGGCGAGAGCATGAGCTCGTCAGAGGTTTCTCTTGCGCCCTTGGCCGAGCGGGTTCAGCGCCGCTTGATGAGAATCCGTTTTCGTGAATGGATGAGTCGGGGTCAAATCCTTGTGCCGCTGGTGGGGATTGTGGCAATTGTTGCACTCAGGGTCCTGAGGCAGTGGAGATCGGGGGAGATCTGGGTGGCAATTGCCTTGTTGCTTGCCTGGATGGGGCTGGGGCTTTTGTGGATCATGCTCAGGCGTCCGGGCAGACTTGAGTCTTTGATGGTGTGGGATGAACGTTCCGGCGCAAAGGACATGTTTTCGTCGGCCTGGTTTTTTGAGCAGAAATCGCAGGACCTCAGTGAAGGCGAAAAAAGGCATTTGCAGCGCGCCAAGCTCAATGTCTGCCAGGTTCAGGATGATGTAGAAGAGGGCTTGCCACTGCCTTCGGTCACACGACTGGGCTGGATGGTGGTTTTTCTTTTAACTTTTGCTTTAGTGCCTTTGCTGCGACCGGGGATTGCCGCGGGGGACGCTGAGTTGTCGGATGACATGCTTGATGAGGCCCGGAGACAGGCGCTGGAGTTAGCTGACAAGACTGCGGCAATGAAGACGATGGAAGGGCTCAGTGCTGAAGAAAAAGAGGAAGCCAAAAAGCTTCAGGAAATGGTAAAGGAGGTGTCCGAGGAATTGAATAAATCGGATGGCAAAAGTGCACGTGAAGTGTTGTCTGCTCTTGAGGAGAGGGCACGGGCGGCAGAAAAGCTGGCGAAAAAATTAGGTTCGGCAACAGATGCCTGGGCATCGGAGGGAATGTTGAAAGAGATGAGCCAGCATGCTGATCTGGCGGATTTGTCTTCAGCCTTGAAAGACAAAAATGCAGCAATGAGTTCGGCGGAATCGGATCGTCTGGAAGCTATGTTGGAGGATCCGGACATCAAGACGGAAGCACAACAACGCATGACGACAGCTTTGACGCGGACGATGGGCGCGGCCAATGAAGAGGATAAATCCAAGCCTGTCGGTGAGCATGTGGGTAATGCTTCTTTGAAAATGGAGAGCAAGCAGCCCAAGCCGGCAGCTCGTGATTTTGGACGTTTGGCTGATCATTTTCGCAAGGTGGCCAGGAGAGAGGCTGCACAGAAAAAGATGCAGGAACTGGCGGATCAACTGCGTAAGGCGGGTAGCAAAATCAGCGGCAGCAAATTAGAGCAGATGAAAAAACTGGTGAGCAACAAAAACAGCGCCAAAATGCCAAAGGGGATGAAACCTTTACAGACGGGCAAGGGTGCCAAAGCGGGGCCATCGATGGCTAATAGTCCCATCAATCAGCAAAATGTTTCGCAGTCACAGCTTCCCATTCCCGGGATTCAGAATCAACCGCTGGGAGCGGGACAAACGCAAAAAGGCGGAGCCTCCCCGGTTCCAGGATCTAAAAATGCCCAGCAAGGGAAAGGACAAGGACAAGGCAAGGGGAAAGCCATGGCGATGGGGCAAGGCAAGGGAAAAAAATCGGGAGCACCCGGTTTGATGGCTCCCGTTCCTGGACAGGGGCAGGGAATGAAGGCTCCGGGAGCGGGCCTGGGCGGACAGCAAGGCAATGGGGCCAGTGGAGGTGCTTCGGTGGCCAGTGCAGGAGGGCAGGAGGTTGGGAGTGGTACCACTGGTTTGGGGACGGATAAGACGGATGTCCGGAAAGCGGTGAGGGATTCGACTGTGTCAGCACAGATCAATGCCGATGGAGAGTCATCGAGGCGTTCGGTGCAAGGGAAGGCGAGGCAGGAAGCCGCACAACGCGAGCGTCAGCAGGCCGCTGTGGATTTCATTAAAGTAGAAGAAGAAGCTTTGGACGAACGTGCTCTGCCCTTGTCGCGTCGGGATCATGTGCTCAAGTATTTCACCGCTTTGAGAAAACGTTTCGAAGAAGAAAAATAACATATAAATTACAGAAAATTCATGTTTGAGGGATACTGAATCCTGAGTGCTGAATTCTGACTACTAAAAAAAACATGGAAAAAGACATGGAAAAAGATCTAGAAAAGTTTTGTAAGGATTTTGAAAAACTGAAGAGAGAAATTCAGAAAGCTATTGTGGGTTACGATGATTTGCTGACGGATACTCTGGTGGCTATTTTTTCCCAGGGGCACGTGCTGCTCGAAGGGGTGCCGGGTTTGGGCAAAACCTTTCTGGTAAGAGTATTATCCGATGTGATGGGCTTGGAGCCCGGTCGGGTGCAGTGTACGCCGGACTTGATGCCTGCGGATATTCTAGGCACCCAGATTGTGAATGAAGATGACAATGGCCGGCGGCGGATGGATTTCGAAAAAGGTCCGGTGTTTGCCAATCTTGTGTTGATCGATGAAATCAACCGGGCAACCCCCAAGACCCAAGCGGCCTTGCTGGAAGTGATGCAGGAGCACGCGGTGACGATGGGAGGGGAACGGCATGTATTGCCTGAACCATTTTTTGTCATGGCGACCCAGAATCCGATGGAGATGGAAGGCACTTATCCACTTCCGGAAGCTCAATTGGATCGTTTTATTTTTAAACTGAGACTGCCTTTTCCGGATGAGGAAGCTTTGGTGGAAATTTCCAAACGAACCACAGGGTTTGGGCAGAACAACTTGTCGGAGGTGATTGAGGGAGACCGCTTGATTGAGTATCAGAAGCTTTTGACCCGGGTGCCGGTAGCTGATCATGTGACAGCTTATGCGGCTCGTCTGGTGCTCGCTACCCACCCCGATGTGGAAGGGGCGAGTGAAGATGTGAAACGGTATGTCAGTTACGGAGCCAGTCCCCGGGGCTTGCAGGCTCTTATCCGGGGCGCGCGGGTGCACTCGGTATTGGATGGGCGCAGCACGGTTTCCACGGATGATATCCGCCGAGTTGCAGCTGGTGCCTTGCGCCACCGTATTATTTTGAATTTTGAAGGTGAAGCAGAGGGCATCGACATCGATAAGCTGGTCACTGATCTGCTGGAAAAAGTGCCGTCGCCTTCGGAGGCCGCGGCAGCGTGAGGGAGAAGGGTTTGAAATTTGGGTTTTAAGATTTGAAATTAATACAGCAAAGACTGGAGCCTGTGAATAAGTCGGCGACGTGTATTCTCACTTTTCTACTGGCGGGATTGCTGCTGGTTAGTACCGGTGCGGATTTGTTGGCTCAGGACAAAGGGGGAGCGCCGGGACTTCAGGGGGAGGCGTTTGACAAGCAGTCCCTGGCACTGCGGACGGCCTTGCATTACGACTCTTCGCTGGATGCCCCTTTGAAGAGTTTGATCCGCTTGTATGAGAAGGCCGGACGACTGGAGGATTTGTTGGGTTTATATCGTGCCCATACGAGCCAGTATGGGGATGATGTGGGGGCGAAGGTGGTGATGGTAAGGCTGTTAAAAGCACTCGAACGTGTGGAAGCGACCGAGATGATCCGGTCGGCGGCACAGCAACACCCGGAGCATTCCGGATTAAAGTATCTCTTGTACCAGAATTTCAAAAAACGAGGAGACCAGCGAGCGCTGAAAACTCTCTCCGATGCGATTGACCTGCAAAAAGGACAGGGACACAGACAGGCTTGGATGGAGGAACTGCTGGAGCAAGCCCAGGAAAAAGATGCAAGGACTTTGGCCGAAGGTCATTTGCGTGAGATGCTGGCTGTGCAGGATCACACGGCGGCCACGCTGCTGATCCTGGCGAGGCAGATGCACCGCTATCATTTTGAAGAGCTGTGTCTTCTGGCTTTAACGAAGGCTCGGAAAAAAAAGCCGGATGCTGAAACGGGGGTGGAAATCGAATTGTTAGCCGCCCGGGCCGAGGCAGGTCTGGGACGCTTCGATGCGGTCGCAAAACGTATGGATGTTTTGTTGAAACGCCTTGCACCGGATTACCGGCGACGGCGTGAGATCATGAAGTTGAGAGTGAGTCTGGTGAAAAATGATGTCGATCGTGATAAGCTTATCGAACAGGCCAGATTGCGTTATGAAAGAGAGCCCTTGAACGAGGGAGCGGTGCTGGATTACGCTGAATTACTGTCAGCCAATGAAATGCGCAGGAAGGCAGCCGAGGTTGTGGTCGCGGGAGCAGGGCGATTGCCCAAGAGCGAGGCATTGGAAAAAGAAGCATTGAGTTTGTTGGATCGAATTGGTGATGAGGAGGGAATGCTGGCTTTTTTGCAAGAGCGACTGAAAGGGGAGGCCGGACGAGATGATCTTCAGTATCGCATGGTCAAAGTCGAATATTTGTCAGGCAAGGCGGATGCCGCCAGGAAACGCCTTGAGAAAATACTCGAGAAGCTGGGTAAGGAAGAGCGGGCGCGGCGTTTGCTTGATCTGGCTCGTTATTTGAGACAAATGAGCCAGCCGGGTGACTCTGCGGATTTGCTGGCAGAGGTGGTAGCTTTATTGCCAGCACGCCTGGATGTGAAACGGGAATTACTTGAGACTTTGCTGGCTCTCGAGCAGCGAAGCAAAGCGCAAAAATTGTTGGCTGGTATTTCGATTATCGATGCGGAAATCGAAAATTTTGTAGATCTGGTTCAGTTCATGGTACAGGCCGATTTTTTAGTTGAAGCACAAGATGCCCTGGAGGCCCGGCTGAAAAACGAAGGGGATCGCCTGGACTTGAATCTACTGCTGGTATCGGTGCTTGGGAAGACGGGTGATCGGAAAAAGGCTGAGGAAATTTTGATGAAATCCAGGGCAGCTGCGGACACTTCGGCTCGTTATGCCCAATGGCTGGAGTCAGGTTTGGGGCTTTATGAGCTTCTCGAAAGCCCTGAACAATTTTTTGATGCCGAACAGTTTCGTTTTTTGGAAGAAGGGGAGGATTGGACGGCTGACCGGGTGGATCGTTTTCTCACTCTATGCGAACTGGGTGAACGCAAACGGTTGGGAGACAGAGTTGCACAGGCTTTGCGCAATCAACTCGCCGATGCTTCCTTGCCAGCTCCTTTGAAGTTGCGTTTGCGTTTGTTATTGGTGAAAGCTCTGGACAAATCCCCGGACAAGGCCGGTGAAGTTGAAGAGCAGCTGGAACTGCTGGCAAAAGAAGATGGCAAACACGCTGACAATTATCAATTGCGCAGAGCTTTGTTGTATCACTCTAATTCCCGTCCGGATTTGGCCAGGAATTTATTGGAAAGTGTCGACATGGAAAAGGTGGAGGATGAATCGATTCTCCGGGCGGCTTATTTGGTTTTTCTGGAGTATTCGTTGGTGGAGAGTGCAAAGGTTTGCCTGGAAAAACTCACTGACAAGGAATCGACAGATTCCGGTGGCTGGGAAAAACGCTTGAGCTTGCTGGCGGCTCTGGGCGAAGAGGAAGAGTTACGGGTGGTCTTGCGTCGTTTACTCGCCGGGATTGATCGTTTGATCCTGAAAGCTGAGACCCTGCAAGCTCTGCGCAGTCACCTGTTGGATTCCTATTGGAGATCAATTTCTCCCTTGTTAAAAAAAGGTGGCAATGAGTCTCTGAATGAAATCCTGGTGATGCTGGATTCCGTGGACCGTGATGCTAGACAGGCAAGGGACCGGGGATGGAGCTTGTGGACCAGGGCTTATGTGTTGAATCGTCTGGAGCGTATGTCGGCACGAGATGAAGTGGTGAAGGAGTTGACTGTATTTTTAAATGACAGGGAAAACGCCTCCTCTCAAGACGGGGAAAGCGGGCAGGCTATGATTGCCTTTCCCGATGGCTTGGCGATGTCGGCGGGAGCGGCAGTTGGACTTTTGAAAGCGGAGGGAGAAGAGAGGCAATCCGCTCCGATAGAGTTTGAGGACAGTGAAGGTCCTTTAGGAGATCTTGAGATGGCGTGGGCTTTTGAAGCTGATCCCGGAGCCCGCATCCTGCAAATTGCCCCGGCAGGAAAAACGTCGGTATTGGTGCTGGATGACCAGGGGGCGATTTACCATGTGGATGCAGATAGTGGCAAGTTGCTTTGGTATGAGCAATACCGGGTATCTGCCGAGTCCGGACAGACAAGCTCACGGCATTCCCTGTCAGGTGGTGCTTATGGAGGAATCACTATCAGTAATTCGCAGTTCCAGGTTCGTCAGCGAGGCAGCAGTATCATGGTGCAGCAAATGGGTGCCCCTTATCGCAATGCCCGGATTGGACCGGCAAGTGGAGGAGGGGCAGCAGCTTTTTTCGCTCCTGGAGTCAAGAAGGTGCGCTCGTTTTTACCTGATGGAAGCAGCAGCTTTTTCCTGTCTGTTGGTGATCAGATCAAACGTTACCGGATAGAAGACGGTAGTTTGCAGTGGCAATCGGATCTGGCTTCTGGTGCAGGGGGGCTGACAAGTATAGCAATGGGCATGCCCACTATTTCACATCCGGATCCTGTGATGTTTCTGGATGGTGATCACTTATTATGTTATGTGCCTGAGTTGGATGTGGCGAGCTGTTTTGAAAAGCAGACGGGAAAGCTGGTCTGGTCGAGAAACCTGGCGGTGGCGAATTCGGTGAAGGGAATGGTTTATAGTTTGAATTCCGGGGCAGCGTTTTCTGATGGGCGTTTGTTTGTATTTGGACAGAGTTGTGAAATTCTGGATTCAAGCAATGGCAAAACCCTGTGGTCATTTGATGATCGTGGAGTGCATCGTTTTCCGCTGTCTCTGCATCGGGTACAGGAAAATGAGGAGCGGGAGGGGGCAGCGAAAACTGCGGAGTCGCCATCAGTTTCATCGTCCTCAGCATCAGCGTCGGTGATGTCGGGCGGCGGGGCGGCCTTGCAACAGCTCACAACTTTTTTGGATCATAACCAGCAGGGGGACGATGTGCTGGGCCGAATGGAACAAGTGAAGCCTTTTTTACAGGGCGAGGGGGCCTTGGTGGCTCCCGCTGTGCAGTGGAACAGCTTAAGAGGGCTGGGACGGGCTGGTGCAGATGCACGAATTGCGGGGGATCGTTTGTTATTGATGGGGGATCAAGGGCTTCGCGAGATATCACTGGCTTTACCGATAGGGTCAAATCGTTTCGGGGTTCAGGGGATACTGCTCGGGGTGGCCGGAGACAAGCTGTGGTTTCTGAATGGGTCGGTTTTGAGGCAGTTGAGCCTGAGCGATCATCGGGACTTGAAGGTGAAGATAGCTGGACAAGCAGAGGGCGAAAGCCGTGTGAATGCCGTGATGTCAGGTTCCCGGATTTATGTGTCACATACCCAGGGGGTGTCAGTCTTGAATGCCTATAGTGGCAGAGTGATCAGTGAAAATGAATGGCCGGGTATGATGAAGGATTATCTGGCGAAACAGGGAGTGTCGAATGGGGGGGGCGGGGAGGATAATGTGGTGGTATGGCAGGGGCGCATTGTCAATATCCCTGTGGGGCCGGTTTATTGTTTTCCTTTGCGCAATCAGGCCAGTGGGGATCGTTTGTTTACCATGGTGGACGACAGCCGTTTTGTGATGTTGCGTAATCGTCGAGTAAAACCCCCGGAAAAATAGGATCATGGCGGATAATACAATAGCGAGTGAAGAATTGTTCGACGCCGAGTTTCTGGATCGGCTGCGGGCACTTTTTTTGCGTCTACGAAAGAGGAAGCAGTTGCGAAAGAAGGGGATGCAGTCCTCACCTTCCACAGGTTATACCCGCGAATTCAAAGACTTTCGTCACTACACCCGAGACGACGATTACCGTGCGATCGATTGGCGCTTGTATGCGCGTCTGGACAAGCTTTTCATCCGTCTCTACGAGGAAATCCAGGAGTATCACATCCATGTGATGATCGATACCAGTGCCTCGATGCAGCAGCCCTTTAAAGAAAAACAAACAGCGGCGTTGAAGTTGGGGGTGGCCTTGTCCTATCTGGGTTTGGTGGGGCATCACCGGGTCAGCCTCTACACCATGGGAGAGAAGATCCAGCCGGCCTTGCCGCCGTTGAAAGGGCAGGGAAATATTCAGCGCATCATCGATTACCTAGGGAAGGTTTCTTTTGGTGGCTTGACGAATCTGGACCGCTGCTTTCATGAGTTCAGGCCGTCGCGCAGACGTTACGGCATCATTTTTGTGGTATCGGATTTTTTTGGCTCAGGCATCAACGAAGCACATGAAGCCGTCCGTCATGCGACGACTTGGCCGGGGGAGCTTCATTTTATTCAACTGTATCACCCGCAGGAACGCAGCCCGCAACTGGATGGGGAGATCGAACTGGTGGACGTGGAAACGGAGGAACACCGACGTCTGTGGCTGACCAAGAGGGACCTGAAGCGTTACGAGGAAACTTTCGACAAGTTCACCCAGGACATCGAACACTCCTGCCGATCACGGCAAATGGATTATCAACAATGGCGAACGGACCAATCCTTTGAGGATCAGTTTTTGGAGCTGCTCTCCCGTGGATCGGCCCTGGCCGGGGCATAAGTGGATTATAGAAGCGTCTTATGCAATTGATTCATCCAGCATTTTTGTATCTCGGCCTGCTGGCGATCATTCCGATCGTTTTGTATTTTTTCCGTCGCCGGTCAAAGGTGGTGGCGGTGAGTACTTTGGTATTTTTCAAAACCCTGGCCCGGGAACATCAGGAATCAGCCTGGTTGCGGCGGATGAAAAAGCTGTTATCGCTTTTGCTGACTTTGTTGATGGTGGCGGCTGCAATTCTGGCTCTGGTAAGGGTGGTATTTGCTCCACGTGTCGATGATATTAGATCAGTGGTGGTTTTGTTGGATCGCTCGGCTTCAATGGGGACCCTGGACGAAGAAGGGCGGACACGCATGGAAGTGGCCAAAGAGGAAATCCGGACGCGATTGGATGGTTTGCCCGAGGCAATCGGGGTGTCGTTGATCGCCTTTGACAGTCGTCCCGAGGTGCTGCTGCCCAGAACTCTGAAGCGGCGGGAATTGATTTCGCGATTGGATCAAATCAGGGTGCGGCCGATTGCCCAGGATTTACCTGCTGCCATGGATATGGCGGTGGTGATTGCGAATTTGGAAAAACCGGCGGTGATTTGGCAGGTGTCGGATTCAACTCCTGTCATTGAGCTTGGGGAAGTCTTGGAAAGTGAAAGCGAGGCAGAAAACAGGGAGGGGCAGGAGAGCGAAGAGGTTGATCAAGCCGCGGGAGGGGGCCTACCTGACGGGGTGTCCCTTGAGTGGGTGAACATGGCGGTCGCGGATGCACTCAATGTGGGGATCACGGCTTTCCAAGTGAGGCCGATTCCGATGGAGTCTGGAAAATTCGAGGCTTATGTGAAAATCAGCAGCAACCGTGCCGCCAAAAAAACGGTAAAGACAAAACTGGAAGTGAATCTGGCGGGCATGCCTTTGCAGCTGAGGGAATTGGAACTGGAAGCAGGTATGAGCGAATCCCTGATCATTCCGATCGAGGGCAGTGACGGGCAACTGCTACGCCTGGAACTTCGTACCGAAGGGGATTGTCTGGCGGTGGATGACCAGGTGGTTTACCCGCTGCCAAAAAATCGTTCCGTGGTGGTGGCATGGATCACTCCTGAACCGGATCCTTTCACGGAAATTGCCCTGAGTGCGATTCAGGAAGAGGGAATGCTGGACCTCTGGAAAGGAGGGCCGGATGCCTGGCCCTTGAGTGAAGCGGTGGATGTGGTGATTTTTGATGGCTGGTTGCCTGAGGAGTGGCCTGGGGACTTGCCGGTAATTGTGATGAATCCGCCCGGCAACAGTGGGCCGATCAAGGCGAGGAGTGTTGGAAAATCAGGGATCCCTTACGAAAGCATCCGGGTGGGGAATCAAGAGCACCCGGTGTTGTTTCGAGTGAGCAGTACGCGTGTGGCTTTGACCCAGACTTGCGTCTATGATGTGGAGGGAGGCTCGCTGGAGCCCCTGTGGTTGGCGGGCAATGAGGCGGTTCTTTCGGCCGGGGAGGTTAGAGGTCAGCGAATGGTGGTGATGGCTTATTCTCCGGGGCGGTCGGAGTATTTGCCACTGACGGCATCCTTTCCCTTACTGATGGGCAATGCGATTTTCTGGTGTGCTGAAAAATCCAAAGCAGTGGTGGAACGGGTCAGGGAAAATCACAGTGGTGATCTGATCCAGGTGGAAGGGGGTGAGTTGCTGTGGACCGATTGGAAGGGTGGCCAGTGGAGGGAGGAAAAACAGGCTCTGAGCGGAGGGTTGGTCGAATTGGCTCAGACCGGAGTGTGGCGGGCGAGTGAAGGTCAGCAGGGGGTGGCACATTTGCTTTCCATCACTGAGACGGATATTGAAGCGGCCGTTGATGCCGGGGCGAAGGCGGGAGAAGGGGGGAATACTGTGGCAGGAAGGGCCAAAGGACAATGGGGTGATGTGACTGGATGGGTTTTGGCAGCTTTGGTAATGATACTGGTGGTGGAGAGTTGGTTGTTTCACCGGCATGCGGTTTATTAGATAGGAGATAGGAGATAGGAGATAGGAGATAGGAGATAGGAAAATAATGGATTGGTTGTATCCAAAGTTATTATTGTTAGTGATTCCGGCGGCGTTGCTGTTGATGTGGTTTGATGCCAGGTCGACGCATCCGATGTCGATGTTTCGGAGGCGGTTTCTTCTGGTGATTCGGTTGTTGTTGGTATTGCTGGCAGTGCTGGCTCTGGCGTCACCTGCGAGAGTGGAAAAGAGTCACCAGCAGTCGGCGGTGTTTGTCATGGATCATTCGCAGAGTCAGGGGCAGGCAGGATTGGCGAAGGTGTATGAAGCAAGTGCGTTGGTGAGCAAGGCTTTGGCGGGAAGTGTGAAGACCGCTTATATTGCCGCCGGGAGTGAGGCCAGGGTTTTAGCTTACCCTGAATCGGGAGGGATAAGCCCGCGCTTGGAGGATCATGCAGGCTTGATGGAAACGATCGGTGCCAAGACAAATTTTGCAGCTGCAGTGAAACTGGCTAGCGGCATTTTTCCCAGTGGCTCGGCCAGGCATATCGTCATTCTTGGCGATGGGCTGGAAACGAGTGGCAGCCTTGAGGATCTGGCTCAGGAAGCAGCGATTTCGGGGGTTAAGATTCATGCTGTGGGGATAGCGGGCTCGGTACGCCCGGATGTGAGAGTGACTAAAGTGGTCAGTTCCCAGGCTCGATTGAATGAGGGAGCCAGCCTGGATTTGAGCGCAACGGTGGAGAGTTCACTTCAGGGTAAGGGGCAGGTGCGTCTATTTGAAAACGGTCTGGAGGTCGAGAGTCGGCCGATTGAGGTGGAGGTCGGGCAAAATCAGGTGATTCAATTCCGCCGCACTCCTGAGAAGCGGAATATTTACAATTACAGGGTGGTCGTGGAGGGCTTTGAGGCGGAAGACGCCATTCCGGAAAATAATGAAGCCCTGACGATTGTCGATGTGCGGGGCAAACCCCTGCTGCTCTACATTGAAGGGGAGGCAGACGAGTCGTCCTACCTTTATAATGCCATGGCCAAGGAGGGGATCCGTCTTGATGTGCGTTCTCCGGACGGCATGCCTGAGTCTTTGCGCGAGTTGGCGGGGTACGATGGCATTATTGTGTCGGATGTGTCAGCACATAAAATCGGAGAAATGCGGATGGCGGCGATTCGTGATTATGTCGATAAACTGGGAGGAGGTTTTGTGATGATAGGAGGAATGAATTCCTTTGGTGTCGGGGGTTATTACCGAACTCCGATTGAGGAAATTTTGCCAGTGAAATTGAAAGCGCCGGATCAGGAAGAATTCCAATCATCCGCCCTGGCTCTGGTGGTGGACCGTTCGGGATCAATGTCGGGGCAAAAAATAGAGATTTGTAAATCAGCGGCGATTGCCACTGCGGAGTTACTGAACAGCAAGGACTACATAGGGGTTTACGCTTTTGATTCAGCGGTGCACGTGGTGGTGCCAATGACGCGGGTGAATTCGACCAGCACGATTGCAAACCAGATCTCGATGCTGTCTGCGGGCGGAGGAACCAATATCTACCCGGGCATGGTGGCTGGCCGGGAGGCACTGAATAAAGTGCGGGCAAAAATCAAACACATGATCGTTTTGACAGACGGGCAGACTTCAGGGCAGGGATACCAGGCATTGGCCTCTCAATGTCATGCAGAGGGTATCACAATTTCGACAGTGGCGGTTGGAGCAGGCGCTCAAGTGGGTTTGCTTCAGGCAATCGCGGCGGCAGGGGGAGGTCAATCTTATGTCACCATGGATCCGACGGCGATTACGCGAATTTTCACCCAGGATACCATGGTTCACACTGGGCGGATGATTCGCGAAGAAGCTTTTGAGCCGCAATTAGTCGAACAGCACCCGATGCTGCGCAATTGGGATCAGGAAAATACACCACCATTGCTGGGTTATGTGAAGACCAATCGCAAGGCGACTGCACAGGTGCCTTTGGTCACGGACAAGGGGGACCCGCTATTGGCGCATTGGCGTTTTGGTTTGGGAAAAGTAACCGCCTTCACTTCGGATTGTAAAACACGCTGGGCTCCATTGTGGGTGACCCAGTGGGGCGGGTACAGTCAGTTCTGGGCACAGGTTTTGCGTGAAACTGCACGTGCGCCCCAGGGGCAGAATATGGATCTTGCGTTGCATGAACAAGGTGAAGAAGTCAGATTGGCGGTGGATTTGCTGGAGGATGCAGGCACCCGTCGCAACGCAGCCGAAGTGGAAGCCGATGTTTATTTTGTGCCGGCCCATTCACTGGGAGCGAGTATGCGCTTGTTAGCGACCGAACCTTTGGAACAAGAGGGGCCCGGGTTGTATTCCGGGGAATTTCGCCCTGACGAAGCGGGGGTGTATTTGGTCAGAGCGAGAGCTGGTGCCCAGATGGTATCGGCGGGTTATGTTCATAATCCCTCGGCTGAAGTGGCGACGGGTCAAATAAATGAAGATCTCTTGCGCCGGGTTTGTGAAATTACCGGAGGGCAGTATCTGGAAAGCGCGAATGATGCTCTGAAACTCGAAGGTTCAGATGTGGCTCGTTATGTTGAGTTGTGGCCCTTGTTACTGAAAATTTTCGTTGCCCTCCTCCTGATCGATATCGCCATTCGGCGATGGGAAAATGTGCAGGGGATTGGTGAGCAGTTGAAGAAGGCGGTAGGTGTCAGAGCTTAGATTGGGCCGGGGTGCAGAGTATTTTGTTGCAAAAAAAAGCCTCGATGCATGCGCACCGAGGCTTGGTAAAGCTTAAATGAACTCCGGAATTATTTAAGCTCTTTGATTTTGATATTCTTCCAACTCACTTCAAAAGGACCGGTTCCTTTTTTGATGCCGTGTACCTGCAAGCCGATAAAACCGCTGGGGTGAGTTTTGAAAACTTCGTCGTGGGTGAGGTCGGCGACTTTGTTGCCATTGATCCAAGTTTGGATGTTGTTGCCTTTGGCGACGATGCGGAAGTGATTCCATTCGCCGTTTTTCATGAAAGAGTGAGAGTTCACTTCTGCATCCTTGGATTTAGGGGCTGCTGATAACCAGCCGAGGCCAGTAGCTTCACCATAGACCCAGCCGGCTTGACCGGGGCTGGCTTCGATTTCGACCTGAGGGCCATAAACACGCCCTTTGTTTTTGTCTGTCTGGTCTTTGACTTTTGACCGGATCTGAACTCCTGAATTGAGTTCATCCGAATCTTTGACGTCGAATTCGAGTTCAAAATTACCGTAAGTTTTGTCAGAACAAAGAAATGAGTTTGAGCTGCCTTCAACCGTTTTGCCAACGATGGCACCGTTTTCTACCCGGTAGGTAGCAAAACCACTGCTTTTTTGGGTCCAGCCTTTAAGGCTTTTGCCGTCGAAGAGTTCGACCCAGGCGTCGTCTGCCGCCGATGTCACGGAAAGGGCAGCAAGTGTGCTGAATACACCTATGCCAGTGATTAGAAATAATTTATTAAAGTTCGGAATTTTGATCATGGTTTTAGAGTGAGGTTTAGATTGAGTCGCTAATTTAACCAGAAAAACCGATGTGTCGAATAGCGCCTTCCCGTATTTTGTGGATGCTTGACAAGCCGGGAGAGATTGGGAACTGTGTGTTCTTCTCTCAGCAATCACATCAGCTATGAAAATTCGTTTAGAACTCCTATTGTCCTTGGGCCTGATGGTTTCAGGGGGCCTGTTCGCCCAGACGCCAGCCCAGAAAAGCAAAGTTGAAAAAGTCGCCCCGGTGCCGACTCTGGATCTCCAGGATGGGGACACTTTTGTTTTTCTTGGTGATTCCATAACCCACCAGTGTCTCTACACCCAGTATATCGAGGATTTTTTCTATACTCGTTATCCGGACCGCCAAATTCACTTTCACAATGCTGGAGTGAGTGGTGACCGGGCGACGCATGCACTGGCAAGATTTGAAGATGATGTGGCTTCGTTCAAACCGAAATATGTCAGTGTTTTGCTAGGCATGAATGACGGGGAGTATAAAGATTTCAGCCAGGATATTTTCGGAGTTTATAAAAAGGACATGCTGGAAGTGATAGGAAAAATCGATGAACTGAAGTCCTCCCCCATGTTGCTTTCGCCAACGATGTTCGATCACCATCAACTGGAATTGCGGGCGAGCGATCCAACCTTTCCTTTTAAGAACAGGGAGTTCTCGAAGCAGTATAATTCGATCATGGCTTTTTACGGGGCCTGGCTGCGTGAGCAAGCAACCGGGAATCGATATGCTTTTGCTGATTTCTGGGCGCCTTTGAACGACCTGACTTTTTTGGAACGACGCAGTGAACCTGATTTTACCATGGTCACTGATGCGATCCACCCGGATGCGGGGGGGCAGGTGGTGATGGCTTATTCCTTTTTGTCCCAATTGAATCCGGATAGAAGGAGTGTGAGTGCTATTTCGATTATCAAGCAAGGGAAGGAGTGGAGAGGCCGGGGAGTAGGTGGTAAGATTGATGGGATCAAGGAATTAGATGGAGGCAATGGAATTGAATTCACGTTCAAGGCTCGCTCATTGCCCTGGGTGTTGCCGGAAGAAGCATTCGGGGTGGAGATGAAAAAGTGGAAAACGCCTGGGCCAGCTATAGGATACAAACTGACCAAGGCAGGCCACCGGATCAGTAACGAACGACTGAAAGTATCAGGTCTTGAAGCAGGGAATTATGCAGTAAGCATTGATGGAAAATCCATTGGCAAGCCAGTAAGTCACGTGGTGTTGGGATCGAAAATTGAACTGCAGGCGAATGTTAATACTCCTCAATACCAGCAGGCGATGCAGGTGGCTTTGTTGAACCGTGAAAAAAATGACAAGGTGATTCGCCCGCTGCGCAATCTCTGGAGTCGAATCAAAGGTTTACGCAATAGGCATGCCGACGACCCTACTGCTTTTCAGGTGGAATATGAAAAACTGAAACCTCGTATTGATGAATTCCTTAAATCCTCACGTGAATATGAAAAACGTATTTACCAGGCTGCCCAGCCGAAGGTGCGTAAATACGTGATTCGCCGGGTGGTGAAGTGAGGGGTTATGTGGAATGGATTGCCAATTCGTTTGTTGGTATGCTCTGGAAGCCGATGGAATGGCATTCCCTGCTACTGGGCACGTCTCACTTCAAACTGGTGGTGTTTGAGGCTGCCTTTCTCTACAATGAAACCCGGGCGTTGGGCAAAATCCCGGGCCTGTTGACTGGTGCGATCCTGGTCGACCGGGCCAGCGTGGGTGTGCAGCAGATAGCGTAGAGTGAGGGGCTGTGCTTTTTTTATCACCAGGGGGTCGTGCATGCAGAGGGATGCGCCCATCCATCCATCCTCCCGCACATGCCAGTGACCGGGGAAGTGTGGGTTGTCGGGATGATCGAAGAAGGTGATGCCCTCTGTAACGGTCACACGTTTGCCATTTTGTAACACTGGCACCGGCCCTGAATAATCCATCCATTCGGCAGATTGACCAAAAATGGCAGGTTCTCCGGTCTGCCCTTCGCTGTTGGTGATTTTTCCTCCACCAAAGTAAGAGGAAATGGTCTTGGCAACCCGCACGGCGAGAAATCCAAAGTTGGTTTTCCCCAGTTTGACGGTTTCTTTGACAGGCTTGAAAGTGGACTGCAGTTCAAATAACAGCTCACCATTATTTCCCGGAATGAGAGAGGCAACCAGTTCCTGTTCCATCAGGGTTTGGCCTTTTGCTGTTTGCCATTGCAAGAGTGTGGCAAGGATGCACTCATCCTTGCCGTCTCGATAGGCCAGCCACATTTTTTCTATAATCCGGGTTCCGGAATTATCTGACCAGAAGTCGTGTCCATCGACGTCGTGGTGAGCAAACCAGACTGAGCGATGGTGCTCATGGTTGGAAGCACCGGGATGTCCCATGCGGGTAAGTGGCGACCCTGAAGGGCCGGGAAGGGGGAAAAAGAAGGGGCGAGGGTAGTTCCCTGCGTGATACCAGTGGATTTTTTCTATTCCATCGATTTGAAAAGCTGTCTGGTGCTCGGGCAGAGGGATGATTTCACAGCGTTGAAATTCGAAGGGCATGGGGGTAGGGAATGATGAACGTTGAATTATGAATTTGGAATTTAGAAGTATTAACTCTAAATTGTTGATGATGAATACTAAAGTTTTTTTTCTGACAGGGGCTGTTGTTTTGATGACGTCGATAGGGAGTTGGGCTGATGGTCCGGCGGACAACAAGGCGGAGAATGTGAGGAAGATTCCCTCAGTCGGAATTGAGGTGCCTGAGGATAAGGAGGCAGAACTTCGTAAGGGTTTGGCGGACCTGGGCAAAAAGATGGAGGAATTGGAAAAAATTTTAGCCAAGGAAGCAAAATGGCTTGAGCTGATGCCTGATGTGGAGATTTATCATAAGGCGGTGCGTTATGTGTTGGATTATCAGGAGTTTCATCGCAAGTCAGAGTTTGCGGTAGCGAAGGCACTTTTGGAGGCGGGATCGAAGCGTGCAGATGACTTGAAAGCTCACCGAGCTCCGTGGTTGACTCAGAAGGGCTTGGTGGTGCGTGGTTACCGGTCTAAAATTGATGGCTCAGCCCAGCCCTATGGATTGGAGATTCCAGAATCTTATTCGTTTGCAGGGCAGCAGGCATCACGCTTGGATTTTTGGTTTCATGGCCGCGGGGAAACTTTGAGTGAGCTGTCGTTTATCAATCAGCGTTCGCGTTCAAAGGGGAGAATCACCCCGCCGAACGGGATCGTATTGCACCCCTACGGGAGGTATTCCAACGCAAACAAGTTTGCCGGTGAGGTGGATTTGTTTGAAGCTTTGGATCATGCACGCAAGTATTATCGGATAGACGAGGATCGTATTCTGGTCAGAGGTTTTTCGATGGGAGGGGCTGCCTGCTGGCAGTTTGCGGTGCACTATGCGGATCAGTGGGCAGCGGCTCAACCCGGTGCGGGTTTTTCTGAAACTCCGGATTTTTTGAAGACATTCCAGAAAGAAACTTTGAATCCCACTCCCTGGGAAAAAACGTTGTGGCACTGGTATGACTGCACAGACTGGGCGATCAATTTGTCCAACTGCCCGACCATTGCGTATAGCGGGGAAATCGATAAACAAAAACAGGCAGCAGACATGATGGAAAAAGCAATGGATCAAGTTGGTCTGGATCTGGTTCATATTATCGGACCGGGGATGGCGCACAAATTTCATCCTGATTCACTGGCAGAAATTGAATCACGTCTGACGAATATTGCTAAGCGAGGACGGGTGAGGGTGCCACGCACGGTGAGGTTGACGACCTGGACACTTAAATACAACCGTATGAACTGGGTGGTGATCGATGAAATGACAGAGCATTGGAAGCGCGCTCAGCTTGAAGCCGAGTGGGAGTGGCCTAACGGTATTTTTGTGAAAGTGGACGGGGTGCAGTCTTTCACTTTGGACTTTGCTCCGGGAGAGTGCCCTCTCGATCAGGTGGAAGTGCCGGTGATTGAGATCAATGGCCAGGGCTTGGAAGTTCCACCGGTGAAATCAGACCGTTCGTGGAAGGTGCATTTTGTGAAAACGATCAAAGGCAAATGGCAGGTGGCCGAAGGTAAAGAAACTTCAGGTTTGAAAAAACGGCATGACCTGCAGGGACCGATTGATGATGCTTTCATGGATTCCTTTGTGATGGTGGCTCCCACAAGAAGGGCGATGAATCCCAAAGTGGGGGAGTGGGTGAAAAAGGAGATGGATCATGCGGTGACCCACTGGAGGCAGCAGTTTCGTGGTGATGCGCGTGTGGTGGATGATGTGAATGTGGACGAGGCAATGATAGCAAACAGTAATCTGGTATTGTGGGGAGACCCTGAAAGCAATGCGGTGCTCAATAAAATCATCGCCAAATTGCCGATTGGATGGGGAAAGGACAGTATTAAAGTGGGCAAAAATACATTTCCTGCGGCAGACCATGCCATGGTGATGATCTTTCCGAATCCGCTCAATCCAGATCATTATGTGGTGATCAACAGTGGTTTCACCTATAGGGAATATGATTATCTCAATAACGCCCGGCAAGTCGCCAAGTTGCCGGATTGGGCGGTGATTGATGTGAAATTACCACCGACATCACGTGTACCGGGTAAGGTGGAGAAGGCGGGATTTTTTGGGGAAAAGTGGGAGCTGAAGTGAGATTGGTGGCAACTTCTGGATTGCGTGGATTTTCAGCAAGATCAGAATAATTCGCTACCTTCCGATTCAGGCGGGTAGCCTTCATCGGGCGGGCTGCCTTTTTGCGAAGCTGCGGCGACGGCTAATTCATCACAACGTTCGTTCTCGGGGTGGCCGGCATGGCCCTTCACCCACAACCAGGTGATGTCGTGATCGAGGGAGGCCTTCAGTAGGCGTTGCCAGAGGTCGGCATTTTTCAGCGGCTTTTTTTTGCCCCGGCTCCAGCCTTTTTGTTTCCATCCCTGGATCCAGCCTTTGTTCATCGCATCGATGACGTATTTGGAGTCTGAGGTAAGGCTGACGGAGCAGGGCTGCTTGAGCGATTCCAAACCGGCGATGGCTGCCATCAGTTCCATACGATTGTTGGTGGTGCAGGCAAAACCCTGGCTAAGTTCTTTGCTGCTGCCATTGTATTTCAGAATGGTTCCGTAGCCGCCCGGGCCCGGATTGCCTAGAGAGGAGCCATCAGTGTAAATGGTGATTTTTTTCACGAAGAAGGCTTATTATAGACTGTAGGCAGGAAAATTACAGGTCGATGGTGCGGCCTTCTTTGAAGGATTGTTCGGCGGCGAGCACGATACGCAGGCTGTTGACACCGTCGTTCATGTGATCGGTGAGATCGATATCTTCGTTGATGGCTTTGAGGAAATAGGCTTGTTCGCGCTCACACAAAGCATCGTGGTCAGGTTCGTCTTCCAAGTTGATGATTTCGTCGGCCTGGATGAATTCGTTTTTGTCATCAAGGCCAGCATGGTGTACACGAAGGGCTTCGGTTTTGGTATGGGAATCGACATTGGAGGATTCTGACTCGCCCCCGGCTTTGTCAGCTACGATCGAGACGCAACCTTTCGGGCCAACTACGTCTTTCACAAAAAAGGCGACCTCACTCATCATTGGCCCCCATCCAGCTTCGTACCAGCCAACGGATCCGTTTTCGAAGGTGACCTGCAGTTGGCCGTAGTTGTACATGCCGTCATTCAGCTCATCTGAAAGCCGGGCACCGATAGCACTGACACGGACTGGTTTGGATTGTGTCATTTGGCACATGACATCGACGTAGTGGACTCCGCAGTCAACGATGGGTGACATCGAGTTCATCAGGTTGCGGTGCGTGTTCC
Organism: Verrucomicrobiota bacterium; assembly: GCA_030625775.1. Taxonomy (GTDB): domain Bacteria; phylum Verrucomicrobiota; class Verrucomicrobiia; order Verrucomicrobiales; family DEV007; genus JAADHD01. The sequence goes on from DAOUQC010000016.1 coordinate 23,172, forward strand.
ACATGTCGCCGTGGCTTTGTTGGTTTAGATTCATGCGCATCACCAGTGGGTTGCCGAGGGTGCGGGCAATCTCAATGAATTTGATCCAGGAGGGGTGGTGTCGGAGGATATAACCAATACACAGTTTTTTGTTCAGACGAGTGGCAACATCCACAACTTTTTGAGCTTCTTCGACCGTGGGGGCGAGGGGCTTTTCCAGAAAAACATGAGCGCCGGCTTCCATTGCGGCGATGGCGTAGGCGGCGTGGGTTTCCGGGTAAGTGTTGATCGACACGCAGTCCGGTTGAACGGTTTTGAGTGCTTCTTCGTAATCACCGAAACAGGCGATGTCACCGCCAAGTGACTCGGCCAGTTTTTCCCGGCTCCCGGCACTGCGGGTGACAATGCCGCCGATTTCAAATCCGTCGAGTTTGTGATAAGCGCGGGCATGGGAAGCTCCCATATTGCCTGCTCCGAGGACGAGTACTTTTTTGTTCATGAGTGATGCTTGTTTCTAGTAAGTTTAAAATCATGACAGTCCTGCGTCAGTGGGACTGCCCTGCAATGAATGAATAGATGAGCAGATTTGTAGGCAAGCTTTTCCCCTGCCGGCAGAATTATAAGAGGACAGGATAAGGTTGCAAGGCAACTCAATCCTGCTTGGAATTTCTCAGTTCCTGTTCCACGCGTTCGCTCAACCACTGTTTCATCATGCTCTGATAATTCAGGTAACGGGAGCGGGCGATGCGTTTGATTCGTGACAGCATCTGGGGATCAAAGCGCAGGGTGATCGTGGTGGATTCCCTAACCGTTGGTTTGTGGATGGAGGCATTCATCAGGTGCGGCTCGATCATGTGAGCAGCCCAGAATTCAGCTTCCTGCTTTTCGTCTTCGAAATCGGGTAGGTCTTTCCAGTCTTGTAAAACTTTCACAGTAGTATTTGGGTTGGATGGCTAAATATACTCAGCGTTTTTACGGTCATAAAAACCAAGTTCTTTGTCAGTCATATCACGGACAAAAATAACCCGGCAGTTTTTTCCATCTGTCCAGAATATGGAAAAGAGCGGTCTGCCTCCGACGGTTTTCGCCAGACAGATGTAACGAACATCAGAGTCCGACAGTTCCTGCTCAGGAATCAAACGAATGGCGAAGGGGTCCTCGAAAGATTCCTCGATTTCTCTAGGACTTACTTTCTTCAGGTCAAAATGAACGTCGAGCCAGTCGAACTCCATACGAGTGTTTGATTGTTGGGTGTAAAAAGGTGGTGAGAAGCTTCAGTGCTATTCGGCTGATCTCTCAGGCCCGAACGGGGGTATTATCCGATGGATTTAACGAAAATCCAAGCTCTTTCGGGTAGCTTTGTCTAAAAAACACCTATTTCTTGGAAGCCAGGGCAGCTTGATCGATTTGGCTTTTACCCGAAAATGCATTTCCGGATAGTTGAATGTCTTTGTTGGAATTGGAGATCGACAGGTCTGTGCCACCCTCGACGGTGCGTGAAACCCGGCAGTTGCTGATCGTCGTATCGCTGGTATTGTTCAGAGCAATGCCCGCGACATTATCGCTGAAGTTCAGGGCATTGAGCAGAAATCCCGAGCACTTGTTCAATTGCACGGCTCCAGCGGCATTTTTTGCTTTGTGAATCGTTGAGCTACTGATCACACAATCCTTGGAGTCAGTGAAGATCAAGGCGGCTGGGCGTTCGAACTGACGGGGATTGAAGGTATTGCCACTGACGACGATTCGCTCGCTGTTTTTCACTACCAGATGATCCGAGGTGGGGGCAAAGAGCGTATTTGAAGCAATGGTCACATCGTAAGCATGGATGATGTCGATGTTGTTTTCCGTGTCACTGATCACATTGCCCGTGATAGTGACAGAATTGATTGGATAACTTTCTTTGCCGAAAATACGGATATTGGCACCACCCGGAGCGGCAAAAATGCTTTTATCTTTAGAGTAATTTCCGCTGTGTTGAATGGTGCAACCGGTGATGGCAACTTCAGCAATCGAGTGTTTTCTGTCACCAGCCGAACCAGAGACGTCGAGCAGAATATTGGCGGCTCTGGTGGGTGTGGGATCGGAAGGCATGTTGCCTTCGATGTCACAACCTGTAATCTGGAGATTGCGTACGTTGCCGTCGCGAACCACGATGCCTCCCTGACGGTTGTAGCTGATGTGTGAGTTAGATATGTTGATTTGATGCAGATTGACGTCGTCCAGATAAATCCCAACACCAGAGTTTTCGTAGAGGTGGCAGTCGGAGATCGTAACGTTGCGGTTACGGGTGGCCAAACGGATGCCGTGCAGGCACCAGCGCACGGAAACACCGGAAATGACGGGTTCCATGGTCTGAAAAAGCTCAATGCCAACCGCTTCGGGATGGTTGCCAAGGATCTCGATACCTCTGATAATAGGCATACGCTCATTCCAGGTTTCGGGTTTGAAGGAACTTGGACCGGCGGTGCCTTCATGGGACCCAACAAATTTGATGGCAGGTCCCGGGCCGTCCATGATGAGCGTCACGCCTGCAGAGCTGGTTACTTTCGCGGCTCCGTGTTTAGTGAGATCAAAGACCAGTGGTTTGGTGATACGATAAATTCCAGTCTTAACAAAGGCTAAATTACCGCCACTTTGATCGATTGTCTGTTGCAGTTGTGCAGTGAAATCGGGCAGTGAGGGCAGATCCTTGATTTGCGTGCTGGCACTGGGCAAAGGTATAGGCTTGGCATCCTGGGCCTGAAGGATTGTAGTGGTCGCCGCAGTCACTAATACAGAGGCGAGAGTGGGGAATAAAAAACGTTTGATCATGGTGTAGGGAATGAGGAGTTGAATAGCCAGGTTCATAATCACCCGCTACTAAGTAGAGTCAAGTGATGGGAAGGGCTGAGGCCAAAAGCACGGCTTTCTGAACCGCCAGATCGTGTTCAGGTGAAAAATCCGATTTTTTCTCGCCGCGAATGATTTTGGCGAAATCCAAGGTGTCACCGACGTAGCGTTTATAGGGAGGATTGAATTCGATGGTTTGGTAGCCTTTTTTGTATTTCTCCCGGGTTTCTGAAAAAGTCACTTTCATCGTCGGGCGATCGAGGGGCTGTATATGGCAGGTGCCTCCTGTTCCGGCGATCGCAAAATGGCGGCGGGCAAATCCGTCAACTTCCAAAGCCGCCGAGCGCACGGTGGCAGTGGCACGGGGGTATTCAAAGACTGCGAGCATATTGTCCACCAGATCGTCATCAGCATTTTGCAGGCTCTGTCGGGGAAATGCCGTGACTTTGTCGGGAGCGCCGAGCACCCCGACGGTAAGGTCGATCACATGGCAGGCGAGTTCGAACATGATGCCGCCCGGGTATTCGGCGATTTTTTTCCGTGCTCCGGCACTCATCACCTTGGACATGGTGGTCTGAACTTCGAAAGGATCGCCCAGCCATCCTTTTTCAAGGAAGTCGCGCATCAGCATCACGGCTGGATTGTAGCGATACATGTAGCCCATCTGGATAGTCAAATTTTTATTTTTGGCCTTGTTTACGATGCGTTGGTAGTGGGAGAATTTTGAGCCCGCGGGTTTGTCGAGGTGAATAGGAAAACCGGCATCGATGGCTTTTTCGGCGTAGGTCAGTAGGTGCTTGACTTCAGTTTCGATGGCCACCGCCTTGAGATCCGGAGTGTTGAGTGCTTCTTCGACTGAGATAAAAGGCAGGTCTTTGTAGGTCGGGCTTTTTTCAGCGGTTGGGAGGAGTTTAGGATTGGGTTCCACAACACCGACGACTTCGAAGTCCGGTGAATTACGATAGACATTCATCTTACCCCCGGCATGAGGATGGCCGGTACCGATTTGAATGATTTTTAATTTTGGCTTTGTAGATTGGGATGAACCGGTGATCGAGGGAAAAGTGATCGCGGCGGCCGAGGCCTTCAGAACGTTGCGGCGGGTGAGCATGGGGAAAAATTTAAAATTTTAGATTCAGGATCTGATCATTTGATCAAAGATCTGACGGTTCCTGGTCATCGCTTTTACGCGGTCTTCAGGTTTAGTTGATGTTTCAAACAGGCACCAGCCATCGTAAGCAGTTTGGGTGAAGTTTTTGAAAAGTTTTTCGTAAGGGTAGGGCTTGTAAGTCCCGTCGAGTTCATGGATGTGGCAGGTGGCTCCAAAAGCCGAACGCAGCAGCTTGAGATTGTGATCAAATCCATCACCCTCCATATCCTGTGGGTTGCAATTCCAGCAGATCTTGGCATTCGGATGGTCGGCGATCCTCACAATCTGAGCCATGATGGCTGGTGCCGCGCACTGGCCGTGAACTTCCATACGCACTTGCTGTCCAATGTCAGCACCGTATTGAGCGACTTCACGGAAAGTCCTGCCGATCTGTTCGAGCGTTTTTTCCTTATCGACACCTTTGTGAAAACTGTTGGGTTTTACTTTCACACCACTAGCTCCGATATCACGGCTGAGATCGAGAAAGTTTTTTGTTTGTGCGACAGCTTTTTTCAAAATTGCCGGATCCGGATTGTCAAAGCGTTCATCTGATCCCAGTCCCACACAAGTCACCGGGCTGTCATCAAAACGCTTTTTGACCTCAGCGCGCTGGTTTTTGCTCAGAGGGATCTCAATGGCATGGGCATGGGTGGTGCGGGGCTCGACTCCGAGAAGACCGGCGGCTTCGCAGTTTTTGATCAGGGTTGGTAAGTCCCAGTCTTTTCCCCACTGATAAGTCACCAGCCCCACTTTTGTTGCACCTTTTTTAGCAGCATGGAGAAGTGGAGCTAATGCGGGTAAACCAAGTGCGGCCAGAGCGGATGTTTGGAGAAATGAACGACGGGAAGAGAGGGCAATGGGATTCATGCTGAGAACTTAAGGAAAACCCAGGCTTTGTCGAATGGGGAAAAGAGGAATTACGAATCAGGAATCTGAGTTGCCCAAGGGAGGGAGTTGGGATCGACATTGCCACCGGTCAAAATGATACCGACGTGCTTTCCTGAGACATCGATCTGTTTTTCGAGAAGAGCTGCGAGTGGTACTGCGGAAGAGGCTTCTATTACAATCTTCATGCGTTCCCAGACGTGGCGCATTGCGGTGGAAATGCCTTTTTCGCTTGCAGTGACCATGCTCAAGAAGGATTGGGAAGGTGAGATCGCCCAGTGAAGCCAGAAGGCCGTCTGCAATGGTGTCAGGGTCATGTGACGGGATCAGTTTGCCTTGCTGGAAGGAACGATAAGCATCGTCAGCTTGTGAGGGTTCAGCCCCAACGATTTTTGTTTTTGGGGAAAGGTAGTGCGAGGCAAGTGCAGTTCCACAAATCAGCCCACCGCCACCGACAGGAGCCATTACCATGTCGAGGTTTGGGTAGTCTTCGAGAAGTTCGAGCATAACCGTCGCTTGTCCGGTAATGATTCGGTAATCATTATAGGGCGGGATGAAGTTGGCTCCCGTTCGTTCTTCAATTTCGGTGAGGGTACGCTCGCGTGCTTCCAGAGTGGATTCACAGAAGGTGATGTCAGCACCATATCCAGCGGCAGCATTTTTTTTACCTGTGGAGAATTTTCCGGCATAATAATGTGAGCCGAGATGCCGCGGGTGCGTGCGGCTTGGGCGAGAGCGGCGGCATGATTGCCCGATGAGTGAGAGGCGACTCCGCGTGAGGCGATTTCATTACTCAAGCTTTGAACAGCATTGGTCGCCCCACGAATCTTGAATGCGCCGACTTTTTGGAAGTTCTCGCATTTAAAGAAGAGCTTTGCTCCCGTCATTTCATCGAGAGTGCTACAGGTCAGAACTGGAGTTCGATGAATGAAGGGGGTGATTCGATCAGCCGCCTCACGAATATCTTGAAGACATAGAATATGATCCTCCGGAGGCATTGGAATCTCTATTTATTATCCCCCAATCACGGAACGTCATCACCCTCTTCCGGGTCGACGGGCTCCTCGACGATGAAAGGAGTGTAACCACGGCGTTCGAGATAGGCTGTCAGGTCGGCAAAGGTTTCTTCAACACTTAAGTTGTTTGAGTTGGCATCATCGGTTCGATTGCGTTGTAGAAGTGCGGTCATTTTACTGAACCCGGCAAAACCCTTGTTGCCATCTTCAATGTTGAAGGGTAGTTCACTTTCGTCATCGGCGGATGAGGTGACACCTTCAAGTCTACTGGCCACTTCTACCTTGATATTTTGTTTCCTAACGCTTTGGGAAGGTTTGCCAATGGCGAGGAAAGTGGTTTGAGGGGTGCCGTTCGAGGCTGATGCAGAGATGACGGCGCGAACTTTACTGCCTTGGTTGGCGTAAAACAAGCTGCCAAAATCGGTGATCGTGATGTAGCGACGCAGTGGCCCTTCAAAAAATGTCAGCACCCAGGAGGCAGGGCCTCCAGTGGCATCGGCAACCAGCCAGCCATCTTCATAAAAACTGTAGTTGATGGAGTCGCCCTCCTGCTCAAAGTCGATCTTGTAAACCACGACCTGCGCAGAGCTTGACTGGATTGAGATCAAACTTGTCCCGAGCAAGATAGTAAGAAGAATCAGAATACGCATGGAACTTAATGTTTGGGATGAAGTTATCGATAAGTAAACAGGCTTTGAACTCAAGCTGGAAGCCTTTTTTACAATAATGACTCTTTATCCAACCCCACTGAGCATCGAGGTACTCACGGTTTCTCATCTTGCGGTTTTTCAGCAGGCTCTTATAGAATATTTTCTACAAAAGACTGGGGCTCAAAGGAGTTGAAGTCGTCGAAGCTTTCACCTGTGCCAATGAAGCGGGTGGGGATGTTGAGTTCATTTTTGATCACCACGGCACTACCGCCTTTACCCGAACCGTCGAGTTTGGTCACGATGAGGCCGGTGAGGTCGAGTGCTTTCTGGAATTCTTTTGCTTGCGACAGGGCGTTTGATCCCGTCGTGGCATCCACCACCAGCAGGCGTTCGTGAGGGGCGCTCTCATCCTGTTTTTTCAGGGTGCGTTGGATTTTCTTTAATTCCTCCATCAGATTGTCACGGGTATGCAGTCGTCCAGCGGTATCGCAGATGAGGAAATCTATATTGTTTTGGATGGCCGAACGATGGGCATCAAAGCAGACGGCTGAAGGATCCGCTTGATACTGGGTTTTGACCATTGGAATGTCGAGACGCTTTGACCACACTTCAAGCTGTTCGATGGCTGCAGCACGGAAAGTGTCGGCAGCAGCGAGTAAGATGCTGTGGCCCTGGTTTTTCAATAAATAAGCCAGCTTGGCGGTCGAGGTGGTTTTGCCGGTGCCATTGACCCCTGCTACGAGGATGACATTCGGGCCTCCTTCGCGTTTTTGTGGCAGTGGCGGAATTTTGTCACCGAGAATCGAGGTAATCTCTTTACGGCAGGCTTCAACAATGTCATCGCCACTGAGCTTGCGACCCTGGGCGCGGAGATCATCGACGATTTTTGTCGTCAATCGAATTCCCAAATCACCGGCGATCAGGGTTTCTTCCAGATCATCCCAGTCAATTTCTGTCCGGGAAGTGAAGCGGCTTACAATTGATTTGAATAAGCTCATGAGAAAGAGAAGGGACGCTTGAGTGCTATGAGATTACGCAGGTGGGCCATTGTCTGGTTTGGAAGCAGATTTGCTGTGTTCCTTTTGTATGCGGTCGATCACACCGTTGACAAATCCTGCGGATTCCGTGGCACCAAAGCGTTTGGCAATTTCGACCGCTTCGTTGATGGTAACGGCAGAGGGGATGTCATCACGATATAGTATTTCGTAAGTTGCTAGGCGCAGCAAGCAGCGGTCAACGGCAGTCAGTTGCGCCAAGCTGTAATTTTCACTGGCAGCATCAATACATTGATCAATTTTATCACGATGCGTGAAAATGCCTGCGATGAGTTCTTTGGCAAAGTCGCGTACTTTTGGTCGGGCGGTGCGCAACTCCCAGAAGTCCGTGCACTGGTCAGGAAGAGTTTCATCGTTCAAGTCGTGACTGAACAGAAACTGGATCGTAGCCTCCCTGGCTTCTCGCCGGGTGCCTGGTTTTTTGCTTTTATCGCTCAAGGGCTGTGATTCTTGGTGTCGGCCAATCAGATAAACGCATTTCCAGCAAGTGCCAGTGATTAGTACGGCGAAATGCAGAGGCGTAAAGAAATGAAGTCACACAAAAGCGTGAAAATCACCAAGAAGAAAGTCGCATGAACAAGGTTTTGCCTCACCAGAGTCTCACTTCGCAGCACGGATAATTGCGAGGTATTTGCCTGGGTTTTCGTTGAAAGCCGTCAATTGATCAAAATCGGCGAGGCGGACGAGTTGATTGGCCACAACATGGTCAATGGCATCATCGCCAAGAGTTTTGCCAGAGACCGCACAGGTTTTGAGCGGGTAAGCGGCTGTTTGTTTCTCTATCACCGCAGCATCCAGATCGGCAAAGTACTTGCCTGGCTGTTTTTTTAATTCGATCTCTGCATCGCTGGCGGAGAGGCAGAAAAGACGATTGCGAAAAACGACATCGAGGGCATCTGATCCTAGGGCCTTCCCAGTCACAATACATTTTTTGAGGGGGTAGAAGGGTTTTTGTTCTTTAGCAAGGCTGGCATTGATTTCATCAACCCGGATATAGGCCTCCTCGGTGAACTTGCTCTTACAGTCACTGCAGCAGACGCGGACTTCCCGTCCCTCATAGTTAAAAACTTCGTGGCCTTCTTCGAGGGGTTCACCGGTTAAAATGCATATTTCAAGAGGGTAGGGGTCACCGATATCAGGCTCGATGATTTCCTGTGCCTGGAGACCTTGCTGGGTAAAATTGGCAAGGACAAGCGTAAGTATGGTAGAAAAGGTGATAAAGAGTTTGGAATGCATTTGTGATATTGTGTGTTTGATTTTTTCTTATTGTAAAATGATTAAGCTTCTACAATATCGTCTTTCAGGCTCAGCACAAATGTAACGATTTCATCACATTCTTGTTTTGGAATCTGCAATGCCTCCATAGTGGCACCAGCGTGTTCCAAAAATATGGACCAGTCTTCCTCGCTGATCTTCATGCCTTTGTGAGTCGTCTTCATATCTCTGCCAGTGTAGACCATAGGGCCACCGGTACTAAGGCATAGGTAATCAATCAGTAGTTGCTTTTCTCTCGCAATTCCATCGTCTCCGCGATTCTGCCAGAATCGTCCCAATTGAGAGTCTCCCTCCAGTCGGGGTAAGAGGTCGTTGGCAAAAGCAGATATGCTGTCATAACCGCCAAGGCGTTCATAAAGTGATTTTTGATCCATGGGGCTTCCGTTATTAATACTTGTATTTAAGGGAAAAAAGAAAGCCAGCAGGCGAATCGGAGTTCTTACCACTCCGAGCATGCCAACTGGCTTTCATTGTTTAAAAATAGGATTGTTCTTGCTGTTTAAGCAATGCAATCAATATGAGGATATTTGGCTCCCAAGGCTGCTTCACCGTTGCCACCAATCCACTTGTCGATCACTGAAGCGTAAACGCTGCGGTAATCAGTCGTGTGCTTGAGGCTTCCGCCGCCGCCGCCCTGCAGGTCAGTCAGGCTGGGGTGTTTGCCATGGATGCCAGGTTTGACTCCCGGGCCGAACATGAAGAGAGCGGAAGCAGCACCGTGGTCAGTACCGCGGCTACCGTTCTCTTTCACGCGTCGTCCAAACTCACTCATGGTCATGGTGAGCACCCGTTTGTCCTGGTTCTGAGCTTTCAGGTCTTTGTAGAAAGCAGTGATCGCTTCATCGAGCTGCAACATCAGCCTGTCATGGGCTAGCCTCTGACCCGAGTGGGTGTCGAATCCGCCCAACTGGGTGTGGTAGATGCGAGTGCTCAAGCCACTGGCAATAAGAGCTGCGATGGTCTTCAGGTTTCTACCCAGGGTTGAATTTGGATACTCGACTTTGGGTTTGTATTCCTTGGCCATTTTACGAATCATGTCGCTACTGGCGTTGGCGTTCCCTGCAGTCATCTTAATGAAATCCGCATTACTGGAGAAACCGCCTTTACCCTCCATATTCAGCTTACGGAAAACTTTCTTGCGGGCTTCCTGGCCACGATCACCGGTGTAACGGTAAGAGTCAGGATTACTGAAGCTGAGGCCGGGGTGCTCCTTGCCAACGAGCGCACGCGGAGTTTTGCCTGCTCCGACAGCGATAGCCAATTTCGGATCAAGATTGCCCTTAAAGGCGGAGTCGCAGGCCTTACCAACCCAACCAAACATTGCCGTAGTGGGATTACGTTCCGCAGTTTCCCAGATGTCGGTGGCGGTGAAGTGACTGTAGTTGGTGTTGGGATATCCCACACCTGGAATAGCACAGAAAGCACCTTCATCGAAGAGTGCCTTGATACCCTTCATGCTCGGATTGAGTCCAGCGTAGTTGTCCATCTTGAGCACTTCACTCTCGTTCACACGAGTTTCAATGCGCAGCTTGTTGTATTCCGGGTCGCCGAAAGGCACGAGGGCACTGAGTGCATCGTGGCCACCAGCCAACTGAAGGATCACAGTGACGTTCTGACCCTCCTGGGCCTTTGGTCCCGCCATGGCGGTGTTGACAAGGCCGTAGGGTAGGGCTGCGCCGACACCTACGATCCCAAGTCCCTGGGTCAGGAACTCTCTTCGAGTATTTATTGTGAGTTTAGACATTTTTCTTTGTAGTTGAGGTTGAGTTAGGGGGTTGTTTTGATTTTTTTCTGTTGTGAATCAAGTTTTAGTTTTTGATTACTATATTTGTTATCCCAGTTGGGAGTCCGGGGAGCTCATGAGGAGAACCAGAACAGCCCTGAGTTTGGCGTTGACTTCATTCTTCTTGGCTTCCCATTCAGACTGAGGTGGAAGTTTGCCGAGGAACTCGGCCAGAGCTTTGCACTTCTCTGGATCAGGTTTGACGACGAGACAGGCTTTGACGAGTTGGTCTACTACTTTCTCCGAGGTGTCCATCTTGTCGTTCTTGAGCAATTCAACCAAGTCAACGTTGGGTGATTCCAAGATTCTGGCCATTTGGTTGTAACGAATCAGAATACGTTCGGCATTGATCCAGGTGCGTCCTTCATTCCAGCCAGCGACATTCGGCGGCTCGAATAACAGTTGCCCCATCTGGTTGATGGCTGCATCAATGGTGCCGTAATTGACATCCTTGATCCCCAGATCGCGGATTGCGCCAACCGCTAACTCGGCCGGTCCTTTGATATGGGAACCCATCGACTTGTCGTTGTAGAACTCTTCCGAGAGGAAGAGGTTGCTCAGCACTGGCCTCAGGTCGTAGCTGCTATAGCGCATCACTTCGGCCATCTTGTCCACTGTTTCATCATAGGGATTGTCGTGGGCGAGGAACTTGAATAGTTTTCCCGAGATATACTTCGCCGTCGCCGGTTGGCGGAGGATGATGTCCACCAGGTCGTCTCCACTCCAGTTGCCCGTCGCACCAAGAATTTTCTTGGGCTCGAGGTCATGACGGGTGGCTAAGTTACGAAACTGGCCGGTCGTTGAATCGTAATTGTAACCAGTGAGTGCACGGGAAGCCTCGCGAAGATCATCTTCGCTGTATCCTCCGCCTTCACCCATTGAGAAGAGCTCGAGAATTTCACGACCAAAGTTTTCATTTCCGTTGCCTTTGTAGTTCACATTGTTGTCGAGATAGGAAATCATCGCCGGATCGTGAACAATGCCGCGCAGCATAGCAGAGTAGCTGTCCACCGCATAGGTGCGGAAGAGCTGGTTTTGCTTGAACAGCATGTAAGTGCGGTAGCGTTTTTTGTATTGCACGGCAAAATGATCATGCCAGAAGAGGGTAAGCTTTTCTTGCAAGGGGCGAGGTGATTCCGCCATGCGTTTCAACCACCAGCGACGCATTTCAGCCTGTTGAACACGCTCAGGGTTACGGGTTTTGACTGTCATATACTGACGCTCATCCCAAGGCAAACGTGAGGTCCAGCGTTCGCCGCGTCTCAGGCGTGCTGGGTCGAATTCGATGTTAGCCACCGGCTGGCGGTAGACCTCAACAAAATGATCGACGGCGTCATGCAGTCCCATTTCGTAGACTTCCTGTACTTCCGCAGGTGTTCCACCGAAACCGGCTCGTACCACCAGGTGGCGGGCTTTGGCATAAGTCCAGTCCTTGCTCGCCATTGGCTTTAAGCCTCCGTTCATTTTGGCTTGCTCGACGGCGAGTCTGTCCTGAATCGGGGGGATTACCTTGGCTTTTTCGGCAACCGTGTTGCGAGCGGCTTTGGTGGCAGCAATAGATTTGTCTGCTGTGTTTTTTGCAGCGGCTGCTTTGGCCACTGCTTTTTTCGCTGCAACGGTTCTAGTATCGGCAGCTTTTTTCGCGGCGGCTCTGTTTTTGTCAGTAGCTGCGAGCGCTTTCACGGCAGCATTTTTTGCGGTGTTGGCTGCATCAGCTGCTTTTTTTGCTGCATTTGCATTTTCTCCAGCGACTTTGGCAGCGGCAATCTTTGCATTACAAACTTTTTCAGCTGCGGCCTTTTTGTCGGCGGCTGCCGCAGCAAGTATTTTCTGAGCTGCAGCTTTGTCCGTATTGGCCTTGTCTGCAGCAGTTTTTGCTGCTGCGGCATTGCCTGCTGCAGTTTTGGCGGCAATGATCTTGGCATCATTTGCTTTTTTGGCAGCCGCTTTTGTGGCATCAGCAGCAGCTAGGCTTTTATCAGTAGCGGCTTTAGCCGCGGTGGCTGCATCAGCTGCTTTTTTTGCAGAGGCGTAGGTGCTGTTTGCCTTGGATTCCGCACTGTTTGCCTTAGCCAGAGCTTTCTCGGCGGTAACCTTTTCCTTTACTGCATCGTCCTTGGCTCTAATGACAATGTATAGATTGGAACCTTTGACAGTTTGAATGGCAATACTATCAGCCGACCTTTTGGTCGAGTTGTTCTTGTCAGCTGCTGTTTTTGCTTCGGCGGCTTTCTTGGCAGCTGCTGTAGCAGCAACAAGGGCCTTTTCTGCATTTTTTACTGCGGTGTCATTGTCCGTCATTGCTTTCTTGGCGGCAGCTACTTTTGCTTCAGCATCTTTCGCAGCTTTGTCTGCGGCTACTTTCGCGGCATCTTTCTTGCCCGTGGTGGCTTTTTTGGCAGCGGCGGCCTTGGCGACACAATCCTTACAGGATTTGTCGGCGGCGGTCTTGGCAGCCTTTGCTTTGTTCACGGCAGCTTTGGCAACGTTAACTTTATCCTGAGCGACTTTATAGGCAGCGGCTTTATCAGCGGCTACTTTTTCGGCGAGTGCTTTTTCCGCGGCAGCCTTTTCCGCGACAACCGGATACGAAGCCCTGCGCACGGCGGTGTATTTTTCCTGTGCTGCTTTTAGGTTGGCATCGATTTTCTTTCTTTCCTCCCTGATTGAAGCGATTTTGGTATCAATATCCTTCACCTTTTTCTCAGCGGCCGGTTTTGCAGTGGCATCTGCTTTCGACACGACTTTTTTCGCGGCGGCAAGTTCCCGGGAAGTATCGGCATATTTTCTGGCAGACTCTGCGCGGGTGGCAATAATATTCCTTACTTCATCATTGGCGGCAGAAACCGCATCTGTGGCTACCTTGGCGGTAGCGATTTTTTTATTTGCTGCATCAGCCAGAGGATCTGCTGCAACTGCGACACTGGCAAACATCGCTATCGCGATGCCTGCAGTCCAGACGTGTTGTCGTTTTGTTTTCATAATAGATGTTTTTTTCATGAGGGGTGTGGGGGGTGAATATTCTGTCGTAAACGTATAGGGAATTTGTTTTGCAAAACCAAGGCATTGAACGGAGGAATGTGCCGGGGCGATGTAGTAACGGTAGACAACCTAGGGCCGACACGAGGGGTGGCTGCGCAAATGTTGCAAAAAAACAACCGGATTCTGTCCTTTGTTTTTTGCTGAAAATCAGGAGACAAGGGATGATGGTTACATCCTAACAGGTGATAATATTTATGGTTAGTATATAAGTGTGGTTTTTTCTGAAAGTATCAAAAATCATAGGTGTGTTTTGTGAAACTTTTGCTTTTGCTTGAGGTTCTATTTTTCATGGAGTCACTTTTTCCAAGCCAAAGCTTTTGTGCTGCTATTTCTAATAAGCGTATTTTGATAACAGTTTTTTTATTTATGCTCTGGATGGGGGGGATGTTAGGAGACGGCCCTATTACAGCTTCAGGATCTGCGGCATCTAAAGTCGAAGCGGAATTCAAACGCCTCGACGCAAATAATGATGGTCGATTGATCTTGGAGGAAGTGGGGGATCGCAGAGCCCTTATCAGGGCTGCTGATATAAATGGAATGGAGATGGAGGAGGCACTCTCGATGAACTCAAAGTCTGGTTATGAAAGCTCAAAGCTACAACTGAGCCGGATCCAGATGCCGAGCCGCTCATCATTAGTCAAGCCATCCCAATCGGATTGCCTAGCACGGAAAAGGGGTGTCGGGCGGCGGCAAGTTATACGGCTCAAAAAAACGGATACAGCTTTATAGTTATGTTTGATGGCAAGATTGTCTTTGAACGTTACAACCAGAGTTGGACTGCAGACACGATTCATCGGCTTGCCAGCGGAACAAAAAGTTTTTCAGCTGCGATATTGGCTGCAGCGGTGAAAGATTCTTTGCTCACGCTTGACGAGCCCGTTTCAAAAACTTTGAATGAATGGCAAACAGATCCCCGGCTTTCCAAAATTACCCTGCGCCAATTACTCAGCTTGAGCAGTGGGATTGATCCGGGTGATAATGGCAAGGTTCCCTCTTACAGTGAGGCCATCGCGGCAAAGGTTCTTCAGCCTGCTGGAGAAAAATTTGCTTATGGTCCAGCCCCTTTCCAGATTTTTGGTGAAGTGATGCGTCGTAAACTGGAGGCTCGCAATGATTTGGATTTTTCTGACTCCCTGGCCTATCTGCGGAATCGGGTGCTCGATCCTATTGGGCTCGAGGTGCCGGTTTGGTGTCGTGATACGGAGGGCATGCCTCATCTGCCGTCCGGAGCAGCGGTGAGCGCCAGAGAGTGGGTGAAATATGGAGAATTCCTGCGACAGGAAGGAACTTGGGAAGGCAAGGGACTGGTTGATCCTGAAACTCTAAAAGTATGCCGGACACCTTCGCAGGCTAATCCAGCCTACGGTCTCACTTTCTGGCTGCTCGGGAGCAGGGGTGGAAAAACCGATGGAGCGCCTGGCTTGGAAAACAGCGAGGAAAATTCCGCAGGGTTTGGTGATATTCATGTGGGTGCCTACATGGCAGCTGGTGCGGGCAAACAAAGGCTTTACATCATTCCGAGTCGCAAAGTTGTTGTCGTTCACCAGGCAGAGAGCAAAGGGGTGGGATTTGATGACGGCGAGTTGCTAGGGCACTTGTTCGGGGAATGAGAAGCGAGTCTTAATCAATAACCGGCAGGTGAATGACGGTGGCGTATTTTCCGCCGTGCAGGACTTTCTGCTTCGCGACGGCGAGTTCAGCGTCAGCATTGGGGTTCGCGGCGGTATTGTGATTGCGATCAAAGTTGGGAAAGTCGCTACTGGTGATGTCGAGCCGGATGCGGTGTCCTGGAAGGAAGGCGTTGGAGCTTGGATTGAGAGTGATGGTGTATTTCACCACTTCGCCGGGAGTGATGAGTTTTTCCTTTTCGAGACCATTGCGATAACGAGCCCGCACCATGCCAAGGGAAACATCAATCGCCCGACCATCGGGATGCACATCAATCAGGCGGACAAAAAAGTCGGTGTCGGGGGTGGTGCTGCTGGCAAACAGTTCGACCACCGGATTGCCAGTGACCTCAAGCCGCTCGGTCAGGGGTTCGCTTTGATAAACGAGTATGTCCTGCCGCTCAGCGTGTGGTTTTTGATCCGCGGGAACCGTAAAAGCAGCTTTTGAATAGAGCGTCGGCACAGGATCCTTGGGATCGTAAGTGTAATGATCGCTGGATTCGCTAGCGGGTTTTTCTTTTGTTATTTTTCCATCGCCTGCGGGAGTATTGGCTTTTCCTCCACTGGAGAGAAACAACGATTTGGTTTTGGCTCTTTCCAGTGGCCAGGTCTGTTCGTCCCGCCATTGATTGTCACCCATAACAAAAATCCGAACCGGTGCTTCATCGGCGATGCCGGTATTTTTGCCTTTCAGCCAGTAGTCGAACCAGCGCAGGTCTTCGGCTGCCACACTCACCGTAGCTTTGGAGCCGTAATCGATTTTGCCCACTTTTCGCCCGCCCCGTCCAGTGTGGCTCCAAGGACCAATGATCGTTCGGGAGCCTTTGCGGGCAATTACGGTTTTGCCTTTGGTGAAAATAGCCTTGTCCAACATCATGTTGCCGTTGCAGTGATCGAACCACCCAATCACATTGAGATTGGGAACCGTGACATTGGGAACGCCTTTTTGTAGAGCCCAGGGATCGAGTGCGGGATTTTTTAACCAGGCGTGTACGGCATCGGATTCTTCTTCCCAGAAAGTTCGTGGTAGTTTCAGCCAGGGGACAAAATGAAGCCACTTATCCTGTTCGGTTTTCCATAGTGCGCGACCATCCGCGTTCGATTTGGTTCCCGGGGATTGGGAGCGTTTTCGCATGTCGGGAGTCATCGATCCATACCACCACTGCAATCGGCGTCCGGGTTTGATGGATCCCGGGCCTTCGAGATCGGTGTAGCGGGCAGGGATGCTTTGTGCCGACATACATACGAGTGATGGTGGCGCGAGGGCTGCGGTTCGCCATTGAAGGAAGGCATTGTAGGAAGCGCCGAAGGTTCCGACTTTCCCGGTGGAGCCTGGAAGTTTGGCCGCCCACTCGACGGTGTCGTAGCCGTCTCTTCCGTCGTTGGTATCAAAACGGACAAAAGATTCCCATTGCCCGTCTGATTCGAATCGCCCCCGGGCATCCTGACAAACAACTATATAACCCGCCTTGGCGAAGCGCTTGGCGGATCCATGAAGACCATTTTTGTTGTATGGGGTTCGTCCCATCAGGACTGGGTATTTTCCAGGTTTCGCTGGGCGGAAAATATCAGCTCTCAGGATGACGCCGTCGCGCATGGGCACGTCGACATTCGCTTCCATGATCGGTGCATCGGGGGCGGCTTTTCTGTTCTGCCCCTGTGAGTTCAGGGAAAAGGAGAAGACTGCAAGAAGGGCGGCAGCGAGAACGAGTAGGGGGCGTTTCATGCTGTGAAAGTAATAGCAAGATCAGGAGTCGTAAAGTGTGGTGTGTGGATTCATTGTTGAGTAAGGGGATTGACTCCATTGGTAATTTATGGGAAATCACTTTTCATGTTACGATTAAAATTTCTAAATACCCTCCTTTTTTTTGCCCTTCTGGTCGGATCCGGGTTAACGACGCTCAACTCTGCGCAGCAACCGAATTTCATCGTTATTCTGGTTGACGATTTGCGTTGGGATGAGCTCGCTTGTATGGGGCATCCATTTGCCGCCACTCCGAATATTGATCGCATCGCCAATGAAGGGACCTTGTTTCGCAATGCTTTCTGCACCACTCCGCTTTGTTCTCCGGGACGTGCTAATTTACTGACTGGGCTCTACACTCACAATCACGGCATCCTCGATAATACCCAGCGCAACAAGCAAAGCCACAAGCTCAATACTTTTCCGCGCATTCTTCAAGAGACCGGAAAATATGAAACCGCTTATGTAGGCAAATGGCACATGGGTAACGACGGCTCCGCGCGTCCAGGATATGATTACTGGGTGAGCATGAAAGGGCAGGGGACTTCATTTGATCCGGTGCTGATCGAGAATGGCAAAGAGACCCGTAACACTGGTCATACCACGGATGTATTGAATGCCAAGGCGGTCGACTTTTTACAAGGGAAACACGACAAGCCTTTCTGCCTGTACATTGCTCACAAGGCATTGCACCCCGAATTGGTTCAACGGGATGATGGCAGCATTTCTGATCCCGGGGCCGCGCAGTTCCTTCCTGCGAAACGTCATGAAAAACTCTATGCAAATGTCGGAATCCCACGGCGATTGAATGTAGTCGATGATCTACAGGGTAAACCTGCTTTGCAGCGGAAGATTGAGGGCCTGCCCCCGCTCAGTCGCAAAACCGGCACCAGTGACAAAACGATTCTCGACCGTCAACGCATGTTGGTCGCCGTGGACGAAGGTGTGGGGATGTTGTTTCGTGTTTTGGAGGAGAACAAACAACTCGACAACACTGTCATCATTCTGACCAGTGATCATGGTTACTGGTATGGTGAGCATGGCCTCAGCGTGGAGCGACGCTTGGCTTACGAAGAAGGGCTTCGTATCCCATTGATGATTCGGTACCCTCGAATGACTGAGGGTAAGGGGATGATCGATCAAATGGTATTGAGTATTGATCTGGCACCGACGGTTCTCGATCTTGCTAAGGTAGATAAAAGCTACGCATCAAAAATGGACGGACGCAGCCTGGTTCCATTGTTCCATGTTCATCCTCCTGTCGACTGGCGTAAGTCGTTCCTGATTGAGTACAATACGGATACGGTGTTTCCCCGGGTGCACAAGATGGGCTATCGGGCAGTTCGCACCGAGCGATGGAAGCTCATTCATTATCTGGATATGGAGGGAATGGATGAACTCTACGATTTAAAAACTGATCCTTATGAAATGAAAAACCGGATCGCAGATCAGGAGGCCGGGCTGGCACTCAAAAAGCTGCGTGCGGAACTTAAAATTTTGAGAAAATGAAAGCCTTCACTTTTGTCCTGATAAGTCTCTCGGTATTTGCCACGGCTTCCGGACTCACTGCAAAAAAACCGAATATCCTGTTCATATATACGGACGATCATTCGCATCGAACGATTGGCTGTTACCCGGAATCATACGATTGGGTTAAGACTCCGAATATTGATGCTCTGGCAGAAAAGGGAGTCCGATTCAAATACGCTTACATCGGCACCTGGTGTATGCCGTCACGAGCTACATTGCTGACCGGGCATCATCAGCACGGAGTGAAATCGATGCGGATGGAGGGAAAGTATCCCGGCAGTAAATATGATCCGGAGCTATGCCCTTTCTGGCCGAAGGTATTTCGGGAAAACGGGTATCAAACCGCGCAGATCGGCAAATGGCATACGGGTGATGATACTGGATTCGGTCGTGACTGGGATTACCAGATTGTTTGGAATCGACCCCGTCATGCTTCAAATGCGGGCAGTTATTACAAGGATCAGATGATCGAGTTCAATGGGGCCGAGGCGAAAATGGTGAAGGGTTACAGCACAGACAATTATACCAAGTGGGCTTTGGAGTATTTGAATGGCAAGGGGCGGGATGAGGAGAAACCCTGGTATTTGTGGTTGTGTTACGGAGCCGTGCACGGGCCTTTCACTCCGGCAAAGCGGCATCTTGAGGCCTATCCTGATCTCAAAGTTCCTGCACCGGTAAATATTTATCCTCCCCGTTCGGGTAAACCAGCTTATCTGCAAAAAATCAACAATTGGGTCGCTGGAGATGATGGTCAGGCCCACTTGAAAGGACGTAGGCGTGCAACTGGAGAATACAGTCATGGCAAAGGGATTCATGGCAGTTCCTACAGTGATTGGGTTCGGCAGTATCATCAGGGAGTGTTGGCCTTGGACGAAGCGGTTGGGAAACTGGTGCAGTGCCTTAAGGATACGGGTCAGTATGATAACACACTGATCATTTTTACATCGGATCAGGGTTTCGCCTGGGGGCAGAATGGATTTCGTTCCAAGGTGGCTCCCTATGATGCTAATATTCGCAGTGGGTTGATTGTCTCCATGCCGGAAAATTTTCCTTCGGGAGTTGTTTGTGATGTGCCAGTGGGTGGCGTGGATATTGTGCCGACTTTTTTTGATCTGGCCGGGATTCAATATCCATGGAAGATGCACGGTAGAAGTTTGCTGCCCTTGCTCAGGGATCCTGGCAATAAGAATCAAAAACGCAGTGTGTTGACCTCATTTACGGCGCGTCAGTATGGTGACGATACCAATGTGATCCCTACGGATTTAAAAATTTTGCAACGGGTGGCGGGAGTGCCGTGGTATGCCTCGCTGCACGACGGGCGTTACAAATACATCCGTAATTTTGTCGAAGGTGAGATCGAGGAACTCTATGATCTCGATGTGGATCCTGATGAGTTGGTGAATCTCGCACTGAAAAAAGAATATAGTGAACGGGTGATTAAAATGCGTGTAGCAGCGGTGGCTGAGTTGAAACGAACCGATGCGGGCATGGTAAAAAATCTGCCAACAGTAGCAAAATTGCCGAAGTGACTTGCTGTCCTGCTTGCTCTTGTTTTTATATGAGATAACTTCTTAGTCATGGCGAAGAAACTTCAGGATCAGGTGGCTATTGTAACCGGGGGGGCACGCGGATACGGAATGGGAATGGCAGAGGCTCTGGTGAATGCGGGAGCGAAAGTGTGGATCACCGGACGCAATGAGGAATGTTTGATGCAAACAGCGGCAAAAATCGGGGTGCAGGGATTTGTTGCCGATGCCGCTGATGGTGCTGCCTGGGATTGCTTGTTGGAAGTCGTGATGGCTGATTCTGGAAGACTGGATATATTGGTAAACAATGCGGGTGAGGGAGTGAACATAGCTCCAACAAACGAGCTGAGTGATGAAGTGATCGAGCGTTCGATCGCCAGTAATTTGACCGGGGCTTTGTTGGGCTGTCGTCGTGCTGCAAGGGTGATGTCCGAGCAGCAGAATGGATTGATTGTGAACATTGGCAGTGTGTGCGCAAAACATGCCTGGGCGGAGTGGGGAGTGTATTCGGCGGCAAAAGCCGGTTTGCTGCAGTTTTCTCGAAGTTTGGTGGTCGAGATGCGTCCGCATGGGGTACGGGTGACATCAATTCTACCATCCTGGGGACAAACTGAATTTACGCAAGCTGCTGGACTGGCTTCACGGGATGCGGAAGTCTCTGCGCTATGCATTTCCCCCGCAGACATGGGGAGCTTGCTCGTTGATATCGCCTGTCGCCCCTCTCATCTGGTGACGGAGGAAGTCACACTGTGGCCGATGGTACAGCCGATGACGCAGTTATGAGGTTTTTTACTCCCAGAAATTTATGAAAACACGTCGGTTTGTTCTGATTCTATTATTGGCTCCCTCATTGATTTTTGCAGAGGTGGAGGAAATCCTTACTGACCTGCTCATCGTAGGTGCCACCGAATCCGGCTGGGCGGCGGCGGTGCAAGCAGCTCGTGGCGGGGGCGAATCGATCACGATTGTTCACGATGGAAAATGGTATGGAGGACAGTTCACCGAACAAGCGCTGGCCTGTGTCGACGAGAACAAGGGCGTTGGCAAAGTCGGTTGGGGTGTTGACTGGCATCCGATGAAACGGTCCTTTCATCGCTCGGGTTTGTTCAAGGAATTGATGGATAAGATTGAGGGTCAGAACACGGAGAAATATGGTTCGCCGATGCCGGGCAAACCTTGGCATGGTCCCTCAACATTCCGCCCTGCAGAAGCGGAAGCAATGTTTCGATTGATGATTCAACCTTATGTTGATTCAGGGCAGATCCAGGTAATCTGGGATCACTATCCAGTGGGAGCCGAGGTGGTAGACTCGAAACTCAAGGGCGTGAGTTTTGCAAAGCTTGGAACCGATAAAAAAAATCTCCGGGTGCAGGCAAAGCTCACCATCGACGCTTCGGATTGGGGAGACGTGATTCAGGTCGCTGGCGCCGCCTACGAGTTTGGGCCGGATCCAGCCAATCGTTACGGAGAAGCGAGCGCTGCAAAGGATCTTTCAGAAATCCCGCGCAACGAAATGAACCCGATCACCTGGACGATGATCGTTGAACAGTCGGACGGAGAAACACCGATACCTAAACCCCCGCGTTATGATGATCGAAACTATCCGCGTTCTACGGGTTTAGGGCGCAAGGAGTTTGCAGGCCTCAAGTGGGATAGTCTGAAGTCGGGGCTAGGGGGAATTCTCCATTGGCCGGCAGCGGGGAAAGCATCCAGTCGACAGCTGAGTGTCTACTCGGTCCGGCGTATTGTTGACGGATACAAAAGCAAGGATGGTAAAACTTCCATTCTACTGTGCTACATGAATGGGCAGGATTACCCACTGGAACGTTTGCCGCAGCCGGTCATTGATGCACTTGAAAAGACCGAGGCGGGAGCATCACAAAAGAATATTGTCGAGATGACACGGGCTCAGCGTGAAATCATATTCCAGGACGCCAAACAACACTCACTCGGGGTGCTCTATCATCTACAGAATTTTGTTCATGAAAGAGCGAAGGATAAAACCAATAGCTTCCGCAGTTTTCATCTCAGTGAAGAGTTTGGCACCGAAGATAACCTGCCACCGAAGCCCTATATTCGTGAGGGATTGCGTATGAAGGCGATGTATATGATGCGCGAACAGGACGGGCGCAACCGGGATGGAGAAACCAAGGAAAAGGCGAAGGTGCGCTTTGCGAATGTGATGTATCCCGATGCTTTGTTTCCCTGGCAGTTTCATTACGACTTTCATCGCACGGGGCGAACTTACCTGAGCGATGAAGGGGCTGGCGGTCCGTGGATTGATTATCAAAAACCGAATCGTCATACGAAATTCATGAGTGACCGCTCGGTGTTCCCGCTTCGCAGTCTGATCCCTGAAAAAATGGATGGCCTGCTGGGCGCGCAGGGCAATGTCGGCTTCAGCAGCATCGTCAGCGCAGCGATTCGTTTGCATGACCAGCGCATTCAAATCGGACAGGCGGCAGGAGCAACTGCGGCAGTGGCATTGCTGGCGAATGTTCAGCCGCGGGAGATGGTGTATGATCGCGCCAAGTTGGAGGCCATTCGTGATGAGCTGTGTGAAGAACGGGAAGGCGCGATTCCAGCCTTGATCTGGCCTTTCCGGGATCTGGCGGCTGATCATGTGAATTTTGTCGCCATTAATCGCCTGGCGGCGCTTGGGGTTTTGCCGCTCGAATCACGCGAAGTCGATTTCCATCCTGATGATCCAGCTGATAAAAGCTGGAGACAGGAAGTTTTGAAAGACAGTGGAGTGAGTGAGGGTTTTGATCTCAAGCCGGAGAGTCGTGGGGTTTTTTGTCAAAGGGTCTGGGGAAAAATCCAGGCTCTGGGCTGGGATGGATTTGAATTGGAACGAAAAAGCAAACAAGATGCCGACGGGGACGGGATCCTTGATCGCGATGATGCACTGCTGTTTACCCCTAACAAGCCGATTGTTTTTAAGATCGTAGAGAGTAAACCCACTCCCGATACTGACGGAATTCCGGATGGAAACCTAGCGCAGAACAAGCCGATACATTTCTATAATTTTTGTGGCCCGCAGGTTCAGCTCAACAAGGGTGAGATTGCTGATATGGGTCAAGCCTTTGCTGAGGGGCGGGGTTTCGGATGGGAACGTGATCTTGGTAAAAACTACAGAGTGCGTGGCAGAGTGGATGGGCCCCGGGATAGTTTTGTTTTCACTCGCGGCCAGGATATGTGGCAATGCTCTCTCGAAAACGGGCGCTACAGGGTTACTGTTTGCATCGGTGATTCTGTTCACGGGCAGCTTGGTCAAAATATCCTTATAGAAGGCAAGGTAGTAGCAAAAAATACGGATACGGCCGCAGGTCAATTTCAGGAAATGACAGCAATTGTCGAGGTGAGGGACAACCATTTGACGGTGACGCTTGGAAAGTCGGCTGGCGGATCCAATACGGCCATCAACTGGCTTGCTATTGAAAAGTTGCCTTGAGATATACGACTCAGCTCTTTTCCCTGCCTGTTGCTTATTTTGGAGGGGTGGGGTGTTTTTGTTCAGATAACAAGATTTTCATTTGTTAGCGGGATGTTTTTTTGGCAAGCTTGATTCCATGCTGTGGTGCGTACGTGTGATGATTCCTGTTGTCCCTCTGGGGATGATCATCGCTTTGCTGTATATGTTACAGGCAGGACGGCAATTGGAATTTCGCACGGATGATAATCTGGTGTTTGCCGTGAGTGAAGAGGTAGGGGGTATTGATCCTTTGATGGTGTTGAGAGGGGCAGAAAGACAAATTGAGTCATTGGTATTTGATCGTCTTTTTCGGCTGGATGACGAATTGGTGCTTAGAGCAGGCCTGGCGGAGTCCTGGAAGTATCGTCAGCACTTGTCATTTTTTTTCACTGATGAAAAAAATGCGGAGAAAGCTGAGATTCAAATGATATCCCGGATAGCTGCGGAGAGAGAGCGGAGGCCTGCCGGAAAGTTCAAGCAGGTGAAGCGTGAAGGTTTGTCTCTGAGCATTTCCCTTTCAGCTTATGATCGTGGAAATGTGAAGGAGGTAATGGATTTTCTCACTGACTTGAAATACCTGCCGGTTCTAAAAGTGCGCTTGAGCATGAAGGGGGCGGTAAGGGAATCATGGGCGGATTTCAAAAAAAATGCAGCAGAAACGGGGCAGATCAAAAGGGAATGGATCGAGGGCGACCAAGCGGTGGTCCTATTTGTTGCAGGGGATGCCGAACAATTTTTGAAAGAGTTGCGTCTTTATTACGAATCCAACCTCAATCTGGATCCCAGGATTGAAATTGTCAGTCAAGCGTCCTGCTTGGATAGGGCGGAATGGGTGGTGACTCTCAGGGAGGGGCTAGCCTGGCATGATGGCAAGCCCTTCACCGCTGGAGATGTTTTGTTCTCCTACAAAGAATTAACGCATCCTGTTTCGGCGTCGCCTTTGGTCAGCGTGTTTTCCCACGTAGCATCGCTGCGGATTTTAGGGGAACGTCAGTTTGCGGTGGAGTGTCGCGAGTATTACGCTCCCATTGCTGAGAGTTGGCAACGGTTGCCTATTTTACCGGCCCATTTGCTGGAAGGGAAAAAAACGGCGGCTGACTGGGAGGATTTTTTCCAGCATCCAGTGGGGACGGGGGCTTTTGTTTTTGATCAAAGAAGTGAAAATGGTGAGATTTCTTTGAAGCATAATAAAAACTATTTCCGTGGAGTACCCCAGCAGGAGTTTGTAAAATTCAAGCTGCTGAAAGGTCGTGACGAACGGGCAAGGGGGATGAGAACCGGGGCTATTGACGGTTTGTGGCCAACGGCAAACGAGGGGCGTTTGATGAGGGAGGATGGAAGGTTTCAGGTAATGAGTGATGTTTTTCGCAAACAGACTTTACTGGCGTGGAATCTGGATCGTCCGGTATTCCAGAAGACAGCAGTCCGCCAGGCCTTGGCTCATTTGTCAGATGTAAGTTCTTTGTTTGAAGTTGAAACCAGTGAAGGGCTTCGTTTGTGTCGGGGGATTTTCTATCCGGGCAGCTGGTTTTGTGAAAATGGGATTAAGCTTCCGGATTTGGATCTGGAAAGAGGAGAAGTTTTGTTGCAAGGGGCGGGTTGGACACGTGATGAAGGATTTTGGAAAAACCCGGCAGGAGAAGTTCTGGCTTTTAAGCTTTTGGTTGATAGGGACTCTCCGAAGCATATGAAGCTAGCCGGGCTATTGGTGGATGGGTGGCAGGCCCGGGGGATTTCAGTGGAAGTGCTTGCTCTAAAATGGACTGAGTTGGTGGCTGATCATTTGCAAAGCCGGGACTTTGATGCGGCTCTGGTCAGTTGGGATTTAAGCCCCGGACGGGATCAATATCGAGTCTGGCATTCTTCTGAAAGTGGGCGTGGTGGTGGGAATATTTTTGCTTTGCGTAATGAGCGGGTTGATCAACTGTTGCAATTATTGAAAACAGAATCGGAAGCAGAAGAAGTCAAGCGTCTGGCCGAAAGTCTGCAAAAAAAAATCCTAGAGCTGCAGCCCTGTCTGTTTTTGACTGAAAGTGCCGAATCGATGATATTGAGAGATGGAGCGGTGCGTCTGGCTCGACCACTAAAGGCCGGGGCTTGGTCGGATGAAAATCCAAGGATGACTCCCGCGGGTTTGCAGAATGAATGGCTGTGGTGGAGAAGTCGGAAGCAAGCATCGAAACGCAGTGAAAATAGCAGGGGATTGATACCTGAAGGTAAATGAAAATTTGATGGCAAGACGTGATATCAGTATGGCTGAGTATTTGGTTGATCTAAGTCTGAAGTATTTTTTCAGAGCAGTGATCGCCGGGCTTCTCATTGGTCTTTTCATTGAGGTGTTGATGAAGATTGATGCATTGCATCAGGGGAATGATTTGCAGGATCATGTGTGGGCATTGGCTTTGAATGTTTTGTCAGGTGACGGGGAAACAAGTGGATTGAAGAACTTTGCCCGGGAGATTGCTGGAGCGGCGGTCGAGAGCTTGAAGCTGTGGCTGTTGGCAGCATTTCTGGTAATGGGCTTCGGGCTTTCTCTTGGGCTGGTGTCCGGGCGCCTGGTTTTTGCCACACGGAACTGGCGTTCGGGGGGGCGGGGAATTGGGAGGGTGTTATTATTTACATGTTTTTTGTTGAATTGGCTGCCCGCTTTTGCTTTGGCCAGTTGCCTGGTTTTTTATCTGGTCGACTTTCAGGAGCTTCCTGTGTTCGACTTGATCAAAAATGGAACCCGGGGTTTGAGTGGTCATGATTCATGGGTGGCAGAGTGGTGGCGCCTGTTGTTACCTGCGGGGGTGGTGGCGGTTTCCGGTATTGCCTGGCTGGCAAAAGAGGTGGCGTACATAATACGTTCGGTTTGTGAAGCGGGCTATGTGGGTGTCGCTGAGGAGCGGGGTTTGACTGGAGATTATTTATACTTCTCTTATATAGTAAAAAATTCTCTGCGTAGCATCGGTAGCGTGGTTCTTCACAGCCTGCCTTATTTATTAAGCTCGTTGATTCTTGTTGAATGGGTATTTCGGTTTCCGGGATTGGGCTTGATGACCCGGACGGCAGTTGTGAATGATGATTTTGTCAGGCTTCTTGCTATGGGTGGGGTGTGGGCAATGATAGTGACGCTTGGTGGTTTTCTATTGGAAGTATTTTTTGGTTTTATAGATAAAAAAACCCGTGAAGAAGGCGGCTTGAGCGTGATGACCATGCAAAAGCTTGAATGGGGCGTAGCTGCCGACCTGACAGGAGAGATTAGAACAAAGCGGGAAAAGCAGTGGCGGAGGATGAAACAGGCGGGCTTGGTGGTTTTTCTGCTTTGTGGTGTGTTGTGGGGAATTTATCTGTTTGCAGAGTTTCGCTGGGGCTTGGTGGTACAAGTTGAGATGGAGGGAGGCGATGGGGGGGCGTTGATTCAATCCGATGCCTGGCGGGTTCTGGCTGCAGCAAATGGAACTCTGGTGATGTGCCTGGTGGTCAGCATTTTGACAGTGCTGTTTTCTTTTTGTGTAGCAGGTGTGCTGGGTTGGTTGGGCGGTTGGCGGGCCTATTGTCTGCTAGCCAAAATTCATGCGGCTGCATTTACTGTTCCGGTGATGTTCTGGTTGCTTGCCAGCCTGACAGTATCGGGTGCTGGGTTCTGGTCGATGGTTTTGCTCCTGGTTTGTATTGGCGGTTCATTGGGAGTGGGGGTGCTCAGTCGGTGGTTTCTCGATATTGAATTTCAAGGCTGGGTGGAGGCGGCAAGGGCTTCGGGTTTGAGTCGGGGCAAAATTTTTCTCTGGCATTTTGTTCCCGCACTTTGGCCTCGGATGTTTTCAAGGATGTTGTTGTTGCTGCCGCCGGTGCTTCTATGTGTGGTAGCAATGGATTTTTCGCATGTGCTTGAAGAAGGGGGCGGGACAAAGCGTTGGGGCGGGCTGATGGAACAAGGGGTCGGTCAAATATGGGAGGATCCTCAGCTGCTGTTTTTTTCGGTGACAGCCGTATGGGGGGGCGCGGTGTTTTTTGATCTCATTGCAAGTTGGGCAAAATCTGAAGGAGGGGATCGGCTCGGTCCGGATATTTATTGAATGGGGAAAATGAGCAGTAAAATGAACCAGTCCTCTCTTCTGCAGGTTAGCCGACTCAGTCTTGTCCGGCCTTCCATCCTGGGCAATGAGCGTGTAGTGGTGCGTGACCTTTCCTTTTCAATGTCGAGGGGACAGGTGCTTGCTCTGACGGGGGAAGATGGTGGGGGGATGTCTGCGCTGGCACAAGCAGTGGCGAGTTTGTTGCCGCGTGGGGGGTTGAAGATAAAGCAGGGGAATATTTATTTGGATGGAGAGGATCTGGTGAGGATGTCTCCTCGCAAGCTTCGGCGGCGCAGGCTTGCCTATTTTGATCGTCATTCGACTCAAATGCTCAATCCCCTGTGCAGTATCAGGCAGCACTTGATGGAAGCCGTTGCTTGGAAAACGATCGATGAGCGTAAATCCGGGCAAAATCTGATTCAGGGGCTCTACCAGGTGGGTTTGGCTGAGCCAGAGTCGATCTTGGACCGGTTACCGGCGGAATTGTCCCCGGAAGAACTGAGTCGGGTGGTGATTGCCATGGCCTTGCAGGCGGGGGCGGATTTTATCGTGGTGGATGAAATGACGGCCCATCTGGATGCTACGGTCGAGCAGCAGATTCTCGAACTGCTGGTGGATTTGAAAAACCAGCAGGGGCTTTCCATTTTGCTTGTTACCCATCATCCCGGCATCATTGAAGCGATGGCAGATGTCCTGGTGGTGATGTTTGAAGGAGTGGCAATAGAGCAGGGCAAGGTGGCCGATGTTTTGTTCGCCTCAGGGAATCCCTACGTCAAAGCATTGATGGGCTGTGCTCCACGCCTTGGAGAAGGTCGGCTTCGACTTGGAGAGATCACCGAAGCTGAGCGTCAAGCGGCAAAGGCACTTGTGGAGCAACACTTGTCCAGCAAACCAGAGGGTGCAGGCTGATTGAGTTTCCGTGTTGCAGGATTGTTACTTGAATTGAGCGGAATTGTACTCGAATACAAACCAGAAGAATACAAACCAGAATGTCGAAGAAACCAGCAGTATTGATTATCAGGGATGGGTGGGCTGAAAACCCGGGCGGAGAGGGCAGTGCTAAAAAAGATGGTAATGCCACATTGCTAGCGGATACCCCCTATCACGATCACTTGTTCTCTACTTACCCCGCAAGCCGGATCAGCGGCAGTGGAACTGATGTGGGATTGCCTGATGGGCAGATGGGAAATTCAGAAGTAGGGCATTTAAACCTTGGGGCAGGACGAATTGTTTATCAGGACCTTACGAGAATTAATAAGGCAATCGAGGAAAAAGAATTGGCAGCTAATTCCGTGCTGCTTGAAGCTTTTAAAAAAGCCAAAGGGCAGCGTCTGCATCTGATCGGTTTGGTGTCTGATGGCGGAGTGCACAGTCACCAGGAGCATTTGGTGGCGCTGGCAGAGGCAGCTAAAGGTGCGGGTTGTGACGACATCATGGTGCATGCGATCACTGATGGGCGGGACACTTCACCGACAGGAGGCGAAAAATACGTCGGTTACGTTGAAGACAAACTAGGTGAGATAGGGGTGCGGATCGGCACGGTGATCGGGCGCTATTACGCGATGGATAGGGACAATCGTTGGGAGCGCAGCCAATTGGCCTGGGATGCGATTGTGAACGGGGTTGGCGATTTTTGTGAAATATTGCCCTCGGATGCGATTGCCCATCAGTATAAAGAGGACAAAACCGATGAGTTCCTGCTGCCGATGATTTTTTCCGAGCCGGATCAGCAACGGGTAAATGATGGTGACGTGGTATTGTTTTTCAATTTCAGGGCGGACAGGGCTCGTCAGTTGTCACGGGCTTTTCTCGAAGAGGGCTTTGACGGCTTTGAACGCGGGGTCTGGCCGCAAGTAAACTACGTCACTCTGACGGAGTACGATGAGCATTATGACTGTCCGGTGGTGTTCCCTCCCGAAAAGCTTGAAAAAGTGCTCGGAGATGTTGTTGCCAGTGCTGGCTGCACGCAGTTGCGTATCGCTGAGACGGAGAAATACCCCCATGTGACCTATTTTTTTAACGGCGGGGAAGAGCAGCCCTTTGAAGGGGAGGACCGGGCGATCATTCCTTCACCCAAGGTAGCGACTTACGATTTGCAACCGGAGATGAGTGCCGGGGAAGTAACGGACACGGTGGTGGCACGGATTGAGAACTACGATTTGATGATTTTAAACTACGCTAACCCGGACATGGTCGGGCACACAGGAGACGTGGATGCGGCGATCAAGGCAGTGGAGACGATTGATGCATGTGTGAAGAGGGTGGTGGAGCGGGTAATGGAGTTGGATGGCAAGCTTCTCATCACCTCTGATCACGGAAACTGTGAGGTGATGCGTAACTCTGACGGTTCACCCCAGACGGCGCATACCACCAATCTGGTGCCAATGATATATGTCGCTGCCGATGCCGATAGCATAAAGCTTAATGACGGTATTTTGGCCGACATAGCACCGACGCTGTTGGACATGATGGGATTGCAGCAACCCTCCGTCATGACCGGCCATAGCCTGTTGGAAAAAAAGTAGGGGGTATTTGTACAAAATATCCATCCAATGAGTTGCGTTGACGCTAGGTTTGCGTATTGGTGTGGCGCGCTTGAAGCGGCGGGATCAAAAGATCACGCCGTCATGGATTTACCCCATGGTGTAAGGGTAGCACAATAGATTTTGATTCTGTTAGTCGAGGTTCAAATCCTCGTGGGGTAGCCAATTGAGAAAGCCGGGTTGAGAGTCAAATTTCCACGTCTCCAGCCTGCAGTCCTTTTGCCGTTCAGCAAAAAATGTCCTAATTCTGCCTCTTCCCGTTATTGAACTGGTAACAAGGCGAATTTTATAATTCGTAGCCATGTAATCTCAAAACAAAAATGTTATCATGAACACCCCCGAATCCTCCCCACCCACAAGCTCCCGACGGAATTTTCTCAAGAACAGCGGTCGGATCACAGCCGCCTCTGCTTTGGCCGGAGTAAGTATCCCATTTGTTCACGCCGCCGATGACCAAACCATCCGTCTCGCTCTGATCGGCTGTGGCGGACGTGGTGCGGGTGCGGCAGGCAATGCACTCACCGTAACCGGTGGTCCGGTCAAATTGGTTGCGATGGCCGACCTTTTTAAAGACAAACAGGACCGGGCCCACAAGGCGTTGAAGAAACAGTTCAAGGACAAGGTCGATGTGCCCGACGAACAACGCTTCATTGGTTTTGATGCCTACCGCAATGCGATTGATTGTCTGCGCCCGGGCGATGTGGCTTTGCTGACCACGAACTCCTACTGCCGCGCCACCCATTTGGATTATGCGGTGGAAAAGGGCGTGAACGTATTTATGGAAAAATCCTTCGCTCCCGATCCCGGTGGGCTGCATCGGATGCTGCGCGCAGGTGAAGTGGCGGAAAAGAAAAATCTCAAGATTTCCACCGGCCTGATGTGTCGTCATTCGGTGGCACGGCAGGATTTTATCAAAAAAGTCCGTGATGGGGAACTGGGCGACATTCCTTTGATCCGGGCCTACCGCATGGGGCGTAAGGCTTATTTATTGTCGCGCAATTCGGGTGAGTCCGAGGTGGAATGGCAAATTCGCAACAAGGGCTTTTTCAACTGGGTCTCCTCCGGGCGGCTGATCGAATATATGATCCACCAGATCGACGAAATCTGCTGGTTGAAGGATTCCTACCCGGTCTCGGCACATGGTATGGGCGGAAGGATTCCCAACAGTCCAGACCTGGGCCAGAACCTGGATACCTACTCGGTGGAATACAGCTTTGCCGACGGCTCGACAGCAATGGTCTACAGCCGCGACATGGACAAGGCCAAAATCGATTTTGCTACTTATGTGCACGGCACCAAAAAGGCCGGGCAATTTTCCGGTATGACCCACAAGGCTACAGTGCATACCTACAAGGACATGCACAACATGAGTCGTCGGAACATCGATTGGAAAGCGGAACGTGAGCCCTGCAATCCGTGGCAGGCCGAGTGGAACGTGTTGCTGTCCAAGATCCGCAACGACGAAAAACACAACGAAACGAAGCGTTCGATCTACTCGAACTTTGCCTCGATCCTGGGGCGCGCTGCCGTCCACTACCAGAACAAGCTCAGCTGGGACGAGGTGTTTAGTTCCAAGTTCAAGTTCTGCGACAACATTGACGGTATGAATTTTGGCCAGACTTCCCCGGCACTACCCGATGACAAAGGCGCGTATCCGGTGCCGATCCCCGGACAGTGGACGGAGATTTAACTGATGGCTACTGCTAGGGTAAGGAAATGCTGATTTTGGCGAAAGCGCTGCTCAAGAAAAAGCAGAGAACCCCAATTGCTGTGAGGACGAATTGAAAGGACATGGGGTGCCGAGGGATGGGAAAATAGCAAAGAAGGGTCTGCTTCTCATCGGCTTGGAAGAAAAGGAACTGGACAAGATTGCAAAAGGAGATCAACGGAAGGCGCTGGTGGCACTTGCGATCAAACAGGAAACTGGAGTGCCTTTGAAATGGATTGTGGAATGCTTGACAATGAGAGTCACTACAGGAAGTGAGTCGATATGCGAGTCAATCAATAAAACGTTGTCGGTCGCTGGCACCGCAAAAAAAGCATGACTTTGACGTCTGGCCAGTTATGATATTGTCGGTCTGTCAGTTGAAACGATATGTGGCATCAGAACTCAGGGGGAAAGTGGCAACGCTTTTCGGTGTTTTTTGCTATTGGAACAGGGATACTTCTGATCCTTGTGATGCTGTGGTTTCATGATCGCAGGGGTGGCTCTCTCGATAGCGGGAGCGAGGAGGACGGGAACGAGGAGGAAATTCAGAGATCCCTCGTAACTGGCGATACAGGACCTTCTGCCGGAAAGGATTGGATGCCTGACAATTCTGATTCAAGGAGTTTCAGTGCGGCTTCATTTGCAAAAAATGCAAAACTACCAACGCCTCCTGAAAAACGCCTTTCCAAAACGGTTCGCGTTCGACCCCGGGCCGACCAAATAAAGCCTCAACAACGCCGTGCAAACGGATTTTTGACGGGGCCGACAGCGGGAGAGCCACTGGATGTTGCCTTGGGGTATCTATCTGAGTCGCGTGAGGATTTGGGGTTTGCGGAGGAGGATATTGCGGACCCTCTTCTCAGCAGTAGCCACACGTCTAAGCACAATGGAGTCACTCATCTTTATTTGAGACAGCGATATGAAGGTATCGAGGTTTATGGGGGCGATACAAATATAAATATCGCAGGCGATGGCAGCATCATCAGTGCCAATGTTGGTTTTGTTGCGAATGTCGCGAAAGAAGTAAATCGAATCGCCCCGCTTCTTTCCGCTGAAGAGGCGGTGCTCCGTGCGGGAGTTCATCTGCAACAGGAAGTGCCGGAGCAATTGATTGAGATTGATCAATCGAATGAGGCCGACCAAAAAGTGCTCTTTGAGGGTGGCAACCTTTCCCGGGATCCAATTCCGACGCGCTTGATGTTGCTGCCGGAAAATTCCGGAGAGACAAAATTGGTATGGAACACAGTTCTTCATCTTCAGGATGGTGCTCACTGGCTGGATTTGAATGTCGATGCAGAATCAGGGGAAGTGCTCACGGTGGCGAACTGGGTTGCTCATGCGGATTATCGCGTGTTTCCCCTCCCTCTGGAAAACCCTGACGGTGGTGCTCGTGCCTTGATCTCAGACCCTCAAGATGCGACGGCATCTCCCTTTGGGTGGCATGACACGAACGGAGCGGCAGGAGCCGAATCGACTGAAACAAAGGGGAATAATGTGAACGCGCAGGAGGATGCCGATGCGAATAACACAGGTGGATCGCGACCCAATGGAGGTGCAGGGCTGAATTTCGATTTTACTCTCGATTTGAATCAAGCACCGAGCAATTACGAGTCGGCCTCACTCACGAATTTGTTTTACTGGAATAACATTCTCCACGACCTGCATTACCATTACGGCTTTGATGAAGCCGCGGGAAATTTTCAGTTCAATAACTATGGCAACGGAGGAGCGGGAGGGGATCCGGTTGAAGCGGACAGCCTGGATGGATCCGGGACAAATAACGCCAACTTTGCGACTCCCCCGGATGGACAGATACCAAGAATGCAAATGTATCTCTGGGCAGGAGTGGAAGGTGGTGTCACGGTAAATTCCCCGGCCTCGATCAGCGGTGCGTATGAAGCTCTCTCATCATCTTTCGGGTCGGTTCTGTCTTCCAACGTCACGGCCAATGTTGTCCTTGTGAATGACGGTTCGATTTATCCGACACTGGCCTGCCAAACAATTCTCAACACTGCGGCTCTATCGGGAAAAATTGCTTTTATTGATCGGGGCGGCTGTAATTTTGTCGACAAGGTGAGACGGGCGCAGATTGCAGGAGCGGCAGGAGTCATTGTAGCCAATAATCAACCCGGAGAAACGCTACTCCGAATGTCTGGAACGGATTCTTCAATCACAATTCCCTCTTTCTTCATTTCCTACGAGGACGGTCTGCTTATCCGAAACAAAATCACCAGCGGAGTAAACATGACGCTGGGGGGGCAACTTGATCGTGACAGTTCGTTGGATAACCTCGTCATCATTCACGAATATGGGCACGGTATCTCTAACAGGCTCACAGGTGGTTCAGCAAACTCCAGTGCCCTGTCCGCTGCTCAGAGCCGGGGAATGGGAGAAGGCTGGAGTGACTGGTGGGGCTTGATACTGACCGCGAAACCCTCTGACACTGCCACTACGAGACGAACCGTGGGGAATTATCTCCTCGGGCAATCAGCATCAGGATCAGGGATTCGTCCTGCGCCTTACACGACGGATTTCAGTGAGAATCCACTCACCTTCGGGCATCTCCGTTCCGGTGAACTCTCGGTTCCTCATGGAATCGGATCAGTTTGGTGCACAGCTCTCTGGGAAGTGTATTGGAATCTTGTAACTGCCCACGGCTTTGATCCTGATTTTTATCAGGGCAATGGCGGGAATAACATCGCCCTGCAGCTTATTATGGACGGGCTGCAACTTCAGCCGGCAAACCCCACTTACCTCGATGCTCGCGATGCGATAATTCTTGCTGATACAATCAACAATGCCGGTGCCAACCGGGATCTTCTCTGGCAGGCTTTTGCAAAGCGGGGAATGGGATTCAGCGCCTATGATGGAGGTAGCCCTTCTTCTCTCGAAGTCGTCGAGTCCTTTGATCTTCCCGATGATTTAACCATTGACCCGGGGGCACACGATCCGTTTTTTACCTCAGGAAATCCGGGAGGCGGATTCTTTCCGGCCAATCGAAGCTACACCCTTGAGCATACCGGAACTGGCACAATTAATTGGAATGCCTCTTCACTGGCGGCCTGGTTGGATATTGCTCCTGCCGCCGGATCACTCAGTGCGGGGCAAACAATCTCTGTCGTAGTTTCCCTGAATGCGAACGCAAATGCTCTTCCTCTCGGAACATACAGTGAACGAGTGCTTTTTCGGAATTTGAGTTCCGGAATAAGTCAGGGGCGGGATGTTACAGTGAGCGTCAATCAGCTCTCCGGTGCCCTTGAATCTACCGGGCTCAGCATTTTCACCAATGACCCCCCGTGGCTTCCACAAGTTATGGTTACTCACGACGGATCAGATGCAGCGCAAAGTGGTGCCATCACTCATGATCAGGTGACTTCGATGCAAACTACGATCAACGGTCCGGATACTCTGGTTTTCTGGTGGAAAGTTTCATCCGAGGAAGGCTACGATTTTCTGAGCTTGTTAGTTGATGGAGTTGTTCAGGAATACATCAGTGGGGAGGTCGCATGGACACAGGTTTCCGTGGATATTCCGGCGGGAACCCACAAAGTGGTTTGGGAATATAGGAAAGATTTTTCTGTCGATGGTGGTCTGGATACCGCCTGGGTGGATCAGATTGATCTGGCACGCGATCAGCCACCGATCATGACAAGCCGATCAGCAGCAGACGGTCTTGTCGGCAAGCCCTTTGCCTATCAAATTGATGCCACAGAGAATCCGACTTCGTATGGGAGCGATCCTTTGCCAACCGGGCTTAGTTTTGATTTAAACACGGGATTAATCTCCGGCGTGCCAACTGTGGCGGGAACAAATACCGTAACTCTGTCTGCGACTAACGCTTTCGGAACCGGGACAAAAGAGGTGACAATTCGAGTTCGCGATGTTGCCGGAATTCCTTTTACCGAGAATTTTGAAAGTGGCTCCCTCGGCGATTTCTGGCTGGCCAATGGTACGAACACAGCCCGAAATGAGGTGACGCAGTCTCATGGCCCTTTCGAGGGGGCATGGCATTTCACCATGGACAGCAGCGCCGGTGAGTTTTCCCGCAATGAATTGACGGTCGCGCTTAATCTGACAGGCAAACAGGATGTATTGCTAACCTTTTGGGCCAAAGAATTTGGAGATGAATCGAACGGACCACCGCCAACTCCTTTCACCGGGGGAGCGGACTTTGATGGGGTGGCGATTTCTGAAGACGGAATTGACTGGTATGAAGTCAAAGCATTGCGGGGAGGAATTCGCAGTTCCTATGGCCTCTTTGCAGTGGAACTGGATAAAGCGATTGTGGAACATGGTCTGAGTTACAACTCAAATTTCCGGATTCGATTCAATCATTTCGACAATGATGCCATTTCACAGGATGGGTTTGGAATCGACGATATCCGGGTGCAAAGCGTGATTCTCAATACAACGCTTGAACTCACCTTGGGCGGTGGCGGTGGGCAAACCTTTTCGGGCGTGGGCACAGCGGGTGCCTACATCTCTCTGGTTTCGAATCGGGACGGGGTAATCGGACGTACAACAGCTGACGGGAGCGGGAACTGGTCTATTGACGTGACTGGGTTGCGAGGCGGATCCCACCAGATTACAGCGAGCGTCTTCGGGATTCCGATAACTAATGCCGTCTTCACGATCGAGGGAGGCCTCCCTCCGAGCGAGATCACCAATGAGTTAATTTCTTTTGAAAGCACCTGGAAATATCTGGATAATGGAAGCGATCAATATTCCCCAACCACGCCTTTCTATAGTGAAACCTATGATGACAGTGCCTGGGCAGAGGGCGTAGCCCGTTTCGGATACGGTGGAGACGAAGAAGTGACCGAGGTGAGCTACGGAGGGAATGCCGCGAACAAACATATTGCCACTTACTTCAGGAAAACCTTTACCTACGAACCGGGCAGCGTTTCCTTTGAACGACTCGCGTTGAGCCTCTACTCAGATGATGGTGTTCGCGTCTATCTTAACGGAACTCTTCTACAGAAACACCGCATGCCGGGCGGAACACCTACCCATACAACCTTGGCGTCATCGGTATCGGATGGAGACAACGAGATGCGGCTGTATTCCTTTGAATTCGACAAATCCCTGATTCGGGAAGGCGAGAATATGGTGGCCGTCTCTGTCCATCAGCGAACAGCTAATTCCGATGATCTGGGATTTGATTTACGATTGGCATTGACCAGAGACTGGTTTTTGTCGGGCATTGATCTCGGTGGTGATATGGAGAATTTCGCGACGGCAGATATTGACGGTGACGGGGATGTCGACCTGATTTACTACCGTAGTGGAGAGCTATACTACCGCTTGAGCCTGGGAGACAACCTTCTTGCCGATGAAGTGAGTTTTGATAATGAGAGCTTCGGCCTGGTCGAGAAGCCTTTGATTTCGGATCTTAACCACGATGGATTGCCTGATATCGTTGCCTATAGCCCGGGCGGTGCTGGGATTCGCACCTACCTGAATACGGGAGCCAACTATGACTCAGCCAATGCCTTTAATCGTGTCCACAAGCATGATAGTTTTTCGGCCGTTGGCACCTGTCTGGGAGACCTGAACGGTGACGGTTACGATGACCTGATTTATCAACGACAGACCTCAGGCGGAACGAACGAACTCTACACGATCTGGTGGCGTCCCAATGATCAAAGAGGGGAGTGGAATAACCCAATTCAAATAATCGACGTGGAGATACTTACGTGGGGCGGGGGTATGCATCCGGTAGATATGGATGGTGATGACGACCTCGATCTCGTGTTGGGAATTCTCTGGGGAGGGAGGGTTTCCTGGCTCGAAAATACGGGAAACGGAACATTCTCGGCAGAGCAACTCATTTTGAATGAGACAGATTCCTACGAACTGAAAGTGCGTGACCTGAATGGAGATGGCGCCCCTGATCTCTTCTTCAACAATTTCACCAATCCGGGAACCTATTGGCACGAAAATGACGGGAACGGTAATTTTGGGCGTCGATGGGCAATCCAGATCGGAGAAACATACCTCCACCCCCGCCTCCGGGACGTGGATAGTGACGGTGACCAAGATCTTCTTTTCGGATACTTTGAATCCTACGACCAGATTTGGTATAGGGAGAATGACGGGAACGGCCATTTTTCTCCAGCTCAGGAGTTTCAGCTATCGGAGGGAGGATCGATCCCGCTTGATGATATCGATATTACTGATTGGAACAGCGATGGATTTCCTGATGTCCTCCTGGCCACTCGCACAGGGCATCCAATCCTTTTCCTAAGTAAATTTGGAGCTGGCCCGAGAATCAATACTTTTACAGTTAATGACAATACCGTTGCTCCCGGGGATTCAGTTACACTCACCTGGACGACAGAAGGGGCACTGGCGGTCAAATTGGACGGAGTGCCGGTGGCGGCAAATGACTCCGTAATCAGGCAGGCAGGCGACGAAAATACCGAGTTCGTTTTAACCGCCAGTAATGATGATGGAGCCTCCGAGAAAGTGCTGACTGTTTTTGTGCCGGGAGGCGGATTCGAGACAGAAATAAATATTACCGAGACGAACGAAATTGATCGAATTCAGAACCTGGCGGTCGGAGACATTGATGGAAATGGAACAGTGGATGTAGTCATTGCAGCGGAATACACCCATAAGGTCGCTTGGGTTTCCAACGATGGCACGGGACAGTTTTCAGACCCGATTATGTTCAATGAACAATACCTCAATCCCGGCGGAGTAACTGTGGGCGACTTTGATGGAGATGATGACAACGACATTGTAATGATGTCTCTTGCGAGTTCGAATGAGGATGGACCGATGGTTCTTTACCGAAACAATGGTGATGGCAGTTTTGCCGCGAGACAAGTGATTGATGCCAATGTAAGGGGAAGCAAGATCCAGAGCCGGGACATGAACAATGATGGGAATCTTGATCTAATCTATTACTACAGCAATGACTATCACGTTCGGCTTGGTAGCGGAAACGGGACATTTCTTGCTCCAATTAATATCGGTCTTTCAGCACGCGAGGACTTTAAGTTTGTAGATATGAACGAGGATGGTATTGAAGACCTTATCTATATCAGCGATGCTGATGTTTTAACAATCTATCCTGCGCGGGGAGTATTGGATTATCCCTGGGAAGATCGAGTTACCGTTGCAACGAGTTTATCATCTTCGAAATCAGTCGAAATACACGATTACAACAATGACAGACATATGGATATTATGGTCATTGGTGACAACAGAGTAACTCTTTTCCTTGGGAAAGGTTTGCTCCAGTTTGATCGAATCAATAACGAGATCGATCACCTCGACGATGTTCGCGACACCATTTCACGTGATTTTGATCAAGATGGTGATCAGGACATCATTTTTCTAACATCAGATGATGAGGATCCATCAAATCCCTATGAAGGGCAATTATATTGGCTGGAAGGAGACCGCTACGGGAATTTCAGTCAGGTTCAAATGATCTCCGAGTCAATCCCGAATGATGGCTATCAACTGCACGCAGCCGATTTTGACGGGGACGGCTACCTCGATCTCCTGACGGGCGGGGGAAGCTACACCCATCAGCGAATCGTCTGGTCCCGCAATGCGACTGGCCGTGCAGCCCCGCCGACTTTGTCATCAGAATCAGACTCGGGGCTGACGGACGATAATCTGACCAGCACAACAAATCCGGATTTCATCGGCTCGGCGGCACCTGGATCGACCATTGTTCTTCGATCCTCTCTCGATGGTGTTATCGGAACAACTACTGCAGACGGTAGTGGCTTCTGGTCGATCACGGGCAATAAGCTTTCACACGGAAATCATCAAATCACAGTATCGGAAAATGGGGGATCTCCCTCGGCATCATTAAATGTGGAAATCGATACCTTGGCCGAAGTTCCCGACGGCCTTGTTCTCAACGCAGGGAGCGATTCAGGCATTTCTGACTCCGATGCCTTGACCAATATCGATACTCCGGTCATCACAGGTGTATCAGAAGCCGGGGCTACCATTGATTTGATCAGCTCAATTGACGGCGTTATCGGGACCGGGACTGCCAATAGCGAGTTCTGGATTACCACTTCGGCCCTAAGCGATGGGATCCATCAGATTCAGGCAAAATCCACCGACCTTGCCGGAAACGAAAGTGAACTTTCAAATCCTGTCACCATCGTCATTGATACAACGCCACCAGCCGCAATTTCCGTTCCGGATTTGGCCACCGGAAGCGATTCCGGAACCTCCTCAACGGATAATTTAACCAATGCCACCTTCCTCACATTCGAAGGGAGTTCCGAGGAAGGAGCCACGGTGACTTTGTTTTCTGATGGAGTGGAAGTGGGCAGTGCCCCCGGAGGTGCCAGTTGGAGTATTACCTCCACGGCTCTAACCAATGGAGCGCACAGCATCACTGCGAGCCAGAGTGATTTGGCCGGTAACGACGGAATTCTATCCAGCTCGCTTCCCGTGACCATTGATCTCATTGATCCCACAGTGTCTATCTCGACCCCGACTGCGAACCCCACTTTCACTACGGAAACAGAAACGATCAATTTGGGTGGAAGTGCTGCTGACAGTTCAGATATCGAGAAAGTGGAATGGGTCAACGATCTCGGCGGACAGGGAGTCGCCGCAGGAACGACTTCCTGGACAGTCAGCAATGTGACCCTGCAATTCGGGACCAATAACATCACGCTGACGGCAACAGACAAAAGCGGAAACACCAAAACAGATACTCTGGCAATCGAGTATGCTCCCCACATGGCCCAGACCTATGCCGACTGGGCCACGGCTAATCTCCTTTCTGGAGGCCATCAACCACCGGAGGCCACTCCATTTGGAGACGGGGTTCCGAACATCGTAAAGTATGCTTTCAATATGAGCGGTCGCCGTGCCGATAATTCAGTCCTGGACATTGGAACCGGGACAGCAGGTCTTCCGGCAATTTCATTTGAAACAGATGGAGGAAACCCGCGAATGCACTGTGAATTTCTCAGGCGAACCGATTCCGATCTAACCTATTCGCCCGTCTTTACAACCGACCTCAAGAACTGGATTCCCATGTCCGGGACACCGGTAGTAACTCCAATCGATACCGATTGGGAGCGGGTCGTGATTGAGCATCCGGTGGACACAGATGTGGAGCCGAAAGGGTTTGTTCAAGTGACAGTAGATAGCCCGCTGCTTCCTTGAAGATTTCTAACAGGAGCTCTAAGTGGACCTGAATTCGCACAGGTTCACGGCATCAAATACCAAACGTTTGCAATCTGGCGGCAAAAGCGCCGCCGCCTGCGAGGTGATTGTGCCAAAACAAAGCTGCTGCCCAAATCTACGCCCCTGGAAATGACTTTGGCAGAAGTAGTGATTAAAAATCCAATGCCACCTGTGCTGGAACAGCCGGGCAAAGGCATGCGGGTCGAACTGCCGGAAGGGGTGATCCTGTTTGTCAGTGATGCCGGACAGGTTGCAATGAGCGCAGAACT
>DAOUQC010000007.1 GCA_030625775.1 Verrucomicrobiota bacterium
TTACGATGACGGGGACAACGAACATTTGTCATTCACCCAGGGGGCGGGGCATGGAGGATCGCATCCGCATCTGGTGCACGAGTTTTTGACGGCGCTGGTGGAGGGGCGGGATCCGTGGCCGAATGCCAAGCAGTCGGCGAATTGGACTTGCACGGGAATTTGCGCGCACGAGTCGGCTTTGGCGGGAGGGGAAATTGTGAGATTGCCGGAAGAGACGATTTCGTAGCGGAGAGAAAGAGAACCGCGAATAAACGTGAATGGGGAATAGGATGAAGAATAATAAGTGATGAGGAGGGGGGGATAAAGGGAAAGAGGTCTCTCGCAAAGTCGCAAAGATCGCAAAGGAAGAGTATTGATTTAGAAAGAAGAAGAGAGCCCTGAATGGAAAATAAGATGAAAAATAGAATAGGTTATTGGTTAGTTATTGGGCTGCTTGCGATTTCTGTGGCGGGGCAGGCGGCGGATGAGGTGGGGCTTTCGTTTGAGAAGAAGCGCTTGTCGGATGTGTTCTATTCGGAGGGGGCTTCGTTTGGGGATGTGGATAAGGATGGGGTGAATGACATTGTGTCGGGGCCTTATGTATATTTCGGACCCAAGTTTGATAAGAAGGTGGAGATTTATCCGCCCAAGCCTTTCAACAAGAAGGGCTACTCGGATAACTTTTTTTCTTTCACCGATGATTTTGATGGTGACGGATGGGTGGATGTGCTGGTGCTGGGATTTCCAGGTAAGGAAGCAATCTGGTATCGGAATCCGGGCAGGGAGGGAAAAGGGCATTGGGAAAAACATGTGGTATTCGATATCGTGGATAACGAGTCGCCCGATTATAAGGATGTGACCGGCGACGGGAAGCGGGAGATCATTTGTTCTAAAAACGGGGTGCTGGGTTACGTGAGTCCGAATTGGCAAGAGCCGGCGAAGAGTTGGGTGTTTCATAAGATATCAAATGACAAAGCGACGGGGGCCAGATTTTCCCATGGTCTCGGTATAGGTGATGTGAACGGGGATGGGCGACAGGATTTTCTGGCTAAAAATGGATGGTGGGAACAGCCGGAATCATTGAAGGGGGATCCGGTTTGGAAAAAACATGACTTCGCTTTTGCGGGTCCCGGGGGTGCGCAGATGTATGCTTACGATTTTGACGGTGATGGTGACAATGATGTGCTTACCAGTCTGGCTGCGCACGGGTATGGATTGGCCTGGTATGAGCAGGTGGAGGGGGATGCCAAATTCAAGAAACATCTGATAGTTGGGGCGACTCCGGGGGAGAATCCTTACGGGGTGAGTTTCAGCCAGATGCATGGCATTGATCTGGTGGATGTGGATGGTGACGGGGTGAAGGACGTCGTGACGGGAAAACGTCATTGGGCTCACAACGGACACGATCCGGGCGGCAACGATCCGGCTGTGCTTTATTGGTTTC
Organism: Verrucomicrobiota bacterium; assembly: GCA_030625775.1. Taxonomy (GTDB): domain Bacteria; phylum Verrucomicrobiota; class Verrucomicrobiia; order Verrucomicrobiales; family DEV007; genus JAADHD01. Next base: position 1,424 of record DAOUQC010000007.1, read on the forward strand.
GCACGGTGAGGAAATCCGGTGCGGGGGAAGTTGATTTTGTTCCGTATCAGATCGATGACAATTCCGGGTTGGGAGTGGGGGTTGTGGCTCGGGATCTGAATGGTGACAAGTTGGTGGATATTCTGGTGGGGAACAAAAAGGGCACCTTTGTGCATCTGCAGCAACGCGGGAAGGGGGTGTCGTCCGGTCGGGCATTGAGGCCGCCGAAGCGCAAGGGACTGGCGGAGCAGGGATACAAGCCGAATGAGGCTTTGGGAAAAATGACTCTGACCGAGGGTTTTACTAAGAGTCTGGTGGCGGCGGAGCCCGATATCAAACAACCGATTGCGATGACGATTGATTCGCGCGGTCGCATCTGGGTGGCGGAGGCCTACTCCTATCCCTTTCGTCAACCGGAGGACAAGGCGCGAGACCGGATTGTAATTTTTGAAGATAAGGATCAGGATGGAAAATTTGAGACACGAAAAATTTTCGCGGAAGGGCTGAATTTGGTCAGCGGATTGGAAGTTGGGTTTGGGGGAGTGTGGGTGGGAGCGGCTCCGTATTTGATGTTCATTCCCGACAAGGATGGCGATGACAAACCCGATGCCGAGCCGGAAATATTACTGGATGGCTGGGGTTATCAGGACACCCACGAAACGCTTAATGCTTTCACCTGGGGACCGGATGGCTGGCTGTATGGCTGTCACGGGGTGTTCACCCATTCAAAAGTCGGCAAGCCGGGCACGCCGGAGAAGGATCGCATACCAATGAATGCCGGTGTATGGCGTTATCATCCGGAGAATCACAAGTTTGAAGTTTTTGCCTGGGGTTCAAGCAATCCCTGGGGAGTGGACTTTAACGACTACGGTCAGGCATTTATCACGGCTTGCGTGATTCCACATTTGTATCACGTGATTCAAGGGGCGCGTTATCAAAGGCAAGGCTCGAGTCCTCATTTTAATAAATATGTGTTTGATGACATCAAGACCATAGCCGATCACGCCCACTATGCAGGCAAGGTATTGCGGACTAAATCTCAGGGCACTCTCGATGCGGGAGGCGGGCATGCGCATTGTGGGCTCGCAATTTATCTCGGTGACAATTTTCCGAAAGAATACCGGGACAATCTGTTATTCGACAACATTCACGGACACGGAATCGTCAGGGATCGCGTGGCGCGTGAAGGTTCGGGTTACGTAGGCAAACACGCCCCGGATTTCATGTATGCGAATGATCGCTGGTTCATGGGGGTGGCGTTTCGTGTAGGCCCGGATGGAGGTATGTATTTTATCGACTGGTATGATACTCAGAATTGTCATCGCCGGGATCAGGAAATCTGGGATCGCAGCAATGGGCGATTATACAAGGTGGCCTACGGAACTCCAAAAGCACCGACTGCGGGTTTTGACGTGGCGAAAATGAGTGACGCCGAATTGGTGGCCTTGCAGTTGCATGAAAACGATTGGTGGGTGCGCACGGCGCGGCGGGTGTTGCAGGAGCGTGCGATGATGGGGAACTTGGATGGTGAAGTTGCCAAGCAGGGGCTGAAAAAGATCCTCGATGGGAATCCGGAAGCGACGCGCAAGCTGAGAGCTTTGTGGGCACTGCAAGTGATCAAGGGATTGTCCGAAGCAGATTCGTTGGCCTTGCTGGATACGAAGGAGGAATATGTTCGTGGATGGGTGATTCAGTTTCTCGGCGAAAACGGGGATCTGACTGATGCGGCTCTGGCTAAATGCGTGGCCCTGTCAAAGAGTGATCCGTCACCGGTGGTCCGACTTTACCTGGCGGCATTGGCTCAACGGTTGCCCTTGGAAAAGCGGTGGAACCTGGTGAAAAATCTTGTCGCGCACAAGGAGGATGCTGCTGATCACAATCTGCCGCTGATGGAATGGTATGCGGTCGAGCCGCTGGTGATGGAGGATCCGCTTCGGGCACTTGAGCTTGCAGGGCAATCACAAATACCTACGGTGGCGCATTTTATTTATCGGCGTCTGGCGGTGGAGGAGTCCGGTCGGGAGCAGTTGTTGGAGCGCATCACTTCGCTAAAAGGAAAGCTGCCCCAGCAAAAAGAAATTCTCGCTGAAATTGCGGGGGTATTGCGTGAGCGGGCGAACATGTCAATGCCCAAGGCGTGGGATCAAGCTTACCTGTCATTGAAGGATGGGAAAGATGCGGAGATGAAAGCGGATTTGAGTTTGCTAGGTATCAAGTTTGGAGACAGGCGTATGTTGCCGGAGTTCAGGGAAATTCTAGCAAATCCAAAATCCAAAATCGAAGAAAGGAAATTGGCATTGGCAACTTTGCTGGCGGCACGTGATCAGGAATCGTTGCCGACTTTTTATGAAATAGTAGCGGCGCCAAAGTCTCCATTAAAATCGCCGGTGATACGTGGTCTGGCAGGCTTCAAGGATGGGCGGACTCCGAAAGTCCTGCTCGATACCTACAATAAGTTGGGCACGGCTGAAAAAGCAGACGCTGTGCAGGTGCTGGCTTCAAATAAAAACTATGCGTTGATCATGCTGGCGGCGGTGGGTGAGGGACTGATTCCGCGTGCGGACATAGGGGCTTTCGCCGCGAGGCAGTTGGGGGCCTTGAAGGACAAGGAAGTGAATGCTGCCTTGGAAAAAAACTGGGGAAAGGTGGGCGAGGCGTCGAAAGAGAAAAAAGCGGAATTGGCGCGTTACAAAAAAATGATGACTCCCGCTTTGTTGAAAGGTGCGAACGTCGGTAATGGCCGTCGTTTGTTTAATCAGACCTGTTTCGCTTGTCACAAATTGTATGGCGAAGGAAATAACGTGGGGCCTGATCTTACGGGTTCTGATCGCGGCAACATGGATTACCTGCTGGAAAATATTATCGATCCCAGTTCGGTGGTTGGTAAGGACTACCGTCTGACTATTCTGACCTTGAAAGACGGACGAGTGGTATCGGGAATGGTGCGCAAGCAGAACGACAGTGCTTTGACGGTGGCGATCGCCGGTGGTGCGGAAATGGTTATAGCCCGGGCGGAGATTAAAAAGAAGGAAGCCCTGCCGATGTCGATGATGCCTGAGGGAATCCTGCAGGTTTTTGATCAAGCTCAGGCGGCGGACCTCATTGCTTATTTGCAGAGCCCGAAGCAGGTGCGTTTGTCTGAACCTGGTGAGACTATTTTTCAGGGAGAAAAACTCAAGGTGGTGAAGTCGACCGGACAAGCTCGCCCGCAATTGATGAAAAATTTCAAGGCGGACAAGTGGGGCGAGGATTCACACTTGTGGTGGACGGGGGCAAAACCGGGTGATGAGCTGGTAGTAGAATTTACCGTTCCTGAGGATGGTAAATATGATCTTGCGGTGAATTTGACCAAAGCCAGGGATTACGGGGTGTTTGATTTGAGGATGGATGGGGGAAAGCTTCTGGCGGAAAAGGTGGACTTATTCAGTAGTCCGGATGTGGTCACTACAGGGGAAATCTCATTGGGTCAGCATCAACTGAAGGCGGGAACGCATCGCTTATCCGCTAAAGTGACCGGAGCCAATCCGGCAGCAGTGAAAAGCTTCATGCTGGGTCTGGATTATCTGCGTCTGGTGAAGCGGCCCTAATTGTTATCGCAATATAAGCGGTGCGATGATGCGATTAAGCAGTCTTGCAATCATTCACAGAAAAGGGTAAGCCATGATTCTGAATCATGAAAAAATTTCTCTTTCTTCTCATCGTAGTTGCTATCGGGGCAGGCTGGTACTTTTATGACCCCTATCTGAAACCCTATGTAGGATCGTATGTTGAGCAAGCTCGCAAAGCTGTTGAAAAAGATGGTGATGAGACTTCCTCGCAAGGGGAGAAAAAAGTCGTTGAAAAATTGAATGAAGATCCGGCTCCAAAAGATAAAATGCCGACGCAGAAACCGGCCGACAAGAGGGTTTCCCGTAGTGATAAAAAGCCTAAAGCTTTACCTTTGTCGGATATGGACAAGTTGCTTGCCAAGCGCTATCCGATGCCGGATATCAAACCTTTAATAGAAATAGTCGACAACTGGAATCGTGTGCCAATCAAGGCTTACCCGAAACAGGTAACTATAAAGCAGCGGGTTGCGTTCCAATTGATTGTGGAGGGAAAGGCGATCGGTGCCAGTGTTGCTGTGCCGGGTACTTTTGTGACACCGCTAAGGTTGGACGGTGAAACTCTCCAGGTAGCAAGCCTGGCCAATCGGACAATGAAGTCCCAGCTTCCCGTGGACCAGACGAATTTTAAGGAATTGGTGCAAAAGCGTTATGATGATTTTGTGGTGAAGACAAGAAATCAAGTGAGCTCGAATAGGGCCAAGGCAAAAAAAAATCTCACAGCTGATCCCGAGGTTTTTAAAAATTTCGGTAAAGCTGAAAAAGGCTGGGATGACCCGAACGATCCGCGATTTGAACTGGTGAAATCGAGCTTGGCAAAAGGTGATGTCAAAGCGGTACAGTTGGGTGAGGCAAAACAATTTCGCTGGAATGGTTCAGAAAAAATCAATGGTGATTTGTATCGAGGGACTTACGACACTGTGTCGGTAAAATTTGAAGTAAAGACTATTTTTGGTGTCTTCCCCAATGAGTTCAAGTGCTTACTGCAGGCCGGCAGGGTTGTGGGCTGGATTGATCCGCTTACCTTGGAAGAAAAAATTTAATCTGAATAAAACGATGAGAAATTTGATGCTACTGTCAGCTGTTTTTTTTGCAACTTGGAGCTTTTCAGTGCTCGCTTTAGAACCGATTCCGAAAATCGAAAGGCGGATTCCGCCAAAGGGAGTGGCTTTGCCAGCAGAGCTGCGGACAAAGTTGGAAGGTGAGTTAAAAAGCTTGCAGGCCCGGGTGAAAAAATTAAAAGAGAAGAAGGTGGACACTCTGGATGCCGAGGTGTTCGTGAAAGCCTTGCAGTTTTCACTGGTAAATGGTGAGTATTTTCGCGACAAGGATTTTCCTTTGGGGGAGAAAATGGTGACCTTGGCTAAGGAGCGGTTGGACGGGCTGGAGAGTGGGAAAACACCGTGGAACGAGCAGCGAGGTGCTTTGGTGCGGGGACTGAGATCCAGGATTGACGATTCGGTGCAGCCCTACGGTTTGTTTATTCCAGAGGAGCTCAATTTAAAAAAGCCTTCGCCTTTGTTGGTTTGGCTGCATGGTCGAGGGGATACAACAACGGATATAGGTTTCATTAATCGCTCACTTACAAAAAACGCAGCTCTGGGGCGTTTTTTTGATTCCAAGGAAATGATCACGATCGCACCCTTCGGCAGGCAGTGCATCGGCTGGAAGCACTCCGGGGAAATTGATATATTCGAAGCCATTGAGCAGGTGAAAAAACAATACAAGATTGATGAAGACCGCATCGTCCTGGCGGGTTTTTCCATGGGTGGCGCAGGGGCCTGGCATGTCGGGGCTCATTACACGGATCGCTTTGCCGGGGTGTATCCAGGGGCGGGTTTTGTCGATGTAGCCAAATACAATCGACTGAAGCAAGAGGATTTTCCTGTGTGGTATGAGCAGACTTTGTGGGGCCTGTATGATGTGCCGGGTTATGTGAGAAACTTGTTCAATGTGCCGATCACAGTATATACAGGAGAAGAGGACAAGGCTCGTCCCCAGTCGGAGTTGATGGTGAAAAATTTTGCCAGAGAAGGCCGTAAGTTGACCCACTTAATCGGGCCGGGAATGGGACACAGATATCATCCTGATACCGCAAAGGAGATTCAGAGCTTGATCGAAAAGAATGCGCGTGACGGGCTGAATCATTATCCGGCTCAGGTGACGCTGCAGACCAGGACTTTACGCTATCCTCGCATGTTTTGGGTGAAAGTGACCGGTTTGGACGAGCACTGGAAAGACAGTCGTGTGGATGCCGAGATGAAGTATGACAATTTGGTGAAAGTGACTACGAAAAATGTGAGCTCGTTTCAACTTGAGAGAAAGCTGAAAGCTGGAACGAAGATTGAGGTCGATGGTCAGGAAATCAGCTTGGAAAAAGGTCTGGCAGAGGTGGAGCTGGTGAAGGCCGGGGACAAGTGGGAGCTGGGTCAACCTGCTGCGGGTTTGCGCAAAAAGCCCGGGCTTCAGGGCCCGATTGACGATGCTTTTATGGAATCTTTTCTGGTGGTGACTCCTGATGGAAAATCGGAAAACGAGTTATTGGAGCGATGGGTAAAATTCGAAATTGCCCATTTTGACAAGCGCTGGAGGGAACTGATGAGAGGCAAGTTGCGGGTGAAGCAGGCGGATGAAGTGAGTGATGAGGATATCGCTAAATACAATTTGATCCTGTGGGGGAGTCCGGATTCGAATTTGGTGATGAATAGATTGGCTGACAAATTGCCGGTGAAGTGGGGAGCTAAGGAGATCTCGGTTGGAGGGAAGAAATTTGATACTACCTGGCATTTGCCGGTTCTGGTTTATCCTAATCCGTTCAATCAGGAGAAGTATGTGGTGATTAATAGTGGCCACACGTTCCGCGAAGGGCACGACCGCACCAATTCCCTGCAAAATCCCAAGCTGCCGGATTGGGCAATATTGGATTTGAGTCAGATGCCCGATAATTTGTCAGCCGGTAAAGTGGTGGCCGCTGATTTTTTCGATGAACAGTGGCAGGTGAAGAAGTGAATATCGAGCTGTAGCGAAGCAAGACAGCCGGAGCATACTGTCCGAAGGCAATGCCGAACAAGGAGCAGAGGAATGAAGAGGGTAAAGCAGAGGCAAGGAGAGAGGTGAAATTTGCCAGGCTATAATGAAGGGGGGGGGCAGAAATTCTGAAAAACGTGCTTCAGATAAGGATGCCCATGGTTTGCTGTTATGCAGTCAGGGATGGGGATTCTGCGTATCTCATCGATACTGGATTTGTTGGCGGGCTGAATGTGATTGAAAAAGCATTGGAGCAGGAGGGGTGGTGCGAGCTTACTCTGAAGGGCATTCTTCTTACGCATGGCCACCTCGACCATACGTTGAATGCTGAGGCAATCGCTTCTAGGCATGATGCGTGGGTGATGGCGCCTGGAGCAGATCGATCTTTGCTTGAAGGGGATTTCAGTGGTGAAGGTTTGGGGCGTGTGGGTGGGGTGATGCAGCAAGCAGGTGCAGCTCTTTTAAATTACCGAAAGCCGGATGAAATCATCTGGTATCAAAAAGAGACCAGATTTGATTTTCCTGCGGGCATCGAAATAGTGCCCTTGCCAGGGCACACAGCTGGGCATTCGGGATTCCTTCTTGGCAGGCATCTTTTTTGTGGGGATGCATTTGCCAGTTTTGCGGATTTCCCCCATCTGCCGCCGCAGATTTTTAATAATGATACTGAACAGGCAAAAGTGAGTCTTGGTGTGATTGCTGGGATGGATATTGATGGTGTTTTCCCTCATCACTGTGACAAGGCATCACCGGAAGTTCATCTTGAACGGCTGCGTCGCATGGCTGCTTCGATCAAGTGAATTCCGAGCTCAAGAAGAGATCGCGTAGGGTCACCGAAGACAAGGTAAGGGACTGGAAAGCGAGCCTTTCTCTGCGCTATTTTTAAGATGCATCCGCAAATCTTGCTGAAACGTATTTTAATGTTGGTAAATGAGTCATCTTCATTTGCCTCTTTGCATAAATCCTGCAAGGATCAATCCAACCTATCGTTATTATGAAAATCAGAATTCCATATATTTCCGCGGCATTTGCTTTGGCGTTTACTGTATCTTCTTATGCAGGAGATAAAGATGTTATCATAGTTCCAGAAGCTGAGGAGCCAGCCACCGCCTTCTCTACTTTCATCAAGGACACACGACCATTTGTAGACGGTCGTATGCGATATGAGTGGGCCGACATCGATGGTTTTAATGACAGTTATTTGTTGTCATTGAGAAACCACTTTGGAATTGAAACGGGCAAGCTGGCTGGTTTTTCCTTCCTTGTGGAAGGGGAGCACACTTGGATAATGACCAATACAGACGAATACAATGCCTTTCCCGGCACTGGTTCCAAGCAGACTCTGATTGCTGATCCTGAGAATTTCCAACTCAACCGCTTGCAACTCACCTTTGATGGCTTTGACAGCCACGTGGTTGCCGGGCGACAGGAAATCATCATCGATGACCATCGATTCATTGGCAATGTTGTCTGGAGGCAGAATGATCAGACTTATGATGCAGCTTTGTTCCAGAACGAATCCATAGAGGATCTGAAATTGACCTACGCATACATTGACCGAGTGAATCGTATCTTCGGTGAGCAAGCTCCTAGTGCAGGATTGACGCGTTTTGAATCAGATTCGCACCTTTTCCATATAGAGTATGCAGGTCTGGACATCGGTAAGTTGCGCGCTTTTGGGTATTTTCTGGATTTTGGTGATGAAACCGGATTGTCGAGAAAGTGGTCGACCAACACCTACGGGATAGAGATTCAGGGAGCGAAGGAATTGGATTCTAAGATCAATCTCACTTACCTGGCAACCGCCGCCTACCAGCAGGAGGCAGGAGCTAATCCGGTCAATTACGGCACGGGCTATTATCGTATTGAGCTTGGTGTGAAAAAGGACAGTCTCAATGGTGGTTTTGGAACTGAATTTTTGACCAGTGACGGAGGCAACGCAGCCTTCCAGACTCCACTGGCTACCGGGCATAAATTCAACGGTTTTGCCGATGCTTTTCTTATCACCCCGGATCGTGGCTTGAGGGATTATTACATCTGGCTGGGGGCAACTTGCCCACTCAAGATCAAACATAAAGTAATTTTGCACTATTTCACCAATGACTATGGCAGTGATGCATTGGGCTTTGAGACTGATTACGTGGCTGCACGCAAAATCAATGATCACTTCACGGCAGTGCTGAAGCTGGCTTTCTTGAATGGCAGTGGTGGCCAGCCGGACGTCAGTCGTATTTCCTTGCAGGCCGATTATTCTTTCTAGAACGCCTCCGGGGTAAAGGCAGTTGAATGGAAAAGCAGGACGGAATGACATTCCGTCCGCTTTATGTAAGTTTGGACCAACGGAGTGGCATTCAGCCTTGCTCTGTGTAATTGGAATTTAAAGCAATAGTTGCCCGGATGCAGGGAACCCCTATAGTCAGGAGTTCATTCAGCATTCGTAATCATGGCATCGCCCGATCAGTTTCAACGTCCCCTTAGGGATCTCCGCATTTCGGTGACGGATCGTTGTAATTTTCGTTGCCGCTACTGCATGCCAGCGGAAATATTCGGCCCTGATTACCAATACCTTCCGCGTGAAGACATCCTCGACTATGAAGAAATTTCCCGTCTTGCCAGAGTGTTTCTTTCTCTGGGAGTAAGAAAATTACGCCTTACCGGAGGAGAGCCGCTTTTGCGGAAGGATTTGCCCACATTGGTTTCCCAGCTTTCAGCGCTCGAGGGCCTCGAGGATTTGGCGCTCACGACCAATGGCACGGCACTCGCACAACAGGCAGGCAGCTTAAAACAAGCAGGATTGCAGCGGGTAACGATTTCGCTCGACGCCCTTGATCCCGAGGTGTTTTCGCAAATGAATGGGATCAATGCTTCTCCGCAGAAAGTGGTCGACGGTATTGCTGCAGCGAAGGAGGTGGGCCTGGGGATCAAGATCAATGCGGTTGTGCAGCGTGGAGTTAATGAAACACAGATCCTGCCGCTGGTGCAGTTTGCTGCGGAGCATGAACTGATCGTGCGCTTCATTGAATACATGGATACCGGGGCGGCCCATGGTTGGAATCTTGGAAAAGTGGTACCGAGCAATGAGTTGCTGGATTTGATCAAAGATCATTTTGAGCTGGCATCCTTACCTCAAAATCATCCGGGAGAAACTTCTGTCTGCTACCGCATCTCGGACACGGCAGCTGAAGTTGGTTTTATTTCGTCGGTCACCCAACCTTTTTGTACCAATTGCAGCCGGGCTCGTTTGACCGCCGACGGTCATTTGTTCACTTGTCTTTTTGCTCCCAACGGGCATGATATCAAAGGGCTGCTTCGTGAGGGTGCGAGTGACAGCGAACTTGCGAATCGGATCCGGGAGATCTGGGGCATGCGCTCGGATCGCTATTCCGAAATCCGTTCCCACGCCACGCCTGCCCACGCAAGACCTGAAATGTCTTATCTGGGGGGCTAGTTATTTTTAATCCAGGGCAATTGTAAGATGAAAAAAATCCATCATCTCTATACTTCTCCGGGCCACAATTATTTTGGCCACCACGGCAAGGAGCCCGACGAGTATCCGATCGAGGAGAGTGAGTCACTGAAACTGGTCGCAGGCAAGGGGATTCATGGGGATCGTTTTTTTGACTGGAAGGAAGACTACAAGGGGCAGATTACCTTTTTTGATCAAGCGGTGGTACAGGCGGTGCGCGATAAAATCAGCCAGCCGGAACTGCCGGCGACCACCTTTCGCCGCAACGTCATCATTGCAGGCGTGGATCTCAATGCATTGATCGGGAAAACTTTCCGGATTGGGGATGCTGAGTTTGAAGGCGTGGAGGAATGCCGGCCCTGCTACTGGATGGATTACGCAACGGGGGAGGAAAGTGTGGAGGAGTTTTTGAAAGGGCGTGGCGGTCTGCGCTGCCGAATCCTGAAGGATGCAGTGCTCGAGGTGGGGGAGTGTGAAGTTGAGGTGATTGGTTGAGAGGAAAAGAGCTAATCACGTAATGGAATGGATGCTGTTTTTGTAGGGTAGATTTTCATGTCTGTCGGGGAAAGCGTGTGTAGCATAACGCAGGTATGGAATTGCCTGCGGCTGTCTACGCAGGGCTTCGGCTCTGCCCTACGTTAGTAACACCCACTTAGCTCTGAATATTAATGAATATTCTTCCGCATCAACCCTCCAAGGCAGCAATCGTTATCGATCCTGGATCGGACTCGCAGTAGTAGGCGCACATGCCGCAGCCGGTGCATAGAGCGGTGTCGAGCTGTGGCTGGCGGCTGATCATCTTGATCGCTTTCACGTGGGGGGGGCACATTACAGAGCAGGTGTCGCAGATGGTTCCCTGGCTGTTCAGGCAGGTGCCAAGGTCGATCACGGCTTTGGAAATTGCCGGCATGATCATCTTGTCATTTCTGTCGGTTTTGGGGGCTTGCAGGGCTTCGCTGGGGCAGGCGTTCACGCAGGGGAAATCAAAACACCAGCGGCAGGGAGATACCTCGGGAGTGAGGAAGGGGCTGCCTTCAAGTTTGCCATGGGAGGGACTGAAAGTATCGATGACTCCGTCGTAAGGGCAGGCATCGACACAGGCATTGCAGCGTTTACAAGCAGCTAAAAATTCTGTTTCATCCGGCAAAGCTCCGGGCGGGCGGATGATGGCGGCTTCAATGGATGGCTCTTCTTGTGTTTCAGCAGGCAACTCGTTCAGGGTGTTCTCTTCCGTGAGGCTATGGCGTGCCTGGCGCACGAGGTTGCCTACATCACCGAGGCGAAGTTTGAATAGTTGTCGTCTGGAAAAGTTAGAACTCACAGGATCAAGGGAATCACATCGCCGAGCGCATGTCCATGGGTTGCATGATCAGCCAGACGCTGAAACTGGAATAGAGGATCATGGTGAAAATCAAGGGCATCAAACTGCGGAAAGCGGCTGGGTTGTCGCCAAACAAACGGCGGGCGAAACGGTCGGCCATCACCACGCCGTAGAGGTGCCCAAGCACCACGCAACCAATCTGCAAATACCAAATGGAACTTAAGGAAAGCATAGGCGCATAAGTTCTGGTTGCGGTTCCAAATAGGTCCCAGCCCCAACCGAAAGGATCGCTGAGCAGGGGGATGAGGTGTTGGGCCTCCATGAAAAAGTGCATGCAGTTGTGGGCCAAGTGGTAAAATAAGGCGATGGGAATGAGGGAGTAGGAGAAGGCTTTGAAAATCTCAGGAACAGTGACATTCGTTGGGCTGGCTAGTTTTTTGGCAATCCTGGCTCCGACCCAGAAAAGCAGGATGGGCAAAACAATCATCAGGGCCATGAGAATGGTGAAAATGCTGGTGGCACCCAGTCCGGTCTCGGCGCGGAGGACGCCGTTCCAATGTGCCCAGTGAGGAGTCATGGTCAGGCCGTGAAAGCTGGTAAGCGATAGCAATACCACAGCAAGAATGGATTCATCCCACTGGAAGGTGGTTTTGTTTTTCAGATCAACTCCCACGGGGCGGAAGTTGATCTCTAGATTGTCGTGCGGGCAGGAGCGGATACATTCAGTGCACAGGGTGCAGTAGGAGTTTTCATTGAGCTTGGAGGGAAATAAAAAGGTCGGGCAGGGGGTGGTGGTTTGTGTGCCGGTATAACATTCCTTGGTTTTGCAATCGCTACAGACCTGGGCCGAGGCGGTGCGCAGTTCGAGTGGGGCGAAGAGCGAATAGAGTCCGCTGATGCGACCTACCAGGCAGCCGTAACGGCAGAAGGAACGTTTCTCGAAAATGATGGCGGAGAGGATGGCCATGCTGACCATGACCAGTCCAAGAATGGAGGTCCACATTGCCGAGCGGGTGATATCGCGGCCAAGTTCGAACCAGGTCAGGATAATGAAAAAAATGATCGCGGGGAAGATGTTACGTGCCCACTTGGGCCAGGGCCGGTCAAAACCCAGTTTTTTGACCCGCGAGGTAAAAGAGAGGGAGGTGATTATTGAAGAAAGGCCTTCCCAGGGGCAGATCATGCAAAAGACTTTGCCAAATCCCATGGCGAGGAAGATCAACAGCACCCACCACCAGGTCCAGGTCAGCACCGGGCCGATGTTGTGTTTGTCGTTGCCGATCAGGCCCGCGGTGATCACCAGTAGGAAAAAGAAAATCGACAAGGATTGCACTAACAAGGGGAACCAGGATTTTTTCACCAGATTGGCGATCCATTTGAATTGGAACAGGCGCCATTTGCGGTAGTCCATCAGCTCGATGGAAGGTTTGCGGTAGCGGATCAGCAGATGGGAAGAAATGATGATGATGATCAGGCCAAGTATGCCCATCCATGATGGGATGCCGTCCATCATGTGGCCGCCATCTGCACCCATCGTGGAGTGATCCATTTTTGAATGATCCATGCTTTTTAGGAGAGAAAATTTAGGAGTGAGGAGTTAGAATGCGTAGAATTGAAGTTTTATGTGAACTGTTGTTTTGTTCATCTTGTCTTCTAACTCCTGTCTTCTAACTCCTTGTTTCTTTTTTCCGCTTCTTCCTTTCGATCCATTGCAACCCTTGCTTTTCTTGCGCCTACCGCGGCGACGATGATGAGGATCAATAAAACCCCGGCGACCCATTTGCCCCAGTGAATTTTTTGTGATGATAATTTGAAGGGAATCACGCACTGCAGGTCACCCACACTGTGCAGGGTCAGGCGCAGGGAATATTTTCCGGTATCAGGTAGATCCTGATGCATGGAGTAGAGGTTTTCCAGTTCTGAGGATTTATGCCTCTCACTGTGTACGACTTTTCCATTATCCAGCACTTCGAGGGTGAGGGGGCCACCGTAGATGTCGTTGTTGCGAAGATTAAAGATCACAAGAAAGAGGCGTACCATATCGGGGTCGTCGACTTTGCCACGTTGGATGCCCTGGAAATCATAGACCACCAGTGACACTTCGTAATCACCCACCTGTCCGAGAAATTCCTCTTCCGGAATTTCCGGGTAATTTTCGAAATAATTGTAGTGTGGCAGGCCCTTGAAATGGTGACCCATCACAGCAATCGGGATAAGGCATAGTGCCGCTACGCAGAAAATGATCAATCGGATGGAAAGATGTTTTTTCATATTACTTGGAAGCGGCTTTTTTGCGCAAACCGATGGACAGGCACTGTGGCGGGCAAACAGTCAGGCATTCACCACAAATGGAACAGTCGATGTTTTGGTCATATTTGGGTTGGACTTTCATCGGGCAGACATCGATGCAACTTTGGCAGGCATCCAGACAGGTGCTGCTATCGCGCTGAATCGTGATCGGTGATTTCCTGCCGATGAAACCCAGTAATCGGCCTGTAGGGCAAACGTAGCGGCAGGTGAACTGTTTGCCGAGGAAAAGATCGAGGGCGCTGAATAAGAGCAAGCTGCCCAAGGCGATGGACAAGGTGCCCGAAGCAATGCCTGCGTAGAGGGTTTGCCCGACAGCAAAATAAGGAAGGATCAGGATCCAGATGCCGTGGCCAAAATAAACAGCCATGACCAGGCCGCCGGCCAAAATCCCCCATGAAAAACCACGGTTCATTCTGATGTCTGGAAAGAAAAAGATCGGTGAGAGCAGTTTTCTTACTCTTGAAATGGTGAAAAATAATAGCGAAGCCGGGCAGATGTAAGAGCAGAATACACGCCCAAAAACCAATGCCAGTGACAGTGGCACAATCAGGCCAAGGGCAAAACCCATTTCCCAGCGGTGGTTTTTTGCCAGCACCGAAAGCGCGGCGACAGGATCAGTAAACGGAATGCCTGCGATGCGGATCGACCAGGTCATGCCGCCACTTTTACGGGCCTCGATCTCAGGCTCGCCAAAGAGGGATAAAAACTTGTCGGTATTTTCATAAAAAAAGCGACTGGTTTTTCCACTGCTGAGTTCTACCAGACGAGGGTTGTTGTAGGCAGATTTCAGATTGTGATAATGGGTCAGCATCGCCAGGGCACAAAGAATCGTCACCACCCCGATTCGGGAGATGATCGATATCGCCAGTAGCAAGCGTCCCGATTTCATTCTCAAAAAAGTTTATCTAAATTATAGCGTCGGCTAAAGCCGACGCTATAAAAAGGCCCGTATAATTACAAAGAGATTGTTATGCATCAGTTTTTTTTGGCAGTTTTGGAAGTCCAAATTGTAAAGATAGCGATCCGGGCGGGCATGAGTTGAGGCACAACATACACTGGTCGCATTCGATACCCGGTGATGTTGACTTCATGGGATTCAATCCCATTGGGCAAACTTGCACACACTCGGTGCAGCTGGTGCATTGTTGCAAATCATTGCGAACCCGGGTGAGGCGTCCCATTCCGATCAACGAATACAATCCGCCACCAGGGCAGACAAAACGACACCACAAGCGGCGACTGACAAAGGTTTCGGCTACAATAATGCCGATAATAAAAAAGCCACTGAGGGAAATTCCTGTGACCACGGGATAGTCGGTGAGCACAGAAAAGAAGGCAGCGGTCAAGGCGCTGATTTCCCGTCCCAGCACAGCGGGGGGGTAGAAGGCTCCCAGTACAGGGACGCCTACAAGAGCCCCGACCACCAAGCCGACTATCAGCAGCACATATTTATTGCCTCGCCACAGATTCACGTTGCGCGTTGGCATGCCCAATCGTTGTAAAAGTGAACGCAGGCGATCCGCAATATCAAATAGAAAGCCAGCCGGGCAAATCCACGAACAAAAAAACCGTCCTAGTAGCAGCGTGGCAATTACAGGCAGAGCCAGGCCGATGAGTAAGGACCTGGTGACCTTGCGGCTGGTGGCCACCGATTCGGCGGCAGCGAGAGGGTCGGTCACGCTGAGGCCGTAGATGTCTGCCGACCAGGTGTTGCCGCGGATGACGGAGAGATGTTTTTGCTCGACGCCACGTTGAGCTTCGGGGCCGCTAAGGTATTGGTGCATGGCCAATGCGCTTTGTCGGGCCAAGCTCGGATTTTCTTCCGACTGGATCACCTTGATTTTTTCCTTGGTCACAAAGACCCGGTAATGGGCTACCAGACCTGTGCCGATGATCCCAAGCAATACGGCCAGGCGAATCAGGTGGCGTAGACCTTGAACCAGAGTGGACCCGGCAAAACCGGATGGGGTGGTGAAAATTTTGCTCATGTTATATCCCTTCCTGAAAATACCCGGATTGCCTTGATGCCTTCCACAATGCAAGCTTCCTCGCATAGACCACAGCCGACACAGTGGTCTTCATGCACGGTTGGAGCATTGTGCGAGCCTTGGGTGATGGCTAGATTTTTGAAAGGACAGGCGGTGTGGCAGGCTCCGCAGACTCCTGTGCCATTGATTGAAACGCAAGTCCGGTCATCCACTACGGCGAGTCCCATATTGACATCTTTAGTCAGGGTCAAAAGTTGCAGGGCGTCTGTCGGGCAGGTGGTGGTACAGGCCAGGCTCAGATTGCAGCCTGATTCAAAGGGCAAGACGTAGGGAGTGCCGAGTTGGGCGGGATCTCCAAAGCCACCAAGCTTGATAGCTCCTGTCGGGCAGGCATCGCGGCAACGGGCGCAACGAATGCACTGGGACAAAAATTCGGTTTCACTTTCCAGGGCGCCGGGTGGGCGGATGATTTCCGGTTCGCCCAGCACCGGGTAGGGGGCAGCTTTCCTTTTTAGCAATCCGGCAAAAACACCGAGTCCGGTGAATGAGGCGATGCTGACTCCGACTGTGCGCAATAGCATTCGGGTGAATTTTCTTCGTATCATGAGGCTGTGGGTTTGGCTTTCGCCTGTTCTTCGAGTTCCAGACGAGGAATGATTCTGACTGCTTGCGGCATTTTGATGCAGGCCTGCTCGCACAGGCCACAACCAATGCAATGTTCGGCGTGCACGTGAGGTTGTTCAAAAAGGCCGAGCGTCATGGCTTCGCCAGGCAAAGGGCAGGCGCGATAACAGACTCCGCAGGTTCGGCCGGCAAATGAGTAACAAAGATCCTCGGCGACGACGGCCAGGCCCATTTGCACCGCACGCATGCCTTCTTTGCTGGGCTCGAGTTTTTCGAGTGCGTCGGTGGGACAGACCTGGGTACAGGCCATGCACAAGATGCAGGCCTGGGCGCGCGCTGTGATGCGCGGAGTGCCGAGGTTTTCAAGCCCGGCTTCTATCCCATAAAGGTCGATGCATTGGTTGGGGCAGACATTTGCGCATTGACCGCAGGCGATGCAGTTCTGTAAAAACAGGGATTCCTTCTGCGCCCCCGGTGGCCGCAGGAAGCGTCTCAGTTTCACTTGGGCAGAAAGCGGAAGTTTTTCGATCAGGGGCAGCACCAAAGTGGCCCCCAATCCAAAAACAAACGACTTCAGAAAGCGTTTTCTAGTGAGAGCGCTGTTCTTTTCAAGTGATGGTTTTTCAGACAAGGTTCAGACTTTCCTGTCGCAGTTACGAGTTTCACAGAAGCTCCACTCGTGCTGCGCATTTTTTAAAGTCAGCCTGGCCTGACACCGGGTCAAAGGCCCGGTGGGTTGTGCCGTTGGCCAACCATTTGTTTTTCTTTGGATCCGCCGAATCGGCTACTGACAGATTCCATGGGCTAAAGAGAAAACCTTTTGGCACCGTATTGCGGGCAGGTTTGACAGCAGAATCCAGTCCGATTGATGCTCGGGCTTCGATCGATCCACGACGGGTCGTGATTTTGATCCACTGACCGTCTTTGACTCCCAGTTCCTTTGCGTCTTCAGGGTGCATTTCTACATACATCTCTGGCACCAGTTTTTTTGTGGTGCCGGAGCGGATCGTTTTTGCGGTGTGAAAATGCTCATAAACCACGCCCGTCGCCCACCAGAATGGATAGGTGCCAGCCGGGGCTTCACCCGCTTTTTTGCCGAGGTGTTCCGCATGCGGAAGTTCAGGTGTCAGGCCAGCATCACGAGCTTTTACTAGCAGATCCATGTTGTCGATCATGTAATGACCCGGCACGGTTCCTATTTTGGCGAGTTCATCGGTGATCTCCCGGTAGTTCGAATAATCCTGGTGACACATGTTGAAGTGCATCTTGCCATCCTTGTGGCGGAACTCCGCATAAGGTTTGTCCGGCCAGGCGGCTTCCTGTCCCATATAACGACGCTTGGTTCCACCGGCTTTGGCAATGGCTGCTGTAGGAGCGGGCCACTGGATGCCACGCAATTCCTTGATCTGTTCGTAAGGAGATTTGCCGGTTTCTTTTTCGACTTCAAGGATGCCTGTGAGGTCACAGTCGGTTCCCTTGGAAGCCTTGATAAAATCGCGGAAGACTTCTTCTGGATCGTAATAGCCATTTTCCTTACGTTGGTAAGGGAAGATTTTTTCTGCATCGAGGCCGAGTTTTTCAGCGATCAGCTTGCCTTTGTCGATCACCATGTCCATGTCCGGACGGCAGCCTTTCACCGGATTTCCGGTGCCTTCATTGATATAGAGGCGGCGTTCCGATTGGATGTAGATCCCATTGATCCATTCGCCCCAAGTGGCGGCGGGAAGGATGACGTCGGCATAGAGGTTGTTCGGCGCATCTTTGTAAATCTCCTGCACAACGGTGAAGGTCTTGGTCAGAGCCGGGCGCGACAGGTTGTAGGCATCCGGCAGATCAATATGGGTGGCATAGATCAGGAACATCGCCTGAACTTCACCCTTCAGAGCGCGTTCCATCATGCCTACCGCCATACCAGTGTTTTGCATTTTAGCGACGGCGTCGAGGCGTTCCTGTGGGATGCCCCATTGCTCGGCACACCACTTGCGGTGTTTTTCATCGTTGATGCCGATGTTGAATGGCAAACGACCAGTGAGTCCGCCGGTGAGGCGTTCGCCCATGGCGTTGGGTTGACCTGTCTGTGAGTGAGGTCCACAACCCGGACGGCCAATGTTTCCGGTCAGAGAAAGCAAGTTGACCAGGCTCATGGTATTGTTCTGGCCGTGCAAATGTTGGTTGTAGCCGATGCCCCAGATGCAGAGTACGCCGCCGCTGCCGCGCTCGCGGCCCTGGACACTTTTCTCTGCCCAGATCTTGGCGATTTTGTAAATCTCCGCAGCAGGGATCTTGGTGCGATCTTCCACGTCCTCGGGTTTGTAGCCCTCTTTGACTTCTTTGACGTAGTTTTCCCAACCAGTGGTGTGTTCCTTCAGGAACTCCCAGTTCACCGCTTCAGGGTGTTTGTTCAGGATCGCCCAGGCGATGGCGTTATGGATCGAAATATCACCATTGATGGTGGGGAAGTGGTAGCTGTTTTCCTTGTCCACATCTTCCAAACCCATCACGGTTCCGGTGCGGCGAGGATCAACCACCAGAGTGGGAATGTCGCGCTTGGCTTTGGTATCGGCGACACGCCAGTAGAGAATTGGATGAGCTCCACGGGCATTGTGTCCCCAGAAACAAATCATGTCCGCCAGTTCGACATCGTCGTAACAGGTGGGCGGAGTGTCCGATCCGAGTGATTTGAAATAACCGGTCACCGCTGAAGTCATGCACATACGGGCATTGGCTTCGATGGTGTTCGATCCGATCACGCCCTTCATGAAGATGTTTTCCAGATACTGTCCTTCAAGCGAGAGCTGGCCGGAACCATAGAGCCCCACGGCGTTGCCGCCGGATTCCTTGATGATTTCCGTGATCTGTTCGGCGATCAGCTCTTCGGCTTCTTCCCAAGTGGCTTCGCGGAAGAGCTCGGGATCGTAGGAACCCTTGGTTTTTGAAACGTGGCCACGTAGCGGATCCGACATGTCTTTGCGGATCAGCGGTTTGGTCAGGCGGTTGACATAGATCGCCTCGGCGGACGTCAGGCCCTTGATGCACTGCAGACCTTTGTTGGTCGGGTGATCCTTATCCGGGATGATGTTGGTGATGCGGCCATTTTTGGTTTTGATGATAGTTCCACAACCCACACCACAATAGGGACAGGCCGAGTAACAATCATTTTTGGCATCGTTCCCTTCCAGCTCAATTTCTTCGCCAGCAGGCACCGCCCATCCGTCTTTGGTCACTCCGGTCGACAGGGCAGCAGCGGCTGCGGAGCTTTTTAGTAGTGTTCTTCTTTTCATCTTTAGTAGGATTTGTGGTGATTAATTTAAAGTTCTCAAATAGGAAATGATGTCGTAAACATCCTGGTCATTCAGGTTGGCGAGGCCTTTGGCGCCGATGAAGGATTTCATGGCGGTACCGACTCGCCCGAGCTTAACGGTTTGGTAAATGAAGTCATCCGAGGCAACTGACAAAAAGCCGGCCAGTCCGATGGCGGGTCCGGCTCCGCCTGATACGTAGCCCGTGCCTTTGTCTCCGTGACAGGACATGCAATAGGCCTGGAATTTGTCATGACCTTGTTTTGAATCACCGGCAACTTTTTTGCTTTGATCAACCTTGATGTTGGCAGTGTGTATGGTCGGTGCCGAACGCAGGTAGGCGATGATGTCTCCCATGACTTTATCAGAAAGATCCGGACGTGGTAGCATGGCGGTTCCCAGACGACCGATTTTTACGGTTTTGCGAATGAAGTCATCCGAGGCCAGGGCAAGGAAGTCCGAGTTGCGAATACTGGGAGCAAAACCAGGTTTGCCGATGCCTCCGGGTTGGTGGCAGGCCATGCAGTTGGCATCGAAATGCATTTTTCCAGCTTCCGGGTCTGGTGAGACATCGGTTTTAACCTCGGCGATTTTTGGTTTGCCGGGAAGTGTTCTCAGGTAGGCGATGACATCACCCACATCGCCTTCAGTCAGGTTGGCGAGCCCCTTGGCGCCTACGAAGGGCAGCATGGCAGTTCCAGCGCGACCATGTTTGACCGTTTGCATGATGAAATCATCCGATGCCACCGAGAGGAAACCTGCCAGCCCGATACCCGGACCCGAGCCGCCTGCAGCATAACCTTCCGCATTCGGGCCATGGCAAGAAGCACAATAGGTTTCAAAGGTGACCTGTCCTTTGCCCGCCGCACCGGCAATTTCCCGATCCGGATCCTGGGAAAGGTCTGAAACATAACCTTCATTACCGATTCGCAGGTAGGCGATCACGCCTGCGAGCTCTTTTTCGCTCAAGGCGCTCCATGCCACCATGGCGGTACCGGGACGTCCGGCTCGAATGGTATTGCGCAGGTAGTCATTGGAGGCCAATGCAAGAAAATCGTGATTTCGAATACCTGGTGCAAATCCGGCTTTACCAGTCCCGCCCTCCTGGTGACAGGCTGCACAGAGGCTGTTGTATGTAGTTTCACCGATTTTAAGCAATTCCGGATCAACGGGAGCGGTTCTTCCTTTTAGTGGTGAGGCGGCGACTGTTCTGATCACATGTCGATCCTTTGATGCTATTGCTTTAGGTGCGTGTTTGTTCACCAGGGAGAGGCCTCCGGTAATGAGGCAAAGTGCGAATACTCCTACGAGTAACAAAGCGAGTAGGGATGGTCCTTTTGTTTGATCTGGTGAGTCTTTTTGCATGTTTATCCAAGATTTTCTTAAAAATTATCTACGTTTGTTCTCAGGTTACAGATGCGCAGAGCCGAGTGAAAGATTTAACAGGTATCTGTTTATTTAATTTCACCAGTCGGATACATTTATGTAACTAATTTTGCGAGCACTATATTTCCAGATAACATCTAACTTCACGTGTATTGTGCATAGGCGGCTAATTTTCTGGAAGTAGTGAATTTAATAGCTTGCGGTTCCATTTTTTGCTGCCTCGATCATAGAGCCCGAAACCAGAGCAGAATTCCCAGTAAGCCCAGGAGATATTCTTTTTTTCAGCCTCGGACCGGACAAAAGACATCCAGCGAACTCTCGAGGCAGTGTCGGCTTTGCTGTAAGCTCCGAATTCTCCCATGTAGAGTGGTCGCCCATGGGACTTTGCCCACTGCCGGGCTTCATTGAAGTGGGCGGTAATTTCATTTTTTTCCTGTTCTGATCCGGTCCATTGGGTGCCAAGCCAGGCTTTGCTTTGATTGCCTACCCAAGTGGCTCCCTGGTGAGTGAATTTAAAGGGCTGGTAATAGTGAAAAGTGACGATGAGGTTTTTGTCTTCGTCTGGCAGTTCCAGATTTTTGAGCTGGGATATATTATTCCACTGAGCCGGGCCAAGCACGACAGCTCGTTTAGGATTGGATTTCCGAATAATAGAGAGGGCTTCCTTGAGATACTGGTTCCACAACTCGCTGGTGAGTTTGTTATGAGGTTCGTTGAGGATTTCGAAATAAAGAGTGCCGGGGTAGTCCTTATAGCGCTGGGCGAGTTGTTCCCATAGGGCCAGGAAACGGATTTTGTGATTTTCCGGTGAAGTGAAAATCTCATCGTAGTGATGAATGTTGATGATGGCCACCAGCTTGTGGGACAAGGCCTGGTTGATTGCCCAGTCCACACGTTCGAGGAAATTCTTGTCGATGGAGTAGGGGGCGGATGCAGCGGCATGGGCGGACCAGCGGACAGGGATGCGGACCGAGTCGAAGCCCGCTTTGGCTATGAGGTCGAAATACTCTTTCTCAAGTGTCACTCCCCACGCACCCTCTTTGGGAGCATCGAGCGCATTGCCGAGATTTAACCCTTTGCCGATCAGTGAATTCCAGTGATAGGCATCATGTTTCTGATCATCCGCAATTAGGGATGAAGTAATCAACAGTACAGTAGCAGTCAGACAGAATAACAAAGTTCTCATGGGGATTTCCCGGCAGGCATACTGTTTCTAGCGTAAACCTGCTGGCAGGTCAAGTAGTGTAAGACAAATTAGGGATGCACGTTGACCGTCGAGTTGAAATCGACAGTGGGGTAGGGAGGATGCAGTTTTCTAATAGTTCTAATAACTTGACCAAGGGTGATTGGGCGGGCCACATTGTTTCATCATGAAATCCATCCTTTGTCTTTCAGTATTCATAATAACGATTGCTGTCGTGAGTTTCGCTCAGGCAGCCAAGCCCAACTTCCTTTTCATCCTGGTTGATGATCTTGGCCGACAGGATTTGAGCTGTGAGGGAAGTGCTTTTTATGAAACCCCGAACATCGATCGAATTGCAGGCAAGGCGATGCGGTTTTCCAATGGTTATTCTGCTTGCCAGGTTTGTAGTCCTTCGAGGGCCGCGATCCAGACTGGCAAGTACCCGGCACGTGTCGGGATCACGGACTACATCGGGGGCACTGCCGGACGCAACCAGCCGGACAAATGGAATCGAAATACCAAGTTGCTGCCGGCACATTACCAGATGGAGATGGATCTGAATGACGTCACCGTAGCCGAAGCTTTGGGTAAGCACGGTTACAAAACCTTTTTTGCCGGCAAGTGGCATCTTGGACACGAGGGTCATGGCCCCCAGCATCAGGGATACGATGTCAACAAAGGTGGGAATCTCACGGGATCACCGTCGGGCGGATTTTTTTCTCCCTACAATAACCCAGCGTTGGAGGATGGTCCGCCAGGTGAGGAGTTGCCAGTGCGCCTTGGTCGTGAGACGGCGAAGTTTATCACCGAGCACAAGGACAAACCCTTCTTTGCGATGCTGAGTTTTTATTCCGTGCACGCGCCGATCCAATGTAGTGAAAAGCGTTGGAAAAAGTATCGGGCCAAGGCGGAGCGAATGGGCTTGATTGATCGGGATGCACCTCGTTTTCGCTTGGATCGACTGAAGGAAGTTCGCCAGGTGCAGGATCATCCAGTCTATGCAGGTATGATGGAAGCCATGGATGAGGGCGTAGGTCATGCGCTCAAGGCTCTGGAGGATAACGGTCTGGCAGACAATACGGTGGTGATCTTTACTTCGGATAATGGAGGGGTTTCGTCAGGGGATGGATTCGCCACCAGCGCTTTGCCTTTGCGCGGGGGCAAAGGACGGCAATGGGAAGGCGGGGTGAGGCAGCCCTATTATATTCAGTGGCCGGGAGTGACCCATGGGACTCGCACGGATGTTCCTGCGACTGGCACGGATTTTTATCCAACGATTCTGGATATTGCCGGGTTGCCCTTGCTGCCCGAGCAACACCTGGATGGAGTCAGCCTGGTGCCGGTATTGAAAGGGGAAACCATTGCCGATCGTTCACTGTTCTGGCATTACCCGCACTATGGCAATCAGGGAGGTGAACCTTCGGCCATCCATCTGCGTGACGACTGGAAGCTGATCCATTATTTTGAAGACGGGCGCAATGAATTGTATCACGTGGGTCGTGATATTGGTGAGCAGCGTGATCTTTACCGGGAGCACCCGGAGCGGGTTGCTGAAATGTTAAAGGAGCTAAAAGCCTGGCAGAAAAGTGTTGGGGCGAGTATGCCGACGCAAAATCCGAACTGGGATGCCGAGGCTTATGAAAAATCGATGAAGCAGCTTGAGGAAAAGGGGATTGCGAATCGCAATAAGCAACATGCGGATTTTCTGAAGCCGGATTATGTGCCGCGGGGTGGATGGTGGGAGAATAAGGGGAAGAAGAGCAAGAAATGATGAGCGATGAATTTGCTTTTTTTCAAGGAAGTAGGCGAATAGCTTGATTGATGAAGCTTTGCCACTCACCGATAGTGTGTATTGTTCCTCAAGTTATGAAGCAATCCCTCATCATTATCCTTTGTCTGCTGTCTGTATCGACTTCACTTTTCTCCCAGGAGAAAAAATACAACGTGTTGTTTATCATTTCCGATGATCTCACCCCAACGGCCCTTTCCTGTTACGGCAACAAGGCCTGCAAGACGCCGAACATCGATGCTCTCGCCGCACGTGGAACTCGATTCACCCAAGCTTATTGCCAGGCGACTTACTGTGGGCCTTCGCGAGCCTCCTTCATGTCGGGTTATTATCCGAATGCCACCGGGGTATTGGGTTACAAAAATCCTCGACCGCAAATTGGGGATCGTGCCACCTGGTCGCAGCATTTCAAAAACAACGGCTATTATTCGGCGCGGGTAAGCAAGATTTATCACATGGGGGTGCCGGGGGGGATTGAGTACGAGGAGGGACGTGACCCCGATTTTTACAACGGAGCCGATGACGTGTTGTCCTGGACGGAACGTTTTAACAGTCCGGGGCCGGAATGGATGGCGCCGGGCAAGGGCGAGAACCTGGAAAACAATCCGGACGGTACCAAACCCCTGGTGGGCAGAAACACCATGGTCGTCGTCGAAGCTGATGGTGATGATCTGGTACACTCCGATGGCAAGACAGCGGTGAAAGCAGCAGAGCTGATCGCAAAACATAAAGATGAGCCGTTCTGGCTGGGGGTGGGGTTTGTGCGTCCGCACGTTCCTTTTGTTGCACCGAAATCTTATTACGAGCCCTACTTGCCCTACAGCAAAATGGTCTTGCCGGAACAGGTGGAAGGTGACTGGGACGATATTCCCAAAGCCGGGATCAATTATAAAAACAACAAGAACATGAAATTGGATATCCGCCGCCAGAAAAAGGCCTTGGGGGCATATTACGCTTCGGTATCCTTCATGGATGCCCAGGTGGGCAAGGTGATGGCGGCTTTGAAAAAATCAGGACTGGAGGACAAGACGATTGTGATTTTTACTTCTGATCACGGTTATCATCTGGACGAACACGAATTTTGGGAAAAAGTGAGCCTGCGTGATGAGTCGTCAGGTGTGCCTTTGATCATTTCTGTGCCAGGGAAAAAACCAGCAGTGTGTCATTCCTTTGTCGAGTTGCTGGATCTCTACCCAACGCTTTCCAGCCTCTGCGGATTGGATGTTCCCAAGCGGATTCAAGGGAAAGATATTTCAGCCCTGCTGGATGACCCGACACAAAAAGTCCGCGAGGCGGCTTTTTCTGTCGCACCGATGCGCAAGGGTTTCCTCTTGCGTGAAAAAAACTGGTCCTATATTCAGTATGGCGAGGATGCGGGCAAGGGGATCGAGTTGTTTGACATGAACAAGGATCCCAAGCAGTTCACTAATCTTGCCAAGGATCCGGAACATCAGGCTGTGGTGGATGGTTTCAAGGCCAAGCTGGCGGCAAAGCTGAAGGAGCTTCGGAATAACGACCTGGGTCTGTAGCGTTGAGGGCAAGACAAGCTACTAAGCCAGAAATACAACAGGACAGTTATAGTGACGGCCGTCCGGGTATTGTCTTGTTGTGAGGGAAGGGCTTGCAGTTTTTTTGTGAAAGCCCGGCAGGATGGGGGGGACGTGTCACACATGCTGAAATAAAGTTGGGACTTCATTTTGCTGTTGCTTGCTCTATTTCACAGGTAAAAACTCCTGACTAAGAGATCCAATGCTGCCGAAGATGAGCATCCCTCCGACCAGGATTAACATCCATAACATGGTGGCCTGGCAAAAGGTTTTGCGACTGGTATTTCCCGAACTGCCAAAGCCCCATACCAGATACATAATGATATTGATTACAGGTATAGTCAGGATGAGCATGGTGATCATCCAGTCTCCGACTGTCATTGGGTAATCATCTTCCATTTTTATTGGTTTGGGTTAAGGTTAATATCTTGTTTTTTCTGCTTAGGAATTTAGGAGGGATACATAGATGTCGCGATTATAATATGCCTGGAAAATTGTAATCGCATGATTAGAGGTTTTCCGTCAATGTTTGTCATCATGAGCGCCGCCGACCTCACCACTAAAACGCAGCAGCAGAAGGATCTTGAGCATCTCAAATTATTGTCCGTATTTCATTTTGTGTTGGCGGGGCTTACCCTGGTCATGATTGCTTTCCTTTTTCTGCATTATCTCATAATGAATGCCATGTTTTCCAATCCGCAGATGTGGGAAGTGCAGGGCAACAAGGGGGGTGGTCCACCACCGGAATTTTTTGCTGAGTTTATTAAAGTTTTTGTATGGTTTTATCTCTTTATGGGAATCATTGCCCTGGCTTTCGGGGCAGCGAATATTCTCTCCGGTGTATTTATCAGGCAGAAAAAGCATCGTACGTTTTCTCTGGTTGTTGCGAGTTTGAATTGTATCTGCATGCCTTTTGGCACGGCTCTGGGCGTATTCACCCTGGTTGTTCTGTTGCGCGAATCTGTCCAGGAAGAGTACGGGGCTAGGGTGGATAGGGAGTGAGCTGGTCGTGTCCGGAAGTGACGTCGTGGAACTCTGTTTTACTGATACAATCATCATTTCAAATGATGATTGTATCAGTTCTTTCGATTTTATAGATTGATGGTGAGCATCATAGGCTGGGATCACCAGCATGAAACTGAACACATCAGAATCGAATCGGCGCATTGGCTGGACCAGTGCGGCTCTTGGGGGAATCACTGGCTTGATTCTCGGATTGTGGTCGTTCGACGGGCCCTTGCCCGTACCGGAATTTTTGGGGGAATACGATGATACTTCACGTCGTCTGGCTAGGTTGGGGCACATTGCGTTTTTCGGCCTTGGGATTTTGAATTTACTCACGGCGTCTCAATTGGAGAGGAATACCTTGTCAGAAAAATCCAGCAGGGTAGCGAGTTGGCTGATGAATTTTGGTAATATTTTTCTGCCGCTGACGCTTTTTGCCGCCAGCGTTTATCAGCCCTGCAAATACCTCATGCCTCTTCCAGCGACGGCGGTGACCATCACCATGTGCCTGCTCGCAATGGGAACTTGGAAGTCAAAGGAGGGATTAACATGATCGATATTCAAAACTTACAAACCCTGCCGGGTCTTTTGCCAGCGGTAGCATCTGCGCATGGGGATCGACCAGCTTTAAAAATGGCCGGAGGGGATGAAGCTGTTTCGTATCAGGAGCTCAAATCCCTGTCGGCAGCAATCGCCGCGCAATTGGTGTCGGCCGGTGCTCAATCCGGGGATCGCATCATTCTTTTCTCTGAGTCCCGGCCTGAGTGGATGGCGTCCATGTTTGCCCTGTGGGGTTTGGGAATCACCGTTGTTCCCTTGCCAGTTGATATGCCGCCTGAGAATCTTGCGGCGGTGTTTCAGTTTACTGGAGCAACTTATGTCGTCAGCAGTGAGCGTGTCAGCAAGGTGCTTCCTGCAGGCTTGCCCGTTCTGCTATTGGAAAAATTGAGAGAGGGGAGCTGCGAGATTTTGCCTGAGACACAGCTCGACATCGCTTTGCTGGGATTCACATCCGGAAGCACTTCGACGCCGAGAGCGGTGGAGTTGACTGCGGAAAATTTGCTGGCTAATTTGAAGTCGCTGTTGGCTCTCCGCAGCACTTCACCTGAGTCGAATTTTCTTTCAATATTACCGCCAGCGCATTTGTTTGAGTTGATGGTCGGTCACTTGGGGCCCTTGTCTTGCGGTGCGACGGTTGTCTATTCAGCAACCCTGTTGCCCAACCGGATCATCGAAACCCTGAAGCAGGAAAAAATCTCTGGTGTTATTCTTGTGCCGGCATTGTTGCGAGTGGTTTATAAAGATCTGGTGAGCCAATTGGTGGAAGATGAATTGGTGCCAGCGGTTTTTCTAAAGCAATCGGGGCTCGAGAACATTGAGTATTTGAAAAACGAAAGTGATGCCGAGGCATTGGCGAAATTCCGTCAAAATGTGAGTGAGCGAATTGGTGGTTATTTGGAGAGGCTTGTTGTTGGAGGGTCGGCCTACAATCCGCATTGGGCGGCTATTGCTCAAGCACTGAATATCAAATTGGAAATCGGCTACGGGCTTACGGAAGCATCACCGATAGTGAGTCTGGATGATGCGGCGGACTGTCCTTTCGGATCGGTGGGAAAAGCACTGCCCGGCATTGAGATTAAAATTTCGCCGCAGGGTGAAATCCTGGTGCGGGGGCCGAATGTGATGCGTGGATATTTTCAGGATCCGGAAGGGACCGGCGAGGCCCTGGTCGATGGCTGGTTGCATACCGGAGACAAGGGGGAGCTTGATGATGATGGCTGCCTTTTCATTCGTGGAAGATTAAAAGAAGCCATGGTTACCGATGCCGGTGATACGATTTATCCAGAGGATGTTGAGCCTTATTATGGGTGCTCTTTGTTCAAGGAATACTGTGTGATTCCTTTTGCGGATGACAATGGCAACGACAAGCCGGTCTTGTGTGTTGTGCCGCAATCCGAGGAGGCGTGCGAGGATGAGCTCGAGGCTTCTTTCAATCAATTGCGATCGCATGCGCCGGGCAAATTTCGATTGAGTAAAATGGTGCATCTTAACAGTGGGCTGCCGCGTACGGCGGCGGGGAAAGTTCGTCGACGGGCTTTGGCGGAGGCATTGCAAGCACAGGAGGTGGGGAGATGAGCGACGCTTTAATCGGAGAACTGCGCACTCTGCTGACGGAGGTGGTAGGGAAGGATGCCGAGGATGTTCAGCCTGGGGATGATCTGGTGGAAAAACTGGGTATCGACAGCCTGACCGGTTTGCGTTTTCTGGCGGTCATCGAGAAAAAATATGAGTTGAGGTTCCCTGATCATCATCTAGCGGATATCCGCTCACTGGATAAAGTCAGCGAATTCATCATCGAGAGCAGGGAAGGAGGAGCGGCATGAAGATTGGATTGATCGCCATGAGTGGTGTGCGGGTTCGCACCAAGGAGCTCGCCGAGTTGGGAGTGACTCTTCCTCAGTTCGTGAACCGGGGGAAGGTGGTCGCTTCTCTTCCCAGTCTGGGATTGCTCACCGTAGCAGCGTTGACTCCACCTGACGTCGATGTGGAATATCGTGAGATTGCAGAGTTGGATCCGGATGCTCCGCTTGAGGAATTTGATCTGGTCGGGATTTCTTCGTTCAGCGCCATGATCGATGATGCGTATGCCTTGGCGGACGCATATCGCGAAAAGGGCATTCCTGTAGTGTTGGGCGGTTTGCACGTCACCATGATGCCGGATGAAGCTGCCCAGCATGCGGATGCGATTGTGGTCAACGGAGCGGAAGGTGCGTGGCCACAACTGGTGGAGGATTTCAAGCGCGGACGAATGAAGGTGTATTACGAAGGGTTGAAGGCGGATGTTTTCAAAGAGCCGAACTACGTCAAGCCTCGATTCGATTTGCTCAAGGGGCGGGAATACAATCGGCTGACCATACAGACTTCTCGTGGTTGTCCTTTGCGTTGCGAATTTTGTGCAGCGAGTTTGAGGATTACTTCATCCTTTCAGCAGAAGCCGGTGGAATTGGTGGTGGCTGAAATAAAAGAGGCGTTGAAAGTCACCGAGCATCCGTTTTTTGAACTGGCGGATGACAATACCTTCATCAACAAGAAGTGGGGTAAGGAGTTTCTCAGGGCAATCATACCTCTTGGCATTACGTGGTTCACTGAAACGGATATCTCTATCGCGGAAGACGATGAACTGCTGGATCTGTTAGCCCGAAGTGGTTGCCGACAAATTCTTGTAGGATTGGAAAGCGCAGGGGGGGGAGATCTCGACGGGATCGATCCAAATAACTGGAAGCACAAACAGAGCAGCCGTTACCTGGCTGCAATCGAAAAAATTCAGAACAAGGGGATTACCGTGAATGGTTGTTTTATTCTCGGGCTCGACAGCCAGACGACAGACAGCTTTGAGGAGGTACGCGATTTTGTGCAGAAGTCCGGGTTGCTCGAAGTGCAGATTACCGTTCAAACTCCGTTTCCAGGGACGCCGTTATATACTCGCCTGCAATCTGAAGGCAGGTTATTGCAAGATCGTTACTGGGATCGCTGCACCTTGTTTGATGTGAATTATATACCAAAGCAGATGAGCGTCGATGAGCTTGAGTCAGGAGTCCGTTGGTTATTCGGCGAGATTTATAACGAGAAGGAATTCGTCCGCCGTCAGCGTCACTATATGGAAATAGTGAAGAATCAGATGTCTTGAAGTAATAGCGGAGGGTCAACAGCGGGGAAGGCGCTGATTCGGCTGTATCAACTCAGTTGATGATTGTATCAAATCTTTCGATTTAATGAATGATACCTCCTCCCGCTAAAGTGTGACTCAACACGGATTTTATTATGAGATTGATACGCTTATTTAAAAGGGACCTCGCCAAGGAAATGGCATGCTGGGTCGATAAGGATCTGATTTCGACCGATCAGGCTCATTCCATTTGTCGTGAATATGATATGGAGTATGGGTCGGCTGAGAATCACTCGCTGGGTTACCGATTACTGGTTTCATTGGGATACCTGTTCATAGGGGTGGCTGTGATTATTTTGATTGGAGCCAACTGGGATGAGATTCCCCGGGAGTTACGCATGGGAGGATTGACAGCGATCACGCTGGCGACTCAAGGCTGGGCCTTGCGTCTTTATTATGAGGGGAAGGAGTCGAGCGCGACCGGATTGTTTTTGCTGGGCAATATGTTTTATGGAGCCTCGATCATCCTGGTTGCCCAGATTTATCATCTTGGTGAGCACATGCCAAACGAGGTGTTATGGTGGGCCTTGGGGAGTTTACCGTTCGGTGTGCTATTGAGAAATTCCTGGCTGACTCTCTTCAGTTGTCTGCTGGCTTTGTTTTGGTTTTTCATGGAGTTGAGTTCAGGATTTTTTCCAGCATTGCTGCCGGTGTTCATTATTGCCTCTGTGTATGTTCTGGTAAAAGGAAAGCAGAGCGCTCTGTTATTCATGACGACTGCTGCTAGCATTGGTTTATGGATTGAAGCCCTGCTGGCCAGATTGTGGGTCGGTGAGCGGCACGCTTTCGACATTCACGCCGAGCATCTGTTTGTCAGTGTGGCCTTGTTCCTGTTCGCTTATGCTTTCAGCCTTTGGTTGCACACGCGGGAAAGCAGCAAGGCGAAAGATTATGGGGTGATGCTGTCTCTATGGTCATTGCGCTTCGGCCTGGTTTTGATGCTGGTCTTTAGTTTTAAGGAGCCTTGGGAGGAACTCATCATGGCAGACTGGAATCATCTGATCTCGATGGGTGTAATCGTTTTTGTACTGACAGGGGCGGCTCTGTGGATCGGATGGAAGGCCGGGAAACTTCAGGCTTTGCTGCCGGTTTCCATTTTTGCCTGCCTGTCGATGTTGGCGGCGGTTTTTTTTGGTACATCCGTCTTATTAAGCAATGTCAATTCCGAGGCTATTTTCCAAATCATCTACAATGTCGTTCTGGTCTGCTCAGGTATTTATCTGATTGTGCGAGGGATTAACGATGGCATTTCTCATTACTTTTTTCTGGGAGTAGCGACGATCCTGCTGGTTGCCTTGATGAGATACATCGATTTGATCGGCGAATACATTGGTGGCGCAGTGCTGTTTATGTCACTGGCGGCATTGCTTCTGGGCGCTGCGAAATATTGGAGAGTGCAACAAGTTAAGGAGATAAAAATATGAAACGATCAAGAACCATTATCGGGCTTGGGCTTGCCGTGGCTCTGCAATTATTCGTTGTGTTGGGCATGGTTGGCAAAGCGGCCTTGCCGATGTGGACCGGTACGGAAATTCGAGTTAAAACCGTGCCACGTGATCCGCGTTCGATGTTTCGCGGCAACTATGCACGATTGAATTACGAGATTGGAAGCTTGCCTAAAGAGATGTTGAAGATTGAAAGGAGGCCCCGGCGAGGTGAAGTCGTTTACGTAAGTCTGAAGGAGAACGGGGATGGCTTATTCGGTATCGCAGGCGCTTCGCTCGACAAACCGGACGAAGGTGTTTTTCTACGTGGGCATATCGTGAAAAATTATCCTCCATACCAAGTGGAGTACGGCATTGAAGCCTTCTTTGCTCCGAAGACAAAGGCGCTGAAATTGGAGCAAGACTTGCGTAGCGGTGGAGTGGCTTTGCTGATGGTCACGGACAGCGGCAGGGTTGCTCTGAAGGATGTCGTGCCGAAGGTGGATAAGAAGTGATAGATTCAAGACTAAAGGGGCATTACAAAAATTTGAGTTGGAGCTTGAAAGTATTTGACCTCTGCTATGGAATCGACCTCGGTAAAGGTCAGACCTCCTCCCCCCTATGAATTCAATTAAGCGTTTCTTTGTATTTTCGATTTTTTTTGTAATCACCGCTTCAGAAGGCTTCGCGGATTCGAGGCCTAACATTTTGTTGATTCTCAGTGATGATCACAACTACCGCGCGCTAGGGGCCTCGGGCAATAAGGCCATTCGCACGCCGAATCTTGATCGCCTGGCAAGTGAGGGAGTGTATTTTAATCGCTGTTTTTCCCCCAATCCGATCTGCATGGCAGCTCGCGCGTGTATTTACACCGGACAGGACAGCTGGACAAATGGAGTCACCTTCAATGGCAAAAAAATCAAGCGGGAGTCCCCGGTGTTTCCCAGTGTGATGGCTGTGAGTGGTTATGAAACCTACTTTGCTGGCAAGTGGCACAGTGACGGCAAACCCTGGACACGCGGATTTACCACCGGCGGGCGGTGTTGGGCCGGTGGCAAGTTTGACCATTTTGAGTTGGCTCTGACTCCATTCCGTGGAGGGCAGGATGATCGGGAAACGGCTGATGATTATTCAACAACCGTATTCACCGATGACGCGGTAAAGTATCTGGAAGGTGAACACGATCGTCCTTTCTGCATGGTAGTGGCTTACACGGTTGGGCATGATGTTTTTATGGCGCCACCGGGTTATGGCAGGAAATACGCAGCCAATGAGATTCCTCTGCCACCGAACTACATGCCGAAGCCGCCTTTCAAGCAGTTCAATGCAAAGATACGCGATGAAACGGTCATCCCTTTTCCACGCACCAAAGCATCCGTGCGCAGGGCGACGGCTGAATATTACGCGATGTTCGAACACATGGATGATCAGATCGGGCGAATGCTGGCAGCACTCAAGCAGAAAAAGCTGGATGAGAATACCCTGGTGATTTTTGCCAGCGTGAAAGGAATGTCGATGGGATCACACGGTATCATTGGCAAGCAGACGATGTATGAAGAAGGGGTGCGCTCTACTTTAATCGTGCGGCATCCGACCTTGAAGGTTGCAGAAAGAACCAACTCGTCATTGGTCAGTACCGTGGATATATTTCCAACAATTTGCGAGATAGCAGGCGTTGTTATCCCGGAAAGTGTCGAGGGTCAAAGCCTGCTCGGCCTTTACGACGGCAGCCGGAAAGCTCGCGAGCGGCTGTTTTGTTCCTACAGCGATCCCCGGCGTGATACCGTGACCCGTATGGTTCGAACCGATCGTTACAAATTGATCCAACATCTGGTTACGGGTGAGCGCCAGTTTTTTGATCTTGAGAAAGACCCCTACGAAATGAAAAACCTGTTTGGCAAGCCGGAGGGGAAAGCTGCCGAAGCAGAGCTGACACAGGAGTTGATGCGCTGGCGCGAGGGGGCGGAGGGGAAGTGATAAATGCACAGTATATAAGGTTAGATTTGTATTGCTATCAATTGTGAGTTTCACAATACTAAGCGGCATGAAGTATTTTTTTCTTGTGGCTGTTCTGATTTTTGGTGTTTCTTCTTCTGTTTTGTCCAGGGAGTGGACTTCGACGGATGGGAAAAATCTAAAGGCTGATTTTGTTTCCAGTGCAGATGGCAAGGTGATCCTGAAACGAGCGAGGGATGGCAAGCAGTTCACTCTGGCACTCGATCGTTTGTCCGAAGCGGATCGCAAATGGGTCGGAAAAGAGCTGAAAAAAGTGACTCCTTTGACCGGGCCCTTTGCCAAACAGCTCAGTGGTGATTGGGTGCTCGCCGAACATGACGGTCTGCCCTATGCCATATTCGGTGCAGCTGATCTCGATGGTAACAAGAAGTATCCATTGCTCATCAGTCTGCATGGGCGCAGTTCGAATGAGGAGAACGGCAAGCAGGTCAACTGGTGGACAAAGCTGTATTCGGCTAAGGATTTTTACAAAAAACACCCTTCCATCATCATCGCCCCCCTGGGGTATCAGCCATTCGGTGGTGAGGGCAGGGCGTGGACCAGTGAACCTGGAGAGAAAACCTTGCAACTGATCGAGGAGCTGAGGGACAGTCTGCCCGTTGATAAAGACCGCATCTATGTGTTAGGCCATTCGATGGGAGGTTTTGGAACCTGCCATTTTATAGACAGTAAACCCAAGCTTTTTGCCGCAGGTATTGCCTCTGCTGGATGCACTTCACCTTCAACGGCAGGAGCCTTCAAACGTTTTCCCTTACGGTTATTTCATGCCGCAGATGATCGTACGGTTGATGTTAAATATTCCCGGGATCTAGCCGAAGCACTGAAGCGCTCTAAGACATTCAAATACACTGAATACCCCGAGGGTGGGCATAATATTGTAGGGAAGATTATCAAAGACCCCGAAGTTCACGAATGGCTCTTTCAGCAATCGAGAAAGTGAGAGGGGATTCAAGTGAGGTGCTTAAGCGATCAGGTATTATAAGTTGGTGGTGGATAGGATGAAAACCAGTTGAGTGCACTGCTCGATTCCGATCTGGCAGGGTGCCGAAACAAAGATTGATTTGTGTTCAGTGATTTCCCTGAGGGAAAAGGGTCAGGAGAATATTTTTGCAATAGGCGTCATATTTTTTGTGATGTTTGCGGGGCCATAAGCATGATGCTCCAGGCTGGATTGAGCCGTGCGGGTCACGCCCAGAGATTCCGATCTAGGCTGCGGTATTGGATCGCTTCGAGCAGGTGCCGGGCTTGAATTTGTTTTTCGCCATCGAGGTCAGCCAGGGTGCGGGAGACTTTGAGAATGCGGTCGTGGGCGCGGGCGGAAAAATTGAGATCGTTCATGGCTTGTTCCAACAAAGCATGCGACTCGACTTCGAGCTGGCAGTGCTGCCGAACGAGCTTGGAAGGCATGGCGCTGTTGGTGGTGACGGTGCTTTGTCCGGCATCGGAGATGGTGTGGTGTGGCGAGCGGAAGGGGCGGGTGGCGATGAAGCTGTGACGGCTGTCGATCAGGCCGGCTACTGAGTGGATCTTGGTGGTTTCGATGGCCTCGCTTTCGGTCATCGCAGGCATGATGGTGGCGAGGCGTTTGGCGAGCATGGATTTCCCGGTGCCGGGAGGGCTGATCATCAGGAAATAGCAACCGTCTGGCTCCCTGCTGACTGACCAGCAGGGAGGTTCACTAATGGCAAACCTACAAAGCCTTGTTTGCCGGCGAGTAATCGTGGAAACAAGGAGGGGCGGGGGAGTCATTTCCGCAGCTTTTACCGTCAATCTTTTACGCCACCCATTGATAATGGAAGAAGCGCGTGTTTTAATCCCAAAAATGAATGGTAGAATGGTATTCACCCCTTCCAACCCCGGTTCGGTAACGGAAGAGCAGGGGAGGTGAAAAGGCAAATACCTAGCAGTCACCTGTTGTAAATCGAACCAAAGAAATGCCCACTGTTTCCCACTGTTTTCTTTTCCTACTCGTCGCAACTTCTGTGAATGCAGAACTCTTATTGCAACGAGGGCCAGCCCGCGATGTCACGGTCACTTCGACTGCACCCAATACGCTGGAACTAACCATCACCGGCGATTCCCCGCATTTCTGGACTGAAATCATCAAGACATCGCCGGATTCGAAGGAGCATCAGATTCTCGCCTTCGAGTATTTCTCTCCAAGCCCTTTGAAGTCCTTCGGCATCCGCTTCAGGAATTCAAAGGGAGTCATGGTCTTTGCTGGGTCAAAGCCACTTCACCTGGCTGAAACATGGCAGCCCTTTTACATCGATCTCAAGGAAGCACCTGAATTCCCCACCCTTCACAAGGACCTCCGCTTTCACTTTGCCCTTCAAGCCAAAAAGGGGGCCCAACTCCAGATCCGGAATCTGAGACTCCGCCCCATCAACGCCTCTGAACGCATTAAAGCCGAAGAACTGGAGCGAATCGCAAAGGATAGAGACAACAAGGCCAAACAAACACTGCAGCACTTGCGCGATTGGTACCCAGCGAGCATTGATCATATCCAAGTGACCAAGGATGAGCTGGTAGTTCAAGGAAGCTGTAAGACACCCGTTCATGTCATAGAGGTTCCTATTCACTTGTCTGCTGACGAGAAAGTTGAAAGCAAGAAACGGCCTCCACAAATCACCCCTGATGCAAATGGCAAGTTCACGGTGCGAATACCACGAATGAACGGCAGAAGAGACCTTTCCCTTTCGCGCTGGCGCTTGGTCAACAACAAGGGCGAAACCGTTTCTCAAAACCACTGGCCCAATGACATTGATGGATCACTTCAACGTGATCTGGAAAAACTCAAGCACACCCATCAGAAGGGACTTGGCGGCATGGTTCATTTGAAGAGTCCTGACCATCAGATCTTCGACCTCGGCATTCAGCACGCTACCATCAACATGGTTCTAACCTCACTTGTATCTGATCACCCGAGGCCGGGTTGGAAGCCTTTTCACTTTCAAGGGCATACCTTCCATCTGAATGAACGTAGCTCAGCCTGGCGGGACGAAACGATCGTCCAACTCTCCAAAAAGAACATCATCGTCACCTGCATTCTTTTGGTCGGAAACCAGCGCGACTCCGAAGGAAATCCGAGATCGCTCATGACTCATCCTGCTGCAGAGGCACGCGGCATCTACTCGATGCCCAACCTGACGACAGCCAAGAGCACCGCTCTCTATCAGGCTGCCATCCATCATTTGGCAGAACGCTATTCCAGAGACGATGGGAAGTATGGACGCATCAGCAACTGGGTGCTTCACAATGAAGTCAATCAGGCAGGCACATGGACCAATATGGGAAACCAACCATTGACCACCTATGTGGAAACCTATCAACGCTCAGCACGCATCGTTCATCACACCAGCCGGCTTTTTGATCCACACTCCCGCGTCTTCATGTCGATCACTCATCATTGGAACAAGGACAACACAGGGCATGGCACTTATCATGCAAGGGATCTAATTAACCTGTTCGCAGAGTTTGCCAAAGCGGAAGGCGATTTCGAATGGGGACTCGCCTACCACCCTTACCCAGAGAACCTGCGTGATCCTGATACCTGGAAGGACAGCAACGTCACCTATGATTTCGATTCGCCTTTGATCACGCCAAAGAACATCGAGGTGCTCCCCGCCTACATGGAGCAGCCTTTCATGCAGTTCAAAGGGAAGACGCGAGGCATTCTCCTTTCAGAACAAGGGTTCAACACGCCCACTCTCAGCGAACAGGATCAGAAGCGTCAGGCAGCCGGGTTGATTTACATGTTCAAGAAACTGCGCAAGCTTCCAACCATCGAGGCCTATCACCTGCACCGCTACAGGGACATGCCGAAAGCCGAAGGCGGACTGCGTCTTGGCATTGTCGATGAACAGGAGAACCCCAAACTTGGTTGGCATGCCTACAAAGCGATTGGCACGGAAAAAGAAAAAGAATTCGAAACACTGATTAACTCCATCATTCCGTCAGGCGCCAAACCGAAAGTGCGGCCGATCAAGCCAACTCACCCCAACATTGTTCTGATCGTAGCAGACGATCTCGGTTGGGCTGACACCAGTGCCTACGTGAAAGATAGTCCAATGTTCTATCACACGCCTCACTTGGAGAGACTTGCCAGTCGAGGCATGCGATTCAAAAAAGCTTATGCTGCCAGTCCACTTTGTTCCCCTACTCGATCCAGCATTCTTACAGGCCAATATCCGGGGCGCATTCGCCTGACCACTCCGGCCTGTCACCTTCCACAAGTCGTCCTGAATCCGGGAATCAAGAAATCCGCAAATCCATCACAGCACTCTATCGAACCTGAAACGCGCACACGTTTTCCCAACTTCTACGTGACCATCGCTGAGCGATTGAAGGACATCGGGCACACCACCGCTTTTGTAGGAAAATGGCACCTTGGAAGAACTCCTTACTTCCCTGATCAGCAGGGATTTGATCGAGTGATTGGCGGACGTGAACATTCGGGCCCTCCCGGTGGCTTCTTTGCTCCATGGCCCATCGCCACCATTCCACAGGCACCGGAAGGAAGTCACATTGACGACGTCATCACCACCGAGTCGATCAAGTGGCTGGAGGCCCAAAAGAAGAACAACAAACCATTCTTCCTGAATCTTTGGTATTACTCCGTACACGCCCCCTTGGAAGCAAAGCCAGAGTTGGTTGCCAAATACGAAAAGCTGGCAAAGACACTACCTCCCAATGCGCCTCGCAGAAATCCGGTTATGGCCGCGATGATTGAAACGCTGGATTCTAACGTGGGCCGGATCATCGACACATTGGACCGGCTTGGACTTACTGATGACACACTCCTGATCTTCACATCAGACAATGGAGGCAACGAATACAACTACGTCGCCGAAGAACTCGCCACCAACAATCACCCACTTCACAATGGAAAGGGAAACATCGCGGACGGCGGACAACGCGTTCCTTTTATTGCGGTCTGGCCTGGACAGATACCAGAAGGAGTGGACTCAGAGACATTGATCTCGTCCATCGACCTATTCCCTACTCTTCTCGCTGCTGCCAACCAACAATCAGCACCTGAACAAGTCGTGGATGGAATCAACCTGCTCCCGGTCTTAATGGGAAAATCGAAAGGTAATCCGGAAAGAGCCATCTTCTGCCACTTCCCGCACTCCCCTCCTGCAACAGGAAACATCGGTGCCACCTCGGTCAGGCAGGGAGATTGGAAACTCACACGACATTATGCCGACGGTCCGAACCAAAGCGATCGACTTCGCCTCATCAATCTGTCCAATGATCCAGGTGAAGCGAACGATCTTTCTGAAATAGAGCCAGAGCTGGCAGAGAGGCTCAATCGACTGATTACGTATCATTTGGAAGAGACCGACGCGCTCGTTCCGATTCCTAACCCACGCTATCAACCATCCGTTCTTTCATGGACAGGAAGTAGCAAGACCTCCATCAAACGAACCGACGGAGCACTCCTTGTCTCAGCTGATCATAGAGACCCATCGATCAGGACGAGTAGTGTTGGAAAAATCACTGGTGATTGTTCCATCGAAATCACCATGAGCCGCAAAGGCAAAAGCAAAGCACAGGTATATTGGGCCACTCGGAATGAAAAGGGATTCGTGAAGGAGCGTCTGAAATTAGTCAGTATCACCCCGGATGGAAAACCACACTCCTACAGGGTAGATTTGCAATTGGGGAAGGATCAATTGAAGGGCCTGAGGATTGACCCAGCAATGGAACCCGGCCAAACCAGCATCCATTCTATCCGGCTCATTCAATGGACTAGCCCAGGGACAGGAATTACCCGGAGACTCTGGGAGTTCTAGACGACTTCACCCTTCAGCCCCGGTCACGGGATCGCTTTCTTCTTCCAGCCTGGATTCCATGGTTCATGGGGTCTTCATGGGGTCAGTCAACAAATATTGACTAATGATGAGCATCCAAAGCTCTATGGGTTCAGTTCCTTGGTGATATTGGAAAGTGCTACTAAGATCAGTGTATTACCCCCTCACGCCCAGAGATTCCGATCCAAGCTGCGGTATTGGATCGCTTCGAGCAGGTGCCGGGCTTGAATTTGTTTTTCGCCATCGAGGTCAGCCAGGGTGCGGGAGACTTTGAGAATACGGTCGTGGGCGCGGGCGGAAAAATTGAGATCGTTCATGGCTTGTTCGAGCAGCGCATGCGACTCGACTTCGAGCTGGCAGTGCTGCCGAACGAGCTTGGAAGGCATGGCGCTGTTGGTGGTGACGGTGCTTTGTCCGGCAAAACGTTGTTGCTGAATGTGGCGGCATTTTTCGACCCGGCTGCGAATGGTCGCAGAGTCATCACCACTGTCATCGGTGCTGGAGAGTTGTTTGTAATCAACGGTTGGGACTTCAACGTGGAGATCAATGCGATCGAGCAACGGTCCGGAAATGCGTTGCCGGTATTTTTCGATCTGGCCCGGAGAGCAACGGCATTGTTTTTTAGGATCACCGAGGTATCCGCAGGGGCAGGGGTTCATCGCGGCGATCATCATGAACTCACTGGGGAAGGTGAACTTGCCTGCAGCCCGTGAAATGGTGACCTGACCGTCCTCCAGCGGTTGGCGCAGGACTTCGAGGGTGGAGCGTCGAAATTCCGGTAGTTCGTCGAGAAAGAGGATACCGTTCTGGGCGAGGCTGACTTCACCTGGCGAGGGCTGACTGGAGCCGCCTAGCAGTCCGGCATCGGAGATGGTATGGTGGGGCGAGCGGAAGGGGCGGGTGGCGATGAAGCTGTGACGGCTGTCGATCAGGCCGGCGACAGAGTGGATCTTGGTGGTTTCGATGGCCTCGCTTTCGGTCATCGCAGGCATGATGGTGGCGAGGCGTTTGGCGAGCATGGATTTCCCGGTGCCGGGAGGGCCGATCATCAGCGCATTGTGTCCTCCGGCCACGGCGACTTCGAGTGCACGTTTGACATGGATCTGACCTTTGACATCGCTGAAATCGATTTCGTATTGAGCTTGTTGTTTGAAAAATTCCTGTCGGTCGATTTTTTCAGGCAGGATGTTTTTCTCACCTTTCAGCAGATCGACGGCCGCGCGTAGATTGGGGATACCGTAAACGTAGATGCCTTCGACCAGACTGGCTTCGCGGGCATTTTCCTGCGGAACCAAAATGGCTTTGCGTCCATCAGCCATGGCCTCAAGGGTGAGTGAGAGGATGCCTTTCACCGGCCTCACTCGTCCATCGAGAGCTAGTTCCCCGACAATGGCGCATTGCTCCAGAGCACCTTCTTTGAGTTTTTCAGTGAGCGCAACGATACCGACGGCAATGGGTAGATCAAAACTGGGCCCCTCCTTGCGGACGTCTGCGGGAGCCAGATTGATGGTGGTGCGGCCCCTCGGTTTCAGGTAACCGGTATTGCCGATGGCAGTCCATACCCGGTCGCGGCTTTCTTTCACTGCGACATCAGGGAGGCCGACGATGATGATGCTGGGTTCTCCTTTGCCCTCGTTGATTTCGATTTCAATACTGAGTGCATCGACACCATGCAATGCGCCGGAGTGAATACAAGTTAGCATGAGGGGATGATGGCAGCTTAGTCGTATCATGGCAAACCTTTTGAAGAAGCGGGCTTACAAAAGCGACTTTACTTTGTAGTCGAAATAAAGCCTGTGCCTTTAAATAAGTAGATCGAAACAGCAGCATGCGCGAATCATACCAAATGTATTCAATCAACTCCTAGATTGAAATGACTAGGGCTTTACCTGTATAACAATGGCTTCCGGGTGGTTTTATATACAGAAAAAGTTTAGTTTTTGTGTGAGTTTCATTCCATATTTCAATTCGATCAACTATGCTGGCAGATAAAAAAATTGTAATTGTGGGGGGGACGACGGGCCTGGGGCTATCGGCGGCTTTGGCTTTTACCAGGCGCAAGGCAAGTGTGGTGGTTGTCGGTAGGAATTCGGAAAGTTGTGAGGCTGCAGAGTTGCAATTGAGAGGTGAGGGCATTGCGCTCGCCGGGGATGCCACCACCGAAGAAACGGCAAGCAAGGCGATTGAGCTCTGCCGCGAAAAATTCGGGGCTTTTGATGGGCTTTATCATGTGGCGGGTGGCAGTGGACGCAAAGCTGGGGACGGTCCTTTACATGAATTGACTCTGGAGGGCTGGAACAAAACCCTGGAGCTCAATCTGACCTCCATCATGTTGTCTAACCGAGCCGCCGTTAAGGCATTCATGGAACAAGAGAAAGGAGGATCGATCCTGAATATGGGATCGGTGCTGGGCTATTCGCCCTCTCCCAAATACTTTTCAACTCATGCCTATGCTGCCGCAAAAGCGTCCATTATTGGTTTTACTAAATCGATCGCAGCTTATTATGCAAGCGAGAGCATCAGGATCAACGTGATTGCACCCGCCCTGGTGGAGACTCCGATGGCACAGCGGGCGGCCGAGGATAATTCGATTTTAAAGTTTATTAAAAGCAAACAGCCCTTGGACGGTGGGCGTATTGGTCAGCCCGAGGATTTGGATGGGATGGTCTCGTTGCTGATGTCGGATCAAGCGGCTTTTGTGACGGGGCAGGTTTTGACGGTTGACGGGGGGTGGACAGTTTCAGAGGGACAGTATGAAGGGTAAACTGGCAATTGGAATCGACCTTGGTGGCACAAATGTGAAAGGGGTGTTGATCCGCGAGGACGGTGAGCTTTTGCAATCACTGCAGATGCCGATGCAGGATAGACTTCTGGAGGGGGCAGAGCCGACCGATCATTGGAAGAAGGTGGTGAGGCAAATACTGGCCGATTTGGAGGAAGGGAGGGAGGTCAAGGCGATTGGGCTGTCGGCACCTGGTTTGCCTGATAAAAACAATGGGAAAATTGTGACGATGCCGGGACGGCTGTTGGGGCTGGAGGGATTGCACTGGGGGGATTATTTACAAAAAGAACGAGTGACGGTTCTCAATGATGCCCTGTCCGCATTGATGGCGGAATGCAGCTTCGGAGTGGGCAAGGGAATGGGAAATGTGATCATGCTCACTCTTGGCACCGGGGTGGGAGGTGGCATCATGATCGATGGGGAGGTTTACCAGGGTTATGGGCAACGGGCGGGGCATTTGGGGCACATGGTGATTGATTCAACTTTGGATCCAGGGATCACCGGCACTCCTGGCAGTCTTGAGAATGCGATTGGCAATGCCACCCTCGAAAAACGCTCGCAGGGAAAATTTGCGAGCACCCGGGACTTGGTGGAAGCTTATGGAAAGGGTGAGCTTGAGGCATCCCGCATTTGGTTGGAATCGGTGAGAAAGTTGGCCGTCGGCATCAGTTCATTGTGCAATGTGATCTCACCGGAGCTGGTGATTCTGGGTGGGGGGATTTCCATGGCGGGGGATGCCCTGTTCAAACCGTTGGCTGAATTCATGAAGACTTATGAGTGGCGCCCGGGTGGGCTTGGAACTGCGATAAAAAAAGCAGAGCTCAATGAGTTTGCCGGGGCCATCGGGGCAGCGGCTTTTGCATTTAGAAAAAATTAGAATTAGAAAACAATTACGATGGTTAAAGAATACTTGGAAAAATGCTCAGGGCTTGTGGACAAAGTAGGGGCTCAGGAGCAGGTGATCAAACAGGCTGCCGGATGGTTTGCTGAAACGATTCTCGCGGGTCGGATGGTGCACTTATTCGGTTCGGGTCACAGCCGTATTTTTGTGGAGGAGATGTGGCCGCGTTACGGTTCTTTTCCCGGCTTCAATCCGATCGTGGAGTTGTCACTGA
This sequence comes from Verrucomicrobiota bacterium, assembly GCA_030625775.1. Classification (GTDB taxonomy): domain Bacteria; phylum Verrucomicrobiota; class Verrucomicrobiia; order Verrucomicrobiales; family DEV007; genus JAADHD01. The sequence continues at coordinate 44,833 of DAOUQC010000007.1, forward strand.
CTTTTCACAATCTGGTGGTCGGCGCAAACGGTCAGCGCCAGGCGATGTTTTTGGAAAATGTGTCTGGTTTGGCAGAAAAAATATTGAGAAATTTTGATCTGAGTCCACAAGACTGCGCTTTGGTAGTTTCTTCCAGCGGTTGCAACGTGGTTCCCATTGAAATGGCTGAAAATTTTCAAAAACATGGGGTGAAGGTGGTGGCTCTGGTTTCCCAACTGCACGTCGATGCCAGCACCAGCAAACGTGAAGACGGACTGAAGCTCACCGACTTTGCCGATCTTGTTCTGGATACCGGTGCGCCGGTGGGTGATGCCATGGTGAAGGTGCCGGATTTGGATACACCGGTTGCGCCCGGATCCACGGTGGGCGGGGTCATGGTGGTGAATTGCATCAAGGCAGAGGTGGCCAGAATCATGACGGAAGCAGGACAACCCCCGAAGGTGCTGAGTGCTGCGGTGGTGGTTGGGCAGGAACGGGCAGTTGAGCTTTTTGAAGGGGCTTATGACGAACATGCTCACCGTCTGGCGAAACTTTATCAAGGGGTCGGAGGAAATCATGGCTGAAATATTCAATTGTATGGATATGCCGCTGCTGATGGAGACGGATATCCTGGTCGTGGGCGGAGGTTCGGCCGGTTGTCTGGCGGCGATGTCTGCCGGGCAGCAAGGAGAGAATTCAGTGCTTCTGATCGAGCGCTATGGTTTTCTCGGTGGTTCATCCACCCAGATGCTGGATACCTTCTATGGGTTTTTTACTCCCGGAGACAGTCCTCGCAAAGTGGTGGCGGGTTTGCCGGGTCAGGTGGTGGATGTTCTTGATGGGACAGGGGATATTTTTCTTCGGGCAAATACTTACGGGGCGGGAACTGGGGTCAATTACAATCCTGAGCGTCTCAAGCTGGTTTGGGATCAGCTGCTGCAGCAAGCCGGGGTGAAGGTAGCTTTGCATACTTCGCTGGTGGGGGTAGAGAAGATGGAGCAAGAGGGGATCCTGTGTGTGGTCTGGCACAAGTCGGGTTTTTATAAAATAAAGGCCAGCCGGGTGATCGATGCTTCAGGTGATGCCGATTTTTGTCATCTGGCTGGTTATGCTTATGAAAAAGCGGGGGAAGTGGCGGCGGCTCAAAGCATGACCACGACCTTCAGGATGAGCAATGTTGACCTGGATCAATTTGAACGGGCCGGAGGCAAGAATATGCTGAAGGAGAAGATGGGGCTGGCTGTGGAACAAGGACGGCATCCTTTGCCACGGAAAGAAGGTTCGGCTCACGCGATGTGCCAGGTGGGTTGCATATCAACAGTTGCCGTGAAGGTGGGGCACCTGGATCCGCTGAATGTGTTCGAGATGTCCCAAGCAGAAGAAGAGGGGCGCAGGCAGGCTTTCATCTTGGAGAAATTTTTCCAGGATGATGTTCCTGGTTATGAAAGGGCGAGTATCATTGGTCTTTCCCATCAAATCGGGGTGAGGGAAACGAGGCGTGTGTATGGGGAGGCTCGCCTGGACAAAGAAGGGTGCATGAGTGGGAGGGCAGTGAATGACAGTATTTTTCTCTGTGGTGCGCCGATTGAAGATCACCGTCAGGGGGCAAACGGGGAGGACGAAACCTATTGGCAGTACATTCCCGGGGGTGGGGTGTATGGCGTGTCATATCAGACCACGGTTCCACAAGGCAGTGAGCAGGTATGGGTGGCGGGGCGTTGTTTTTCGGCGACCCATGAGGCCCATGCCTCCTGTCGTTCGATGGCCCAGACCATGGCGATGGGGCAGGCGACTGGTTTGGCAGCGGTGCTGTCATTGCAGTATGGAGAAAGTGCGCGGGATTTGGACGTAAAAAGATTGCAGGAGGGCCTGGTGGATAGAGGTGCTATTTTAGAGCTTCCGGAAAAACCCGCTGATATCAGCAGGGAGGGCTGGGGGAAGAGTATTGACTGAAAACAGACAGATGCCATTCATCAGGACAGTTTTAGGAGATGTTGATGTTGCAGAGATGGGGCTCTGTTACAGTCACGAACACGTCATTATCGAAGAAGGCTATGTCACGGAAAAAAATGAACTTTTCCTGTTAAACGATGTGGATAAAATTTCCCGGGAGTTGCAGGATTTTTATGATCATGGGGGCCGGACAATGGTGGATACCATGCCTGCCGGGGCGGGAAGGAATGCCTTGAAATTGGCGGAAATTTCCCGTCGGACTAAGGTTCATCTTATCGCTCCCACTGGCCTGCATTTGGCCATCTATTACCCGGCGAATCATTGGCAGTTTCATTATTCGGAAGAACAACTGGCCCAATTGTTCATCGATGATATCCAACTTGGGATTGATACTTTTGATTACAGTGGGCCGCTGGTAAAAAGAACAAGGCACAAAGCGGGCATGGTGAAGTTGGCGACGGAGGGTGGAAATTTCACGACTCATCAGGAAAAGATCTTTCGTGCCGTGGTGGCGACGCACCTGGAAACGGGGGCTCCAATTTTGACCCACAGCAAAGGAGCTCATAATGCCATTGAGCAAGTGGCTTTGTTTGAAAAACTGGGAGCGGATTTGTCGCATGTGGTGATCTCCCACGTGGACAAGGAAAAGGATTTGGCTTTTCACCGTGAACTGCTGCAGACAGGAGTGAGAGTGGAGTATGACAGCGCTTTCCGTTGGGGCTCGGAGCAGAGAAACAACACCTATGAGTTGTTGAAAGTTTTACTGCCCGAGTTCTCCGGGCAAATCACCATGGGAATGGATGCCGCCAAACACAGCTACTGGAAATCTTATGGAGGCAGCCCGGGGCTTGATTTTTTGCTGACCAGTTTCAAGGAGGATTTGGTAAAGATGGAACTGGGTCGATACTACGATCACATTTTCATCAAGAACCCTGCTTCCCTATACAGTTTTTGTAGTAATATACCCCCAGGAAAAACATGAAAACAAAAATGCTATCACGACGTGAAATGTTATCTCGAACGGCGGCAGGAGCAGCAGCGCTTTCCTTTGCTCCGTCTGTGTCTCCTCTCTTTTCCGAGTCAAAGTCGCATCGTTTCAAAATAGGTGCCTGTGACTGGTCAATCGGCAAACTTGCGGATGTGGGGGCCTTTGAAGTGGCTGGGCAGATTGGGCTGGACGGGGTCCAGGTTAGCCTCGGAACGGAGAAGGACGACATGCAACTGCGTCAGCCCGAGGTTCAGGAGTCTTATCGGCAGGCGGTTAAAAAAACCGGTGTCCAGGTTTCTGCTTTGGCTATTGGTGAGCTCAATAAAATTCCCTACAAAAGCGATGCACGCACGATTGAATGGGTGAGCGATAGCATTGATGTGTGTCAGGTGATGGGTTGTAAAATTGTGCTACTGGCTTTTTTTTCCAAGGGAGATCTCAAGGGTGACAAAAAAGGCACGGATGAGGTGGTGAGGCGTTTGAAGGAGGTGGTGCCAAAAGCAGAAAAGAGTGGGGTGATTCTTGGTATTGAAAGCTGGTTGAGTGCCGAAGAACATATGGATATCATTGATCGTGTTGGCTCGCGAGCGGTGCAGGTTTATTATGATGTGGCCAACTCAAACAAGATGGGCTACGACATCTATGAAGAGATTCGTTGGTTGGGAAAACAAAAGCAGATCTGTGAGTTTCACATGAAGGAAAACGGTTCCCTGCTGGGACAGGGTAAGGTCGATTTTCAGAAAGTGCGGGCCGCTATAGATGATATTGGTTATAGTGGCTGGATGCAGATCGAGGGGGCGATTCCGCGTGGGCAGCCGATGCTGGAAAGTTATCGTGCGAATGAAAAATACCTGCGAACTGTGTTTCCACAGGATGCGTGAAGGGATTCGAATTTATTAAATGATAGTAAGTCGGATGATTGTAGTTATAGGATAAAAATTACCGTGAATACACCTGATGAAGCACTCGTAAGGCTGACTGATGTTTATAAAACCTACCTGATGGGAGAGGTCGAAGTGCCGGTCTTGAGGGGTGTGAGTATGGAGATCCGAAAAGCGGAGTTCCTTACGATCTGGGGTGAGTCCGGATCGGGGAAGAGCACGCTGATGAACTTGGTAGGTGGCATTGATCGGGCAGATTCTGGGGAGATTGTTTTTCAGGGAGAAGATATTACCAATTTCAGTGAGTCGGAATTGACGCACTATCGCCGCAGCCAGGTGGGTTTTGTTTTTCAGTTTTACAATCTGGTTCCTTCGCTGACAGCACTTGAAAACGTTTGGGCGGCAGCTGAAATTGCAGAGGATCCTATGGATCCTGAAGAAGCGTTAAAGCTGGTTGGGCTTGCCGACCGTAAAGAGCATTTTCCTTCCCAGCTATCAGGAGGGCAACAACAGCGGATAGCTATTGCCAGGGCGCTGGTAAAACGACCGGCGCTGCTGTTGTGCGATGAACCTACAGGTGCTTTGGATCATGATACCAGCATTGTTGTTCTGGATCTTCTACAAAATCTTAACAGTGAGACCGAAACGACTCTGGTCGTTATCACTCACAATCCCGAGATAGCACCCCTTGCTGACCGGACGGTTTCTATCGTTGATGGCCTGATTCAGGGGGTGAATGAAAATGAGCACCTCCAAATTTCAGAGGATCCGGGTTGATGAAAACGTTGAATCGCAAGCTTCGCCGGGACCTTCAGCAGTCATGGAAAATGCTACTGGCAGTGACAGCTGTAATCGCAGTGGGTATTGGCAGCTTTATTGGAATGCTGGCAACGGCAGGGAATCTTCAGGTGGCGCGGAGCCAGTATTACTCCACCTGTCGGATGGCTGATTTTTGGATAGATCTCAAAAAAGCGCCAGCGGATGAAGTTCATCGACTGGGGCAATTACCTGGCATTTCGGAGATACGAGACCGACTTCAATTCAAAGTGATTGTAGACCTGGAAACAGCTGAGAAGCCAGTCAGCGCAATTGTGCTGTCACTTCCGGCAGTTCCTGGCACTACAATAAATGGCATTGTTATTAAGACTGGCAGCTATTTTAGCCAAGATCGCAGTAATGAAGTTATTGTTTCCGAAAAATTTGCTAATGCTCACGACTTGGAACTTGGTGATCGCATCCATGCCATCATGAATGAACAGCGCAAGGAGATGATCATTTGCGGAACGGCTACCAGTGCAGAATTTGTCTACCTGACATCACCAGGCAGTCTGGTTGATGACCCGGAAAACTACGGTCTATTTTATGTTAAGCGCCAGTATCTCGAAGAGACCTTTGGGTTTGAGGGGGCCTGCAATAGTGTAACAGGTTTGTTTACTCCTGAATTCCGGGGGCAGAAAAACCCTCCGATCCTGCAGGCCTATGCCGACCGGCTTGAGCCCTTTGGGGTTTTTGCTTCGATGCCTAGGGCAGACCAGTTTTCGCATATGGTTCTGGATGCGGAAATGACCCAGAACCGCACGATGGCCTTTATTTTCCCCTCGTTCTTCCTCGTTGTGGCCAGCCTGATTATGAATGTCCTGATGAGCCGGTTGGCAGAGCAGCAACGCACTATAATGGGAACCCTGAAGGCACTTGGTTACAGTAATCGTGATCTGGTAGTTCATTTTCTCAAGTTCGGATTGGCGGCAGGAGTCTCAGGTGGTGTGATGGGTGCAATCATTGGGTTTTGGATGTCTGGAGCGTTGACGGAGATGTATTTGGATTTTTTTTCTTTCCCGCGTCTGGTGAACAGTTTTTATCCTGGCTTAAGTTTCCTGGGCCTGCTTCTTTCGGTCGGTGCCTGTTCTTTTGGCACGATCCAAGGAGTCAGACGGGTAATCCGATTGCAACCAGCAGAGGCCATGCGGCCAGCCCCACCTGCAAAAGGAGGAAGTATTTTGCTTGAGCGGTGGCCGCGTTTCTGGGAGAGCTTGGACATCCAGTGGCAAATGGTGTTGCGAGGAATCATTCGGCGGAAAAGGCGGACTTTTGTTGCTATATTCTCAGCTGCGATGGGGGCTTCGATCGTATTGCTGACGTTTGGGTTTGTGAATTCCATGGACGCCATGATTCAGATTCAATTTGATAAAATCCTGCGTAGTGACTATCACCTCGCCTTATCCAAGGAGTTGGGTAGTGAGGTGGTGGATGAGATCAGGCGTCTTCCGGGTGTTACGGCGGTAGAGGCTGTATTCGCGGTGCCGTGCACTTACGAGGCCGGGCATCGGAAGAAGAAGGGAGGCATCCTTGGTATTTTGCCAGACAGTAAGCTTACCTTGCCAACTGGAACCGATGGGCAGCGCATCGCTGTTCCAGATACAGGGCTGCTGATGGCGGAAGGATTGATGGATCAGCTGAATCTTCAACCCGGCGACCCGGTTCGCCTGGTGCCAATCAAAGGAGACCGAAGGCCGGTGACAACTCATGTGGCACAAGGGTTTCCAAGTATGCTTGGCTTGGATGTTTACGCCAACTATTCCTGGCTGAACTATTTGATGGGGGAAAGTGGCGCCGTATCAGAGGTGCGCGTATCAGCCCTTCAGAACCGGAAACAAAGAAAAATATTTATGCGCGCCTTGAAAGAAATGCCGAATCTGGAAGCCGTTTCTGATATACGTGAGCAGAAGCAGGTTCTGGTTGATCATATGGATCGGGCGATGCGGGGCACAGCTGTAGTCATGATTCTGTTTGCGGCAGTCATATTTTTTGGTGCTATTCTTAATGCCACCCTGATTGCTATTGCTGAGAGGCAGCGTGAAATCGCTACATTCAGTGCTATGGGATATTTTGATCGTGAGACTGCCCGGCTTTTTTTCAGGGAGAATATGCTGACAAATGTGATTGGTTCCGTAGTTGGCTTGCCGTTGGGAGCCGCTACTCTTAATGGAATTGTTACCCAGTTTCAAACTGACGCCTACAGCATTCCGGCGGTCATTAGCTCAAGTAGTTACCTATATACCATTGCCCTGGCGGTCTTTTTTGTTATGTCGGCCCAACTCGCGGTAATACATAATATGAGGAAAATAGATCGTGTTGAGGCCATGAACCTGAAGGAATAAACTAGGATATGAAAAAGAAAAGCGCACAGAAAATCGGGACCCGATATCTAATCATCGGGATCCTGCTGGTCGTGGTTGCACTGGCGATTTACGTGGACATCAGCAAGCCTGTTCCAGTACGTGTGACTGCTATCACAAAGGGGGTCATCGAATCTTATGTGGAGGAAAAGGCACGCACCTCGCTGCCTCATATCTATCATGTAACGATGCCCTTGCCTGGTCGGATTTTACCTGTCGAGGTGAAGGAGGGGGACGCTGTAAAAAAAGGGCAGGTGGTCGCCACCCTTGACGATGTCGAATGGAAAGAAGCGACCATCAGTGCTGCTGAAATGTTATTTGCGATGAAGAATGCTGTCGATTCATCCAGAGCTGAGGTCAAGGCCAGCGAAGCTCGCGCCGATTACACGGAGTGGATTCTTGAAGCAGTGAAAAAAGCGTTGAAAACGAAAGCTATTAGCGAAAGGGAATCGCGGGAAGCAGAGTGGCAGTTTCTTGACTCCAAGGTGAAAAAGGAGGAGAGCGAAGCTAATTTCCATTCCACCAATGCCCTGTTTTCGATCGCCAAGCTCTTGCCGGGAATGGTGGAGAGGAATATGAAAAGAACTCGTATTCTCAGCCCGGTTGGGGGCGTTATTCTCAAGGTTCATGTGTCCAACGAAAAAACCATGATGCCTGGAGCGGCGGTGCTCGATATCGGGCACCTGGAAGACCTTGAGGTGACTGCTGATGTCCTGACTGAGGAAGCAGTCAGGATCCAGCCCGGCGATCCTGTCCAGATATTCGGTGAAGCGATCGGGGATCGACCTGTAACTGGGAGGGTGCGTCGTATCAAGCCGAAAGCCTTCACCCAATTGTCTTCTCTCGGTGTCGAACAACAACGTGTTGCTGTTGAAATCTCATTTTCATCCGATGCATTGAAGGTCTTGGATGACGCAGGGCGTTCCCTGGGCTTGAACTATCGGGTTCGGATAAAAGTTATTACTGCTACAAAGCCCGAGGTGCTGATAATCCCTCGAACCGCCCTGTTTCGCGGTGGCGACGGCGCTTGGGAAGCTTTCAAGGTAACCGGCGGTCAGGTGGGCCGAGTCGCTTTGAAGATAGGTTTGATGAATGACTATCAGGCTGAAGTAATGGAAGGCCTCGAAGTCGGGGATCGGGTAGTTATCGCCCCCGAAGCAGCACTAAGTGAGGGGCTTAAGGTAATAACTTCAAAGGAGGAGGGGAACTTGTAGGCAAGTAGCATGGGCTTCCACCCCATGAATCACAGGTAAAATGTTCGTTCCCAATATTCCCAAAGCCCGCTAATAAAGCGCTATTCGGTTCAGGAGATCAGTCCGATTTGGCTTCTCTCTGCCCCTGGAAAAACAGCGTTCATTTTAGTATTCCCTGTAACTCCCCGTAATACTTCGCCAAGAACCGAGCGATAGTCGTAGGTGATTTGCAGGCCGCCAGGCCCCTCGGAGTTTTCCTCTTTCATTGCCGGCCAGGGGCCATGGATTGCCCCACCCTTGATCCTTCCGCCCATCACCATCATGGCAAAACCGCGACCGTGATCGGTTCCCAGTGAAGCATTTTCATACAGCCGTCGTCCGAATTCGGTCATCACCACCGTGGTCACACGATGCCGCACCGATTTCAGATCCTGGTCAAAAGCAGCCAGGCTATCAGCCAGAATTTCAGATTTTTTTCCGTGAAAACTGGATAGGGCACCCTGGAAAAAATGTGTGTCCCAGCCGCCAAAATCAAGGCAGGCCACTTCCAGGCCCACATCCGCTTTGATCAATCGTGCAATCTCTCTGAATCCCTTTGCTGTTTTGTGGTCGGGATAGTCCACCCCGCTGGCAGGGACATATTTTTGTTCCCGGATTTTTCGAACCCGCTTCAAAAGGTCGACCGTTTCACTCCCTTGTTTTCCCAGCATGCTTGCTTCTGCTTCGTATAAGCGCGACAATATACGGGCTACCGTTTCTGGCTGACTTGCCCGGGTTTTTAATTCCAGATCTTCAAGTGATTCCAATACACTGGCTGCCGGAGCACCGCGCAGGGACTCCGGCATCACCGAACCGATTGCCACAGCTGACAGAGAGGTGGCCCTGTTTCCAATGTGTGAGCGCAAATACCTTCCCAGCCAGCCTCCTCCGACCGTTTGACCGCTGGCCTCGCCGTGCTCCATCTGATCCTGGCATTCAAAGTGAGAGCCGCTGGTATTGTCCATGCCAACCCCCTGCACCACGGCGAGACGACCTTCATCAAAAAGCGGCTTGAGACTTTTCATTCTTGGATTCAAGCCGTAGTGCCCATCCAGATCCAGAGCGCTGCTGTTACCGTTTTTCTTTGGGCGTGCAATACCAATCGTGGGTCGTTGCCGATAATATTCGTCATCGCCATAGGGGATGAACATATTCAGGGTGTCGGCCCCGCCTCTGAGAAACAAACAAACCAGAGTGTGCGGTGATTGCCGGGCTGCGGTGACGGCATTGCCCGTCAACAGGTTTTGAATAAATGTTCTTCTATTGGCGGATTGGCTCATTGTGATATTTCTTAGCATCGTTGAAAGGCCGGAGATGCCATTAAAACGGCGAGTAGTTCTGCCTGTTGTTTTGGATGTTCATTTCCGTTTTCCAGCTCCTTGCGGTATTCCTCGATGGCTGCAGTTTCATTTTCCGTCGCCTGTCTTCCTAGCAAATAGGCGGCTATGGTTTCGGCCGATAAGTCCTTCCCGCTCAAGGCATTTGTAGATTTTGCCATTTTCCCCAAGGGAAGTTTAACATCGGGGATTTCATTATTCACTATGCCGAAAGCAAAATTCCATCGCCACAACAAGGTTCCCATCCAAGGGGTTTCCTCTTCCGGGTAACCATCTGGAGTAGGGTGTGAGAATGGAGTTTGTCCCATGCGGTTGAAATATTCGATCAACGGTTTGTGGGCATGGGTGTCGGCACCTAGCGCTCTCAAAGTAGAAACGATATAGCGAAAGGGGCGTTTAAAACGTTGACCTTTAGACTGGTTGAATTCTTCGGACAAGAGGATGGTTCGCAACAGGGTCTTGATGTCGCCCTTGGATTTTATGAAATCTTCTGTAACCCGAGAAACCAGGGTTTCAGGAGGATCATAAGAGACAAAACGGCGGCAGAGTTTCAGTGAGATATACCGGGCGGTGGCCGGATGTTCACATACGATGTCGATCAGGTCTTCGAGGTCTTTTTCTCCGTCATGCGTCTCTCTTTCCGGGATGGTCTTGCCCAGGATCACTTTTTCCCCATCGTCATGGTGTCCGGGATTGAAATAGACTGTGCCACGATTAAGGAAGGCTTTCTTTTTTTTGATGGTCCAGCCAGTCAAACAGCGAGCGGCTTCACTCACGTCTTTCTGGGTATAACCGCCGTGCACGCCCATGGTGTGTAGTTCCATCAACTCCCGGGCATAATTTTCGTTGGGCACATCATCTGTGCCTTTGCGCTTCCGGTTTTCTTTGCCATCGAGGTATACCAGCATGGCCGGAGAAATGACCGATGCCCGAATGAGGTCACGAAAGTTTCCAAGCGCATGTTTGCGAACGACGTTGAGATCATCCCATGGCTTGAAATAGATACAGTCTCCCTTACCGAGATCGATATTCAGGTGATCGGTCCAAAACCCGACCATGACTTCGAACAGCTGTCGTTTGCTGTAGATCGCGCGCAGCAGGGTGTGTCGCGACAACTCTTCTCTCAGCACGTTCTCTTTGAATTCATAGGCATTGCCAGGTTTGAAAAATACCGATTCGAAACGTCGCGCGCGTGATTCACAAGCCAGATCATCGATGGTCTCAGGCTGCAATTGCTGCTCCAACCATGCTTGGGTTCCCATCGATTTCAGATAAGAAACATCCCCGGGCCAGGGGCCGTAGGCTGCTCGATTGAGCAGGTGGTAAGCATCATCGATGTCATTGGACTCCGCCACGAAAACGGTGTCGGGAAAATCCTGGCCAAAACGCCGACTCGCCGAGCTGATCATTTTTTCACAGCTTGCCAGGGCGAGCGTGCTTCCGGCCAGGGCGGCGCCCTTTAAGCTGTCTCGGCGGCTGAGTTTTTTCATTGGGCTGTTTTGAGGTTTGAGATTGGGCCCCTATTAAGCAGCTGACTTTGCTATGGTGTTTTCATCCGCCAGTGGCTCGGCCACTTTTTTTCGGGAACAAGTGCTTCGAAGCATTGCCCCGAAGCCGATTGCAATGGTTATCAGGGGCAACATGACCCAACCAATGACAGGAAACAGGAAAGTCAGGACCAGCGCAATGCCGCCTCGCCCCGTGACTTTGAAGGCCGAGGCATCTTCGCCTTTCCTGCCAAGCCTTTCGCCAATCATGGTGGCTAAGCCTGCTACACCCACCTGGCTGAAAAAGAAGCCTATTGCCAGAATAAGTGCTCCCAGTAACGCAGCTGGACCTCCTGCTTGAAGGAGGACAACTCCGACAGTCGTAATAATTGCAGCCGGAATCACTCCCCAGAGAAAACATCTTAGAGACTGGCCGGCTGTCTTCTCTGCAGCCCGTTGAACTTTGTCCGGCCACAGTGCGCGGGCGACCAGCCAGAAAGCAGGAAAGGCGATAATAATGCTTAGGGCGATTAGGAGTATTCTGAATGCGTCTGCAAATAACATGGTTTTTCCTTTTTTTGAAGGGTAGGATTTTTCTACCCGGTATTAGATTGTGTCGTCAGGAAACAAAGACCCCCGCTCGCTGGCAATGGTTACAAATTTCCCCCGGTTTTTAAATTATAGTGATTTTAGGTCGCTGTTTCCTTCTTTAGGAGTGGGTAAAACAAGCAAAAGGAAATTTCTGGCACTTGGATTATTTTGACCTTAGATTGTTCGACAATGCGTGTGATTCGAACCCTATTGAGCTTTGCTTTCGTTCTGCTAACGAACGATTTGGCATTGGCACTCGAGTATGAAAAGGACATCATGCCGATCTTTAAAAAAAAGTGCTTTGAATGTCACAGCGATGAAGCCGACAAGGCGAAAGGAGGTTTGCGGCTTGATGACCCCTCTCATTTTTACGGCAGGTTCGACAAGGATGAACTGGTGCGACCGGGTGATCCAAAAATGAGCAATCTTTATTATGGCCTCATTCGCCCCCGCTATGACGATGGAGCCATGCCGCCGGAGAAAAAGGGGAAACAACTCACCGAGGAAGAAATTAAACTGGTTCGCAACTGGATTCTCGAAGGGGCTCCCATCAATGGCGAGCGGGGTAAGCGAGGCAAGATACCCGAAGAGGAAAAAGAGCCGAGCAAAACACTGCCGGCGAGGGCAGTGGAGCAGGAGTGGGTCAATCAGGAGGGTAAAATCATTGTGGCTACTTTTTTGAGAATTGATGGGGAGGTGGTTTTGTTGCGAGTCAAAGGCGGCAAGGTCTTTCGTTATCCCATCGCCAAGTTGTCTGAAAAAAGCCAGACAGCCCTGAAGAAGCTTGCACAGTAGTTAAATGCTTGACCCGGAGCGGGTTTCCGGCAAATCCTATAGCTTGGTCAAAGGGGAAGCCGTTTATATTATTTAGTTATGCGTTTATCACAAAATCTTGTTCGTCGAGGTGGTTTTCTGGCTGCCTGTATTGGTTTATTTTTATTTGCCGGAGGGGCACCCCAGCTGCAGGCACAGGATGCTGCGTCCAATGGCAAGACCATCATCATTCTGGATGCTTCTGGATCGATGTGGGGAGATGTGAAGGGTGGGGTGAAAATTGATATTGCCAAAAAAGCAATTCGCGATTTGCTGCCAACGATTGAAGATGGTGTAGAGATTGGCCTGATGGCTTACGGGCATCGCAAGAAGGGGGATTGCTCGGACATTGAATTACTGGTGCCTCCCGCTGCGGGAAACCGCGCTGCGATTCTGAAGGCGGTGGATGGAATTGTGCCGAAGGGCAAAACACCGCTTTGTGATGCGGTGTTGATCGCGGCGGCTTCTCTTCAGTTTGAAGAGAACAAAGCCAGTGTGATTTTGATTTCCGATGGCATCGAAACCTGTGACAAGGATCCTTGTGTGGTTGGAGAACAGTTGGAGGCCAAGGGCATCGACTTTGTCTGTCATGTGGTGGCTTTTGACATCACGCGGGATAAGAATGCCGGACTGGATTGCCTTGCCAATAAAACCGGGGGGCTTTATTTGGAAGCCAGGGATGCGGCTAGTCTGAAAGATGCGCTCAACCAGGTGGTGAAAGCGACGGTGAAAAAGCCGGTGATGGAGAAAAAAACCTATCTGCTTTTACGGGGCAAAGACGGAGAAGGTAAATTGTTGCCTAAAGGAGTGAAGTTTGCCATCTACAAAGGCGACGAAGTGAAGGGCGAGCCGATGTATCAAGGGGGAGGAGGAGAGTTCAAAACCGAGTTGGCTGCCGGTGAATACACGGTGACCGGCGAGTTTGGTAAAATGAAAGCAGAAAGCACGCTGCAGATCCCGGAAGGCAAGACGGGAATTCACGAGATGGTTTTCAAGGCTTTGGGGTTGACCTTGCATGCGGTCATGGCAGAGGGCGACAAGCCGATCCAAAAGGGCATGGCCTGGAGTATTTACCGGGCAGAGGACGGGACGGAAGGCAAATCGCTGGAGGACTCTTATAAAGCCGAGCCGGTGTTTAATTTGGAAGCAGGGAAATACATTGTCCGTGCGCGTTTTGAGGAATCGAGGGTGGAGAAGGTGGTGGAGATTGAGGAGGGCACGGGTCGTGAGCTGACGTTGATATTGGGATCCGGGGTTCTGGTGGCTCAGGCGAAGATGAGTGAAGGCAGTGATCTGCTCAGCAAAGGTTTGTCGTGGAGCCTGGTGAATGCCGAGCCGAATAGCGAAGGTGAGTTTCCCGAGCTGGTTCATTCTTACGAATCCAAAACCAATTTGGTGGTGGCTGCTGGCAAATATTTGCTGAAGGTCAGATACGGGGAGTCGAATACACAAAAAGAAGTCGAGGTGAAAGCGGGAGAAAAAACAGCAGTGGTGCTGACTTTTGGGGCGGGTACGGTGGTGGCAAAGGCGGTTTTTGTGGAAGGTGGAGAGGTATTGGAAAAAGGTTTGTCGTGGTCTTTGCAGAGCCCGCTGAATTCGGAAGGGGAGCGTAGAGAGGTGGCTCATTCCTACTCGGCTATCACGGAATTCAAGGTGCCGTCTGGAACCTATTTGTTGAAGTTGAAACGCGGGGAGGCGGTAGCAGAGAAAGAGGTCGAAGTGGCTTCCGGGGAGAAGACCGAACTGACCTTGTCATTGAATGCGGGGATCTGGAAAGGGCAGGCTCTGATGGCGGAAGGGGCGGCGGAAGCGGTCACCAAGGACACTTCGTGGACGGTCTATAAACCTGATGGAGAAGGTGGCCGCAAACAAGTGGCTCACGCGTATTCAAAAGGTGAGTTTGTTTTGCCGGCGGGCACTTACAGCCTGCTGTTGAAACGAGGGGCGGCCACGGTGGAAAAAGAGATTTCAGTTTCTGCGGGGAAGGTGAACAGTGATCAATTGGTATTGAATGCGGGAGTCGTGGCTTTAGAGGGGGAGGGGAAAAAGGCCGCAAAAATCGAGGTTTTTTTGGTCGGAGAAGGTGAGCGTAAATCGATTGTTCAGAGTTACGGCAACAAGCAGAAGTATTATCTGCCGGCGGGAGCTTATGAGGCGAAGTTTACCCGCACGGTGGGTGATGAGAAGAAAGCGAGCGAGGCCAAGTTTACGGTCCAAGCGGGGAAGTTTTTGAAGGTGGAGTTGAAGTGATGCTTTGGGAAGTGGATGAAGAGTGCCAATCTTTACCGTATCGTCAAACACTGCACCAAAGTCATGGCCAGCGAGGGCAGGAAGGACAAGGGCGTTCCGGCTTCCGCACGGGGCAAGTGGCGATAGGCATCAAAAAGGCCCATTTCATCAACAACAGGGAAATGAAGGCGGAAATTTTAATCGCATCTTCGATAACGATGAGCGATAGCAAATGACTGAGCTATTTTCCAACTTCTGGCTGATACCACAGGGATTGCCAATAACGTTGATCAAGCTGGTAGGGGTTCACCTTTTCTTTTGCCGGATCAAAGGATTCGGGGAGAATGCCGAAACGTTTCATTTCCCGAATGTATTCCGGGCGGGCTTTGAAGTTTGGCATGTCGAAGCGAGTGACTTCATTGAGTTTGTCTTTTCCAGCTCGGATCATGGCTAGTATCGTCTGGTAATCCGGGTCTTGGCTGTCTTTAAATATTTCGATAGGTTTTGACTTTCCGTCCTTGCCGGAACTTGTGCAGGCACCCTCACCGCCGGCTTGTTTGGAGAGTGGGCCAAGCAGGATCAGAGATTGTTCGGGTTGGGTGAGATTGAAAACAATATGGCGGGCGGTCTGCAGCATCTTGTCGTGGGGTTCGGGTTTCCAGAAACTGATATCGCGTTCGTCTGACAGATTGAGGGGTAGGCGGGATTTTTTAGTGTGGCAGGAAGCGCAGCGACGCTTGATGGCTTCCGCACCCTTCAGCGAAGTAGGCCATTGGGAGTCATTATTGAGCTCTTGTTTGTTTTGCTGGTAACCGCCGATCATACCGCTGCCGAGGGAGGCGTAAGTTCCTGGATACACCGCAGCCGACTCGATCCAGTAGCGGATTTTTTTGATTTCACCCGGAGAGAGTTGTGCACCGTAGTGTTCGCCATTGAGCTTTTTCATCAGCGGGCTGGAGGCGGCCCCGATCTCGTAGGGTTCGTAGTTGGCGTGTGTCCGGTTGCGGCCATCGGCGAATTGTCCGTGAATGGTCAGGTTGAAATAACTGTGACTGAACATCGGTCCCCGATCTCCGGTTAACAGAATGCCACCGTCTCGTTGTGCAGGGCTGTGGCATTGCACGCAGTGTTTGTCCAGAATGGGTTGGATGTCTCGCGGGAAGTCGAAGACTTCCGGAATACCATCGATCTTGCGGATCTTGCTGGCGGCCCGTGTGGCGGCAAGCGGAAGGGCTTTGGCGGGCTCGGCTACGGTCGTGCGTTTTTCGTGGCAGCCTATGCAACTGAGCATCTCACCCGGCATGACGGAGGTGAAGCTGTGCATGCGTTTGACGCTGTCTTCTTTTTCATCGAGAGCGATGAAAAAGACCGAACGGTTGGCGGGCACTTCAAAAAAGGCCGAGCCATCTTCTTCGACCGGCACCGTGCCGAGCAAACGTTCGAGAGTGAATGATCCGCCGTAGGTGAGCGGATCCATGCCGCCGGTGAAATTGATCGGTTTGGGCAAGGCTTCCATCACCAGCAATTTTTTGATCGTTCCCTTTTTCACGCTGCCCATTTTCTGTCCGATGTAAACATTCGTCAGCAGCATGGTGCCGGTGCTTTTTGATTCATCGATGCGCTTGGGCAGCATTCTCTCGCGCGGGTGTTTGATGAGCGGGCGGGGTTCATGGATGCTCAGTTCTTTTGGGAAGGTTTTTTCAGGTAGTTGGAAGGCGGGCAGTTCGACTCCCTCACGGTTGAGGGCGACCAGATCACGTCCCCGTGCTGCGATGAAGACATCTTTGCTTAGTGCGTAGGGATCGCGGTAGATGTCTTCGCTGGTGAGGTATTTTTTTGACTTCAGATCATCCGGGCCGTTTGCATTCGAAAGCAGAATCACTTTTCCGGCATGTTCCCGGCGTCCGTGTCCGGGGGATTCAATCAGGATCACCTCTTCGGATTCAGGCACGGGTTTGGCATCGATCAGCACGCCTCCCGGATGCATGTTGCCGTAGTAGATTTTTTGTTCGGTGCCGTCGGGGTTCATCGTCCACAGGTGGTGGAATACCATCTGGCTGCGGTCGATGTATTCCCAGCGTTGGTACATGACGCGGCCGTCGGGCAGGGTCCAGGGTGTGTTGTCGTGTTCGAGATTGGGGGAGAGTTGGCGCACGTTCTGTCCTTTGCTGTCGGATTGGTAAATGGTTCCCACCTGGGTCAACCAGCAGTTCACCCAGCGCTTGGCGCGGGTTGAGACAAAGACGATGCCGCCGTCCGGTTGATAGGAGGGTTCGTAATCATCGTAGGATCCCGATGTCAGCTGTTCGAGCCCGGAGCCATCGGTATTGATTTCATAAAGGTGAAAATTTTCACTGTGTCCTTTGCGATAGGAAAAGAGAATTTTTTCACCACTGTAGTGAACGGCGGGATCCCGGATGGTGCCATTTTTGTCTTCGAGCAGGATGTCGACGGCTCCGGTTTTCAAATTCAAAATACAAAGATGGCCGCCGTTTGAATAGAGTTTGGAATCCTTATCACAGGAATAATATCCAATATTCGCATACCAGTGACCGTCCCGAACCTGGCCTCTGCTGGCAAAGACAATTTGTTCACAGCCCTGGTCAAGGATCAGCTTGCGGCCGGTTTCTATTTCTCCGCCAGATGCTCTGGTAAAAATCGCCATGAGCAGCACAGCGAGGATGGCTTGTATTCTCATTTCTACTCCGGGGGTTAAGGTGTGATTTGATAACTATAAAGCTACTGGTAGCAATTTCTGTGCAGGAAGTGGCAAAATAGTATGCGTTTTTTGCCATACACAATCTTGACTGTGTCGTGAGGATATTGTTAGTCAAAGGAGCTATGAAAACGGGACAAGGATTGATCGTGATTGGTTTGGTATTATGGTCAATGGTCTATGCTGGGTATGGGAGTGAAAATAGCCATGAGTCTTTGCAAGCGGCAATCGAACACATCTCCCAATCTTTCGGAAAGAATTACCCAGACGGACCTAAGTACCTGGCTGCATTGGACAGGATCGCTGATTCTTCCAGCCAGGCATTTAAGGATTTGCAGCGCGAGGCTTTGATTGCCAACCCCCTTGTCAGTCGGCATCCGATCCTTTTTGTCGAACGTCGGCAGTATCCTAGCGATCACCATAATACGGGCAATCTGTTTCAGGCAGGTGAGGTCAATGCCAAAAAGTTTGAATTCATGGCCGGGGGTGCGCTTAAGACTGTGAACCTTGCAAATGGAGAGGTAAAGGCACTCATCCATTCAGATCGTGGTATGCCGCGTGATCCGGAAGTTCGCTTTGACGGGAAGGAGATTGTTTTTTCCCTGCGCCACGGCCCCAGGGATGATTACCACATTTACAAGATCAAACCCGATGGGTCTGATCTTGTGCAGCTAACTTTTGCTAATGGGGTGAGTGACACAGACCCATTTTATCTTTCAGATGGAGGTATTGCATTCGGCTCGACGCGGGAGCCGAAGTACTGCGCCTGTAACCGCCATATCATGCGCAACCTGTTTCGAATGGAGTCTGATGGTGCGAATATTCTGCAGATAGGCAAGAGTATCGAGAATGAGGGTCATGGGATTCAGATGCCCGATGGGTCTCTATTGTACAATCGGTGGGAGTATGTGGATCGCAACTTTGGAGGTGGGCAGGGACTCTGGCTTAGTAACCCTGACGGCACCGGTCACAATCTTTATTACGGCCAGAGCACTCCTCATGCTATGCTCAATGCGCGTCCGATTCCCGGCAGCAATAAAATAATCTGTATCCTGTCATCCTGCCATGACCGTCCCTGGGGTGCACTTACTATCCTGGATCGTACGTTGGGAGCAGAGGGAAAAAAGCCCGTAATTCAAACATGGCCAGCATCGGCGCGTGATCTTATTGCAGGCAAAGAAAGTAACTACGCCGACAGTGGTGGGTTCGACGTCTTCAAGAAGGTTCTCCCAAAGTATGAGGACCCTTTTGCGCTGGATGAACATACATTCCTGGTTTCCCGCCTTGTTGGTTCAGATGAAAAAATGGGTATTTATCTGGTCGACACTTTTGGCAATGAATTTCTCCTGCACATGGCTGATTCGAATATGGGCTGTTATGACCCGATGCCAGCCGCGCCATCGAAGACACCAGCTGTGGTTCCTGCCAGGCGCAACTATACTGATAAGAATGGTTATTTTTTTGTTGCCAACGTTTATGAGGGCACCCATCTGAAAGGAGTAAAGTCTGGATCGGTGAAATCGATTCGTGTGGTCGAGGGCCCTCCAAAACTATTCTGGACCGAGGGTCGCTGGGATGGACAGGGGAGGGAATCGCCTGCAATGAACTGGCACGATTTTAACAATAAGACTATTCTAGGAACCGTGCCAGTGTCGGAAGACGGCTCTGCGTATTTTGAAGTTCCAGCTGATCGGTTTGTTTTTTTTCAGATGCTGGATGACAAGGGGAAGATGATCCAGTCCATGCGTAGCGGTGTGGTGGTTCAACCCGGTGAGTTGAATTCTTGTGTGGGGTGCCATGAGGACCGGTTTAATACACCGAAGTCGGCCATTTCCTATTCCTCTGCTGCTTTGAAGGGTGAACCGAGCAAGCTCGAGGGCTGGTATGGTGCTGCCCGGCACTTCAGTTTCCTAAAAGAAGTGCAGCCGGTTTTCGACAAGCGCTGTGTGGAGTGTCATGACTACGGAAAAAAGGAGGGTGAGAAATTGAACCTTGCTGCGGATAAAACACTGGTTTTCAACACGGCCTACATGGAACTGCAGCGGAAAAAGTACGTCGGGAGTATCGGCGGTGGGCCCAACGCAATCATGGAAGCCTATTCCTGGGGATCGCATGCCAGCAAACTTATCAAGCGTTTGGATACCAGTCACTGTGGCGAGAACCTGTCGGCGGAAGAATATGACCGGATCGTAACCTGGCTTGATTTGAATGCTCCATATTATCCTACCTATGCCAGCGCCTATGATACGAATCCTGCGGGGCGTTCTCCTCTTGGTAGTCAGCAGTTGGAGCGGTTAAAGGAGCTGACTGGGAAGGGCATCAGTCTGCGCCATGGCGCAGCTCCAATGATCTCTTTTGACCGACCTGAACTCAGTCCGATTTTAAGAGGTATGAAGGAGTTGAATGTCAAGGCCTATGGGGAAGCCCTGGCTATTATTCGGGCTGGACAGGCGATATTGAAGGAAAAACCCCGTGGAGATATGGAGGGCTTCCAGGCATCCCAAACTGATCAGAACCGGAAAAAAAAATACGATAGGCTCTGGACACACCAGCTCAAGGTTCGTTCAGCGATAGCCGAGGGCAGGAAAATTTACGATAAAGAACTGGTTGATTGATAGTTAAAACAAGCATTTGAGGGAGGGTGCGATTCATTTTGTGAAGACACTCGAAAAATGGGAGGTACTGTGATAGTCGACTTCCCGGGTTATCACCTCGACTGTTCATCAGTGATCGTGAGTAATTCACTGGCTCTTTGCATCCTCAGAGAAGTCAGGTGCTGCATCGGGCTGCGACTGAGTTGCTTCTTTACAGAGTCGGCGTAAGTGCTCCTCACAGGCACAGGTAAGTTGGGCCAGGTCTCCTAGAGCTCAGTTTCTATCACAGTGAGGTTCCACCTTTTTTCACAGTTTCCACAAACGATCATCTCTATAGTGGTGCAGCGGCAATACCATTTGCAGGAAAACCCAACTCGCAAGTTGTGGAGGGAAGGATTCGGCCAGGCGCATCACTGGCTCAACTTTACGATCTGAAAAAGGATCCTGCCCAGACAAAGAATACTTATTTGGAACATACCCATGTCGTTGCAAAAGCTTGGGGCTATTTTGCATGACTATTGATCCAAGATACCATCCACAAAACCGCTGGGCTGGATCAATCTCAAGCAATGAGTGCATTGCCAATAAACTAGCTGATTTTCCCCGTTACTCGAGGATCGGCATGATTTTTTTGCCGAGGGCCTGTTCTTCGATATCGTGATAGACACCGTAAAACAGAGAACTGCAGTCCAACCACAGGGTGATGCGGTGCAGGTCTTCTTTGGATAAGTTGACGTCGTAGTGACCATTTTCGAGTAGCTTCAACAACAGGGAAGCATTTGCACCGACTTCGCCGGGGACGGAGTAGGATGTTTTGTTTCTTTTCAGTCCGGGCCCGTTGCCACCGTAGCGTGTCCATGCGTATGGAGTCAGGTTTTTGTAGGCGGTGGACCAGCCGTATTTTTCAAAGCTATCGCCTTTGAGGGAAATGGCCTGCTCGGATTGTTCATGACAGGAGGTGCAGTTTCGATCGAGCACATTTTGCACCAGGCGAGGAAAGGTCAGGGGGAAGGAACCTTCCACATCTGCTTTGATTTTTGAAGGGGTGCGCTGAAAGGCGATCGGGCTTTTGGTGTATTTGGCCGAGGGGGAGCTGGATTTTGATTCATGACAGCCCACGCAGCTCAGTCGTTCACCATCGTGCAGATAGGTTGCTGAGCGCATCGATTGAACCGCACGTCCTTTGTCGTCCAGCGCTTGGAAATATAGCGGCACTCCACTGGGGGCCTCGAAGTAGACGCTGCCGTCCTTTTCGACAGGAACCGTGCCGAGCACTCCGCGCCCAAGTGATTGGGTGCCGTAGCCGATGTTGGGTTCAGCCTGGGCGGGCGTGGTTTTGGGAAATAATTGAACAACGCGCAAGGCGGCAATCTTAGTGTTATCGGGCCAGGGCTGTTCGCTTTCGTAAATATTCATCACTGCGACCTCTCCCTTGTTGTTGCCGCTTTGGCTTGTTTTGTCAGGCAGTGCCGGGGGGCGCTTGCGTGAACGTAAGGGAATGGGATCCAGGCAAGGCACGGAAGGGTCTCGGTAAATCAATTCGCGATTGCCAAAGCTGTCGATCAGGTAGATTCCATAGTCCTGCCCCTTTCTATCGTAGGTACAAAGGTAGTAGTTTTCGCTCAGCGGCCAGGGTGACCCGATTTGCTCCGCTCCCGCCACGCGTTTTTCCTTGGGGCCGCGGGGGATGCCGGGGGCGAGCTCCGATTCGGGCAGAAAGATATCCGGCGTCAGTCGTTTGACTTGCGACATGGCTTTGTCATCGGGAACTCCAAGGTCGATCATGATCAGGGAACCATAGGCTTGTCCGTGGTGCGGGGCGGAGATGCCGCTGTAATTATTCGAATCCGGGATGGCACGTAGAGAGAGTTCCATCCACGGACGGGATTCGCGTTTGATCGCATAATTCCCATGCAGCGCACGTGGATCCCTGCCGTCCGGGTAGGTGAGCCAGAGGTGATGCGCGGAGTCTGAATCACGGTCGACATAATCCCAGCGGGTGTAAACCAACATGCCGCTGTTATCTACGCTGGGATGCCATTCGTGGGTCTCATGGTGACTCAGACGGTGGATATTGGCTCCGTTGCCTTCCATGCTGTGCAAGGTGTAGACAGGGTCGGGGCGTGTTCCGCAGCGCAGGAAGCCTCCACGCCGTTCGGAGACAAAAGCGATGCGCCCGCCAGGCAGGTAGCAGGGATCAAAGTCATTCCATTTTCCGTCAGTGAGTTGTGTTAATCCACTGCCATCGAGTTTCATTTTAAAGATGTGATAGGTACTCTGCAAGGTCCAGAGATCCTGTTGCGGTGTGCGCGGAGTGGGTTCGACAGGAACATCGGCTTCGGTCCAGGCAAAGGCGATTTCGTCACCGGAATAATTCAAGTCAAGCGAGATGAAGGAGCCGTTTTCCAGTTTTTTGCCTTCCAATCGACCATTTTGTACCAGGGCTTTTGGCATCAGGTCTTGAAGCACGGGTTTGTCGCTAAAAGGATTGTTCAGGACATAAACCGATCCACCCGGAGGCGCGTGGAAGCCGTAGTATTGATCGACCATGTGCTCAAAGCGAGCACGGTGATGAGTCAGGAAAACAATTTTGTCAAAATCCAACAGTGGGTTGGAGAAGGCAATGCGGCGACGGAGTTTGCAGGCTGTCAGGAACAAGTTCTGGCGTTTGGTATCGTCAGCTGCCAAGGCCTTGTTTTTATCACTCAAGGCTTTGATCTCACTCTCGAGCACTTTTGTATCTGCAGGATTGAGATCGTTCAGCAGGGCGGTGGTCCGGCGCAAAACTACATCGAGTGGATTGTGATCGGTTTTGAATAACAGGGCTGCTTGCTGGAAGGTTTCCTGTTGCAGACGTTTTTGAGCGGATTCGCCAGGTCTTTTTGCTAATTGCTCGGACAGGTATTGATATTCATCGAGCCAGCTTTTGTGGATTTCATCGTTGGCTTTGAGGCTTCCACAAAAAAAGACGAGGATGGGAAGCAGGGCTCCACAGATGCGGAATGGGCCAATTTTGGTCATAATAGGTTTGGGCGGGGAGGCTTAATTTTTTTTGATGGCGTCGACTTCCAGTTCGAACAGGAGGTCATCGCGACAGACGTCGTTCTGAACCAACCCTATCGGCATGTCGGGAAGTTGGTGGGCCTGGCAGTATTCAGTGAATCGATCAAAATCATTTTTGTTTTTCACATAGGCCACTCCACGAACCACGTCCTCCCATCCCATATTCCGGGAACTGAGGATGGCCTGGGTCACTTCCATGGTGTAAGCGATCTGTGCCTCGACGTCATCGACGTGCAGGGTGAATCCGTCCGGATCGATACTGGCGGTGCCGGATATATAGAGCCGTTGAATTTCCGGGGTGGCAATTTCCACCGCCCGGCTGAAGGAGCTGTCGTAGTCGAGTGCCGGGCATTGCAAGGGAGACGGAACCGCCTGGATGGTGGCTTCATCGGAAAGTGCTTCGGCCGCCAGAACGCTGGCCTGGATGGCACTGCCTGCGCTGTTGGCCCCTCCTACTCCGGTGCTGGCGGGAACTCTCTTTTTGAAAACATCACGGGGTTTGAAAAAATCAGTTCTTGCCTGGTTGAAATCATCGTACCAGTCAAGGATGTCATCCAGATACAGCCAGGTGCGGGCGACATTGTCAAAGGTCATGTTGGTGCCCCGCAAAGCATCCTCCATGCGCTCGAAGAGTTGGTGGGTCTGAGCGCCTCGGTCGAGTTGGGCTTCCGGGTGGAGGTTGTCCAGCAGGACGTATCGGACATAGGGGTCTTTCAGTTCGTTTCCAACTAACTGTCCTCCGAGCCAGACCGGCTTGACCGAGCCTCCGGTGACCGCATGCACATAAACTCCGGCTACCGGACACTCACCCATTGAGTCGGGCCGGGTATGGTTGAGGCGGCATTCATCGCAGTTGTAGCAGTATCGCTGTTGCAGGTCCTCTGTTCCATGAGTGTTGACTCTGCCATGGATGTCCATTCGTAGAATGCTGGGGGAGTCCAGCACGGCCAGGAAAGCATCCAGACGCTCGAACATTTCCGCCGGAGATTCTCCGGGAGCTGCCAAAACGGTGAGAAAGTGCTCGACCATGCCGCTGTGTTTGAGGCTGGTGATGTAGTTTCCGGTGGGCAGGTCGAGGGTGTTTTTTTCTAATAACATGGGCTGTGGCAGGCGGCTGGTTTCTATAAAGACAGGACGTATTCAACGAGATCATCAATTTCGTCCCTGCTCAGATTCTGGGTGTAACCGTGATCATCATCAGGGTTGTGCGTGGTCACCACATCACGAATGCTTTGTGAGCGGCCGTCGTGGAGGTAAGGAGCGCTCCGCCAAATTTCAATGAGGGTGGGCACGTCGTATTTTGTATCGATTTCCCGTCCGGTGCCGGTTCCCACTTGGTAAAGTTTCAGGTCAGTAAAATAATCTCCAGCATGGCACTTGCCGCATTTGGCTTTTTTGAAAACAGCCTTTCCGCGTTGGGCGGATTCGGACAGCTGATTGTCCACTAGATGCGGACTGGGCACGGCTCGCATGGATTTTAGGAATTCATCAATCGCCACAGCATCCGATTCCGGCAGCACAGCCATGAAAAAACGAATGCCGGCCCGCACCGAAGTTTCGGCATTGGCACGGCAGCCGGTGACAGTTGTGGGAGGGGTTTTATGTGACAGTAACAAGCTTTTGGTATTTTTGGGATTACCGATGCCGTCGTTGAGGATGTCCCAGTTGAGCGCGTCAATGCGTTCGCTGGGGTGGCAACTGGTACAGCTTTGCCATTGCTGAAAACAAAAGGATCCATCGTTAAACAGAAAACGACCGCGACGGGCCACATCCATTTTTTTTACCGGCCCAAGAGATAGCGCAGACACGGTGGGGTTATCAGAATTGGAGAGATCCACGACTCCGATGTCATCACTAAAAAACTGGGCTACATAGAGTCGCTGTCCGCTGATCACACAATGCCGAGGCCCTAGGCCCGGCAACTTCACTCGCTTGCGTATGCCGACCAGAAAACTGAGGTCGTTGGGGGCCTGGCTATCACCTGCCGTGAGTTTTTTGTGCAAAGCCGTCCGGTCGATCAAGCTGATTTCGTGGCTTCCTGCATGGCTCACGGCCAGGGTTGTGCCGTCATCGGTGATGGCGATCCCCCAAGGATTGGGGGCACCCAGATCGATATCATCGAGCAAAAAGGTGTTGTGGAAGGTCATTTTCTGGAGATCAAAGACACTGACGGCATTGGTATTGACCCAACCTCGTTCGAGTTGAGTGGTGGGCAGTTGATAGCGGGCGAGTACGTGGCTGACGTAGGCATATTTGCCGTCGGGTGAGAGGCAGATGTCCTGAAGTCCATTGCTGCCATTGGGGAGGGCAAACTCCCCACTGACTTTGGATGTTTTGGTGTCGATGATGGAAATCGATGCAGCCACGTAATCTGCATTTGCTGCCCCTGCCGGCAGGTGGTTGACCACCAGTAAGTGGACGCCGTCGGAGCTCAGTGCGGCGGCAAGGGGTTCGCGTTTTACCGGAATGCGTGAACGGGTTTTTCCCGACTTTGTATCGATGACCGAGACATCGTTATTGAAGCGATTACAGAGATAGAGCGTTTTTCCGTCAGCGCTCACTACCGGAGCTGTCGGGCTATGCCCTGTCGGGTAGCTGGTGAGCTGCTTGCCGGATTGAGTATCAAATACCAAAGCCTGCCCTTTGCTGACCCCGGCAGTGACAAATAGTTTTTTTCCATCGGGTGACAGGGCGAGGCCGGTGGGTTCCACTGGGATTGAGAGGCGGCGAATCAGCTTGCCGCTCGCAAGGTCAAGTTCTGCTACGGTATTGGCTGTGGTTTCGCTAACAAATAGGTGTTTTTTATCCTTACTAAGCAGCACCTGTGAGGGTGATCGGTATGGTTCATCCGCAAGGCAAGGAATCGAAAGGAGTCCTATTATGAACCCCAGGAACAAAGCAGGGATTTTAATGCAGAAGATAAGCTGTGGCTGTTTTTGGAAGATCAAAATGCTTATAGGGGGTAAGAGGGGGGGGGTGGCAACATCGGCTGGCAGGCAGAGCAGATGCAAATTTCAGAAGCTGATTTCTGCCTGCTTTTAGTGAAAACCCCAATATGTGCGGATCTTTAGTTAGTTTATGCATGCAGTGGGTTGGGCTTTGGAGACAAGACAGCCAGCCGAGCGAAAGCGAGACAGGTGACCCGAAGGGGCAAGCGAAGCATCCAAAGTTCATTTCCCTAGGTAATATTTCATAGGGTAATTTGTGGTTAGACGAGAGTCAGTGCATAATAGGTATCTCATGAAGGCTTTGCGTAACAACGGATATACCTGTGCACTGAAAATTACGGCTGTTTTGCTTTTCACGGCAGGCATTTTGACTGCGGCCGAGGTTCGAAAGCCGAACGTGCTGCTGATCCTCACCGATGACCAGGGGTATGGAGATTTGCGTTATAACGGCAATTCGAAGATTGATACTCCTGTGCTGGATCGTTTAGCCAAGCAGTCAACACGCTTTGAGCACTTTATGGTTTCGCCGCTGTGTTCGATGACGCGAGCGAGTTTGTTGACCGGTCGCTATAATCTGAGGACTGGATGTGGCTCGGTTACACGTGGCCTGGAAGCCGTGCGGTCGGATGAGGTGATGATTCCTGAAGTTCTCAAACAGGCGGGATATGCAACCGGCATGTTTGGCAAATGGCATATCGGTGAGTATTACCCGAGTCACCCCAGGGGTCAGGGCTTTGACGAGTTCCTCGGCATGCCGCAGGGGCACTGGGATAATTACTTTGATCCACAACTGGAACACAACGGCAAAATGATCCAGACCAAGGGGTATATATCCGATGTGTTGACCGACGCGGCGATGAAGTTCATCTCGGATAATCAGGACAAGCCTTTTTTCTGTTACCTGCCTTTCAATGCGCCGCACACTCCGATGCAGGTGGCGGATTCTTATTACGACAAGTACAAAGGTCGCGGCATTGATGACAACAAAACCGCCGCAATTTACGGTATGATTCAGAACATCGATGAGAATCTGGGGCGCTTGTTTGAGCTATTGGATGACTTGAAGCTTGCCGATGATACCATCGTCATTTTCATGTCGGATAACGGAGCGGAGGGGCCAGAGGGCAGTCGTTTCAATGCGGGTATGAGAGGCATGAAGGGATCGGTTCACGAAGGTGGCATGCGGGTTCCTTGTTTTGTGCGCTGGCCGGGCAAAATAAAAGCGGATCAAAATATAAAACAACTGTCAGCCCATCTCGACATGTTGCCAACGATTGCGGAACTGTGCGGCATCGATTTGAACCAAGTTAAAACCAAGCCGCTCGACGGGCACAGCCTGGCCCCTTTGTTGCTGGGGCAGAAGGCAGACGGACCGATTGAGCGCCAGGTGTTTTCACGCGTGATTCGATGGTGGGCTCTTAAGGGGGTGGAAGAGCCGGTGCTGGCAAGCGTGGACATGCCGTATCCCGGAGCGGTGCGGACACAACGCTGGCGAGCGGTGAATGAAGGTGAGGATTGGCAGCTGTTTGACATGCAGGCCGATCCGAGTCAAAAAAAGAACGTGGCGTCAGAGCATAAGCAGGTTATCGGGCGGCTTTCCAAGGTTTATGATGACTGGTTTGTCGATGTGAGAAAGGTTCCCATTGAACGGCCTGTGATTGATATTGGTCACTCGGATTGGCCGGAGACAAAGCTTACAGTTCCGGAAGCTCGAATGGACGAAGGGCTTCGTTGGTACAACGGGTGGGGTTTTGCGCATGATTGGATTACGGATTGGAAAAAGGCGGGAGAAAAAATCTGGTGGGAAACAAAAATCATCAACGGAGGCCGCTACAAGGTGAGTCTGAAATACGCCTGTGATGAGGATATGATTGGTACAAAATTGCAGGTGAGCGCATCCGGATCTTCCGTGGAAGGTGTGATTCGCGCCGCTCATGCCCCGAAGCCGGTTCAGCGTCTTACGCGGATCAAGAAGAAGCGTTTTGTGCAGACTTTTACTACTCAGGAATTGGGAGAGATTGAATTGAAATCCGGAGAAAGTAAAGTGATGATGGAGCTGACGCATCCTGCCAACAAAACAACACTTGATGTGCATTCGCTGATCTTGAAAAGAGTCGATTAAGAAACTTTTGGGTGAGGCGAGGGTTTATATTTTACCGGTATAGTGAAATATGAATACTCCGCAAATTATAATCCCTCATCGTTATAGGTTAAAGGTAATCATAGCCGGGTTCTTGATTGCGGTTACTGGTTTTTCTCAATCAGCTGAGCCGGGGATCAAGGAACTGCTTTTGGAAGCGAAGGACGAAGCGAAGGACGAAGCGAGGTCGCGTGAGGTTCCGCTCAAGGTTTATCTTACAGAAAAGTCATTGGAAAAACAGCCGGTGATCTTGTTTTCCCACGGCCTGGGCGGCTCGCGGGAGGGCAGTGCTTTTTTAGGGAAGCACTGGGCCAAGGCGGGTTATGTTGCGGTGTTCCTGCAGCATCCCGGTAGTGATGAAAGTATCTGGAAAGATGTTCCTCCGGCTGAGCGCAGGAAGTCTTTCCAGTCAGCGGCATCCGCGAAATCGTTCATTGACCGGGTAGGCGATGTGAAGTTTGTGCTCGATCAACTCGAAAGATGGAACGGAGAAGCAAAACACCCTTTGTCCGGGCGAATGGATCT
Source organism: Verrucomicrobiota bacterium (assembly GCA_030625775.1). Classification (GTDB taxonomy): domain Bacteria; phylum Verrucomicrobiota; class Verrucomicrobiia; order Verrucomicrobiales; family DEV007; genus JAADHD01. The sequence continues at coordinate 73,485 of DAOUQC010000007.1, forward strand.
CGATCACGTCGGTATGAGCGGCCACAGTTTTGGGGCGGTCACCACCCAGGCCGTGATGGGCCAGAAAGTGGGGCAGCAACAACCTTTTCACGATACACGGCTGGACGCTTTCATCCTGATGAGTCCGTCGCCGCCCGCCAAGGGATCGGTGAAAGCGGCCTACGGTCACATTGATGAGCCGATTTTCTGCATGACGGGAACAAAAGATGAGAGCATGATTGGCACACGTTCACATGTCACACCGGAATCGAGACAGACTGTTTATCCGGATCTCAAGGATGGTGGAAAGTATCATGTCGTTTTTAAAGATGGAGAGCATTTCGTTTTTTCAGGATCGAGCCGGCGTGGCCGGAAACGAGATCCCCGTTATCACCCCGCTATCCTGAAGCTCACCACCGCGTTCTGGGATGCTCACCTGAAAGATGACAAAAAAGTGAAGGAATGGATGCAGTCTAAAAAAGCACGCGAAGTTCTGATCGATGAAGATGTGTATGAGTGGAAGTGAAATTTCAGTTCACTTTCCGTTTTAATCGACAGCCCGAGGTTACTTTTTACGGCAGGGATTGCTCCGCGTTCTTCACTCGCTCCAACACATCACCCAGATCGGTGTCTGCCCGGTTTCGTAAGTAGCGATTTTTTTCAGTTCACCGCTTTGCTGATTGATACGATAGGCGGCCATTCGGTCACCCCGTTGCCCCGCCGCATAAACAAAATTACCGGTCCGGTCGATGCAAAAAGAGCGAGGAAAAGGCTCGGTCGGGAAATGTCCGATCAGCTTCAAGAGACCTGTCTTGGGATCAATCTCAAATCCAGCCAGCGTATCGCTCCGTGTAGCGCCATCCTTCAACTTACGGACGTCACGATTGGACATATACACAAAATGACCGTTGGGGGTGATGTGAATATCAGCACCGGCACTGTTCCCCTCCCAGCCGGGTGGTAATGTCGAGAGAGTTTCACTAAGGGAAAGCATGCCCGTTTTGCGATCTACTTTCCAGGCACTGATTCCACCTCCGCGCTCGTTGGCGGTGTAGGCCATCGATAAAGTCGGGTGAAAGGCCAGGTGTCGTGGTTGGTGGTAGCTATGGTCTTCATCCGGCCCTTTGGCAAAGGGTGGATCCAGAGGAGTCAATTTCCCGGTATCGGCATTCAGGGAAAACTGGAAGACGGAGTTCGGTGCCGTGTGTGGAACGTAGGCAAAACGATTGCTTGGGTCTGTCACGATGAAGTGGGCTTTTTCCGCCGTGCTGTGATCGTCAATCAATTCACCGGTGCAGATGTGATTTTTATCGATCTTCCATACACTGACTTTCCCGGGACCGTAATGAGCAGCGAGAAGACTTTTTCCAGATGCGTCCACATGGATCGTCGGCGAGCGCAACGCCACCCGGGCCGTTTTCAAATGGGTGAGCTTTCCCGCTTTGTGCCGCAGAGTGATGATATGTGGCACGGCACGCTTTTCGCCATCCAACTTAATGTGCGATTCTACGTAGAGATACTTACCATCCTGCGTCTGGCTCATCGGACCGCCGTTGCCCGGAAGTTCCAGACGAGCATGTTCCTTTAGCTTGCCGGTCTTTGCATCGACCGTGTAAGTGACTAGATCCCGATCCTTCGTTGCGGCGAGAAAGAGATACTGTTCCGCAGATCCCGCCGCAGGAATCGAGCAGAAAATCACCGCGCATAGGAAATGTCTGAACCAGGTTTTAATATAATTTTTCATATTTTTTTCAAACCTCTTCCTTAGCGATGCTTTGCGGCTTTGGACGCTTCGCTCGACCTTTCAGGTCGCCTGTCTTCACTTCGTTACGGCTGCGAGATATCTCTCCCTCGAACTACTTTTCGCTTTTCTTAGACAAACGATCGAGCACATTTCTGGTGATTTGTTCGACGTGTTTGTCTTTGCCTTTCAGTCCATGAGACCAGTCGGTGGTGGCGGCGGTGAAGACGGTTCCGCCCTGAGTGTAGATGCCCATGCAGGCGTTGCCTGAGTGACCGACTTCCCAGCGCTCGTACCATTCGGCGTCATCGGGGTGCCAGCGCACCGGGCAGGAGGCGAGGATTTGGAAAGATTTTGGTGTGCCGTCTTTATAAGTCGGGATGGGCAAGCCGTCCTGCCATGTCAGTTCACAGCCGTCGGCTTCGTATCCGACGATGGTGTCCTTGCCGCCGAATTCATCATCACGTTTCAGGCTGGTGCCTTCGAAAACCCAGTGATCGGGGCGGTGGACTTTGTAGGAGGCTTTTTCTCCCATGAACTGTCCGTGACTGCCGCGGTAACCGCCGTAGATGAAACCAACGCCGGTCAGCTCGTTCTCCGTGCGTTCGAGCAGGTGATGGCTCCAGGCGGTGGAAAGCAGTTTAAATTCCCGGGTCTGGAAAACTGGGTCGGCGTGATAGTTGTTTTTGTAACAGGTGAAAGATTTGCCGTCGTCTTCCGTACGGGTTTGCCAGCAAACGGAATTGCCACTGAGGAAAGCGACGTTTCCTCCTTTGGCGATCCAGGCTTCGAGATTGTCGCGCATTGGAGTGGACCAGTATTCATCGTGGCCGACGCTGAGAACGAGGTTGTAGTTCTCTAGAATTTCCGGACGGGATTCGAGGTCTCCGTTGGCTGCGTAATCCAGTTCATAACCATTTTCTTCACACCAGACGACAAAAGGTAATTCCCAACGGTTGAATTGGGATCTGGTGGGGCGTTCGAAGGAAACCTTGTGTCCTTGGTTTTTTGCGAGTCCGCTGTAAGCGTAAACGCTGAAGCCTCCCCAGTTGTTGTAAGCGTTGTAAGTGTTGGTGCAAAGCTGAAGGAGGATCTTGGTGTTTTTTCCTGGATTGGCGGAGCGAACGATGAAAAAAGCTTCGGCCGTTGCGGTGCGACTGCTGCGTTGGGTCCATTTTCCTCCCCCGTCTTTTATGCTGAATCTTGCGGTGTAATATCCGGTTTTCCATTTTGGATCAACGGGCACCCGGAAGGTTTCGGGCCAGTGGCAGCCATTGGCTGAGGCATCCTCGGGAACAGGATGAATTTGTCCGGGTAGGTTTTTTTTGCTCCATACAACCTGGGGTTTGGCCCCCAGGCGGGTGATTTCGACTGAAAACTTAGGGGTGCTGGATGAAACGTGAAATGCCAGTTCGTCGCCGGCGATGACAGAGATGTCGCCGGCGTAGCCTTCGATGAAAAAGGGGTGGTCATCGGCTCGGGTGAGAGTGGTGAGCGAGGTTAGAATTAATGCGACCAGGGAGAGGGTGAATTTGTTCATGATGGGGATTTAGAATAGGAAAAATAGATTCGCTATGAAGAACACGAAGGACGTGAAGAAAAATGATGAAGGGGGGGGAAGAGTGAGGGGTGGAGAGTATCGATGGGGATTTGTCATCATTCAAGGGTAATTCGTGTTTGAGTGCCCGGGTTGAGAACAGATGGATATCGGCTTAAGCTGGTCATGCGATGGGGGTATTTAAAACAGGGATATTTTTTTCGTTGGTTCTGTTTATCGCTGTGCAGGTAAGCTTGGCGCAGAAAATAGCGCTGCCGCCGGAGATGAAATTGGAGGCATTGCCGTTGCGAGCGATTGATCCGAGTGATAATCCTTCCACACCGGCAAAAGTGGAATTGGGGCGTTTGTTGTTTTTTGACCCACTGTTGTCGGCTACGAAGACGGTGGCCTGTGCGACATGTCATCACCCGAGTTATGGATGGGCGGATGGACGGGCTACGCCGATAGGGGTGGGGGGGCGTGGAATCGGGCCGAAACGTTTGCCGGTGAGGACTGCAGGCATAGATCCATTGCCGAGGAATACACCGGGGCTACTGAATGTAGGCTTTAATGGATTGGTGAGCGGTCAGGTTTATGATCCAAAAAAAGCGCCGATGTTTTTGGACGTGCGTGAGGGTGGACTTGAAGCGCAGATTTCTCATCCGATACGAGCACAGGCGGAAATGCGTGGCAACGAGTGTCCGGAATCACAGGCCATGGCGCAGATGCTTGGGCGTATTGGCCGGGAGGAAGTCTATCGGGAAAAATTCAGCAAGGCGTTCCCGGATCAGGCAGGAGGTAAGGTGACTGTTGAAAAGGTGGTCGCGGCGATCGCTTCTTTTGAGCGGACTTTAGTGGCAGCTAACGCGCCCTTTGATCGGTTCATGAGGGGGGACAAATCAGCAATGACGGAGCAACAGCAGAAGGGGATGAAGACCTACGAAAAGGCGGGCTGTGTGCATTGTCATGGCGGCCCGATGTTTTCGGATTTCAAACTGCACTTTATTGACGTGACCGGCACAGGCAGGGACGATCGGCAACCGATGCGAACACCGACTCTGAGGAATTTGCGTTACACGGCGCCCTACCTGCATCACGGCCGAAAACGCACCCTTGAAGAGGTAATGGTTTTTTATGAGAAGCTGATGGATGCCGCGGCTGAAGTGCTGGATGGCGGTGCTGATACGGATCCTCCCTTTGATCCCTTGTTAAAACATCTTCATCTAGAAGCTGAGGATTTTGAGGATGTATTGGCCTTTTTGGATGCCTTGAATGATGAGGCCTGGGATAAGAGTGTGCCGAAAAGTGTGCCGAGCGGATTGAAAGTTGGGGGAGAGTGAGGGGGGCATCAGGAATTAGGAATTGAGAATGAATCGAACAAACATTCTTATCTTATTTCCTTCCTTTGCGTCTTTGCGTGAGGCGCTTCTTTTCGTTGTATTTTAGTGATCCCGTATGACACCCGAAAAATTGACAAGATCGGGTGTGGGGTGGACTCTGGCGGCATCGTGAGTGAGGAAAAAAATAGTGAAGTGAAACAAACGCCGCTTGCGGCCCGGCATGTTGAACTGGGAGCCAGGATGGTGGCCTTTGCCGGATGGGAAATGCCCATTCAGTATTCGAGCATCATGAGCGAGCACCTGACGGTTCGCGAGAAAGCCGGGGTGTTTGATATTTCCCACATGGGCCAGATCTGGGCGAAGGGGGCGAAGGTGGCCGAGTGGTTGAATGGAGTGCTGACGAATGATCTTTCGGTATTGGCGGTCGGGGAGGGGCAGTACACTCTGATGCTCAACGAAAAAGGTGGTGTGATTGATGATTTGATCATCTACCGGTCCGGCGAGACTGAATTTTTACTGGTGGTGAATGCATCGATGATCGAGGTCGATTTTGAGTGGTTGGAGAATCAGGCGGTGGGTGCTGATGGAATTGAGCTGGATAATGAGAGCGATGATTATGCGGGCTTGGCGATTCAGGGGCCGAAGGCAGTCGAGGTGTGGGCAACAATGGCGGGGGAAAGTGGTAAAGCGTTGCCGCAGAGAAATCAGATAGCGCGAGTGATTGCAGAGAATGGCGATGCTTTGATTCTCTGTCGCACGGGTTACACGGGGGAAGACGGTTTCGAGTTGTTCTGTCCGGCTGCATCTGCAGTGTTCTGGTGGGATAAGGCTTTGGAAGCGGGTTGTGAGCCTTGTGGCCTGGGCGCTCGGGATACCTTGAGATTGGAAAAATGTTATCCGCTGAATGGCTCGGATCTTGATGAAGAGCATACGCCCTTGGAAGCGGGGCTCGGTTATTTCGTCAAACTGGATAAAGGCGAATTTGTGGGTAGGGAGATATTGGCTCAGCAGAAAGAAAACGGGCTGGATAGAAGACTATGTGCGATTCGAATGACCGCGAAGGGGCCTCCGCCGAGACCGCATTACGGGGTGTTTGCTCCAGAGGGGGGCGGGCAGATTGCCGAACTGTCGAGTGGAGGCCTTTCGCCATCGCTCAAAGAGGGCATCGGCATGGCTTATTTGCCGAAAGACTATGGGAAAGTGGGCACAAAACTCGAGATTGATGTGCGTGGCCGACTTTATGCTGCAGAAGTGGTGAAAAAACCGTTTTATTAAGGAGACAGGAGTTAGAGCCGAAGCGAAGCGGAGACAGACGCAGTCAACATAGGAGATAAAATGAATCCGGATTTCTTGATTCCACACTTTATTTGAGCTAGGAAGTCGTATAAGAACACTTTTTTGAACATGAATATACCGGATCAATTGAAATACGCGGAGAGCCACGAATGGACAGCACTGGCTGAGGATGTGGCAACGATAGGAATATCAGATCATGCCCAGACAGAATTGACAGATATCGTTTATGTCGAGGTGCCTGAGACGGGAAGACAGGTCAGCGCAGGCGACCCGGTGGCAGTGGTCGAATCAGTGAAAGCTGCCAGTGATATTTATGCGCCGATTTCAGGTGAAATTGTCGAGGTGAACGAGGCGGTGCAGAACGACCCCGCTTTGGTCAATACCGACCCTTACGGGGAAGGCTGGTTGTTTAAAATCAAAGCGGAAGATGCGTCGCAATTGGACGCTTTGATGGATGCAGGCGCTTATCAAGCGCATATCTCGTGAGTTTGAACTTTTGACTTATAATACGATGCCAGGTCGTGATTCTTTGCCGGAAGTTGGTGGTTCAGCGTCATTTGCCTGCCGGCATATAGGGCCCGATGAGGATGCCGCGCAAGGCATGGCTGAAGTCATTGGTTATGATTCAGTCGACAGCTTGATCGATGATGTGGTTCCGGCATCCATTCGGCTTGGACAGTCGCTCGAATTGCCTGATGCCTTGTCGGAAAGCGGTGCTTTGCAACGTTTGGAAGACATCATGGGTAACAACCGGATTAGCCGATCTCTGATTGGCTGTGGTTATTCGGATTGCATCATGCCGCCGGTGATCCAGAGAAACATTCTTGAGAACCCAGGTTGGTATACTGCTTACACTCCCTATCAGGCTGAAATTGCCCAGGGACGCATGGAGGCATTAATCACCTTCCAGACCATGGTGACTGATCTGACGGCCATGGATGTGGCCAATGCTTCACTGTTGGATGAAGGCACGGCCGCGGCTGAAGCAATGGCGATGTGTGCCGGAGCGAGGATGAAAGGCACGCGCTTTCTGGTATCGGAAAAGTGTCATCCACAGACGATTGATGTGTTGCGGACGCGGGCGGAGCCACTGGGGATTTCTATTGATTTGGTGAACGAAAAAAAAATCGGTGACACAATTGGGGAAGAGAAAGACTCGACCCTGCTTGGATTGCTGCTGCAGTATCCGACGACGGATGGAGAGATTTGTGATTACGCGGGTGTCACTGATAAAGTTCATGCAGTAGGCGGTCTGGTGGTGGTGGCAGCGGACTTGCTGGCTTTGACTTTGCTGAAGCCACCCGGCGAATGGGGAGCGGATATTGTGTTGGGGAATTCGCAGCGTTTCGGAGTGCCGCTGGGATTTGGAGGTCCACATGCGGCCTTCATGGCTTGCACTGATGCGATGAAACGCCGACTGCCGGGTCGTTTGATAGGGGTGTCAAAGGATGCGGATGGTCGCCCTGCTCTGCGGCTTTCGTTGCAGACTCGCGAGCAACATATTCGTCGGGAAAAGGCGACCAGTAATATTTGCACGGCCCAGGTTTTGCTGGCGGTGTTGGCGGCGATGTTTGCGGTCTATCATGGGCCGGAGGGCTTGCGGGCGATTGCACTTGGTATCCATCGACGCACGGCGAAACTGGCGCAGCTTCTACGTGGTGCCGGCTTGAAGATTACGCATGAGCATTTTTTCGACACGCTGAAAATTTACGCTGATCCTGCAGACAAGGAAGGCTTGTTTGAAAGGGCACAGAATGCGGGAATCAATTTGCGCGAATATGAAGATGATTTTGTCGGGCTGTCTCTGGATGAGGTTTGTGATGATGAAATTTGCGCACAGGTGCTGGAAGTTTTTGGCGTAAATGAGAGTGGTGACAAAAAGGAAGAGACTGATGCCATTCCGGCCGGGCTTCAACGTGAGTCCGAGTATTTAAGTCATTCGGTTTTCCATCTGTATCATACAGAGACAGAGATGCTGCGCTATCTGCGGCGTCTGGAAGGCAAGGATTTGGCTTTGAATGTGAGCATGATCCCGCTCGGGTCGTGTACGATGAAGCTGAACGCCACTGCTGAAATGATGCCCTTGAGCTGGCGATCAGTGGGCGGACTGCATCCTTTTGCTCCGCCGGATCAGACCAAGGGCTATGTGAAGATGGCGGATGAGCTTGAAGTGTGGCTGGCTGAGATCACCGGTTTTGCAGCGGTGTCTTTGCAGCCCAATGCGGGTTCTCAAGGGGAGTTTGCCGGTTTGCTGGCGATACGGCGCTATCATCAGGAGCGGGGCGACAATGATCGCACGGTATGCCTGATTCCAACTTCAGCTCACGGAACAAACCCAGCGAGCGCAGTAATGGCTGGTTTTACGGTGGTGCCGGTGCGTTGTGACGAAGAGGGCAACATTGATGTGGAAGACATCAAGGTCAAGGCTTCGGAGCATGCCGACCAATTGGGAGCTTTGATGATTACCTATCCGTCGACTCACGGCGTGTTCGAGGAATCGGTGAAGGAGATTTGTGACTGCATTCACGAAAATGGAGGTCAGGTTTACCTGGACGGTGCCAACATGAATGCGCAGGTGGGGCTTTGTCGTCCGGGTGATATCGGGGGTGATGTTTGTCATTTGAATCTGCACAAAACATTCAGCATTCCGCATGGTGGGGGTGGCCCTGGAGTGGGGCCTATCGGAGTGGCGGAGCATCTCGTTCCCTACCTGCCGGGTCACCGTGAGTGGGATGAAGAAACGGGTGCGGTTTGCGCAGCTCCTTATGGCAGTGCGAGCATTTTGACGATTTCGTGGATGTATCTGGCGATGATGGGGGCACCGAGTCTCACTCGTGCTACTAAGACTGCGATTTTGAATGCAAATTACATCGCCCATCGCTTGAGTGATTTTTATCCGGTTCTGTATCGTGGGCGCAATGGTTTGGTGGCGCATGAGTGCATCATTGATTTACGACCGCTGAAAGAAACTTCCGGCATTGATGTGGAAGATGTTGCCAAACGTCTGATGGATTACGGTTACCACGCCCCGACAATGTCGTGGCCGGTTCCGGGCACGCTGATGATCGAGCCAACGGAGAGTGAGTCTCTGGTGGAGCTTGATCGTTTCTGCGATGCCATGATTTCGATTCACGGTGAGATTCAACAGGTGATCAGCGGTGAGGCGGACAGTGAAAACAATGTGCTGAAAAATGCACCCCATCCCGCAGAGACCTTGTTGACTGGAAGCTGGGACCGCCCCTATTCGAGGGAGGCGGCGGCTTATCCCAGTGAGTGGACACGTAAGTCGAAATTCTGGCCACCGGTGAGCCGGATCGATAATGTTTTTGGTGATCGGAATCTGGTGTGTTCGTGTGAGGGTATGGAAGCGTATGAGTAGAGAAGAAGGCTATAGCGGATTAGGTTATAGGCTGTAGTTTTGAGGGATGAACACTGATTGGAAAAAATGGGAGCCAAATATGCGGGCGACTCTAGTGTTCGTATTACGCGGAAATGAGGTGTTGTTGATTCACAAAAAACGCGGGCTTGGCGCGGGAAAAATCAATGGTCCGGGTGGCAAAATCGAGCAAGGGGAAACTCCCTTGCAGGCAGGGGTTCGTGAGGTGGAGGAGGAGTTGAAGATCACTCCATTTAATCTGGAAGAAATGGGAACCCTTCATTTTCAGTTTGTCGATGGACTGGCGATTCACTGTGTGGTTTTCATTGCCACGGGGTTTCGAGGTACACCGAAGGAAACCGATGAGGCGATCCCCGAGTGGTTTGTGATTGATGAAATTCCCTACGGACAAATGTGGGAGGATGATCAGTACTGGTTGCCTGGGATGTTAGGAGGAAAAAAATTCATGGCCTGGTTCGATTTTGATGACGAGGCCATGCTGAGCAAGCAAATCGAATGGGGCGACTAGCCTGACTCATTCACTCAAAAGGCCAGTGAATGTGGCGGGGCCAGTAGGTGGGCATGGGAATGGAGCCGTCGTGTTTGTTCCAGTATCGCCGTAGCAATAGTGCGATGGTGGAGAGAATCAGGATCCAAAACAGCCATTTGAGCCAACGATAATCAGGTGGTGCCAGGGTTTGTACCCCGAAGGGCTGCGAAGGGAGGGAAAATTTTCCGCCGGTTCCAACAGTGAGGACACGGAACTCGTAGATGGCGGCTGGCTGTAATCCTTTGACCGTTGCATACATCATTTTGTCAGTTCGATTAAAATCGATGTTGTGAAAGGGAACCCAGACGCTTTCAATTGCGTAGTTGCTTTGATTGATAAGCATCTGTCGCATTTCCATTTCAAAGACCACCTGATCAGGAGAAGGAAGTTTCCATGCCAGGGTTAATTCGTGTCGCCCGGGTTTATGCAGTATAAAACCTGAAGCCCGTGGAATGCTGCCAGAGTATTTCCGGATGACAAAATCCCGGGTGTAAAAACCGGTGGGGCTGCGAGGATCTTCACCTTTTTCAGGGTTTGGCAGTGGAGGTAAGGCGGCAGGAGTTGGTAGAGGCTGGTCTGCAGGGGAAGGTGGCTTCTGCTGCGGATTTCTAAGGTGAGGAGGCAGGGGAGTTTGCCCGGAAGTGGGGTTGGGATCTCTTACCAGTGCGGTAAGGGGGATGCTGAAGGTATTCACATCAGTGGCAACTTCGATGACATCAGAGTAGAGCCCGAACTGCTTGGCCGGGGCCACAAAGTTGATGGTGAAAATGGCACTGGATTGCGGGCCTACCGAATAAGTGGTCGGCTGGGATCCGTCTTGGTTTTTGGCGATGCGGAAAGGGGGGAGAATGCCCAGGCCGATGACAGTTCCAGAGCCTCCCAAATTTTTGAGCATAAATGTGCGACTGATGGTTTCCCCTGGATTGGCGGCGCCGAAATCGATACGTTTCAAGGAGGGGTCGGGAAGTTCGACCTGGATGTGGGATGGACTGGCGCTTGCTTCAATTGGGATGTCCTGGACATATTGATTTGTGCTGATTTTCAGGCTTCCTTTAAAGCCCTGCACATCTTCTCTGGGAAGAGCAATGGTCACGGTTCTCGATTCTCCCGGGGGTATAGTGAGAGGGCTGTCAGTGAGGGAATGGTCACCCAGGTATTGGCTTCGGATGGGGGGGCGGATCCTAAGTGAAATGGAACTGTTTGCCTGGTTTTTGATTTGGACTTGTCCCAGGCGGTTTTGGTTTTTTTTATTCCATTGCAGTTTCAGCTTTGGAGGGGTGGTCACAAAGGGGGCGAAGGCATTGCCAATAAAGGTGGTCACGGATTTTTCCTGGAAAGCGAAGTGGGAGTTGGAGTTGCCAACCTTTTCCGGGCGATAGCTGATCTTCAGGATTGTGCTGTTTCCAGGCAAAATAGATAATTTGCCGTTTGCAGGTTCTGTCAGTTCAAAGGGAGAGGGGAGTTGGACGTGTTTTTGGTATTCTATGTTCCCTTTGTTTTTCAAAAGAATCTCGCGGGTGGTTTTGTCACCAAGGGTCACGTTGCCAAAATCAATCGAAGCGGGAACTTCGATTTGCGCTTTTGGCTCGGATAGTTCGATAATGACCCGGACGGGTGCTGAGTAGTAACCCCCGGGATAGCGAGAGGAGAAGGAAAACATATCCAACTGCCCCTTGCTCTGGCTAGCGGCCTGATAGATGATGGTCGACAGGGTACGGTCTTCGGGAGCGGCTTGTGGGGTACCAAGGACACCGAGGACAGGGAAATCCCGAATGACGTATTCAACGGCGGCAGCTTTGCTTTTGGTCGTGCTGGAAAGGGCGATTCTCACAGTCTGACCTTTGACCACCTGGATCCGCATCGACTGTGGAGTGGGTTTTCCTAGATTTTTTTTGTAATCAAGGGCTTGTTGTCCTCTGCCTGCCGGGCTGATCAGCAAGGAGAAAAAAACTGCAAGCAGGCAAGAGTAGCTTGAGCGCCTGTATGGGGGCAGGTGCAACTGGGAAGCGGGTGATTGAAGAGAATAAAACAAAAGAGTCAGTTTTCAGCTAGCTAGGAAAGAACAAATCCCTGAAGGCGTTGACGAAGGAGATTGAGCGCGGCCCGGGTGGTGCGTATTTTAAAGGAAGAACGATCAAGGGGGAAATAAAATCGATGAGCAAAGGTGACCTCGTTTTTTGAGGCGAGGGCGATATAAACGGTGCCAACTGGTTTTTCAGGGCTGCCGCCGGTCGGGCCGGCGATGCCGGAAACGGCGAGGGCATGGTCGGCCTTGCTTACCCGCAGGCAGCCTTCTGCCATGGAGCGAACGGTTTCATCACTGACCGCACCATGCTGTTCGATGAATTCGAGAGGAATACCCAGCATCTCTGATTTTGCCTCGTTGGCGTAGGTAATATAAGCACGCTTGAAAATTTCGGATGCACCAGAGACATCGGTGATAGTCGAAGCGATCAGGCCGCCGGTGCAGGATTCTGCGCTTGAGACGGTTTGTTTTTTTCCCAATAATAAATCGGCTACTATTTTTTCCAAAGGATCTTCGGATTCTGCGACAATTTCCCGTTTGAATTTTTGCCGGATGAAAGCAGCTCCCTGTTCGAGGTCTTTTTCATTGCCGATCAGGCGCAGATCCACTTCACCGAGACGGCAGCAGTAGCCGACTTCGAGATCGGGCAGTGAATGAAAGTCATCATCCAGAGCGTGGGCCAGACTGGATTCTCCAATACCAATAATTTTGAAATTATGATAGCCTGGAGGGCTCGTCTTATTGCCGCGGATATTGGCCAGTCGCGGAACAACTTCGTCATTGAAAAGGGGAATGAGTTCCCGTGGTGGCCCCGGGAGCAGGAAGATGTGGGGAGACTGGGCAGCGACGGCAGGCAGGTAGATGCCAGGAGCAGTGCCCTTGGTATTGTGGAGAACTTCAGCTCCTTCGGGGATCAAGGCCTGGCTGAGGTTGGGGTCGGTGAGTTCGAGACCACGGGATGAAAAAATATTTTTGATATGATCGAGAACACTTTGGTCGATTTTCAAGGAACGGTCCAGGAGTTTGGCGGTGATTTCGCAAGTGATGTCATCCGTTGTGGGTCCCAGTCCACCAGTGACAATGATGACGTCGGATAGCTCCATCGATTCGGCAAGGGCCTGTCGGATTTGTTCGCCGTCAGGGATGCAGACCTGGCGCTGCACACGCAGGCCAAGTTTGAAAAGTGCGTCACCGATGAAAGCGAGATGTGTGTTCACAACCCGGCCAAGCAGTAATTCTGTCCCAGTATTGATGATTTCGATTTTCATCACAGCGATGGTTCCCTCGCCCAACCGGCAGGAGGCTCAATGGGTGGCTGTCGGCGCTTATTGTGGAAATTTATTCGTCAGTGGAATTTTCCGCTTCGGCAGACGAGATTTCGGGGCGAACCGTAGCTGCATCCGACCACAGATCTTCGAGTGAATAGAGATCACGTTTGTCATTGTGGAAAATATGCACAATGACATCACGATAATCGAGCACAATCCAGTGGCTCTCCGGGTTGCCTTCTGCGGCGTGTCTTTTCAAATTGTAATCGCTGTCCAGAGAGTGGGTGATCTCCCGGCGGATGGCTTTCAAGTGTGGGTGAGAGGTTCCACTGCAGATGACAAAGAAGTCGGCAATCGTAGAAATTCCCTGCAGATCGAGGATCGTAATGTCCTCGGCCTGAATTTCATCTGCACTTTTTGCAATCGCCTGGGCGAGCGCAAGTCCTTCTAGCTCAATTTCCGCCATGGGAAAGGGATACGTGGAATTTGGGATTTATCAAGGATGCATTGTCCTTAGGCTTGATGAAATTCGCATTTCACGCTTTTGAGCTTCGGTGTAGGGTGCGGCCGATGATGAAAAATACAAAAACCCCCTTTTGGCTGGTATTCGCTATCAGTTGTTTCTCGAGTCAGGTGTTATTGAGCCAGAATTTTACCGATCCTAAACCTCCGGAAGTTTTCAAAGTGACTGCGGATACGGCGGCTTCGGAGGCGAAAGCGTTTGATCGCTTGAAATTTCATGCAGCCCCGAATCCTCTGGTCAAAGGGGCGGTGACCGAGGATTGGCCCCGTTTTCTCGGACCGAATGATGACGGCACAACGGGTGAGACCAACCTGCGGGCAAGTTTTCCCGAAGGTGGACCGAAGGTGGTCTGGGAAATGGAAAAGGGGACCGGTTATACCTCGCCGGTGATCGTTGACGGGCGGCTGGTTTATTTTCATCGTATCGGTGACGAGGAAGTGATCGAGTGTCTGGAGCCAGCGACGGGTAAGCGCTTCTGGAGTTTTTCTTATCCGGTGGAATACCGGGATCGTTACGGATACAGCAATGGGCCACGGGCCAGTGCGGTGATCAGCGAGGGGAAGGTTTACACCCTTGGAGTGAAGAGCATGCTCACTTGTCTGGACTTGAAAACCGGAACAAAACTCTGGCAACGGGATCTGGATGCCGATTTTGATGTCGCGGAGTATTTTTTTGGACATGGATCCTGTCCGTTACTTTATAAAGGAAAGGTAATCGTCAGCATAGGTGGAGCCAATGATCTGGCGGTGGCGGCCTTTGATCAACATACGGGCAAACTTGTCTGGGGCACCAAGCACGAATGGCATGCGAGTTATTCTTCTCCGCTGGTGAAAACGTTGAGGGGAGAACCGAGGTTGTTAGTCTTGATGGGAGGTGACACCAAACCGCCCACCGGAGGTTTGCTGTGTATCGATCCGGAGAACGGCAAGTTGTTTGATGCCTTTCCCTGGCGGGCGGACATGTACACATCGGTGAATGCAACCTCGCCGGTCGTTGTGGGGGATGACAAAGTGTATATTTCAGAATGTTACGTCAGTGGGGGTGTCATGGTGCAACTGGATGAAAATCTAAAATGGCGTGAATTGTGGAAAGCGCCTGATTTCGGCATGCACTGGACAACACCACAGGTGAGTGACGGTTTTTTATATGGTTACCGTGGCCGTAACGAACCGGATGCCTGGTTGGCTTGTTATGAGATCGCTACGGGTAAAGAAAAGTGGCAGGAGGATTTGGAATGGAAGATTGATGTGAACGGGCGGGATTACAAAATGAAGATGCTACGAGGCAGTTTGCTGCAGGCGGATGGTCGATTCTATTCGCTGGGAGAGTTGGGTTCTTTTGGGATCGTGGACTTGTCGTCGAAGGGCGCAGAGCTGAAAGAGGTGGTGCAATTGTTCAATGCTCGATCAACCTGGTCCCTGCCGGTGGTGAGTCAGGGATTGCTTTATATTTCCCAGCATGAAAAGGAACAAACAGGGGGAGCGGGGAGGCGGTTGATTTGTTATGATTTAAGGGCTGAAAAATAATGATTAATTACAGGGATATATTTATAAAGCTGGGATGGCGTTTGGCGCTTGCTCTTATGGTTATTGGAGTTGGATCGCTGGTTATCAGTAAAGGCTTAGCTGCTGGTGGAGGTGCGGGTTCGATGGGCTATTTTATATTAGGCATGTCTATATTTGTGGTGGCTGCCATGATCATGGGAAAACCGTTGGCCGGGGTGGTTGCTGAATTCCTGGGCAATCTTATCTATACAAGTGAGCATTATAGCAAGCCTCAACCGGTGTATGGCATCCCGGAAGCCAAGCGGCTAAAAGGTTTATTCCAGGAGGCGTTCGAAGGCTTCCAGAAACTTTCACAGGAACATCCTCAGGAACTGAGAGCGTATATCGAGATGATTGACATTGCGCTCGTGGAGATGAAAAATCAGGACCTCGCGAGCTCAGTTTACCATTGCGGTATGGAGGTGTTGGGAAAACAGGAAGCGAGGGAGGCATTGACCAGGAAATACGAGGAATTAGTCGCGTGTAATTGAAATCAGGTAACCAGTTGATTGTAAGGTGCCCGCTTACAAAATAAGGGAGCGTTTGTAATCGTAGTTTTTGTGATTGTGGGTAAAATTACGCAATCAAAGAAAAGGAGAAGGCATGCGTAAGATTTTCATCATCAGCTTCATTGCGAACCTGGTTCTCATCGTGGCGGTTCTGTTTGTAGGGCCGGAGACAATGGCAATTCATTTTGGTGCAGGTGGAGAGCCGAACGGATGGGCTTCTGCCGGGACCAACGCTCTCATCATGACGGGGGTAGATATGGTGCTTTTTGTGGCGTTCTTTTTTGCGCCTGGTTTGATGCGAGTCACACCGGACCGATGGGTCAATCTGCCGAATAAGGACTACTGGTTGCAGGATGAGAACAGGGCTAAGTCGATGACGATGTTGTGTGAACAGCTTTACAAGTTGGGTGCTCTCATGTTCGCATTCATATTTGTGGTGGGCCTGTTGGTGTTGCAGGCAAACATGTCGGATCCTGTATTATTGCGTGAGGATTTGTTCTGGCCGCCTTTTATTTTTATTATGCTGTATTCGGTATACTGGACGGTGAGGGTCTATCGAATATTTCGTGTGCCGAAGGAGGCATTGGACAATTGATAATTGGAAATGGACAGCGAAGAGGGGCGTGAGGATTATTTTAAGGTTTCAAACAAATGGGTGGAGGTGCAGGCGCTAATATGACAACTATGGGAAAGGCAAAATGTAGGTTTATGAGGCGTCGGCTGATTTTGCTTTTTGTATTGGTTTTTTTCACTGCTGCGAGCGGGTGGGCCTGGTGGCGACCGGCGCAACGTTTCGAGGTGAGTGATCTGGAGCTGGGTGAGTTGCGTTTGGTCACTTGGAACGTGGGTTATTTTGCCCCGGCAAAAAACAAGAATGTGCGGGATCTGGATATTGAGCGGATTGTCGAGGTGCTGAAACCGTTGACGGCCCAGGTGATTGTTTTGCAGGAGCTGAATTCGATGGAGCAAGCTAAAGCGATTGCCAGCAAATTGGGTAGTGATTGGTGTGCCCTTAGCGTGGAGACAGGACATCAGCAAACTCTTGCGGTGTTGTCCAGATTGCCGGGAGCGAAAGCGGAATCAAAGACGGCGGGGGGCAGATCAATGATCGGGGTGTTTTTTCAGGGAGAGGATGACCGTGACGTATTTGCTCTGGGAGTTCATTCGCCTCATCCGGCGCGGGGTATGGAGGATACGGTGAATAATATCAAAGGAGCTGTGTCATGGATGTCCGAGAGGAATGAGCCAATTAGAATCATGGCAGGGGATTTGAATTACAATTTTGATCCCGATCTGGCGGGGAAGGAGGGAGATGCTCTCTACAGTGAAGCGATGAGCGTTTTAGCTGATGGCACGGTTTCGATTGGTGAGACTTATTATGCGCACACTCGTATTGATCATGTGTTCCATCACCCCGAGGGATTGAAAGTGGTGGAAGAAGGTTCGGGCATGGTGGACCTCATGATGCGCTTCGCCAAAGTGCCGGGCTGGAGGGATCACCGGCCGATAGTGGCGACCTATGAGACCGGGGGTTGGTAGGTTCTCCCCTTTTTTCTGAGGTTTGAGTGAAACCGGCGTGAAATGTATCCAGACTAGGTGTTTCTATACTCTGACGGTGTTTGCCCCAATTGCTTGCGAAACAGACGTGATAAATCCTGGCTGGAATCGAAGCCGCATTCTTCGGCGATGCGGGTAATGGTCCAGTCGCTTTGTTGCAGGAGTTTTTTTACCTGATCAAGGCGGACGCGGGTGATTTCGGTTTTGGAGCTGTGCCCGACGGCGTTTTTGAAGCGGGCGGTGAAGCTGCTGCGCGACATGGGAATTTGGTCGATCACTTCGCTCACGGACATGGGACGAAGTGGAGCGTGCTGGCGGATGTAACGCAGCGCAGAGGCGATGAGTTCGTCGTCAAAGGAGAGGTAGTCAGTCGATTCGCGTGGGATGAGTTTGCGGCCTCCGCTGCGAGTGATTTTGGGGGCTTGAAAATTGGGCTCGGTGATCATGCGGTGCAGGATTGTGGCGGCGTCGTATCCAAATTTGTGATAGTCGATCTCGATACTGGTGAGTGGAGGTTGGCTGGATTCACAGACGATTTTGTCGTTCCAGATTCCCATGATGGCAAGGTCGTCGGGGCAGCGCAGGCCCATTTCCTCGGCAGCTTGGGTAACAAGGGATGCAGTAACGTCGGTATTGGCGAGAATTCCTGTGGGGAGCTCGAGTTGCTTCAGGGATTGCTGGATAAAGTTAATAGCATTGCGCCAGTCTTTGCGGCTTCTCACCACGACGTCGGACATGTGTTGTTCCGTCCATTCAAAAAGCTGACAGCTTTTCCCGGCTTTTTTGAGTAGTTGCTGGAAGGTGTGGGCGCGGCGATGGGCGGGCTCGAAACGTTCCGGGCCGAAGTAGGCAAAACGATCGAGTCCCAGACTGACCAAGTGTTCGGCGGCGAGTTGGGCGATCTGGATGTCGTCCCAGAAGATGATGGGTGCTCCGGGGTATTCGTCGAACCAGCCGGTAGCGTTGACAACCGCGATGCCGGAGTCTTTCAGCCACGCGGCATCGAGGATGCGATTTTCACCGCTGAGCGGAATAATTCCGTCACCGGTCCACTTGGAGTCAAGACTGACAGGGCGAGGGCCGAAGTGGAAGTCGCTGTCGACTTCCAGTTGCCAGTTTCCCACCGCACGGGAAAAATCGACGATGCCGTGGAAAATTTCGACGGCATAACTGGGGCCGGATTGCAGGGCGACGCCGATGCGCAGGTCTTGAGAGAATTTGGGCAAAATGCTACAAAATCGGGGTTAAATTGCTATTGTGGAAGTATCGCTTCATGGTGAGGTTCTGCAAGTCCAAAGCCCGCCCCAAAGCATCCCCCCGTTTCATGAGTGATCTATTTCAATTTGTCCAAGGCCGTATCGCCGTTTTGATACTTGGCGTTTTTGCGAGTGGGGGATTGCTCTCAGCCATTGCAGTTGAGCAACCGAACATTCTTTTGATTGTGACGGACGACCAGGGTTACTGGGACACGGGCATTTCCGGCAATCCGGATATCGAGACGCCGAATATGGATCGACTGGCTAAGGAGGGGGTTCAGTTTTCCCGTTATTATTGTGCGCCGGTGTGCGCACCGACACGGGCGGGTTTGATGACGGGTCGGTATTATCTGCGCACGGGATTGTATAATACGAGATTCGGTGGAGACACTTTGGGCAAGAATGAAATCACGGTGGCGCAGTTATTAAAGACTGCCGGCTACAGGACGGGTATTTTTGGTAAATGGCACTTGGGTAAATATTACGGATTCCAGCCGAACCAGCGGGGCTTTGATGAATTCCTCGGTCATTACCATGGGCATTTGGAGAGGTACCAGTTTCCAGATCAGATTTACCACAATGGGAAGCCGGTGGAGGCGCGCGGGTATGTGACGGATCTGTTTACCGATGCCGCGATGGATTTCATCGAAGCGAGTCATGAGCGGAAGGAAAAGTTCTTTTGTTACCTGGCTTACAATGCGCCGCACTCACCTTTCCTGTTGGATACTTCCCATTTTGATCAGCCTGAGGGAGACAAGCTGATCGAGAAGTATTTGAAGAAAGGTTTGGCGATGCGCGATGCGAGGATCTATGGCCTGGTTGAGCGTATCGATATCAATCTGGGGCAATTGTTTGAGAAAATAGATGAGTTGGGCTTGCGCAAAGATACCGTGGTCCTGTTCATGAGCGACAACGGCGGGGTGAGCAAACATTACAAGGCAGGCTTGAACGGATATAAATCACAGCCCTATGAGGGTGGGGTGCGGTCGCCTTTGTTTGTGCGTTGGCCGGGGCATTTTCCGTCTGGGGGAATGGTGGAAGCCCAGGCATCCCATGTGGACATGCTACCAACCTTTTGTGAACTGGCGGGTGTGCCGCTTCCGGAGGATCGAAAGATTGATGGGAAAAGTCTGGTAACCTTGCTGGAAAGCGGTAAGGGCAAGAATCACCACGAGTATGTCTACCACACTTGGGATCGCTACTTTCCGAATCCGGATCGGCGCTGGAGTGTGAGTGATCAGCGCTGGAAACTGGTGGGCATATTCGGGGCAAAAAGTGAGCCGAGCGCATCAAAATGGAGGCTGTTCGATCTGGAAAAGGATCCAGGCGAAACGAAAAACCTGCTGACAAAAGAACCGCAACAGGTTGAGCGTTTGCGTAAGGAGTTCGTGCGTTGGTTCAACGAGGTGACAGATGGGGTGGATTATCACCCGGCACCGATTCCGGTTGGCAATGTGGAGGAGAATCCAGTCGAGATTCAGCCGAGCTGGGCGAAGTGGGAAGGAGAGAATGTGCAGTACACTTTCGACGGTTATGATTGGGATACCATTGATGGGTGGAAAGTGCCGGGGGAATACGCAGAGTGGCAATTGGATGTCTTGAAAGCGGGACGGTATGAGGTGACGATTGCCTACGGATGTTCTCCGGTGAAAATGGGAGGGGTGATGAAATTGTCGGCGGGGGATTCAGCGATTGATTTTAAAGTGGAACCAACGAGTAACGGGGAGGTCTTTGTTCGCAAGATGATCGGGACTTTGAAGCTGTCTGAAGGAGAAGTGAAGCTTAAGGCCGAGGTCGCGGAAATTGATGGGGACGAGCTGATGCGCTTGAATCAGGTCTGGTTGAGGAGGGTAGGTCAATGAGAGGCCTGCCTTTAGCATGGGGGCTTCGTGGCTTGATGTTGTTTTGCAGCGTTGGTTTGCTTGAAGCCGCTTCGGAAAAGCCGAACATCGTGATGATCATCGCTGATGACCAGACCTATCGTGACTTTGGTTTTATGGGCAATTCGCAAGTGCAAACCCCGCACATTGATCTTCTGGCATCACAGTCAGCACGCTATGTGAATGGCTACGTGCCAACGAGTGTGTGCAGCCCGTCGCTGGCGACTTTGTTGACAGGATTGTATCCGCATCAGCATGGGATTCATTATAATCATCCACCACCGGGCAACTCGGCCTTCAACCGTATGACTTCGCGCAGTGAATACGAGCAAGTGAGGAGCCGCGGCTTTGAGTTGATCCGATCGGTGGACACTTTGCCGCGACTGTTGGCGGGTCAGGGATATCGTTGCCTGCAAACCGGAAAGTTCTGGGAGGGGCATTACCGCAATGCGGGTTTCACTGAGGGAATGACGGTGTTTAAGCCGGTGCCGGGTCAGAAGTTTGGTGGCAATCGTAAGTTGGCGAGTGGAGAGTTGGTGGCTCATGGCAATGGGGACTGGGGATTGAAGATTGGCAGGGAAACGATGACACCTGTTTACGATTTCATTGACGATTGTGCATCAAAGGAACAGCCGTTTTTTGTCTGGTATGCGCCTTACCTTCCACATCAACCGCATGACTCACCAAAGAAATTTTATGATCTGTATTCGGGAAAGAAGGAGGTGCCGGAGCATAGGCTTCCCTATTATGCGAGCTGCAGTCAGTTTGATGAAACCGTGGGCAAGTTAGTGATGCATGTTGAAGAAATGGGCTTGGCTGAAAATACGATTTTTGTTTTTGTCATTGATAACGGCTGGACGCCGAGCGAACGCCGGGAAAATAAACGTCCTCAGGAATTTGCGCATACTAAAGAGAGCAAGCGCTCGCCTTTTGAAGATGGTTTGAGAACACCGGTTTTGATTCGCTGGGATGGGGTGGTGAAACCTTCGACGCATGAGGAATTGGTGAACAGCGTGGATATCGTGCCGACTTTGTTGGCTGCGGTGGGACTGAAAAATCCCGCAAAGGATTTGCCTGGCATTGATTTGCTGCCGTCGGCTAAAGGGCTTGAGAAGCTGAATCCGAAACGAGCGGTTTTTGGTGAAATATTTCCCGGCGACGCGTCGTCGCTTCGGCATCCTGAGCGTGACATCGCTTATCGCTGGGTAAGGCAGGGAGATTTTAAGTTGATCGTGCCTCATGTGGGAAAAGGTAAGGCTTGGGGAAATTATCTTTCCGGAGCGGCGCTGTTTGATCTGGTGCAGGATGCAGGGGAGACCCGGAATTTGATTGGTATGAATGAAGCGAAGGCAAGGGAGTTGAATCGGTTGCTGGATGAGTGGTGGTTACCGGGGAAAAATTAACGATAGAGAACAGAACATGGGCAAGATGTTCATGCTACAAAGAGGAAACAGAAAATGAAGAGACGTAATTTTATCAAAACAGTGGCAGGGGCGGCAGCGCCAGCCTGGACAGCGGCGACGAACACAGCAAATGCGGCCGATGGATTTAAGTTTAAATACATAGTGGGGTCATCGATGTTCGGTGAGTTGCCGTTATCCGAAATTTTTCCGCTGATGTCGGAAATGAAAACCGAGTATATCGATATCTGGCCACGCAAGCATGGCAATCAACGCGAACAGGTGGAGGAAATGGGGCATGACAAGTTTGCCGCGATGTTGAAACAAAATGGAGTGAAGCTCGGTTGCTCGACACGCTATGATCTGGGGCCTTTTGGTTTGCAGGATGAGATGAAGGTGGTGTCGAAATTGGGCGGTGACCTGCTCGTTTGCGGTGGCAGTGGTCCGAAGAAGCTGAAGGGGACTGAGCTGAAAGCGGCGGTGAAGGTGTTTGCGGAAAAAATGAAGCCGCAGATTGCAGCTGCAGAAAAAAATGGTGTGGTGATCGGGATGGAAAATCACGGCAACAACATTATGGATTCGGCGGACTCGCTGAAGTGGTTTATTGAATTTACAGATTCAAAACACGCGGGCATTGCGCTGGCCCCGTATCACTTGGAAAATCTGGGAATGGATGCGAAAGCCTTGGCGAAACTAGTCGAGGACCTCGGTGATCGCTTGGCGATGTTTTACGCCTGGCAGCACGGCATGGGCTGTATGAAAAAGATGCCAAAGGAAGAGGAACTGATGCAAATGCCGGGTCGTGGCAAACTTGATTTTGGACCTATCGTGGCGGCTTTGAAGAAAATGAATTTCAAAGGTTACACGGAAATATTCATGCATCCGACGCCAAGAGGGATTCCGATTTTGCCAACGGCTAAAGAGGTGGCGGACGAGATTAACCGGGCACGGGTTCATTTGGAGAAGTTGGTGTAAACCAGGGTGAAACTATGATTTTGACAAAAGAGGAAAGCAGACAGATATGGAAATCTGTCCCACGAAAAATAGAAAAATTATGAGTGATAAAGTATTGATCATTATTGGTGATGCGACGGAGACGGTGGATACCTTGTATCCCTACTACCGTCTGATCGAGAGCGGCTTTGAGCCAGTAGTGGCAGCACCCGAGAAACGGTTGTATCAAATGGTGATGCATGAAAACCGACCCGGTTGGACGATCACCAAGGAGTGGGAAGGGTATCAAATTGAGGCAGATGTGAGTTTTGCTGAAATCATGGCGGAAGATTATGTGGGCATCTTTTTCAGCGGGGGGCGGGCGCCGGAGTATATTCGCGAGGATGAGGATTTGCTGAATGTGACACGTCATTTCTTTGAGAGTAATAAGCCGATCGCATCCGTGTGTCATGGGGTGGAAATTCCAGCACGTGCGGGATGTGTGAAGGGGCGGAAAATGGCAACGGTGCCGAAGTGTCAGTTTGACTTGGAGGTTTGCGGTGGGATTTTTGTCAACGAAGCTTGTGTCGTGGACGGCAATCTGGTGAGTGGTCGGACTTTTCATGATCATGGCCATTACATGGGCCCATGGATGAAGATGTTGGAAGAGGCGAGAGGGTGATTGAAATTAGGAATTAGGAATGAAAGTAGCATTTGCAGTTTTTGGTCTGATGTTTGTGGGTACAGGCTGGGTGTCGGCTCATCCTGCACAGGCTTTGCCGGTGGATTATCCCTTGGTGGTTGGGTTTGAGCGTTTTTATTCGGCAGATGATGACGAGACCTACCTGGTGGAGGGGGGAATGCTGCTGTTGAATGAATTGAATTGTGTGCGGTGTCACAAGCCGCCCGAAAAATTGAAGACTCGACTGCAGGGGCGTCAGGGAACCAATTTGGAGGGTGTGGGTTCGCGCATGGATGCGCTGGACATAGAGCTGATGATCCGCAATCCGCGTTTTGTGAAACGCGGTACGATCATGCCGAGCTTGTTTGCAGGGGCGGATCGGAATCTGGAAGATATCAAGGCCTTGAAGCATTACCTGGCCTCACAGAAAAAAAAGGTCAAAGTGATGCCTAAAGGTGATGAAGAAGAGGGTCGGGTTTTGTATCACGAGACCGGATGCGTAGCCTGTCATGCGCCTGAGACGGGTTATCGGCCAAAAGGTTTGCCGGAGGGTGTGAAATTGGAATTGCTGGGTTTGCCATCGGTACCGTTGAGCATGGTGGATCGTTACAGTCGAGACGCCCTGGGCCGGTTTTTATTGAGTCCGCAACATCTGCGTCCGTCGGGCCGGATGCCGGGTATGAAGTTGAGTGAGCAGGAGGCGGCGAATCTGGCGACCTATTTAAAATCGGGGCCGCAGGTGAAGATTCCGAAAGAACTGCAGTCGGAGATTGATGGAGGTAACCAGTTTGTGCTGGACGCCAAATTGGCCAAGCGCGGTCATGAGGTTTTTCTGAAGAAAAAATGCGTGGCTTGTCATGCGGCTCCGGGATCTGAAAAGCTATCGGTGAAATCGGCAAAGGCCTTGGCGGAGTTGGAGTTTGTGAAACGTGCAGGTTGTTTGGCGGAGGTGCCATCGGAGGGTGGAGTGCCGTGGTTTTATCTGGACGAGCTTCAGATAAAAGCGATGCAATTAGCTTTAAAATATTTGTCGAAGCAGGGGAATGAATCACTGGCGCAGAAGATCGATCATACGATGATGCGTTATGATTGTTACGCCTGCCACTCTCGGGACGGCAAGGGCGGGCCGGAGACTTCGAGGGAACCTTTTTTCGGTGTACGTGATATCGGTGCGATGTCGTTGGGGCGTTGGGGTAATCTGGCACCTCCGCTGGATATGGTGGGTCGCAAGCTGACGCCTGAGTGGTTTGAAAAAATGCTGTGGGGTGAGGGTGGTGAAGTGAGGCCCTATGTGTCCACGCGCATGCCACAGTTTAGCAAAGCGGATGTGGGGCACTTGATTGCAGCCTTTGAAAAAGTGGATGTGAAAGAGGTGCCGATGGAGATCGATGTGAGTGGTTTGCCAAAATATCAGCGCGGACATTTTGGCAGGGACTTGATGGGGACTAATGAGAAGGGCTTGGGTTGTGTGAACTGTCACGGATTGAAAGGGGTAAAATCGCTCGGTGCACCGGTGATTGATTTGACCCACACGGTGCAACGTTTGCGGCCTGAGTATTTCAAGGAGCTGTTGTTGGATCCACAGGCGACCAATCCCGGGACTTTGATGCCACCGATGTTTCTGGAGCGTAAAAAAGCGAATCAGGAGATCGAACAGTTATGGACTTACCTGAAGGAAATTGATCAGCGACGTTTGCCGGACGGTTTGTTGAAGGGGGATGACTACGAGATGAAGCCGGACAAAGAAGGGCGACCGATTGTGTTCCGCACTTTTTTGGAAGGGGTGGGAACCCAGGCGATTGCGGTGGGATTTCCGGGCGGGATTAATGCTGCTTTTGATGCGGAAGAGGTACGGTGGAAAATCGCATGGAGAGGGAAGTTTGTCGATGCATTGGGAACTTGGGATGATCGTTATTGCACACCAGCGGTTCCCTTGGGGGAGAAGGTAGAAGTGTTGGGAGACTGGATGCCGTTGGGGGAATGGAA
Source organism: Verrucomicrobiota bacterium (assembly GCA_030625775.1). Classification (GTDB taxonomy): domain Bacteria; phylum Verrucomicrobiota; class Verrucomicrobiia; order Verrucomicrobiales; family DEV007; genus JAADHD01. The sequence goes on from DAOUQC010000007.1 coordinate 98,868, forward strand.
TAGCGGTGTTTTGAAACAAGTGCCTGAGAGCTTAGGGCCAGAGGCAGGGTTTGAGATGAAGGGTTTTCGTCTGGATAAACAAGGTGTGCCGACTTTTTTGTATCAATGGAAGGGGATTAGCGTGGAGGATCGCCTTGAGCCGATGAAGCAGAACAAGGGTCTTAAGCGGACTGTGGTTTTGACAGGTAAAAATAAAGAAATGGGGACTTATTTCCGTGGGTTGAAAAAGGGAAGCAAGGTGAAAACTGTAAAGTTTGAAAATGAAAAAGCAGTGATCGAGGAGGTTCTGACATGGTGAATTTGTTTAAAAAGAATAGGGTCAAGCGATTTGTCAGCATTTTGATGCTAGGCATGGCATGGGGGAAGCTTCAGGCCGATGAGAGTGATTATTATCAGCTGATGCCTTATCCCCTGCCGCAGGGTTTGAAGATGGAGGCGAGTGGGCTGGCTGTGCTGCCGGATGGACGCCTGGCGGTGGCGATCCGGAAAGGGGAGGTGTGGATACTGGAAAACCCGACAGAGACTTCTAAAGAGGCCAAGGATTATAAGTGGAAACGTTTTGCGGCTGGTCTGCATGAGCCGCTTGGTTTGACTTGGCACGATGGAGCACTTTACACCACGCAACGCAGTGAAGTGACGCGCTTGCAAGACAGCGATGGTGACGGAGTGGCGGACGTTTATCTGACCGCGGCGAAGGGCTGGGCGGTGTCGGGTAACTATCATGAATACGCTTATGGCCCGGTGTTCGATCCCAAGGGGAATATGTGGATCACTTTGAACATCAATATAGGCAGTGGTCAGAAAATGACCGGTTTCAAGGGGACGGAAAAATACCACTGGCGCGGCTGGTCGATGATGCAGAAGCCGGGAGGGAAGCTGAAGCCGATGAGTGCGGGGATGCGATCACCTTTTGGCATTGGGACGAATGCGTCAGGGGATGTTTTTGCCACAGATCAGCAGGGCAACTGGTGGGCGGCCGGTCCGCTGATTCATTTGCGCAAGGGAGTTTTCCATGGGCATCAGGATTCTCTGCGGGATGCGGAGAGGTTGGAATCACCATTGAAGGGGCTGGCCGTAAAACCTCCGAAGGGAATCACCACGGCGCAGGCGGTGAAGCAGGTGAAGGGATACGTGCCGCCGGCGGTGTGGTTTCCCTATAACAAGATCGGTAACAGCACGACGGGCATTCGTTGTGACCGGACGGGAGGTAAATTCGGCCCCTTTGAGAATCAGCTGTTCATTGGAGAGTTTACGATGTCGTTTATCAGCCGGGTATTTTTGGAAAAAGTAAAGGGGGAATACCAGGGCGCCTGCTTTCATTTCCGCAAAGGCATGCAGAGTGCGGTGTTGCAGATGGAGTATCTGCAAGATGGCTCCATGGTGATTGGCGAATCAAATCGCGGATGGAATTCACTCGGCACGAGAAGTTATGGATTGGAGAGGCTGGTGTGGACGGGGAAGATGCCCTTCGAGATCAAAACGATGGAAGCGCAGCCGAAGGGTTTTCGTTTAACGTTCACCAAGCCGGTGGATATGAAGACGGCGGGCAGTGTGAAGTCGTATGCCATGTCTAGTTACACATATCCTTATCAGCAGGCTTACGGAGGGGATGAGCTGGATACGAAGCAGGTTAAGATCGTTAGTGCTGAAGTGAGCGAGGACGGTATGAATGTGTTGTTACTCTGTGAGGGCTTGCGCGAGGGGTATGTGCACGAACTCCATACCGAGGGAGTAAAGGCAAAGGACGGCGGTTTGCACTTATTGCATCCGGAAGCATTCTATACGCTGAATGCGATTCCGGAGTAAGATAGTGGATTACCTTGAAAAAATGCAGGCAAAGTTTATTCGCATTCTCAGTGATCGACGGTTTCAACGTCAATGACCTTGTCCTGCGCTTTACCTTTGGTGGTTGTCTGATCGCTGCTCCCCTGCGCTTTTTTGAACAGCTTGGTTACGTCAAAACCAAAGTAGGCCAGGCAGCTGATCAAAAGAGCAGCGGCAGCGGCTTCATCGAGATTTCCGATAATGGGAAAATTGTCGGGAATTTCAAAAAAGAGTCCAGCTCCGGGATTGAGGAGGAAAATGGTGGAGAACGCACCCAGCGCACCGATAATAAGAGAATTGATAATTTTCATGAGATTAATGTGCTTTCAAGTTTGGACAGTGGCGATTGCAAAAATGTTCGGATTTTGTAATCAATAGAGTAGTTTTTGATTCGCTTGACCCTGGGCTTAGGAATTTGTAGACATATATGATATGAGACCCTTTGCGAGCTATATTCATGTTTTGATAGTGGCCCTGGTGATTACACAGATTTCGCTATTGGTCCGGGCGGACGGTAACAAAGCGGTACAGGCTGACGCGGCGGAAGGTGGCTATTATGTCTTGATTGCTTCGATGGAATCAAATGTGATCGCGGCGCTTAATTTGAGTTCGGGGGAGGTGAAAATTTTGCATGCCTTCAAAGCCAGCGAGGGGCCTAGAGGCATTGCAGTGGATCAATCAGGCAAGTTGTATGCGAGCTTGAGGTATGGGGGGCAGAATGTGGTGAGCTTGTCTGCGAAAGAAGGGAAAGAAGGTTTTGTAGTTGAGGATTTCACTGGTTTGATCGGCCGATTTGGTCCGGGCAAGCTGCGCATGAGAGGTGTAGATGAGCTGCTGATTGCCGGAGGCACGATGGGGGTGATTTATCGTTACGATGTGCAAAGCGGGCGAGAGACTACGCCTATTGCGGCCAAGGATATGAGTATAGTGGTCGGCTTGGATGTGGTTGGAGATGAAGCTTACGTGATCGAGGTTTTTGAGCGGAAGCTGGCAAAATTTGAGTTGGCAGAGCGCAGTGCCCGGGCGTTCTGGTTGAGTGCCAAAGCAGAGCCGAGCCTCAAGCGCTCCATGGGGCTTGCTGTAGGGCATCACGCTAATGTTTTAGTTGCCAATACACAAAAATCTACGATCTCGGAATTTTCCAGCGAAACGGGAAAACACACAGGGGTGTTTTTTGACATGAAAACAGTCGGGCTTTCATCGGCATCCGATATCCACTATGTTCCTGCAATGAAGAGCTACTTCGTGGCGGCGGGGGGGGCTGTTTTCAGAATTGACACAGCGGGCAAGCTCATACGCAAGTACCCATTGGGCGATAAGGTAAAAGGTGGATCGGCCATTGTGGTGGTTGATAAAGAACAACTTGCCAAGGTTCTGGCTGCCAAACTTTAATATTTATTGAAAATAAATTCAAGCTTCCTGCTGGTAATAACAGCATTAAAAAATGAGTAACAGTAACATACCTCCCTTGCCAAACTCCAGAGAACGCCATCGCATAGAAGGGGGAGGCTCTGGCGGGGTTCTTGGCATGCTGGCGGCCTGCAGTGGAGGTGTAGCGATTTTTGCAGTGGGAGCCTCCTTGTTTCTCTTATTTCAAGAGGATGCGACGATGTCGGCAGCGGGGTTGGTTTTGGGAGGCCTGGCGATGTTGGCGGCATTGATTGCGCTGATTTTGGGTTTTGTTGTCGTGGTTTCGATTGAAGGCAAAAGCCGCTCGGCAGCCGTGACGGGGATGGTCTCCGGTGCTGTCACCGTGATTGCGGTCATAGTGGTGTCGGTGATGGGAATGTACCGTGCCGCAGAGAAAAATTTCAAGCTGACCGAAATTGGCATCCAGGAAGAGAAGCCGCCGGTGGCCCCTATTGTGGTAAAAAAATCAGCACGAACAGAGAATGACAATGACAAACTCTGGAAGCAATGGTTTGACGAGAATTTGGATCAGCCGATGAAAGCCCGGCTGGCAGGCAAGCCCTGGGAAAAAGAGGGATTGCAGGCGGTGGAGGCCTTCCCTTCAACCTGGCTGACAAAATGGGGGCAACTGAGCAAAGCAGAATGGCAGGAGATAGGGGCGGGGCTGGTGCGCAAAAAATGTGATGACCCCTTGCTGCTCTATCTAGTATCGCGCTCCTGCGACATGGGTTTGAATCATTTTAATATCCTGATCAAAGCTTCGAAAGATATTGGAACATCATCGGATTTGAGTCCGGTCTGGGCTTTGATGGCGGAACTGGATAAATCGGTCAAGGTCGAGTATGGCGATGAAGAAGAGGATCGACGTCCAACCGATGCGGAAGTGCTGCGGAGATTGAAGCGAGCCTGTGAAGCGGGGTGTTTTGAGGGGGAGCAGGTGTGGATGCTGGATCATCTGTTAGTGCGGGGTGATGGAAAAAAATTCACTAAGCGATACGTTTTCAAAATCGCTGAAGTATTCGAGAAATCTGCCATGCCGGAATGGGCAGTGCATTGGATGCGAGGATATGGCGAGTTGCTAGCAGCTTGGAAAAGTCGTGGCAGCGGCTACTCCAACAAGGTGAGCGAGGCGGGGTGGAAGGGTTTTAGAGAACATTCGGCTCTAGCCCGGGAGGAGCTGGTGAAGTCCTGGGAGTTGGCACCTGAGTATCCTTTTGCCGCCGCTTTGATGATAAAAGTCAGTATGGGGGGTAGTGATGACCCATTGAAAGAAATGCGTATGTGGTGGGATCGTTCAATGGATGCCCAGATTGATAATTGGACGGCAATGACTAACTACAAATTCGGCTTGTATCCGCGCTGGCATGGCAGTCGTGATATGCTGGGGGAGTTCGCTGGACACTGCATGGATACTGAACGCTACGACACCTATCTGCCGTGGATGCAAATGCTGGTGGAGCAGCAATTTGCGAAAGAGTCATCAGACAAGGTGGAATATTATCGCGATGAAGAAGTTTACCATAAATTGATGACAATGCTGGATGGCTATCTGGCAGATGCGGGCAAGGTGGAGAGTGTGGAAAATACGGCGAGAAAACAGGTTTATTGGACTTATCAAATGATTCTTTCTCAACGGGCGGGTTATGATGATGTGCTGCCGGGTTTATGGGAAAAACTGAATGGAAAACTTCATGAAAAAGTAATCGAGATATGGAAGGTGGATTGTGAGGATCTGGAATTTAGGGCGGTAATCGGCTTGCAGGATTCGCGGATTCACAATGCTGAAAATTATATAGACCAGGCTTTGTATGATGAAGCGCTGAGTGAGTATGAAGCCGTTCTTGCCCAGACAGATTTGAGTGATAAAAAACGGCGGGTTTTGCGCAATCGAATTGCCTTGTTGCAGATGAGGAAACAGTGGGAGGCGGGGGAGTGGGTCACATTATGGCCGACAGACTCGGCGGATTTGTGGAAAGTGCTTGAAGGTAAGCGCTTACCCGATGCGGGAGGCGCTTTGAAGTTTCAATCAGATTCGTATCGTTACGTTGCCGAACATCCTTTTGTGCTGGGGCGAAATTATGAAATTGAGGCAAAAGTTGGACCTGCCGGGGGGATCTGGGGGACGACGGGATATGGCATTTGGCTCAGTACGCGTCCCTGGAACGGCAAGCATTGGGATTGCTTGAAATTGCGTGTAATTGCCAATGACCAGCTGTCACTGGAAGCAGTGCGTTGGCGTTTTTCTCCTGAGTGGTCGACTAAGATCAAACGCAAAGAGCCGGTCCTGATAGGCCTGCAGTGTCAGGGGGTGTTGTGGAATGTGAGTGTGGACGGGCACAGGTTGAATACAGCGGATGTTGAGATGACCGGACATCACAATGGAGACAATACGCGGATGGCTCTGGCAGGCTATGTGCGGCCGGAAGGGAAAACCACAGTGAGCTACCAGAGCGTTCGGGTGAGGAAATTGGAGGCGAGGGAAGAGTGATGCCTGCCACAGGCGGGCGCATAGGGAAAAATTTTGCAGTTTACTTCTTTGCTGACCCCGAGCTGGTGTCTTTGCGGAAGTTCAGTTGGTGGATTTTTTTCCCGACCGGTGCAATTTTTTTACCTTTAAGTCGTTCGACGTCTTTGGCGATGCGGAACCATTCTTTTGACATCGTCTCGACACGATCCGGATGTTGTGAAGCCAGGTCGTTCATTTCGGTGCGGTCATCATCGATGTTGTAGAGTTCCCAGCGCCCCCTTTTGGCCGAGGCAATTTTCCATGGCCCCTGACGCAGGGCGCGGTCAGTTCCGAAGTGGAAATATAACGTTTCGTGGGGTGTACGCGTTTCACCTTTGAAAATCGGTAGCAAGGATTTTCCCTGCAGGGGATCGATTTGGCGATCACCGATCTGTTGGGGATAATTGGCGTCAGCAAGGTCTATAAAGGTGGCCATGAAATCGATTAGGTGGGCGGGCTGGTTGGTGATGGAACCAGGCTTGGTTTTTAATCCGTCGGGCCAATGCACGATAAGCGGTGACGAAATTCCGCCTTCATGTTGATTTTGTTTGTAGAGCCTGAAGGGAGTGTTGCCGGCATGGGCCCAACTGGCGTCATAGGTCCAGTAGGAATTGGGATCCCAAGGTTTAAGGTTTCGGCCCCGGGTTCGTTCGAAAGGGCAGGCGCCGTTGTCGGAGCAAAAGAGAAATAGGGTATTGTCGTAGATGCCTTTCTTTTTCAAATAATCCACTAGACGTCCGACATTTTGATCCACGATATCGACCATGGCGGCAAAGACCTCCATTCGATCAGCTTCCCATCGCTGCTCTTTTTTGCTCAAGCTGTCCCAAGCGGGGATGTGATCCGGCCGGGGGCTGAGTTTCCATTTGGCGGGTAGAAGGCCGGAATCCAACTGGCGTTGATGTCTTTGTATGCGCAATTGATCCCAGCCTCCATCGTATTTACCTTCATATTTTTTGACCTCACGCTCGGGTGCTTGCAGGGGATAATGAGGCGCGTTGAAGGCTGTGTAGAGCAGGAAGGGCTGATCCTTGGCGGTGGCTTCATCCAGGAACTCTAGTGCGAAATCGGTGATGGCATAAGTGGTGTAGAAAGGGCGTCCGTTCAGTGTTTTTGGGACATTCCACTGCTCGCCGTTCAGTCTGAAAGTATCGTCACCGGTGAAGAAGTTGGT